>JAEZOU010000003.1 GCA_023413895.1 Bacteroidota bacterium | reverse complement strand
CCTAACGCAGTTTATGTTTTAGGTCAAATTTCAGATAATTGTGTAGATGCAGAGTTTTTAGCAAGTCATCTATCTTATGAACAATCAGCTGCTACTAATAATAGTGAATTTGTAAATGATACGATTACCTATACTTGGACAGTTGTTGATAACTATGGTAATACTGCTACTGCTGAACAAAAAGTTATTGTATTTGCATTGCCTAATGTTGCTATTAATGGTCACGAAATGATTTGTAGCGAGTCAACTACTATTTTGACAGCTGGTGTTGAAAATTATTCTGAAGTGACTTACTTGTGGAATACCGAAGAAACAACATCATCAATCACAGTTCCAGCAGGTACTTATACTGTTACTGCTACAACTACTTTAGGTTGTGTTGGTACTGCTTCATTTACTGTTGCTAATTATGAAATTCCTGTGGCTTCAATTGAACTTCCACAAAGTATTTGTGATGGAGCAACTTTACCAATCTCTTACTATGCAAATATGGATGGTACATGGAATTTTGATGTTACTGGTGCTATTGAAGAAGAGCTTCAAGCAATTTCTGATACAGGTATAGTTACTACGACTAACGTTGCTGAAGGTTCTGTTGTTAATGTAGCTGCTACTTTCACTTATGGAGATAATTGTGAACTTGTAGTAGAGGAAGGTACTGTTGTTAAAGTGGGTTCTTATCCAAAATTGCTCATCGAGCAAGGAGAAACTTTTGCTACTGCAGTTGAAGATAATGATGTAGAAACAAGTTTAGACGCTCCTATTAAGTTCTACTTACATGTGGTTCCAGCTGACCCAGCTTGTCCTCCAAGTGCAGATTTGCGTGTATCTATTGATTATCAATTCAGCAAAGATGGTGTTGTACTTGATAATACTAACCCATTAACTAACTACTTGGATGATCCTAATATTCCTGATCCATTCTATGTAACCTTCAAAACTAAGAGATTCGGTTTAGACTACTTTACTTATACTCATAATGAAGGTGTATTCCATTATCCATATATTGCAGCAAGTTATGCTGGTGCAACTCACAACTTTGATTATTTCAGATATGGATATATTGAAAACCGTGAAATTTCTGTTGATATTAGTGGTTTCATTACTTCAGGAGAATATGATATTGATTTCCAACTTGTAACACACTACCATCCAGGTACTACTACTCCATATGGTGATGCAGTTCCAGGTTATCAAGATGGCGTTGAAGTTGGTGGTCACCAATTCTATATCAATCCATTTGATATTGATACACTAGCAGTAAATACTATGAGTATTGTAGTTAATTCTACTCCATCTGATAATGTTACTAATAATTCTCATAATACTGGTGAGTCATTTACTCATAATACAGAAGAGTTGTCTGTTATTGAAAAAGATATGACTATTTATCCTAACCCAACTACATCTGATTATGTAAATGTTGCTTTCAAGAATGTTAGTGGTAAAACAATCGTACGCGTTCTTAATATGAATGGTAAGTTAGTTGATCAATTTGAAGTTAACATTTTAGATGAAGAGTTTATCTATAGATATGCACTTGATAGAGTTGCTCCTGGCGTTTACTTTATCAATGCAGTTTCTAACGATGCTACATTTACTAAGAAAGTAATTATTCAAAATAAATAATCTTTATTAGGTAAATATCAAGGAGTTACGCTCACTGAGTGTAACTCCTTTTTTATATAATTATATTACTATGAGTGTTCAATCGAAATTCTTTTCATTACTAAGAGGATATAGTAGCCGTTTGGCTATGGTGCTTTTGGTCAATCTGTTCTCAGTATTCTTTGCTATTCTCTCTTTTTTTATGATTGAACCCTTTATTAATCTTCTATTTAAAGGGACTCTTGAGTCGAACAACCTTTTGGGGAGTTTTTTTATTGATTCTATTTCTCATTATATCCCTATTTCACATGTCACAGTTTCTTTATGGGTAATTGTACTTTGTATTGTTCTTTTCTTTTTATTGAAAAATCTTTTTCTCTTTTTTTCTGCTCTTTTAATATCACCTTTAAAAAGTGATATTATTCGACGTTATAGAAGTCAGATTTATGCTAAAATTTTGGTTTTACCTATCGGTTATTTTACAGATTTGCGACGTGGAGATATAGTATCTCGAGCTGTAAATGATACGCAAGAATTAGAATTTACCGTATTAAAATCGATTCAGCAACTTTTAACCGAACCATTGTCGGTTTTGATTTATCTTTTGATTCTTTTTGCCTTAAGTACAAAGTTAACACTTTTTGTGCTCGTACTTTTACCTATTTCTGCTTTTGTAATCTCTTTTTTTTCGAGAAAACTTCGTCGTAAATCGGTTGAGCAGAAGCAGCGTTTAGGTGATATTTTCTCTCATGTTGAGGAGACAATTGCAGGACTTCGTGCTGTAAAAGGGTTTAATTCACAGGTACATGTAGAAGAACAATTTGCCAAGTATAATGATAGATTTAGTAGCGTTCAAAAATATATTTATCGCAGAGTAGATTTGGCATCACCTTTGAGTGAGGTGTTAGGAATTGCAGTAGTTATGACAATTCTTGTTTATGGTGGAATGCAGGTATTGGCAGGGAATAGTGTACTATCTCCTGCGATGTTTATTGTTTACATTGCCATTTTTACACAGATTATTAATCCTGCTAAGAATATTGCTACAGCATTTTCAAACTTTAAGAGAGGTGTTGCTGCTTTGGATAGAATTTATGATGTTTTGGAATCTCCTGAAAAGATAGCTGAAATAGAAAATCCCATTGTATTGAAAGGATTTCAGGAATCGATAAGATTTGAAAATCTCTCATTTGCTTATCATGAGATGTTGGTGTTGGAAAATATTAATATTGAGATTAAGAAGGGTGAGGTGTGTGCATTAGTTGGGCCTTCTGGCTCTGGAAAAAGCACAATCGTAGATTTATTGCCTCGCTTTTATGATGCGACACGGGGAAGAATTCTTTTCGATGGAGAAGATTTGAGGGACTGCGAACTAAAGAGCCTGCGTTCTCAATTTGCTATGGTAACGCAAGATATAGTATTGTTTAATGATACTATCTTTAATAATATAGCGTACGGAATGCAGGACATTACACATGAGCAAGTTGAACAAGCCGCTAGTATGGCTGGTGCCCTTGCCTTTATTCAACAATTACCTAGAGGTTTTAATACGCAAATTGGCGATAGGGGAGTGACACTTTCAGGAGGGCAGCGTCAACGACTAAGTTTGGCAAGAGCTTTTCTTCATAATGCACCTATTTTAATTTTAGACGAGGCAACTAGTGCATTGGATTCCGAATCGGAAAAAATTATGCAGGAAGCTATTACAGAAGCCAGACACAATCAAACAATCTTGATGATTGCGCATCGACTTTCAACAGTGGTAAATGCGGATAGAATATTTTACATTGAAGGTGGTCATATTGTTGAGAGTGGCACACATAGTGAGTTAATGGAATTACAAGGAAAATATTATAAACTTATTGAAATAGAACAAACTAATAGATATGGGAAAAAATAAATTAGCACGTTTTGAAGAGAACAAACACTTTACCAATCTTTTTCAGCATACTGATTACGACATTCGAGGAGTTGGTTTTCCGATGAAAGGGAAGTGGCACGAAGAATATTTTCATAACAACAATCCGATTGTTTTGGAATTAGGATGTGGAAAAGGAGAATACACCCTAGGTTTGGCAGAGCGATTTCCTGAAAAAAACTTTATCGGTATTGATCGAAAAGGTGCTCGTTTGTGGAGAGGGTGTAAAGATGCATTTGAGCAGCAGATTCCGAATGTTGCGTTTATACGTACTAAAATTGATGATATTGCACATTACTTTGCTGAAGGAGAGGTAAGCGAAATATGGGTAACCTTTCCTGATCCTCAGCCTAAGAAAGAACGTAGGCGTTTGGTATCTCCAAACTTTGTTTCCAAATATCGCCAAGTTATTCAGAAAAATGGATTGTTGCATTTGAAAACTGATAGTCGTGAACTTTATGAGTACTATTTAGAAACTATAGATGCTCAAGGGTGGAATTTGGTTGAGAATATAGAAGATGTATATGCAGATGGTATGGTAAAAATATTAACTGAGATTCAGACCTTTTATGAAAAAATGTGGTTAGCTGAGGGCAAACAAATCTCATATATATGTGCGGATAATCTTTTTTCAGAAAAAAGAGAAAAAAGTTATCAACAATGATTTTGTATAAAAAATATTTGTATATTTGCCGACCTTTAAAAATTATTATGTGAAGCAGTGCTTTTGTGCGGAGGATTATGTTTTTAATTATTGATAATCAGTAATTTATAGGCTTGAGGTTGATGAGAGGTTTTTAAAGGAATGGGAATTTTTTTGGAAAAACTGACAAGAAAAACTTCCAATTGAAAAGATAAAATAGAAATAAAGATATAATTAGAAATGAAAATAGTTAATTATTTTAAGACCACTTATGACGAATTGGTACACAAAGTTACCTGGCCGTCAGCAAAAGATTTACAGAACAGTGTTGTAGTAGTATCTATTGCTTCCCTAATAATTGCACTTATTGTGTTTTTGATGGATGCTATCTTCAATGCAGGGATGTCCTTATTATTCTAACTGTTTAAAATTTCAATTATTTAGTTGGTATTATTCCATCAAGTGAATTAATTATGGCAGAGATTGAAAAGAAGTGGTATGTAATACGTGCGGTTGCCGGCACAGAAAAGAAGACTAAGCAGAATATTGAGAGTGAGATAAGTGTGTCTTCTGTAAAGGGGTTGGTAACGCAGGTGTTAGTCCCTACTGAAAAGATTTTCCAGATTCGCAATGGTAAAAAAGTTAGCAAAGAGCGTAATTTTTTTCCAGGTTACTTGTTTGTAGAAGCGGTAATGACGGGAGAGGTTATGCACACCTTGTTAAACATTCCTGGCGTTTTGGGTTTTGTAGGATGTAAGCGAAAAACAGATCCTCCAGTACCTTTGCGTGTAGCGGAAGTTACCCGTATGTTAGGAAAAGTGGATGAATTATTAGAACAAGATGAATCATTTGCTTCTCCTTATATTGTAGGCGAAGAGATTAAGGTAATTGATGGACCTTTCAACTCTTTCAACGGAATTATCGATGAGATAAATGTTGAGAAGAAGAAACTGAAAGTTATGGTGAAAATTTTCGGTCGTAAGACTCCATTGGAGTTGAATTTCTATCAAGTTGAGAAGGCGAAATAGTACTGACGCAATTAGTTACAAAAAACAAACTGTAAAACAAAAAAACAATGGCAAAAGAAGTAGCTGGATTAATTAAGTTACAAATTAAAGGAGGTGCCGCCAATCCGTCTCCCCCTGTAGGACCAGCATTAGGTTCCAAAGGTGTGAATATCATGGAATTTTGTAAACAGTTTAATGCTCGTACGCAAGAGATGGCAGGAAAAGTGATTCCTGTAATCATTACTGTTTACAAAGATAAGTCATTTGACTTTATCATCAAGACTCCTCCGGTTGCAGTACAATTAATGGAAGCAACCAAAGTTCAAAAAGGGTCTAAAGAGCCTAACCGTAATAAGGTAGCTACAATTACTTGGGATCAAGTGCGTCAAATTGCAGAAGGTAAGATGGCAGACTTGAATTGTTTCGAGGTAGAACCAGCAATGAGCATGGTAGCAGGAACAGCCCGTAGTATGGGTATCACCGTTAAGGGAGGCACTAATCCTTTTGAAAAGAATTAATAATCAAGTAATAACAAATCAACATGGCAAAAATATCAAAAAAACGCAAAGAGGCTTTTGCAAAATTTGATAAGAACAAAATTTATTCCGTAGCCGAAGCGGTTGATATTGTAAAAAGTATCACTTATACAAAATTTGATGCATCTTTTGACATCGACGTTAGATTAGGCGTTGACCCAAGAAAAGCGAATCAAATGGTAAGAGGTATTGTAACTTTACCTCATGGCACAGGAAAAGTAGTAAGAGTTTTGGTTCTTTGTACTCCTGATAAAGAAGAAGAAGCAAGAGCTGCCGGTGCAGATCATGTAGGATTAGACGAATACGTTGAGAAGATTAAGAAGGGATGGACAGATGTTGATGTAATCATCACAATGCCAAGTGTAATGCCTAAGATTGGAGCATTAGGAAAAATTTTAGGTCCTCGTGGCTTAATGCCAAATCCTAAAGCGGGAACTGTAACAATGGAAATTGGAAAAGCCGTGGCAGACGTGAAAGCAGGTAAAATCGACTTTAAAGTTGATAAGTATGGTATTATTCACGCGGGAATTGGTAAGGCAAACTTTGCATCTGAAAAGCTCGTTGAGAATGTCAAAGAGATGATGTCAACCATTATCAAATTGAAACCAACAGCAGCCAAAGGAACATACGTTAAGAGTATCTTCCTTTCAAGCACAATGAGTCCTGGTGTACAAGTTGATGTGAAATCAGTTGCAAATTAACCTTAAAAGCTAAATAAGACGATGAAACAACAAGAAAAAGGTCTGATTATAGACGCAATAGCACAAGATTTAGCTGATTATCCTCACGTGTATGTAACCGATATTTCAGGTTTCACAGTAGAGAACGTAAATCAATTAAGAAGACTCTGTTTCAAAAGAAATATCAAGCTTAAGGTGGTAAAAAACACTTTGCTTAAACGTGCAATGGAACAATCTTCTGTTGATTATTCAGAAATCTACCCAGCACTAAAAGGTGAAACATCTATTATGTTGTCAGAAACAGGTAATGCACCTGCAAAATTAATCAAGGATTTTCGTGCAAAAAGCAAGAAACCTCTTATTAAGGCTGCATTCATCGAAAACACAACGTATTTTGGTGACAATCAGTTAGATTTTCTCTGCACAATCAAGTCCAGAGAAGAACTTATCGGAGAACTTGTTGGCTTGTTGCAATCACCAGCTAAAAATGTGGTATCCGCATTACAATCTGGCGGTGGCAAGTTAGCAGGAATTGTGAAAACATTATCCGAAAAAAAATAATAAACAAACAAAATTAGTAAAAAAAACAATTTAAAACATAAGAATTATGGCAGATTTGAAAGCATTTGCAGAACAATTAGTTAATTTAACCGTTAAAGAAGTTAACGAATTAGCACAAATTTTGAAAGACGAATACGGTATTGAACCAGCAGCAGCAGCAGTTGCAGTAGCAGCAGGTCCTGTAGCAGGTGGTGCAGCAGAAGCAGCAGAAGAAAAAACTGAATTCGACGTTATCTTGAAATCAGCAGGTCCAAACAAATTGGCTGTTGTTAAATTGGTTAAAGAATTAACAAGCTTAGGTCTTAAAGAAGCTAAAGAATTAGTTGATGGCGCACCTAAAACTGTAAAAGAAGGCGTTTCAAAAGACGAAGCTGAAGGTTTGAAAAAACAATTAGAAGAAGCTGGTGCTGAAGTAGAAGTAAAATAAATTTTCTACTAGCCCCATTTAAAAGTACATACTTCCGCCAATGGCGGAAGTAATGTACTTATTGTTGTATATATTACAACCTAATATCACTGCCGAAATTTCAGCAAATACAAACCTAAAAAATCAACAACGTTGGCAACAGATAATCAAAGATTTAGTTTTGCATCCACAAAGCAGGTTGAATACCCTGATTTTTTGGACATACAATTAAAGTCGTTTCGTGAATTTTTCCAAGTAGATACAGACACGGAACGCAGAAACCAAGAAGGCCTCTACAAAGTTTTTAGCGATAATTTCCCGATTAATGATGCGAGAAATAGTTTTGCATTGGAGTTTTTAGACTACTACATCGATGCACCTCGCTACTCAATGGCAGAATGTTTAGAACGTGGTTTGACCTACAGCGTTCCCTTGAGAGCTAAGATGAAATTATCGTGCAGCGATACAGAGCATGAGGACTTTGAAACCGTTATACAAGATGTTTATTTGGGAATGATTCCTTATATGACGCCTCGCGCAACCTTCATTATTAACGGCGCTGAGCGTGTTGTGGTTTCACAATTACACAGATCTCCAGGCGTGTTCTTTGGGTCATCTTTCCATAATAACGGTTCCCAACTTTATTCCGCAAGAATTATTCCTTTTAAAGGTTCTTGGATGGAATTTACTACCGATATTAACAACGTAATGTACGCTTATATCGATAGAAAAAAGAAATTACCCGTAACCACTCTGTTACGAGCAATCGGTTATGAAACAGATAAAGATATCTTAGACATTTTTAATATTGCTGAAGAGGTAAAAGCCACAAAGGCAAACTTAAAAAAATGTGTAGGTAGAAAATTAGCCGCAAGAGTTGTGAAAGTCCGCAACGAAGATTTTGTGGATGGTGAAACTGGCGAAGTTTTCAATATCGAAAGAATGGAGATGATTATCGAACGTGAAACCATTCTTGAAGAAAGACATATTCAGTTGATTATGGATGCAAATATAAAAACTGTTCTTTTCCATAATCAAGATGAAAACCAATTGGATTACTCTGTAATTTTTAATACTCTACAGAAAGACCCAGCTAACTCAGAAAGACAAGCTATAGAATACATATACCTTCAATTGCGAAATACAGCTGCACCTGATGAAGATGCTGCTCGTTCTGCACTTGAAAAGCTCTTCTTCTCCGATAAACGTTATGATTTGGGAGAAGTAGGTCGTTATAGAATAAACAAAAAACTAAATCTTGATATTGATATCAATACTCGTATTCTTACGAAACAAGATATCACTTCCATCATCAAATATTTAATAGAGTTGATTAACTCTAAAACTGAAGTTGATGATATTGATCACTTGAGTAACCGTAGAATTAGAACAGTTGGAGAGCAGTTGGCAAACCAATTTGGAGTAGGTTTAGCTCGTATGTCAAGAACAATTCGTGAAAAAATGAATGTTCGTGATAATGAAGTGTTTGCTCCTGTTGACTTGATTAATGCTAAGACACTTTCTTCTGTAATTAACTCATTCTTCGGAACCAATCAGTTGTCACAATTTATGGATCAAACAAACCCCTTGTCAGAGATTACTCACAAGCGAAGAATCTCAGCATTGGGTCCAGGAGGTCTTTCACGTGATCGTGCGGGTTTTGAAGTACGTGACGTTCACTATACTCACTATGGTCGTTTATGTACTATCGAAACTCCTGAAGGTCCAAACATCGGTTTGATTTCTTCCTTATGTGTATTTGCAAAAATCAACAAGTTAGGATTTATTGAAACTCCTTATCGTCGTGTTGTTGATGGTGTTGCACAAATGAATGAAGCTCCTGTTTACTTGACAGCAGAGGAGGAAGAAAATATGATTATTGCGCAAGCTCGTACCGAAATGGATGAAAACGGCTTGTTGACAGAAAGAGTGAAAGCAAGACAGTTGGCTGACTTCCCAATCGTAGGAAGAGACCAAGTGAATATGATTGATATCGCTCCAAATCAAATTGCTTCTATTGCTGCATCTTTGATTCCTTTCTTGGAAAATGATGATGCGAACCGTGCTTTGATGGGTTCAAACATGATGCGTCAAGCGGTTCCGTTGTTGTGCCCTGAGGCTCCAATTGTAGGAACAGGTCTGGAAAAACAGGTTGCTATCGACTCTCGTGCATTGATTAGAGCAGAAGGAACAGGTGTCGTAGAATATGTTGATGCAGAAAAGATTGTCATCAATTATGAATATACTGAAAATGAAAAATTAACAAGCTTTGATTCAAGTACAAAAACTTATGAATTGCAAAAATTCAGAAGAACGAATCAAAACTCTTGTATTAACATCAAACCTATTGTTGTTAAGAATCAAAAGGTTGTAAAAGGCGATGTTCTTACTGAGGGTTATGCAACTCAAAATGGAGAGTTGGCGCTTGGTAGAAATATGATGGTAGCTTTTATGCCTTGGAAAGGTTATAACTTTGAGGATGCTATCGTTATCTCTGAAAGAGTGGTAAAAGAGGATATTTTTACCTCAATCCATATTGAAGAGTTTACATTAGAAGTTCGTGATACAAAACGCGGTATAGAAGTATTGACCAACGATATTCCAAACGTATCTAATGATGCTACCAAAGACTTGGGAGAAGATGGTTTGATTAGAGTTGGAGCAGAAGTTAAAGAAGGTGATATCCTCATTGGAAAAATTACCCCTAAAGGAGAATCTTATCCAACACCTGAAGAAAAATTGCTTCGTGCAATCTTCGGTGATAAGGCTGGAGATGTGAAAGATGCTTCATTAAAAGCACCTCCATCAATGCGTGGCGTAGTTATTGGTTCTAAATCTTTGTCACGTTTGGTTAAAGATAGAAAAGCACGTTCTAAAGATAAAGATATAATTAGCGAAATAGAGGCAATTTATAATAAAAAATTGGCCGACCTTAAAGATCAAATTGTTCAAAAATTATATCACTTATTAGAAGGAAAAATTGCTCACAATATCTATGATAATACTAAGGCAGTTGTAATTCCTAAAGGTGCAAAATTCTCTCAAAAATTGTTGTATTCTATTGACTATAGTACGGTTACTGTGTCAAAGTGGACAAATGATGGACGTCGTAATACGCTTGTAGCAGAGATTATCCGTAACTATTTAGTTAAGGAAAGAGAATTGAATGCGAAGATGACCCGCGAAAAATTTGATGCAACAATCGGTAGCGAATTGCCAAATGGTATAGTTCAGATGGCAAAAGTTTACGTTGCTTCTAAGCGTAAATTGAGAGTTGGAGATAAGATGGCAGGTCGTCACGGTAATAAAGGTATCGTAGCTAAGATCGTTCGTGCTGAAGATATGCCATTCTTGGAAGATGGTCGCCCTGTAGATATTTGTTTGAACCCGTTGGGTGTGCCCTCTCGTATGAACTTAGGACAGATTTATGAAACTGTTTTAGGATGGGCCGGAAAAGAGTTGGGAATAAAATTTGCTACTCCAATTTTTGATGGAGCATCTATCGATGAGATTAATGAATTTATGAAAAAAGCTGGTTTACCAGAAAACGGAAGTGTACAATTGTATAATGGAGAAACTGGCGAGAAATTCCATCAAAAAGTTACCGTTGGTTATATCTATATGATTAAGTTGCACCACATGGTTGATGATAAGATGCACGCACGTTCTATCGGACCTTACTCTTTGATTACGCAACAACCATTAGGAGGTAAAGCACAATTTGGTGGTCAACGTTTCGGAGAGATGGAGGTTTGGGCTATTGAGGCATACGGAGCATCTAATGTATTGCAAGAGATTCTTACGGTTAAGTCTGATGACGTAGTAGGAAGAGCTAAAGCCTATGAAGCTATTGTTAAAGGTGATAATATGCCTGTGCCAGGAACACCAGAATCTTTCAACGTATTGGTGAATGAATTGCGCGGATTAGCTCTCGATGTTCAGTTCGATTAATTATTAAATTCAAAGAGAAATTATGGCTTTAAGAAAAGATAATAATACAAGAAAAGAGTTCTCAAGAATAACCATCAGTTTGGCTTCTCCAGAAACAATTGTTAACCAATCACATGGAGAAGTTCTAAAACCTGAGACCATTAACTATCGTACCTACAAGCCTGAAAGAGATGGTTTGTTTTGCGAAAAGATTTTCGGACCGACGAAGGATTGGGAGTGTAATTGTGGAAAATATAAGAGAATCCGCTATAAAGGAATTGTATGCGATCGTTGTGGTGTTGAGATAACTGAAAAAAAGGTAAGAAGAGAGAGAATGGGCCATATCCAATTGGTAGTACCTGTTGCCCATATATGGTTCTTTAAATCTTCTCCTAACAAAATTGGTGCTCTTTTAGGTTTAAATACCAAACAGATTGACTCGGTTGTTTATTACGAAAAATTTATCGTTGTGCAGCCTGGTATGGCAGAGAGTGATACCGTTCAAAAGAAAACCCTTCTTACAGAGGAGGAATATTTTGAAATCATCGATCAATTGCCAGCAGAAAATAGATTATTAGAAGACACTGACCCGAACAAATTTATTGCTAAAATGGGTGCTGAAGGTTTGTATGATCTATTATGTCAAATCGATTTAGATAGAGAATCTGGTGAGTTGCGCGATAGAGCAAATCACGAAACCTCTCAACAAAGAAAACAAGAATTGCTGAAGAGACTTCACGTTTTTGAAGCTTTTAGAGATAGTAGAAAAAGAGCTGGTGACAGAACTGAATTCAATAAATTGGAATGGATGATTCTGAAAGTCATTCCAGTTATTCCACCAGAATTAAGACCTTTGGTGCCTTTGGATGGTGGTAGATTTGCAACTTCAGACTTAAATGATCTTTATCGTAGAGTGATTATCAGAAATAATCGTTTGAAACGATTAATTGAGATTAAGGCTCCTGACGTAATTATGCGTAATGAAAAACGTATGTTACAAGAAGCTGTTGATTCACTTTTTGATAATTCAAAGAAGTCAAGTGCTGTAAAAACGGAGTCTAATCGTGCTTTGAAATCATTATCTGATAGTTTAAAAGGAAAACAAGGACGTTTCCGTCAAAACTTATTAGGTAAGCGTGTTGACTATTCAGGACGTTCTGTAATTGTGGTAGGACCAGAGTTGCATTTGAATGAATGTGGTCTTCCTAAAGATATGGCAGCTGAATTGTTCAAACCATTTGTAATCAGAAAGATTCTTGAAAGAGGAATTGTGAAAACAGTAAAATCTGCCAAGAAGATTGTTGATAGGAAAGACCCAATTGTATGGGAAATTCTTGAAAATATTTTGAAAGGCCACCCAGTAATGTTGAACCGTGCCCCTACGTTGCACAGATTGGGTATCCAAGCTTTCCAACCAAGATTGGTAGAAGGTAAAGCTTTACGTTTGCACCCTCTTTGTTGTACTGCTTTTAATGCGGACTTTGATGGTGACCAAATGGCGGTTCACGTTCCTCTTGGAAATGCAGCAATTTTGGAAGCTCAAATGTTGATGTTAGCTTCTCATAATATCTTGAATCCCGCTAATGGCGCTCCTGTAACGGTTCCTTCTCAGGATATGGTATTAGGTCTTTACTATATTACAAAAGAGTTACGTTCTACTCCTGAACAGCCTATAATGGGAGAAGGAAGAATATTTTATTCTGCGGAAGAGGTTATCATTGCTTATAATGAAAAGAAGGTACATTTGAATGCGTGTATCAAATGTAGAGTTAACTTGAAGGGTGATGGCGTAATGGTACTTACTGATACAACAGTAGGTAGAGTAATTTTTAATCAAGTGGTGCCAGAAGAACATGGGTTTGTAAATGAACTTTTGACTAAGAAAACGTTGAGAGATATCATCGGACAAGTTCTTTATGAATCAGGAAATGCAAAAACTGCGAAGTTCCTAGATGATATTATGGGGTTAGGTTTCCGTATGGCATTCGAAGGTGGATTGTCATTCAATTTAGGTGATGTGATTATTCCGAAAGAAAAAGCAGATTTGATTGCAGAATCAAATGCTCAAGTGGATGAGATCACGATGAACTATAATATGGGTTTGATTACAAACACAGAAAGATATAACCAAGTCGTTGATGTTTGGTCACATACGAATGCTAGATTGAGTCGTATTTTGATGGAACAAATTGAAAACGATAGACAAGGTTTCAATCCAGTACATATGATGCGACACTCTGGAGCGCGTGGTTCTGCAGAGCAGGTCCGTCAGTTGTCTGGTATGCGTGGTTTGATGGCAAAACCAACAAAGGCAGGTGCTAGTGGTGGAGAAATTATTGAGAACCCAATTTTGTCAAACTTCAAGGAAGGTTTGTCAGTACTTGAGTACTTTATTTCTACCCACGGTGCGCGTAAGGGTCTTGCGGATACCGCTTTGAAAACTGCTGATGCTGGATACTTAACCCGTCGTCTAGTTGACGTATCTCACGATGTTATCATTACCGAAGAGGATTGTGGCACATTGAGAGGTATGACAATCGGTGCATTGAAGAAAAATGAAGAGGTAGTTGAAACATTAGCAGATCGTTTGTTAGGTCGTGTTACATTACACGATGTTTACGATCCTCAAACAGGTGAACTTATAGTTAAAGCTGGTGAAGAATTAAACGAAACATATTGCGCAAGAATTGCTCAAACCCCTATTGAAGAAGTGGAAATTCGTTCGGTACCTACTTGTGAAGCCAAACGAGGAGTTTGTCAAAAATGTTACGGACGTAATTTGGCAACAGGAAAAATGGTTCAAATTGGTGAAGCTGTCGGCGTAATCGCAGCGCAATCTATTGGTGAGCCAGGTACTCAGTTGACATTGCGTACATTCCACGTTGGTGGTGTTGCAAGTAACGTTGCTGCTAATAGTAAAATCGTTGCTAAATACAATGGTATCTTAAGTATTGATGAATTAAGATTTTTGGAAAAAGTAGATGATGAAGGAAAAACTTACTATAAAGTAATCGGACGTTCTGCGGAAATGAAGATTATTGATGTACAAACAGGAGTTGCCCTTTCATCTTCTAATATTCCATACGGTGCAAATCTATATTTCAAACATGGTGATGCTATAGAAAAAGGTGCACTAATTGCGGATTGGGATCCATTTAATGCAGTTATTTTGTCTGACGTACGTGGTCGCGTTGTCTTCCAAGATATTATTGAAGGTGTAACGTATAGAGTAGAAACTGACGAACAAACCAATATTCACGATAAGGTGATTATTGAAAGCCGTTTAAAAACTAAGAACCCAAGTATCTTGATTTATGATGATAATGAAGAGTTAATCAAGAGTTTTGACGTTCCTGTAGGTGCTCGTCTTTCAGTAGAGGAAAATCAAAAGATAGATTCTGGTGAAATTTTGGTTAAAATCCCAAGATCTTTCGGTAAGACAGGCGATATCACGGGAGGTCTTCCTCGCGTAACCGAGTTGTTTGAAGCTCGTAACCCTTCAGATCCAGCTATCGTATCTGAAATTGATGGTGTGGTTTCTTTCGAGAAAAAATTGAAACGTGGTAATCGTTCAGTTAAAATTACCTCTAAAACAGGTGAGGAAAAGGTTTACCTTATCCCAACATCAAAACAGATTTTGGCGCAAGAAAATGACTTCGTAAAAGCGGGTACTCCACTATCAGAAGGTGTACTTACTCCATCTGATATCTTAAATATTAAAGGCCCTATGAAGGTGCAAGAGTATATCGTTAACGAAATTCAAGAAGTTTATCGATTGCAAGGTGTAAAAATTAATGATAAACACTTTGAGGTGATCGTTCGTCAGATGATGCGCAAGGTTGAAATTGAGGACCCAGGTGATACAAAATTCCTACAAGGTGAGTTGATCAATAAACTTGATTTCCAAGAAGAAAATGATATGATTTGGGAAATGAAGTATATTGAGGATGCTGGAGACTCTGAAAACTATAGTAGAGGTTTGCTTATTAATGCAAAGAAATTACGTGACGAAAACTCAATGTTGAAACGGAAAGACCTTAAGCCTATGGTGGTTCGTGATGCAAAACCAGCAACAGGTAAGCCAATCCTACAAGGTATTACTCGTGCATCATTGCAAACACGTAGTTTTATTTCTGCAGCATCTTTCCAAGAAACTACCAAAGTGTTAACAGAAGCTGCGATCAATGCTAAATCTGATGAACTAATCGGTATGAAGGAAAATGTTATTGTAGGTCATCCAATTCCTGCAGGAACAGGTCTACTTAAATATCAAGATCTTCAAGTAGGTTCTAAAGAAGATTTTGATGCTTTCTTAGCTTCAAAAAGATAATTTTAAAATTAAATAGAAATGGAAGAACAAAAAATTGATATTAGTGTGTCAGAAGAGGTAGCCCAAGGAACATATGCTAATCTCGCTGTAATTACTCACTCAAATTCTGAATTTATCTTGGATTTTATTGCTATGATGCCTGGAGTTCCTAAAGCAAATGTACGCTCAAGGATTATACTTACTCCTCAAAATGCTAAAAGACTTTTACATGCACTAACTGATAATATCCGTAAATTTGAGGAGAAAGCAGGAAAAATTAGTGAGGTATCTCCTGATGTTCTTCCAATGGTAAACCCTAATAAAGGAGGAATGGCTTAATGTAAATTCTTCTTTGACTGAAAGTAAGTAAATAGGATTGATGCTTTCTGTTTGCCCACTACTTCAGTAAGAGACTCCATAGTTGCTTGTTCTATTTTATGAATGCTCTTAAAATGAACAAGCAACTTTTCTTTTGTCTGTTTCCCAATGCCAGAAATATGGTCCAATTCTGAGTCTAAACTCTTCTTACTACGACGATTCCTATGATGAGTAATACTAAACCTATGTACCTCGTCGCGAATCTGTTGTAGCAATTTCTGACTTTCAGATTTTTTATCTATAAAAAGTGGAAGTTTTTCTCCAACTTTATAAATATCTTCTAATCTTTCTGCAATACCAATAAGCATAATTTGATTATTGAGTTGTAGCTGCTCAAGAACTTCGTAAGCGGCGTGTAGTTGCCCTTTGCCCCCATCAATTATGATGAGGTCAGGTAAAGGTTTATTTTCTTCTAAAATGCGACTATATCTTCTAAAAACAACCTCTTTCATTGATGCAAAATCGTCAGGCCCAACAACTGTCTTTATGAGAAAATGCCGATATTCCTTTTTTGCTGGTTTTCCGTTTATAAAACAAACCATACCTGCAACAGGTTCTTCGCCTTGTGTGTTTGAATTGTCAAAACATTCAATTCGTTGAGGTAAATTTTTCATCCCTAAATCTTGTTGCAGTTGCATGAGAATCCGTTGCTTATGCCTATCTGGATCAATTAGTTCTTGTCGTTTTCTCTTCTCCAACATATAGGTTTTGGCGTTTCTTTCTGATAGTTCTAATAACTTTTTTTTGTCACCTCTAATGGGTACGTAAAATTGGAGATGGCTATCCTCGATTTGTGGCACAAAAGGTACAATTATTTGTGGTGAAAGCATACCGAATTTTTGCTGAACTTCTACAATTCCTCGAATTAATAACTCTTCTTGACTCAGTTCAAGGTTGTTGGAAATTTCGAAGGTATAAGACTGAACGATAGCCCCCTCATTTATGCGAAAAAAGTTAACAAACGCACTTTGTCCCTCTATAATTATGGAAAAAGTATCGCAATTAGAAACTATAGGATTTACTACTATAGATTTTGCTTGATGTTGTTCAAGAATTTCAATTTTCATCTTAATTTCTTGAGCTTTTTCAAATTCCCAAGCTTCTGCATATTTGTGCATTTTGTCTTTTAATGTGTTAATAGCCAATGAGTTATTTCCTTTTATAATATCAATAATAATGGAAATATTTTTCTGATAATCTTCTTGACTGATAAGATTAGCGCAAGGTGCAGCACATTTTTTTATTTGGTATTGCAGGCATGGTCGTCCATTTTTAGCTAATGAGAAACACGTACGCAATGGGAATATGTCATTGATGAGGTTGAGGAGGATATTTACATAACGTACAGATGCGTATGGCCCGAAGAGTATATGTAGATTTTTGTCAGGTTGTCGCGTAAAAAATACTCTAGGAAATTCTTCCCGAGTAATAGCAATCCAAGGGTAGCTTTTGTCATCTTTCAGCAAAACGTTGTAAAAGGGCTTGTGCTCTTTAATCATACTATTTTCTAGTAGTAGAGCGTCCCATTCGTTATCCACAATTGTGAACTTAATATCTTGAATTTTTCTTACTAAGGCATTAAGTTTGGGCGATGTATGATGCTTGTTAAAGTAAGAGCTAACTCTACGTTTTAGAATTTTTGCTTTGCCAATGTAAATAATTTTGTTATCACTATCTAAAAAGTGATAGACGCCTGGTTTTTCTGGTAATGTTTTTAAAATTAGTCGAATATGTTCGTTATCGTTCATTGTCTTTAGTAATCACTATATCAATAATTTTGCTTACACTTTCTTCTATAGTGGCATAACTAATCCGTTCTTTTGCGATATAAACAAAAAGTAGGGCAAAAGTATGTTTTTTTTCATTTGATATAGGGATAAGGCGTTTTTTTTGCAAACGATATGCTTCGCGCGTTCTTCTTTTGAGAAGATTTCTGTCCACGGCATGTTTGAAAAGACGTTTGGGAATGGTTACAGCAAAGCTATTACAAATGTTTTCGGAGTTTATTTCTGAAGTTTTGTAGTAGCATTTAAAGGGATAACAAAACACAGATTGATTATCATTCAACAAAGTTTGGAATGTAATCTTTGAACAGATTTTCTCTTTTTTTGGGAAACTATTTCCAATAAAATTATCTTCTTCTGGTTGCATGGTCTTTCAAGAAGATGTCTAATGCAGTTGTAATAGAAGGTGCTTCTTTGGTAGGAGCAGCTACGTGAAGAGTCCAACCTTCTGCTTCTATTGCTTCAACAGCTGCTGGTCCCATTGCTGCAAAAGCCATCTCACCTTGCTCAAAATCAGGGAAATTGGTTTTGAAAGCTTGTACGCCAGAAGGGCTGAAAAAAACAATCATATTATATTTGGAGATATCAATATCTTCTTTAATATTTGCAGCAACAGTATTAAAAATCACAGCTTGAGTATATTCAATATTGTTGCTATCAAAGAAATCAGAATATTGTGTTGACATCATTCCATTTCCACAAGGAAGGAGGAACTTTAGTTCTCTGTTTTTAAGTAGAAGTTCAAAAAGTCCAGAGTTTTGGTTGTTTTTTGCGTAGAAAATCTTTCTTTTACGATAGGGAATATACTTTTGCAAGTAGTAAGCAGCGGTATCTGTAACGCAGAAATACTTCATATTTTCTGGCATTTCGACGCGTAAATCTTTTACTAAAGTAAAGAAGTAGTCGATGGCTGTAGTGCTAGAAAATACGACAGCAGTATGATTCAGAATATTGATTTTGGTCTGTCTAAATTCAACAGCTGGAATGCCTTCAAACTTGAAGAATTTATAGAAATCCAAGTTAATGCTGTATTTTTTACGTAATTCAGCGTATGGGGTTTTTTCGATATCTGCAGGAGCAACTTGAGATAATAGGATATTTTTAATTTTCATCGCCGCAATTTTATTTTATAATTACTTTGCCCATAAAGATACTATTTTTAAAAATAGTAAATAGGGCAAAATTTCAAGCGTGCAAAAGTAAAGAAAAAATTGTAATGCTCCGATTTTTCTCATTTTTAAAGAAAAAATTCTGATAATCAGGAATATAGATGTTGTTAGAAATATGGGTATATAGAGAAATACTATATTTGTGTACTCACAAAATAAGATAATCGGGAGAATTATCAAGTGAAAACCGCAATTGCAAAGATGAAAGAAGAGTTTATTTAGAACGTATATAGGTCGGTCTTCATCATATTCGTATAGTTTTAATATTAGGGTAACAATACTATTTTTACCAACGTAGTCGATAATAGCAGCAACTAAAGCGGCAGCCATAATGTTGGAGTATGAAAGTGTATTGAGAATATTAGGGAATAAAAGTGTAGTTATTGTTCTGATGAAGAGTGCCTGCAATGGGAGCATAAAAAGTATGCTGTATAGATAGATTCTTTCGTTGAGAATTTTGCCTTCACGAAGTAGTTGAGAAAAAATACGAGCAGAAAAGAGGGATTGAAAAAGAAGAATTGTTTTTTTTCGATATACAGAGGCGATTATAGCTAAAAAAAAGAGGGAGATACAAACTGCTATGAAAGCAATTGTATTTCCCGTATGAGTAGCTTTTTCAGTAATTTCTGAAATATCAACTATTTTCTGAAGTCGAAATATTGAATCGTTGGTAGGCACGATAGGTTTTATTTCACGATTAACTTCTTGGTAAGTAAGGCTTTATTGTTTTGTTCAATGGAGTAGAAATACACACCTGTTTTGAAGTTGGAAAGAGAAATTTTTACTTTAGAATCAGCAGGATTAATATTTTGTGTAAAAACGATTGCACCCACAAGGTTTCTTATTACCAATTTTGCAGGAGAGTTGCTGATTGTATAGTTGATAGTAACGTAATTTTTTGCAGGATTTGGATATGCTGAGAGTGTATTTGTATTGTAATTTTGGATACCAACATTAGCAGAAGCAGTAACAGAGAAATAGAAACTTGTAGAGATATCAGGATTTGTTTCATCAAAAATTGTAAAATGGAATAATGAGGTTCCTTCATTTCGGTTTGGGTTATAGTTAAGGTGGAAAGCTAAATCACCTGCTTCTGCATGGGTTAGGCTTTCTCCAGCATTCATTTCGTATGAGAAAATACTCTCATCACCTGAATAGCATTCTCCTAAACAAAAAGAACAATATGCATCTGTTACTAAAGATAATGTTTCTTTACGAACTTTAAGTTGTACTCTACTATCAGTGTTGTTTGTTAAGTCAATAAAGAAGGGAGTTTCTCCATTCATATTTGTAGTAACTCCGACAATAGTATCACCATCTGCTACATTTTCACCATTGTATTCGAGTAATAAGGTTTGTGCGAAAGTAGTTGATAAAAAGAAACATATAAATAACACTAATAATTTTTTCATAGCTATTTTAAATTATGATGGTTAAACAATTAATTTGGCAAATATATAAAAAAAAACAATCCCTACAACTTAAGGATTGTTTTTTCTGAATCTAAATATTGATTTGCGAAATAATTTTAAGAAATTCACGATTCAATATAGGTGCTTTAAGAATTATATTCTCTTTGTTTACAGGATGATAAAATTGAATTTTGATAGCGTGTAGCGCAATGGATCCATCTTTGTTACTACGTTTAGCACCATATTTTAAGTCTCCTTTTATTGAAGTTCCAATAGCGGCTAATTGTGCTCGAATTTGGTGATGTCTTCCAGTTAGCAAGGAGATTTCTAAAAGTGTATAGTTCCGTGATTTTCCTAATACCTTGTATTCCAATTCAGCGCGCTGGTATTCTTTTCTTTTCTCGTTGATGGCTACAGATTTATTTAGAGCTTCATTTTTTTTCATAAAATGAACAAGTCGTCCCTCTGGTTGTTCGGGTGCATTCTCAACGAGAGCCCAATAGATTTTGGTAATATTCCGTTCTTGGACAATCTTATTCATTCGAGCAAGTGCCTTTGAGGTTTTAGCAAAGATTACCGCACCACTTACAGGTCTGTCAATTCGATGTACTAATCCGCAGAAAACATTTCCTGGCTTATTGTATTTCTCCTTAAGATAGTTTTTCACTTTTTCCACTAAAGGCAAATCGCCAGTTTTATCTCCTTGGACAATCTCACCTGCCAATTTATTGATAACAATAAGGTGATTATCTTCGAATAAAACTCTTTCGTTGATGTCGATTTCCGTTCGAGGTACTATATTAGTATTGTTCTGAGTCATCGGGGAATTTTACTTCTTTAACATCGCGGATATAGTGTTCTACAGCACCAATAATTTCCTCTCCGATGTTGTGGTATCTGCGAAGAAATCGTGGGGAGAATTCTTGAGAGTATCCCATCATATCGTGAAAAACTAACACTTGACCGCTTGTATGATGTCCAGCGCCGATTCCAATAGTTGGGATGTTGATGCTTTCGGTAACCATCTTAGCAAGAGTTGCAGGAATCTTTTCCAAAACAATGGCAAAGCATCCGTGTTGTTCAAGAATTTTGGCATCTTCAATCAGTTTTTCGGCCTCTTTCTCTTCGGTTGCTCTTACGGAATAGGTTCCGAATTTATTGATAGATTGAGGAGTAAGTCCTAAGTGTCCCATAACAGGAATTCCTGCAGAGAGAATTCTATCAATACTTTCCGAAATCTCTACACCACCTTCCATTTTTACTGCATCAGCGCCAGATTCTTTCATAATACGGATTGCAGAATTCAAAGCCTCCTTAGAGTTTCCTTGGTAAGTTCCAAAGGGCATATCAACTACCACGAGGGCTCTCTTTACCGCACGCACTACTGATGAAGCGTGGTAAATCATTTCGTTGAGTGTTATTGGCAGGGTTGTTCTGTAACCAGCCATTACATTGGCAGCAGAATCACCCACTAAGATAACATCAATGTGGGTTGAATCAAGAAGTTTTGCTGTGGAATAATCGTATGCAGTAAGCATGGCAATCTTTTCGCCTTCATTACGCATTCTTTGTAGAACGTTTGTGGTTACTTTACTTACGTTTCTGTATAAATATTGTGTCATTAGTTTTTATAATTTTGCTCTAGTTTTATCATATTTTCGTTTCCAAAATAGAAACCTAAAAAGTGCGGCAATGGTTAAAAGGATGCTGCAAGAGTAAGATATGAGAGGATTAAGCCCAAAACCTTCAGTTGGAGAAATAAAGATGAAGGAGGTTGTAACCAATGTCATAAAAACAGCTGGAATAATGGTAAAGATGAAGTTTTTTCTTTCTTGATGAAGATAAACGGTTATTGCCCATAATGTTACAGCGGCAATGATTTGGTTAGCCAAAGAGAAAAATCTCCAGATTGAGTTAAAGGAGTCAGGGGCTTTCATGTTATAGATTAGGAAAAGTATAGCGATAGTAAATAATGGAAAAGCAAGCATAAGTCGCTTTGAGATACTTTTTTGTTCCAAGTTGAAGACATCGGCGGCCATCAGTCGAGCGGAGCGGAATGCAGTATCGCCTGTGGAAATTGGGGCGCAGATAACGCCTAAAATAGCAAAGATAGCACCGACTTTTCCTAACCAAGTGTTAGCGATAAGGTTGACGATAGTTGCAGGATCTTGATTGATAATTCCTTGTTCCGCATATTCTGGATTATGGAAAAATGCTGTTGCTGCGGCAGCCCAAATGAGAGCTACAATTCCTTCTGTAATCATTGATCCGTAGAAAATAGGACGGCCATATTTCTCATTGGTTAAACATCTTGCCATGAGCGAAGATTGCGTTGGGTGGAAGCCAGAAACAGCTCCGCAGGCAATTGTAATGAAAAGTACAGGGAATATGGGGAGTTCTCCTTTTTGGGGATGGATATTGGCAGAACCTTGCCAAAATTCAGGGATGTTCGGATGATGAATGAATAGGGAAACAAGAATAGCCGCTGCCATAAAGAGTAAGCAAACTCCAAAAATTGGGTAAATTTTTCCAATGATCTTGTCAATCGGAAGAAGTGTTGCGATAATATAATAAATGAATATAACTATAATCCAAAAGGCTTTGTTGAAGAAATTAGGCGTAAGACCCTCTAAAAGCATTGCTGGACTCATTACGAAAACAACGCCAACCAATACGCAAAAAAGGATGAGGAATATACGCATAAACTTACGAGTGAAGTTTCCTAGGTATTCTCCATGTATTTCTGCTAATGAAATGCCATTTTTGCGGAGAGAAATCATACCCGGAATGAAATCGTGTACGCCTCCGATGAAAACACTTCCTAATGCAATCCAGAAAAAGGAGGTAATACCAAATTTAGCGCCTAAAATGGCTCCAAAAATAGGCCCAACGCCAGCAATGTTTAGAAATTGAATAATAAAAACACGAATAGGATTCATTGGAATGAAGTCCACTCCGTCGTTAATATTGTATGCTGGCGTTGCGCGGTTTGGGTTTACTCCGAATACCTTCTCTGCTAGTTTCCCGTAAAGGAAGTATCCTGCAATGAGAATACATAAGCAAATAGTAAAGGTTATCATAGTTTATATCAATTATTCTAGTCCGAGAACTTTTAGGCCTTGATTAAAACGAATATCTTTTGGAATTCCAGCAGCATTGATTTTGTCAAGATCGCTTTGTAATTCGGCAGAAATTACATTATGCTGAGTACGGAATTCTTTTGCAAATTCATAGTTTCCATCACCTTGAGTAGTAATAATAAGATTTGCCCATCCATTGATGGCTTCTTTTGCTTTTGCCATATCAATTTGGTAGATACCATCAGTGCTGCGAGTAAGAGCACCTTGTTCCATCATATAGCTCAAGCACATCATATTAGCAGTTCCATGGTCTTTGCTAACACCGAAGCGGATAGAGCGGAAAATGCCTGCCATAAAGGTTGCGATAGCATCTTCAGCAGTAATATCAGTAATTTCACCCATTTCTACTAATTTACAAACCATAAACAAACCTAAAATGTCAGCTTTAGCTTCTTCCCAAGCAGTAACTTCGTTACCCATAGCTTTATCAACACTTCCTTTTCCGTTGATGGTTTGTTTAATGCCTAAACCATGTGCTACTTCATGGAAAGTGACATTCCAGAAAAAAGCATCAAATTTAAGATGTTCTTGTACGTCAGGAGTGAAAAGAAGTTTGCCGATAGCAGGAATGATAAGGTCATATTTAGCTTGCATACTATTTCTAAGTTGGAGTCTGCGTGTACCTTTTGATTTAGCTACGCGGTCGTCGTTTGGTAAGTTGATGGCAATGGTTTTACTTCCAGAGTTACAGTCTCCAGCATAATAGATTGCATTATAAACATTCATGTCAGAAGAGCTTCCTGGTACGAAGGTTTTATATTCTGGTGCGCAAGGAAGTTCTTTTTGTAGTTGTGGTAATAAAGCGATGAATTTGGTGAGTTGCTCACTTCTTGCTTCATCTTTTAATAAAATGTATGCCTCGTATGCTGCTTTTGCTTTTTGGAAGCAGTCGTCGTAGTTTTCGATAGGGCCCACAACAAAATCAATACGACTATCTTTCATATCCATCCAAGCCATATCACTAGCAAAATAGTCGTCAGTTTGGAATGCTTTCTTACGTTCGATTAAATAGTTTTTCAGTCCGTTGTTTTCAGCTAATTCAATAGCTTGGTCTAAGAGAGTGCAAATTTGGTCGATTTCTGCTTTGTATTCATCTCTGTACCAAACAGTTTTTAAACTTCCATCTTCATTTCTTCTAAGAACGGTATATAAGCTACCTTTGTTTGGGTCAGTGTATGCTTCATATTCCTCAACAGTGATGTCTGTTGGGTAGTATTGGCAAGTGAGGGGTTTTGTACCAAATCCTGTAACGAAAGGTACATCATTGTTTAATCTTTCCCAAGGACCATAGTTGATGGATACGAAGTCTTTGGTATATGGATCTTGAATGGTATCGAGGATAGATTTGTCGCCGAAAGTTTGTTTCCAGAAAAGGTCATCAACAATCTCTGCGATTTCGATAAAGATTGGAATCAATTTTTTCTCGTTTTCAGTAAGGTTTGCGATGAGTTCTGGAGCTGTAAGGTCAACATAATAGAACTCTTCAACCTTCTTCTGAATTTCACTCTTTACAGGTTCTGTAGAGGCTTCTTCTGCAGGAGATTTACTTTTGCAAGATGAACATACTATGGCAATAGTTGCCAAGCAGGAAAGGGTGATAAAAATCTTTTTCATAAGCGAATTTTTTTGTTATTAATAATTTTATCCTATGTTCTTGTTTTATTTGGTATTTTGCTGATATTTAGTATGTTTATAGAAGATCTTTTTATTTTTATTCAGATAAAAATTCCCTTTTTTCACGCCTACAAAAATACACTATTTTTATAGGAAATGATTTTAAATCGAAAATTAATTGAAAAATGAAGGATAAGGTTCTAATTTAATCTGAAATTTTCAAGTTAAATTATCATTTTAATTCAGTTTCAAGAGATTTTAAAAGTAATTGTGTTACTTATTAGGTTTTGTTATATGTCATTTTGTCAGTTTTTTATTTTTGGCAAAGATGTTGCTAAGAAGAACGACCATCAAAAAATTATGAATTAAAAAAGAGAACCTATGAACTTTAATAATTTAACTCTCAAATCTCAAGAAGCTATTGCTAATGCACAGATGTTAGCGATGCAAAATCAGCAGCAACGAATTGATAACCTTCATATATTAAAGTCGTTAATGGATGTAGATGCCAATGTTATTCCTTTTCTGCTGAAGAAGATGGATGTGAATCCTCGAGTTTTAGAGCAAGTTGTCAATCGTCAGCTTCAACACTTGCCCAAGGGGAGTGGTAATAGTAATGATGTATACCTTGCGCCTGGTGTAAATAATGCTATTCAGCGTGCCATCATCTTTAGTAATGAGCTGAAAGATGAGTTTGTTTCGTTGGAACATCTTTTTTATGGTGTTTTTATTGCGAATGATGAAGCGGCTAAGATATTGAAAGACTTGGGGGTTACAGAAAAAGGAATTACGGTTGCCATACAAGAACTTCGCAAGGGGTCAAAGATCACTTCAGAGATGGGGGAGGATAGTTATAATGCGTTAAATCGCTATGCAACCAATTTAAATGAGGCAGCCCGTAAAGGAAAGTTAGATCCAGTGATAGGCCGTGATGAGGAGATACGTCGCGTGTTGCAAATTCTTTCTCGTCGTACCAAAAATAATCCGATTCTAATTGGTGAACCTGGAGTAGGAAAAACTGCTATAGCAGAGGGGCTTGCACACCGTTTAGTTAGTGGAGATGTTCCTGAAAATTTGAAAACTAAGAAGTTGTTTTCTTTGGATATGGGAGCGTTGGTAGCGGGAGCTAAATATAAAGGTGAGTTTGAGGAACGTTTGAAAAATGTAATTAAAGAGGTGATGGAGTCTGATGGTGAGATAATTCTCTTTATCGATGAAATTCACACATTGGTAGGTGCTGGGTCGTCGGGTGAGGGCGCAATGGACGCTGCAAATATTTTGAAACCTGCACTTTCAAGAGGAGAACTGCGCTCTATTGGGGCTACAACTTTAAACGAGTACCAAAAGTATTTTGAAAAAGATAAGGCCTTAGCGCGTCGTTTCCAACCTGTTTTAATTGATGAACCTGACAAATATTCAGCAATCTCAATTCTAAGAGGTTTGAAGGAACGGTATGAACATCACCATCAGGTAAGAATATTGGACGAGGCAATTATTGCTGCTGTTGAGTTATCACAAAGATATATTTCTGATAGATTTTTACCAGATAAGGCAATTGACCTTATTGATGAAGCAGCTTCAAAGTTGAAATTAGAACTAAATTCGGTTCCAGAGGAATTGGATGAATTGGAACGTAAAATTCGTCAGTTGGAGATTGAACGAGAGGCAATACGTAAAGAGGGCGAGGAGGAGAAAGATAGAAGCATGAGTAAGCAGATTGCTGAACTTCAAGAGCAAAGGAATAGTATTGCTTCTAAGTGGCGTGCTGAAAAGAATGTGGCAGAAGAGATTCAAAAAATAAAATCAGATATTGAAGATTTTAAGTTAGAAGCCGCCGAACAGGAACGTCAAGGTAACTATGGCAGAGTTGCAGAGTTGCGCTATGGTATTATAAAAGATGCTGAAAATAAGATAGAAACATTGCAAGAAGATTTAAATAAACTGCAAGCTGATGGCGCAATGATAGATGAAGAAGTTGGCGCTGACGATATTGCTGAGGTGGTAGCACGCTGGACTGGGATTCCTGTGAGTAAGATGATGCAGAGCGAGAAGATGAAGTTGCTCCATTTGGAGGAGGAATTGCATAAGCGCGTAGTAGGACAAAATGAAGCAATCGAAGCTGTTGCTGATGCGATTCGTCGGAGTCGGGCAGGATTGCAAGATAGTCGACGTCCTATCGGTTCGTTTGTTTTTATGGGCACTACCGGAGTTGGTAAAACGGAGTTAGCAAAAGCATTGGCTGAGTATCTTTTCAATACAGAAGATGCACTGATACGTTTCGATATGAGTGAGTTTCAAGAAGCCCATTCTATTTCTCGTTTGGTGGGATCGCCTCCGGGTTATGTGGGTTATGATGAAGGAGGACAATTGACAGAACAGATTCGTAGAAAGCCCT
Source organism: Bacteroidota bacterium (assembly GCA_023413895.1). Classification (GTDB taxonomy): domain Bacteria; phylum Bacteroidota; class Bacteroidia; order Bacteroidales; family WCHB1-69; genus JAEZOU01. The sequence continues at coordinate 193,137 of JAEZOU010000003.1, read as the reverse complement.
ATTCCGTAATCCTTTTCGATGAAATTGAAAAAGCACATCCTGATATTTTTAATGTGCTTCTGCAAGTGCTTGATGATGGACGATTGACTGATAATAAAGGCCGCACCTCAGATTTCAAAAATACGATAATTATTATGACCTCAAATTTAGGTTCTGCTATTATCCAAGAAAACTATTCTGATAGAGGTAAATATTCTGAAGATGAAGTTTTTGAACGAACTAAAGTTGAAGTGAATGACTTGCTTAAAAAAACACTTCCACCAGAGTTCGTAAATAGAATTGATGAAATTGTTATGTTTCAACCTCTGTCAAAAAGAGAGATAAAAGATATTATTCGCTTGCAAATTAGTCAGTTAAATGAATTGTTGGAACAACAGAATATCAAACTTGAATTTACAAAATATGCACTCGAACTTTTAGTAGAGATGGGTTATAATCCAATTTATGGTGCGCGACCTTTGAAACGAGTAATTCAAAAACATATTTTGAATGAACTCTCTAAAATTATCCTTTCCGATTCGTTGAAGAAAAATGAAACTATTGTTGTGGATAGTTTTGAAGATGGAAAATTTACATTCTTTAATCGATCTTAAAACAGAATTTTGTATCTTTGCCACCTATTTGAGATGGTTGAATTGATGATGTTGATCGTTTTTTTGACCATCTCAAATTCTTTATTTAATTGAAATAAGTCTATGCATTTTATTGATGAAATAGTAGGTTGTTTGCTCGCTGATACAACTATTCCGATGGAACGCGTAATGGTGGTTTTGCCCAATAGAAGAGCAAAGCGTTTTTTGCTTAATTCGCTAATCTCCAAAATTAAAACTCCTATTTTTTCTCCCAAAATTATTACAATTGAGGAGTTTATTAAGGAACTGTCACCTTACCAATTAATTGATAAGCATGAATTGTTACTAATTCTTTATCAGATATATAAGAATGAAATTCCTGAAGATACTCCCTTTTCAAAATTTATAGGTTGGAGTTCTCTGTTTTTGTCGGATATTGATGATGTAGATATTCAGATGCTTAATCCCGATGAGGTTTTTCAAAATTTGAAATCTATTAAAGAGTTGGAAACCTCTTTTCTTCGTGATAAATTGACTCACAATCAGGAGAAATATTTAGCGTTTTATGATAAGTTAGGAACGATTTATTCGAAGTTGAAATCGATCCTTATGGAGAAAGAAGAGGTTAGTCAAGGAATTATGTATCGAGATGTGGCAGAGAGTGTTGAAAAGTATGCACAAGTTTTACCTTATCAGCGTTTTATTTTTGCTGGTTTTCATGCACTATCTCCTTCAGAATTGAAAATTGTAGAATATTTCTATAAAAACTTTAAATGTGAATTGCTTTTTGACATAGATCAATTTTATCGTGATCAATATGCTCCCTTCGCAACGAAAATTCAAGATAAATTGTGTTTGCCACCTATTGAATCGAAGAATGACTTCAAATCATTTCCTAAAAATATCTCTATTGTAGGTGCCTCAGGAAGTTTGACACAAATTTTTTATGCTATCGAAGAGTTAAATAAAATTAAGGAGAGACAAGGTAACTTAAATGATACGGTTTTGGTTTTTGCTGATGAGAGTTTGTTGTTGCCGTTTGTTCATGCGTATGGAACCAAAGATGTGAACTATACGATGGGATATCCGTTGCGTATCACTTCAGCATACGAACTTCTAGTCCAAATTTTTGAACTTTGTAAAAACTGTTATCGGTTTAAAGCTATTCAACATTCAGAATATATTCGATACTATAGAAAAGATCTGCTTTCTGTTGTAAAAAATCCATTGCTAGTCCCTATTCTGAAAGATAAAGAGTTAGAAATTAAGAAATTATCTCAAAATCCGAATCCTTTTGTTTATAAAATAGATCTTTTCCCTGATGATATTGTTTTTCCAACGTGCCAAAGAGCAGAAAATTTTATTTCAGAGTTAAGAACATTTTTTGAGAATGTTAATCAGAAATTGAATGCAGGATTTGATAAAAATGCAGTAGAGGTGATTGTTGAACATCTGCAAGCAACCGAAGAACTATTACAACGATTTAAAAAAGAAGGTGCAAATTTGTTTATTCAAGAGGAGCATATTGCAGCTGCGCAAATGATTATAAATGAAAAATTGGCATCTATTACGATTCCTTTTGCAGGCGATTTTAACCAAGGATTACAAGTAATGGGACTTCTTGAAACGAGAACCCTAGATTTTAAAAATGTAATTGTACTATCTGTAAACGAGAATGTTTTACCCAAAGGGAAAGCCAATTCATCATTTTTGATGTACGACATTAAACGCTATTTCAAGATGCCTACCCACCATGAAAAAGATGCTATTTTTGCTTATCATTTTTTCCGCCTTCTTCAACGTGCATCTCAAATCCACATTGTTTATGATACTAATGTTTCTGATTCCTTACAAGAGAAAAGTAGATTTATTAAACAGTTAGAGTTTGAATTGGAAAAGCAAAAGGTTTCAAGAGATATAATTTCGATTGAATATAAACATATAAATCTCCAACCCACATTTAAAGATGATTCCTTTTCTATTCCCAAAACTAACGAAGTATTGGATATTTTAAAACAGAAAAGTTTTTCTCCCTCTTCGCTTTCATCTTACATTCTATGTCCTATGCAATTCTATTTGAAATATGTAGCCGGGCTGAAGCCTGAGAAAAATGATGTTGAGGAAATAGAGGATAATGCTGTGGGAACGCTGATTCATAGAATCTTTGAAACCGTATTGGTGCCGGGATGTAATATCAATGAGGTTGTTTCAAAGGCAATCTCGATGGTTGAAACTTTGGTTGATAATGCTATCCAAGAAGATCAAAATTTAAAAGAAGTAGATTTCTCGAATGGAAAACCATATCTGATTAAAAATGTTGTATGTCAGTATGTTAAAAATTATCTGAATAAAGTTTTACAAGAATGCAAAAATCCATACGAGATATTAGCTGTTGAAGAAGAGTTAGAAACAACCTTAGAAGGTTATAAATTATGTGGAAAAGCAGATAGAATTGATAATCGCAATGGAGTTATTCATATTTTAGATTATAAATCAGGGCGTGTTTCCGATAACTTACAAAAACCTCTCGAAGATCTATTTTCATCCTCAGAATGTTCTCAACTTTTTCAGCTAAGTTTTTATACCTATCTGTATCTTAAAAAGGATTCGACTGCAAATGTGAAGAGTGGAATTATCTCACTCCGTGAAGCTAATATTAAAGGTAATAAGAATTTTCTGTTTTTTGGAGAAATTGAAGGAGGTTTCGACTTGGAAAATTTTGAAAATAAATTATTGAAACTTCTGAATGAGATTTGTTCAAAAGATAAAGATTTTGAACAAGTTACAGATGAAAGAAGATGCTCTAGTTGTGATTATAAAGAGATTTGTAAAAAAACAAAGCGAGTTGGAAGATATTAAACTGAAAAATTCAAAAAGTAATGTATTTTTGCACTTTTAAATTTTGATTATGCAAAAGATATTCTTGTCTTTATTTTTAGTTTTGATTCCTTTTTTGCAATTTGTTGTTGCTCAAGAAGTTGTGACGATGCTTCAGTGCCAAGAGTGGGCGGTAGCTCAATCTTCTGCCAATGTGCAAAAAGAGTTAAATGCAGAACTTTTGAAGGTGAAATTGAACGATGTGTCTTCACATCTTTACCCTAAATTGGAAATTAATGGTAGAATCTCATACCAATCTGACGTACCTCAACTACCAGATTCTTTTTATGAAGATTACAATTTAGATAAATTATCCCGTGATCACTACGGAGTTACACTCGATTTTGAACAGGTGGTGTTCGATGGCTTGAAGTCGGTTTATGCACGAAAGTATGAGAAGATGATGAATATGACCGAAATCAATAAATTGGACTTAACAATCAATGATTTGAAAGAGCAAGTGCTTGCCATTTATATGAACTTATTGATTTTAGACAAGCAGCTGGTTCTTCTTCAAAATGTTGAAAAAACCATTTCCGAGCAGCTCGAACAGTTAAAAACACTTTATAAGGAGGGAGTTGTGCATGGAAATACTGTTTCTGAATTGGAATTACAAGCCCTTAAAATAGAACAACAAAGTAGTGAGTTGATTTCGACGAAGAAAACTTTGGTTGCATCACTTTCTATTATCACTGGAAGAGATTTGTCAAATGTTATTTTTGAGGTACCTTCCGATCCTATAATTGACCATAATTCTGAATCTTTACGATTAGAGTTTAGTATTTTTGAAACTAGTAAGAAAGGGCTTGATTTTCAACGTAAAATGTATGTGTTTAATAGTTTGCCAAGTATATCTATTTATGCAACAGGTGGTTACGGCCGTCCTTCTTACAATATTTTCCAAAATCAATTTAAATGGTTTTATCAGGTAGGTGTAAATTTTAAAGTTCCATTAATCTCTTGGGCAAAAACAGTTGGAATTGGTGATATTGTTATGTTGCAGCGACAAATACTTCAAAGTCAAGAGTTTGACTTCAAAACCTTTAACGCAATGAAAATTAAGGAAAAATCGAATGAGATTATGAAGTTAGAAAATCTTTTGAGTTTGGACGAGAAAATTACGCAAAAATATGCTGAGATTACGGCAACCTACAAAATTCAATTAATGAATGGAACAATTACTGCGTATGATTATATTAAACAACAAAATGATGAACTTCAGTCACTCATAAATAAAGAGATGCATAATATGCAACTTCTAAAGGCAAAATTTGAAATGCTTGCCTTGCAGGGTAGATTGTAATTTGTAACATGAATATTGTATAGAATAAAAGCGAACTTATAATGAGTTCGCTTTTATTTTCTTTTGTGATGAAGGATAAGCCTGATAATCAGAGTGGTGAATTGAAGTAACTTGGGAATGTAGTTGCTAACATGAGATATAAAACGTGCTGTTTGGGGAATGAAACTCCAATCTTGGTAAACCTCAGAAATACTCGCACTAATCCGTTCTTTTTCTACTTTGATTTTTTCTTCCAATCGCTCCTTTTCAAATATAAGTTCCTCTAAACTTCCTATATTTGCATATCGTGAATTGATATTATTCTTCATCAATCATCTCCTTTCTCTTCTCTTCTTTGTTGAATATAATTGCACTTATAGTTTTTATTATTGGATTGATAATAAGATGTTTCTTAAAAAGAATCAGGAAGAGGAAGATGATGAGAAAAATGGTAGCAATGATGAGTAGCCCCACACTAAAACTACCTGTAAGATTTGCTATCTGAATAACAAAGATAATCGATAAGTATATGAATGCCCCTAATGTTAGTAGTATTCCTGCCATAATCGTTATAATTAGTGAAATCGTTTGAGAAATTTTCTCTACAAGATTTAGTTTTAACAATTGAATTTGCAGATTTAGATACTCTTTTGTTTCATTACCCAAATTGCTGTACTTTGTGCTCATCTTACCCTCCTGATTCCAAGGTTACCTCATTGTTAACTCTTTTCAACGGAATTGTTGCTGTGACAACCTCCTTTTACTTTTTCAATTAACAACTCTAATTGTTCTGGAGATAGTTCTATCCCCTTTTCTTTTAGCTTGTTATAAATTTTGTTTCGGGTGTTTTTTCCGCTGTCTGGAGCGAATAACAATGCTGCTGCTGCGCCAATGGCAATGCCACCTAATAACGCAAAAATGTTTAATGTTTTCATAGTTTTGAGTTTTGATTACATAATATAAACGTTTCTAAATGAAAAAAGTTTGTTTCATCAATTCTTATTTTTTATTGTTCTAAATTAAAATAAATAATACAATTATAACAAAATAATTTATATATTTGCGAACTGAATTTTGCAACGATGAAAAAACTTCTCTTACTAGGACTACTAACTTCTCTATTTTGTTTAGCATTAATGACTTCCACATTATATGCCCAAAGTAATTATCTCTCATGTGATTCCTTTTTTAGGTTCTCAGAGTCAGAAAATTTTCCAATTTTATTGATAAAGTCGGATGCGAATCATCTTTCGCTGTCAGCGGAAAATCGCTATTTTATTAAAGAAATGACCTCTGAGCGGTTTTCTTGTTCTTTTCCCTATCAACGTCATCGTTTTTTTGCTTCGATTCGGCACACTGGATTTTCCCGTTTTGGTGAATTGGTAGGTAGTGTGGGATATGGTTTAAAAATCTCACCTCATTTTGCATTTGTTTCACATTTCTATTATTCGATGTTTCATGCAAAGAATTATAATACCATTCATTCTATTACTTTTGATCTCTCCTTTTGCGCTGAGGTAAACGATAAAATGGGTGTGGCTTTGCAAGCATATAATCCCGCGCATTTGCACTACGGTATTGTAAGCGAGAATCCTATTCCCATCACTTTGCAATCGATGTTGTATTACAAAATTCATAGAGATTTACTTCTGTCCGCACAACTTACAAAATATCTTCCAGGAAATTGGGATGTTAATCTTTCTGCGCATTACGCTATGCGTTATTTAGCGTTAAAAGGAGCAGTTTCTTTACACTTGCTTTCAGTCGGTATTACCTGTCAATGGCGTTCACTTCTCTTCTCATTACATTCACAATATGATTATCAAACAGGCTTTTCTCAATCTGCTGTCATCACTTTCTTTTGGAATCAAAAATAATTTGTATGAAGAAGATAATTTTAATATGTTTGCTTCTCCTATTGATATTTCGTGTTTATTGTCAGATAGATACATCGGCACGGAGCTCTGCAATAATCGATGAGGTTATTGATGCTATAGAATGGCAAACTATAGAAATTGAGGAAGAGGAAGATGTTGAAGAGTTATTAGATTTTCAGATAGAAGAGGAAAAATATAATATCAATGATTTGACAGAGCCTCAAGCATTTCTTTTCTTAAAACTGACAGATTATCAATATTATCATTTGAAAAAATATATTTATGAATCGGGAGAACTGTTGTCGTTGTATGAGTTGGCAGCTGTAGAGGGGTTCGATAAGGAAATGGTTAGAAAACTCTTGCCACATATATATGTAAAGCCTGTTATAACTAAGAAACGATATTTTTCTAAATTTTTTCCAAGATCAAAACAGAAGTTGTTGCTGCGTTATGGACAATTTTTAGAATCTAAATTAGGATATGATACCACGCGTAATTCGCACTATTTAGGAACGCCGCAAAGGTTGATGTTTAAATATACGTTTACTTCTGGCGATAATTTCTCATTAGGAATCGCAGGTGAAAAAGATGCTGGGGAGCAGTGGGGGAGAGGCGTTCAGAAATATGGATTTGACTTCTATTCGGGACATGTTCAGATTAAGAATATTTCTTGGTTAAAGTCATTGATATTAGGGGACTATCGGGTTTCTATAGGACAAGGTTTACTGTTAGGAAAAAGTTTGCGTATGGGGAGTGGTACAGTTGATGGAGCTCGCCAAATGGTGGCTACATTGCGTCCGACTACGGCAATGAATGAATCTCAGTTTTTTAGAGGAATTGCAGTAGAATTAGGTAATTATCGTTATTCGGCCACAATATTTTGTTCATTTCGTTTCTATGATGCACAACTTAATGATACGATAATGGAGACTCCATTGTTGGAGAGTGCACTTTCAATAGGGGGATATTATCGTACGGATACAGAAATAAGTAAGCGAAAAACTGTACCTTGTTGGGTTTATGGTGGAAATTTTACAACTCGGTTTTCTCGCTTTAAGATAGGAATTTCTGCCTTGTCAGATAACTATTTGTATCCCAATTATGATTCAGGAAATCTTTATCAATATTATCACTTTACTGGAGACAAAGGTGGTAATATAAGTATTGATTATCAATGGGTTGTGAAAAATAGTATCCTATTTGGAGAAGTTGCGACTACATTTCAAGGAGCACCTGCAGTTTTGCAAGGTGCCATAGTAAAATTACATCCGCGGTTACATTTGTCACTCCTTTTTCGCTATTATGGAAAGTATTATTATGCAACTTATGGGGGAGCTTATTCTCGCAATACACTGATGAATAATGAAGTGGGATTGTTGTTCAATGCAAAACTCTTTTTGTTACCTCAATTGACACTTAATCTATCATCCGATTTTTATCAAATCTTATGGTTGAAGTATCGTTTAGATAAGCCTTCCCGATATGCAGATTTCTCGCTCAAGATGGAATGGTCACCAGCTCGCACACTATCAGGAACACTACAGTATAAATATTATCATTTATATCAAAATTTTAGCAATCAATATTATAATAATATTGTTGATTTGCCTTCTCATAAGTTGGGCGTTGTATTGAGAGTTCTCGGATTAGATTATTTCTCTCTAAAAACAGGTGTGAATTTTATTTTTTCTAAGAATCAGAATGGTGAGAAAATGTCGGGAATACTTCTATATCAAGATTTTAGTGTAAAGTTTCCTAAACCCAATTTTTCTTTCATTGCTCGTGTTGCACTATTTGATACGGATAGTTATAATGAGCGTTTGTATGCGTACGAGAATGATTTAACTCAAACATTTACCATTGCAAGTTATTACGGAAAAGGGTTGAAATTCTATGCGATTTGTCAATATAAGTGGCGTTTTATAAATTGCCAAATTAAGATCTCACGATTGCTTTTCCGAGATAGAAATTCTATTGGAAGTGGGTTAGAAGAGATTAATGCAAATCATAAAACAGAGATAAAAGGACAGATAATATTGAGCTTTTGAGAAAAGAAAAGGGATGCTGTAATGAGCATCCCTTGGTAAAATATAAGTGGATTTGATACTATTTTTCAATTCTAATGCGAGCATCAACAGCAGTAATGCTTTTGGAGGTGCCTAAAAGTGGGTTAAGGTCCATTTCAGCAATTTCAGGTGCTGCAGTTACTAATGCAGATACACGAGCAACTGTTTCTGCAAATAGTTCTTCATTAACAGGTTCTTGACCGCGAACACCTTTCAAAATCTTGTAACCACGAAGTTGTTTTAGCAATGAAAGTGCTTCTGATTGGCTAACTGGAGCTAATGCTGCTTTAACATCTTTCATCACTTCAACGAAAATTCCTCCTAAACCAAACAATACTTGGTGTCCGAATTTTTCCTCTTTAGAAGCACCAATAAATACTTCTGTTCCAAACAACATTGGATACATCTCAACCGCGTATGTTTCTGGGATCTTGATAAGACGATTGAATTCGCGAATAACGGTTTCTTCATCTTTAACATTCAAGACAACGCCGCCAACATCTGACTTGTGGAGAGGTCCAACTACTTTCATAACAAGAGGATATCCAGCTTTTCTTGCGAAATCAACTGCGGCTTCCACATTGTCAACTTCAACTTCCATTTTGCGAGAAATTCCAGCAGCATCTAATAGTGTACGAATATCTTCTAATCCTAAGTAACCAGCTTGGCAGTTGTCAACAACGCGACGGATAGCAGCAACATCAATTTGTGGCATCTCTGGTGCAAGAGGTTGTGGCTTAGGTGTGTTTACAACTTTTGCTAATGCGTTTCCAAAAACGCACTCTTCTGGGAAATTAATTCTCTTCTTATTTTCAATAAAATCTGCAATTTCCTCCTTAACGTTGATAATAGATGGTAGAATTGGGAAGATTGGTTTCTTGCAGGTTTTCATCTTCTTATCTAAAACATCGTAAACCTCCCAGTTCGCAAAAAGCCCTGGTGATCCGAAAATAACAGCCATTGCGTCAATGTTGTCGAATTCGTTCTCGCAATAGTCGATGATTGTGCCTAATTGTTCTGCAGTTCCTGTTGCCAAAAAGTCGATAGGATTGCCCACGGAAGAACCTGCGAATAGTTTGCTTAAAAGTTCGTCAGCCTTAGGCCCTTCAATATGGGGAACTTCCAAGCTATTATTAGAAAGTACATCGGTAAGCATAACCGCAGGACCACCCGCGTGCGTAATAACGGCAATATTTTTACCCTTTACTTCTGGATGCATAAAGATAGAGCAAACGGTTGTTAGTTCTTCGCGGTTGTGGCAACGAACAATTCCCGCTTTGCGGAAAAGTGCGTCAACAGCTACATCGGAAGTTGCTAATGCGCCAGTGTGTGAAGAGGCCGCACGACTACCTGCTGCAGAACCTCCCGATTTAATAGCAGCAATTTTGCAACCTTTACCAATGAGTGATGTAGCATGTTGTAACAATTTGCGAGGATTGCGGATATTTTCCATATACAGCATAATCACCTTAGAACTAGTTGCAGGGTTGAAAGTAGTGTCTAAATGTTCCAAAACCTCTTCAATTCCCATTTGTGCAGAGTTACCTACAGCCCAAACGCTATTGAAAGACAACCCATTGGTCATTCCGTATTCTTTAATAAATACTGCTGTTGCACCAGAACCTGTGATAAAATCTACACCTTGGTTGCTAAGTGATGGAATAGGTGCGTCAAAAGCTCCACAATAGTTAGTATTCAAAAATCCAGTACAATTAGGACCAATTAAACTACCACCAACACTATTAATGCTGTCAACGATAGATTTCTCAAATTGTGCACCAATTTCGTTCTCTTCAGAAAAACCTGCGGAAAGAATGATATAGCCGCCAGTCCCTTTCTCTTTTGCTAAGGTTTCAACGGTTGCAGGGCAAAATTTGGCAGCAATTGCTAAGATTGCACAATCAACTTGAGGAAGTTCTTCCACTGATTTATAGCATTTTACACCTTGAACTTCACTTTCTTTAGGGTTAATAGCATAAACATCTCCTTTAAAGTTGCTCTCTAAAAGATTTTTTAATACTTTTCCACCAGGTTTGGAAACGTCATTGGAAGCACCAATAACAACGATGCTTTTAGGATCTATTAATTTGTTGTTAATCATATTATTATGTGTTTAGTTTAGATTTAAGTCTGAAATGATTTTGGCGATTTTTTCCGTTAATATTTGATTACATTTGTCAAAATGTACAAATTTTTTAAGCGTAGTGGAAACTCCAAAGTAAAATTTGATTTTCGGCTCGGTGCCAGAAGGCCGCACTGTAATGACAGTGTTATCTTCCAAGTAGAATTGCAAAACGTCGGAAACGGGTAGTTGAATCTCTTGGCGTTCTCCAGTAAGTAGATTGCGAGAATTTCTCTCTTGATAATCTTTAATAATCACAACTTTTTGTCCTGCAATTTCTTTCGGAGGATTATGTCGATAATCTTTCATCATATTTCTAATCTCTTGAAGACCTTCTTTCCCTTTCTTGGTAATGGAAAGAAGATGTTCTTTGGGGAAGAAATATTTCTTGTAAATGTTGAGAAGTTCTTTATAGGCAGAACTTTGATTACTAATTGCATGAACTGCCATTTCTGCCAACATACAACATGCTGAAATGGCATCTTTATCGCGAACGAAGTCTCCTACCAAATAGCCAAAACTTTCTTCTCCACCCACAAGGAAATTTTCTTTCCCTTCTTTTTCTAAAATTTTCTCCGCAATATATTTAAATCCTGTTAAAACATTGTAACAGGGTATGTTAAAGTCTAAAGAGATTGTTTGTAGCAGTTCAGAAGTAACTATAGTTTTAACGGTAAAATGAGAATCTGTTAGTGCTTTTTGACGTAATTTTTGTGAAAGAACATAGTAAAAAAGTAACGTAGCAGTTTGATTTCCGTTGAGTAAAACATATTTTCCGGTTGGGTCTTTAATTGCCAAAGCCACACGATCTGCATCGGGGTCTGTTCCGAGTACAATGTCTGCGTTAACCTCTTCTGCTTTATTAAGAGCCATCTGCATAGCTGATGGCTCTTCAGGATTAGGCGATTCTACTGTTGGAAAATTGCCATCAGGAATACTTTGTTCATCAACTAGTACTACGTGTCTAAACCCTAATGCTTCTAGAGCTTTAGGAACCATTGTAATACCTGTTCCGTGTAATGGTGTATAAACAATTTTGAATTTTTTACGATGAGTAATTTCATCTGTATTGAACATTTGTTTCTTGAGAAGCGCTAAATAAGCATTGTCAACCTCTGTCCCAATCTTATGGAAATAGAGATTATTGCGTTGCCATTTTATTTTATTCACACTCTTAGCACGATTAACATAGTTGATTACGTTTTGGTCGTGAGGAGGTACTAATTGTCCACCATCTTGCCAATATGCTTTGTATCCGTTATACTCTTTCGGATTGTGTGATGCCGTAATCATTACACCGCCTTGACATTGAAGGTGGCGCACAGCAAATGATAAAATCGGTGTGGGACGCATCTCATCAAAAAGAAAACAATGAATTTTGTTTGCCGTAAAAATATCTGCGGTAATTTCTGCAAAATACCGACTGTTATTTCGAGAATCGTATGAAACAACTACTTTGATAACTTCATTAGGAAAACATCTCTTTAAATAAAGCGCAAAACCTTGAGTAGCAGATCCTACGGTATATTTGTTCATACGGTTGGTCCCCACGCCCATTATTCCACGTAATCCTCCGGTTCCAAACTTTAAGGTTTTATAAAAAGCATCTTCTAATTCCTGTGGATTCTCTTCCTGCAGGCGAAGAATCTCTTGGTGGGTGTTTTCATCATATTCTTCAGAAAGCCATTTATTGATATTTTCAACGGTGATACTATTCATTTCTCTTCTGTTTTTTGCAAAAATAACGAATAAATTAACACTCTCAACCTCAAAATTTCATTTTTTTTCTCTTTTTATTTTTTTTTATATTACTCTGAAAATTAGAAAAATATCAAAATTATACTTCTGTTGTTAGATTTATTTTCAGTTTTTGATTTATTTTTATTAATTAATATATTGTTTTTCTTGGATGAAAAATCATTGCATTAAGGTTTTTGCAATATGAAAAAAACTTAAAAAAGAATGCAGAATCGCATTTTGAGATACGTGGTTTAAAAGTTTATTGTATTTTTGCAGTTTGCTAAAAATAGATGTTATGAATTTTATCGAAGAAATTATTGAGGACGATTTAAAAATTGGGAAAAATAACGCAAAAGTACAAACACGTTTCCCCCCAGAACCGAATGGTTATCTGCATATTGGACACGCAAAATCAATCTGTTTAAACTTCGGTTTGGCTCAAAAATATGATGGAAAATGTAACCTCCGCTTTGATGATACCAATCCTGCTAAAGAGGATGTCGAATATGTAGATTCCATCAAAGAGGATATTCAATGGTTGGGTTTCCAGTGGGCTGGTGAATACTATGCCTCAAACTATTTCGATCAACTATATGAATGGGCAGAACGACTGATTTCTAAAGGTTTAGCGTATGTAGATGATTCAACACAAGAGGAAATTAGTAAAAATAGAGGTGTGCCTACTAAACCCGCAACACCAAGTCCTTACCGAGACAGAAGTGTTGAGGAAAATTTAGATTTGTTCAGAAGAATGCGTGCTGGAGAATTCCCTGAAGGAAGTCGTGTGCTTCGTGCAAAAATCGATCTCGCTTCTCCAAACATGCATATGCGAGACCCAATCATCTATCGAATTCTTTATGCTGACCACCATCGAACAGGTAATAAGTGGTGTATTTATCCGATGTACGATTTTGCACATGGACAAAGTGATTCCATCGAAGGAATTACCCATTCAATCTGTACCCTCGAATTTGAAGTACATAGACCCCTCTATGATTGGTTCTGCGAACAATTAGAAATTCACCACCCGCAACAGATAGAGTTTGCAAGATTGAACTTGAATTACACAATTATGAGTAAACGTAAATTGTTACAATTGGTTCAAGACAAATATGTTATGGGTTGGGACGACCCGCGCATGCCCACTATCTCTGGTTTGCGTCGTAGAGGTTATACCGCGCGCTCTATCCGTAATTTCGCAGAAACGGTGGGCGTGGCAAAACGAGATAACGTAATTGATGTGGCACTCCTAGAATTTTGCGCTCGCGAAGACCTAAATAAGGTGGCTACCCGCACAATGGCTGTGCTAGATCCAGTGAAGTTAATTATCGATAACTATCCTGAAAACCAAACGGAAATGATGAATGCTGTAAATAACCCCGAGGACCCAGAGGCAGGAACTCGTGAAGTCCCTTTTACTCGCGAACTTTATATCGAACGTGCTGATTTCCGTGAAAATGCTGATAAAAAATTCTATCGTCTCTCTATCGATCGAGAAGTACGTTTGAAATATGCATACATTATTAAATGTACTCATATCGTAAAAGATGATGAGGGTAATATCACAGAGATTCATGCTACTTATGACCCCGAAACTAAAAGTGGTATGGAACAAAGCAATCGAAAGGTGAAAGCTACAATTCATTGGATCTCTGCTCAACATCACCAAAAAGCTGAAGTACGCCTCTTCGATAGATTGTTTAGCGTGCCAGAACCTGATAATGCAGAAGAAGGTAAGACTTTTATAGACTATATTAACCCTAATTCTTTAGTGGTTGTAGATGGATTGGTGGAAGAAAACTTAAAACTAAATGCTGCCGATATTCACTACCAATTTGAAAGGACAGGGTATTTTTGTATTGATAAGGATTCTACTCCAGATAAAATCGTGTTTAATAAAACTGTAAGCTTAAAGCAATAATTGTGAGAGAGTTACATTGCTTAACAGACTATGATACTAAACTGCTGCTGGCTCTTAATGAGAGTCTGAAGGGAAATCGTCAATTTACGGATTTCTTCATGCAAAATGGATTTCCCGAATTAGCAGCACTCTCTGCAGCTATTCACTCTGATACAGATGCTCTTAAGTGGCTGATGAATAATGGATTCCCTGAATTTGCAGTCTTAAGTGATGCTATTGATAGTGTGGATAGTGCTATCGAGTGGCTCGAACGTTACAATTGCTCTTTCCTTTCTAAATTTGCTGCAGCTTGTAGAAAAGAAGATGAAGCTATTAAATGGTTTGTAGATAATAAGTTAGATGTATTTATCATCCTTATCAGAACTATTCATTATGTACTCCTATATCAATCTTGGGATTCTTCGGATGTGCATTGTCGCCGTCGCTCTTGAAAAATTGAAATATTTGCTTTAAGTTTGCCAACTCTAAAAAAAACGCATACATTAGTATAATTGATTGAAAAACAATATTATAAGAAATGAAAAAAGTTATTATTCCTGCTATGATTTGCGCAGCTTTACTCTTCTCTTCTTGTAATAAGAAGAAAGAAAGTACTCCTGAATTGACTTCAGGTGTAAATTTTGAAAATCTTGATACCACAGCAAACCCTGCTGATGATTTCTACCAATATGCTTGTGGCGGTTGGATGAAAAATCACCCACTTACTGCTGAGTATTCTCGTTATGGTAGTTTTGATGAATTAGGCGAAAATAACAAAAAACAAATCAATGATTTGATTACTGAAATTGCAAAAACAGAACATGAAAAAGGTTCTGATATGCAGAAGGTTGGGGATCTCTATAATTTAGGTATGGATGAAAATACTATTGAAAAACAAGGCGTTGAACCTATCCGTCCTGAATTAGAGGCAATTCAAGCTCTTGGAAATGTAAAAGATTTGCCAGCACTTTTGGCTGATATGCACAAAAATGGTGTAAACCCTCTTTTTGGTGTGTTTGGAGAAGCTGATCCTAAAAATAGTTCTATGACTATCGCTTGGATGTGGCAAACAGGTTTGGGTATTGGTGCTCGCGAATATTATCTTGAAGCAGATTTGCAAACTATTAGAGATGAGTATGTAAAATTGCTTACCCAAATGTTCCAAATTTCTGGCTATTCAGCTTTAGCAAATGCAGAAGGTAAAGAAGCCGATTTAGCAAAAGCAGTTTTCGATTTTGAAACAAAGTTGGCCGCTGCTTTTATGTCTAAAGAGGATTTACGAAATCCAGAAGCAACCTATAATATCTACACAATTAGCGATTTGCAAACCCTTACTCCTAACATTGATATGAAAGCGTATCTCGAAAATATGGGACTCGGAGCTTTGGAATCTGTGAATGTGGGTCAAGTAGAATATTTTAAAGCTATGGATAAAGCAGTAAGTACTACTGATTTAGCTACCTTGAAAGCATATTTGGCTTGGAATGTAATCAATGCTGCAGCTCCGTACTTAAACAAAGCAATGGTAGATGCTGATTTCAACTTCTTTGGAAAGGTGCTTAGTGGAAAAGAGGAAAATCAACCTCGTTGGAAACGCGTTGTTGATGTGGTAAATGGTTCTCTTGGTGAAGTGGTTGGAAAACTTTATGTTGAAAAATATTTCCCAGCTTCAGCTAAAGAAAGAATGGTGAAATTAGTGGATAATGTTAAACTTTCTTTGAACGAAAGAATTAATGCTGGCGAATGGATGCAGTCTGAAACGAAAGAAAAAGCAGTTGCTAAATTAAATACTATGCGTGTGAAAATTGGTTATCCTGAAGAGTGGAGAGATTATTCTAACCTCTCTATCGAAAAAGATAGCTATTATGCAAATGTATTGCGCGCTCGTCGTTTTGAAAATGATTATCAACTTGCTAAAATCGGAAAACCTGTTGATCCAACAGAATGGTTGATGACCCCTCAAACGGTAAATGCATACTACAACCCAACAACTAACGAGATCTGTTTCCCAGCAGGTATTCTTCAACCTCCATTCTTCGATATGAATGCTGATGATGCTGTAAACTATGGCGCAATCGGTGTAGTTATCGGACACGAAATGACACACGGTTTCGACGATCAGGGTAGAATGTACGATAAAGATGGAAATATGACAAATTGGTGGACTTCTATCGATAGTGCAAATTTTGCAGAACGTACACAAGTGCTAGTTGATCACTTTAATGCAATCGAAGTTCTTCCTGGAACTTTCGCTAATGGTATCTTTACTTTAGGTGAAAATATTGCTGATAATGGTGGTGTGAATATTGCTTTCCAAGCTATGCAAAAAGCAATTGCTGATGGTGAAATTCAAGGAGAAATGGACGGATTTACTCCAGAACAACGCTTCTTCATCGCTTATGCTAATGTTTGGGCAGGTAATATCCGCGATGCAGAAATTATCAAACGTACAAAAGAAGATCCACACTCTTTAGGAAAATGGAGAGTGAACGGAACCCTTCCTCATATTACTTCTTTTATTGAAGCTTTCAATATTAAAGAAGGTGATAAAATGTGGATCGCTCCAGAAAAACGAGCTCGCATTTGGTAAGAAAAAATAATCTTTTATCCCGTTGCCGGTTTCAACCTCTTCGGATCTTGTTAGCGGCAACGGAATAATTCTTTTTAATAATCATTAAAAACCATTTTGTTTATGGCAAAATTAGCAGTTATAGCATTCGGAGGTAATGCACTTCTTAGAAGTGGGCAGAAAGGAACTTATCAGGAACAAATCCAGAATGTTACAGAAACTTGTCAATCATTAGTTAGTTTAGTAAAACAAGGTCACAATATTGTAATCGGACATGGTAATGGTCCGCAAGTAGGAAATGTTATGCTTCAACATGAAGCGGGTAAACAGGTGTTCAATACCCAAGTAATGCCAATGGATTTTTGCGTTTCAGAAACACAAGGCTCTATCGGCTACATGATTGAACAAGGTTTTAGAAATGTGTTTGCACAAGCAGGCATTAACCGTAATGTGGTTACATTAGTTACTCAGGTGGTAGTGGATAAAAATGACCCGATGTTCCAAAATCCTACTAAACCAGTGGGTCCTTACTATTCAAAGGAAGAGGCTGATGCTTACGCAGAAAAAACGGGTGCAATTTTTAAAGAAGATCCTAAAGGAAATGGTTGGCGTAAAGTGGTGGCTTCCCCCAAGCCATTGGCAGTGAAAAATATAGAAATCGTTGAAAAACTCGCTAACGAAGGTCATATTGTGGTTACTGTTGGTGGCGGTGGTATTCCAGTAGTTGAAGATGGAAATGAGATTCGTGGTGTAGAAGCTGTTATAGATAAAGATTTAGCTTCCGCAATTACGGCAGTGCAAATACGTGCCGATGAGTTCTATATCCTGACAGATGTGCCTAAAGTGTATATCAATTTTAGAAAACCCAACGAAAAAGCTTTAGATACGATTACTGTAGAAGAAGCTAAGAAATATCTTGCAGAAGGTCATTTTACAGAAGGTTCTATGGGACCGAAAGTGCGTGCGGCCATCTATTTCGTTGAAAATGGCGGTAAAGAGTGTATCATAACAGAAGCTGGCGAACTCGGAAATCCAGCATGTGGTACTCGAATTGTAAAATAGTTTTATATGAAAAACCAAATCACAAAGGCAATCCACAATTCTATCTCAGTAAAACAGCAAATCTTGCAAGATACTGAGCTGATTGATCGTATTGCTTTGATTGTTTCTCAGATGGTAAAAACCTTGAAAAATGGAGGTAAAATCCATTTTTGCGGAAACGGAGGTAGCGCTGCTGATGCACAACATTTGGCTGCAGAGTTGTCGGGTCGCTTCTATTTCGATAGAGAACCTCTTAATGCAGAAGCTCTTCATTGTAATACTTCATATCTTACGGCCGTGGCTAACGATTATGGGTATGATGAAGTATATGCACGCCTGCTAAAGGGAACAGCTCGCAATGGAGACCTTTTGGTGGCCTTGTCAACATCAGGAAATAGTGAAAATATTTTGAAAACTTGTAAAGTAGCAAGAGAAATGGGGGTGTTTGTGGTTGGAATGACAGGAGTTTCTGGTGGCGATTTGAAAAAATACTCCGACATATTGCTTAATGTACCTTCTTCCGATACTCCTAGAATTCAAGAAGCTCATATTATGTTGGGACATATTTTGTGTGAACATGTCGAAAAAGAGATTTTTGGATAAGTTTATTTTGAAATAAATAGATAGGGCAGAAGTTAATTTCTGCCCTTTTTTGTTGGAATTTGTATTGTTCTAATTCTGATAATGAGAAGTTTCTTAAAAGTGTAGGATTTTCTTGTACAAATAAGAATTTTATTAAATTTTTTGTGTGAAGTAATGCTTCTTTTTCTTATTTTTGTAGCGTTGTAAATCTATTTGATGCGGAAGAGGATATGCTTGGGTTCTCATATCCTATTGCCGTAAAAAGTTGTGTCAGAACCTGTCAAAAAGAATATGCTATGGCTAATGAATTAGATGAATTAACTGGAAATGTAAATCAAGAAGGTCGTGATG
Organism: Bacteroidota bacterium; assembly: GCA_023413895.1. GTDB lineage: Bacteria > Bacteroidota > Bacteroidia > Bacteroidales > WCHB1-69 > JAEZOU01. The sequence continues at coordinate 174,158 of JAEZOU010000003.1, read as the reverse complement.
TAAATGTTATTGAAAAACAGATTCCTGTAAAAATTGGGGTGGGCTCTTTAATTTTTGAAATTTTTCTATGGATTTGTGGAATCCTTCCTGGTATCATCTTTTTGTTTATGAAGGTGAAAGCTAAGAATTATTTTCAACAATTGGAGCAAAAAATACAAGCAGATGCTTCTACTATTGACAATTATTTAGAACAAAGAGTGCAGATTCTGCAAAATGTGGTGCCATTGTTGGAAAAAGCTATTGATTTAGATAAAGATGTTATGAAAACGGTCGCAGCCTATAGAGGTGGAGTAAATCCAAATAAATCACGCAATGATGTAGCACGCGATATCGATATGAGTTTTGCACGCTTATTCCCGCAAGTTGAAGCTTATCCAGAACTGAAGGCTCATGCGGCTATTGCTGATGCTATGCAACAGAATTCATACTTGCAAAAGGAGATTACTGCAGCTCGATCATTGTATAATGATACGGTAAACCAGTGGAATCGCGATATTTTTGACTGGCCAACAAAAATGATTGTGGCTGCTCGCGCGCGTTATACAACTCGTATTCCATTCTCTGTTTCTTCTGATGTAAAACAGCGTGCCCGCGAAGTTTTCTTCAAATAGTATGGCTTATGGATGATATCTATGAACCTTTAGAGCGCTATAAAAATGAACTAAAGGCTGCTTTTAGAAAAAATGCAGAAGAAGCTTTCGCTGAAATTGAAGCAAAGGCAACTATTAATAAACAAGAAAACCAAAAGTTATGCGCAACAGCAGAATCGCTCTTAAATAAAATAAAAAAACATAATAAGCGGCTCTCTTGTTTGCTCTTGTTCAGAGTGATTCTTGTCATAGCTTCAATTCCTCTCTTGCTATCATCCCTTTATTATGAATCAATTTTTCATCCCGCTTTTTATCGCTCCTATATTGTTATTTCGATAGTTACGGGGGTATTCCTTTTAGTTTATGTCTTTACAACGTTAAGAAAAAGAAAAAAAATACTTCATTCAGAACTTGAAGAATTTAAACAGAAACATAAGAATGTTTTGGATCTCGCTTGGAAGCAGATGGAGTCCGTTAATACGCTTTTTAGTTGGGATATTCCTACAAAATTGATAGAGAAAACAGTGCCCAATATCAAATTCGATTCCTATTTTAATGCTGCTCGTCTTAAGCAGTTGCATGAGGAGTTCGGTTATGATGGCTTTCTTAACGTGGATTCATCGGTACTATTTGCTCATAGTGGTGAGATTAAAGGTAATCCCTTTGTAATTGCAACTACAAGGAATTTTAGTATGGGAACTAAAGTTTATACAGGGTCTAAAACAATCTATTGGACGGTGATGGAACGTGGCTCTGATGGAAAGATGCATTCCGTGACTAAAAGTGAAACGTTATACGCTTCCGTTGAGAAGCCCTATCCATATTATGGAAATAATACGTTCCTGCTGTATGCTAATGATGCAGCCCCCAACCTCTCCTTCTCCAGAAAACCAGAAGGATTGGCAAATGAGGGTTTTATGATTAACTCACGTAAAAGAAGAAAACGTCGTGAACTTGAAAAATTCTCCCGAAATCTGACGGATAAATATACCTACACGATGATGTCTAATCAGGAGTTTGAGGTGCTATTCTCAACGAAAGATCGTGATAATGAAGTAGAATATCGTTTGCTCTTTACCCCTATAGCGCAACAACAGATTATTGCGTTGATGAAAGATACGGAAGATGCGTATGGTGATGATTTCTCAGTGAGGAAACGAAAGAAAATCAACGTTGTGTATCCAGCACACTTCTATGATTTTAATATAGATACTAACCCCGCCCGTTTCCAAGATTATAATTTTGAATTGGTAAAGGAGCGATTTATGAAAATCAACGAAGAGTATTTTCGTGCGGTGTATTTCGCTTTTGCACCATTGTTGTCAATTCCTCTTTATCAACAAATTAGAACTCGAAAAAATATTTACGGAGCGGATTTGTTGAATAAATCAACCTTCTGGGAGTGGGAATCTTTGGTGAATCATCAAGGTGAAGAAATATTTGCACACCCGAGTTGTGCTACGTCAAATATTTTAAAAACAAAACTTCTGCGTACGGTTGATAATTCGCAGCATGACCTACAAGTTACGGCGCACGGTTTCTCTGAAACTCCACGTGTCGATTATGTTAGAGTGCACGGAGGCGATGGAAGATGGCATACAATTGATGTACACTGGTACGAGTATAATCCTGTCTCAAGACAATCACATGTTTCTATTGCTGAATTTCCAGATTCAGATAAAGAGGTGATTAGAGAAAAAGATATAATGTCACATCCGACCCACAATTTCCGAAGAAAAATTCTATTTAGAGGATAAAAAAAAGAGGCGTTCACGCCTCTTTTTAAATTTTTGCTATTAGTTGAAAGAAAGAATAGCTTCTTTGATGCGAGAGATTGCATCTCGAAGTTGTTCTTCTGTGATAACCAATGGAGGAGCAAAACGGATGATGTGTTGGTGGGTTGGTTTTGCCAAAACGCCCAACTCTTTCATCTTCACGCAAACATCCCAAGCTTCTTTTCCATTCTTAGGTTTAATGATAACAGCATTCAATAAACCCTTACCTCTCACTTGTTGAACCATTTCGCTTTGGATAGATCTCATCTCATCTCTGAAGATTTGTCCGAGGTACTCAGCGCGTTCAGCCAATTTTTCCTCTTTTACAACTTCAAGAGCTGCCATGGCAACTTTACAAGCAACTGGGTTTCCACCGAAAGTAGAACCATGTTCACCTGGTTTGATGGTTAACATAATTTCATCGTCTGCTAAAACTGCAGAAACTGGCATTGTACCACCAGAAAGAGCTTTACCTAAAATAAGAATGTCTGGACGAACTCCTTCGTGGTCACAAGCTAATAATTTACCAGTACGCGCAATACCTGTTTGTACTTCGTCAGCAATGAAAAGTACATTTTTTGCTTTACAAAGATCGTAAGCTTTTTTCAAATAACCATCTTCAGGAACATAAACACCTGCTTCACCTTGGATAGGCTCAAGAAGGAATCCTGCTACGTTTTCTTCTTCTAATGCTTTGGCTAATGCGTCAACATCATTGTAAGGAACGCGAATAAATCCAGGAGTGAAAGGTCCAAAACCGCCAAAAGAATCTGGATCGTTGGACATAGAGATAATGGTGATAGTTCTTCCGTGGAAGTTTCCATCGCAGCAAATGATTTTTGCTTGGTTTTCTGGAATACCTTTCACTTCATAACCCCATCTGCGACAAAGTTTTAAAGCTGTTTCATCAGCCTCTGCTCCAGAGTTCATAGGAAGAACTTTATCGTATCCAAAATATTCTGTAATATATTTTTCGTATGGACCTAAGCAGTCATTGTAAAATGCTCTTGAAGTAAGAGTTAAGGTGTTAGCTTGGTCGCACATTGCTTTTACAATTTTAGGATGGCAGTGACCTTGGTTAACTGCAGAGTAGGCAGAAAGAAAGTCATAATATTTTTTACCTTCAACGTCCCACATAAAAACGCCTTCGCCTTTGGCTAAAACTGCGTCGAGTGGATGGTAGTTGTGTGCGCCATATTTAGCTTCCATTTCAATAGCTTGTGCGCTAGAGGTGATTTTTTCGATCATAGTTAAATTTTTTATGGGTTATTTATTATGTTTCAAAATTAACGCCTGCAAAGATATAATTTTTTTTACTTAAATTATCTACGTTGCGAATATTTCAATTTTTTTTTGTAAGTTTGCAGCCTAATTTTAAAGATTGATATTTATGAAATTTATTGTTTCCCGTGATGCCCTTTATAAGAATTTGACCGCTATTAATGGTGTTCTTGCTAGTAGCAATTCTACAATGCCTATTTTGGAGAATTTTTTATTTACAGTTGAAAATAACACACTTACATTAACAGCCTCCGATTTGGAAACCACAATGTCGGCAGTATTACAGTTGTCAAATGTAGAGGGTGAGGGTTCTGTAGCTATTCCATCTAAAACACTTATCGAAACTCTGAAATTAATTCCAGAAACTCCTATCGTTTTTGATATTGATGAGGAAAATGAAAGATTGAAATTCTCTGCTGTAAATGGAGAGTATGATTCAAGTTGTAAGTCTGGTAAAGATTTTCCAGAATTGAAGAAAATTGAAGATCCTCGTCGTTTCGAAATCGATGCACCCGTGTTGCAACGTGCTATTAGTAAAACGTTATTTGCAACGGGAAATGATGAATTACGTCCTAATATGATGGGAGTTTTTTGCGCTTTGTCAGAAAATGATATCACTTTTGTGGCAACAGATGCTCATAAATTGGTAAGATATACGCATACTTCTGTAAAATGTGATGAACCAACTTCCTTTATCCTTTCTAAAAAGCCTTTGATTCAGTTGAAAAATGTATTGACAGGTTTGGAAGAAAAAATTCAGGTTGAATACTCTACAGACTCAAACCACGTACGCTTTGAATTTGCTAATATAGTTCTATTTTCATCTTTGAAAGAGGGTAATTTCCCTCCATACCAAAATGTAATTCCTGTAGAAAGTCCAAATAAATTGGTGGTGTCAAGAAAAGACTTCCACAAAACAATAAGTCGTGTATGCTTGTATTCTAACCAATCTACTTACCAAGTGCGCTTATCTTTGTCAGATGAAAAGATTAACGTAACCGCAGAAGATATGGATTATTCAAGTAAAGCCGACGAAGATATTAGCGGAGTTTATACAGGCGCAAATATGCAGATAGGTTTCAACTCTAAGTTTTTACGTGAGATGATTGAAAATATGGATTGTGATGAGATCAGTATAGAGATGTCAGAACCGAATCGTGCTGCTTTAATACTACCAACAACACAATATAGCGAACAGGAAGATCTGCTGATGTTGATTATGCCTGTAATGCTAAGTTACTAAAAATCAACGGCGGCCATTCTGTCGCTGCCTGCAAAGGGAGAGGAAAGTCCGGACAACACAGAGCGCCATACTTCCTAACAGGAAGGCATTCATTGAATGACAGATAGTGCCACAGAAAAGATACCGCTTCTTCGGAAGTAAGGGTGAAAACGCGAGGTAAGAGCTCACGCCGTTGTTAGTGATACCAACGGGGGAAAACCTTATGGGTTGAAAGACCAAATAAACCGAGGCTTGAGGGCTGCTCGTCTAACTCGGAGGGTAGGTCGATAGAGCTTGTGGGTGACCACAAGAGTAGATAAATGACAGAACTTGACAGAATCCGGCTTATAAGCCGCCGTTTATTTTTATGATTACGAAATCACCACTCGTCGAAAAAGATCCTTATCTGAAACCTTATTCGCAAAGGTTATTAAAACGTTATCAAAAGGCTCGCTTGCGCGAACTTGAGTTCACAGAGGGAAAACGTGAACTGAAAGAGGTGGCGAATGGTTATCTATACTATGGATTGCATAAAACAGATACCTGCTGGGTGTTGCGAGAAAAAGCTCCTAACGCTGTGCAGGTTTTTGTTTATGGCGATTTTACCTACTGGGAGGTGAAATCCAATTTTGAATTGCATAAAAATGAAAATGGTGATTGGGAAATAGAGATTCCCCTCAATTACCTAAAACATGGTGACCTATATAAACTATGGATTGTGTGGCAAGGAGGTGCTGATGAACGATTGCCCGCTTACGTGCAACGCGTAGTACAAGATGAGAATACCAAAATATTTTCTGCACAAGTTTGGGATCCACCAAAACCTTATCAATGGCATTATAGTTCTCCTAATCGTCCTAACCATCCTATAATTTATGAGGCACATATCGGAATGTCAGCGCAGGAAGAAAAAATCTCTACCTATTGGGAATTTAAAGAAAATGTGCTGCCTCGAATTAAAAAATTGGGCTATAATACAATTCAACTGATGGCCATTCACGAACATCCATATTATGGTTCATTTGGCTATCAAGTTTCCAATTTTTTTGCACCATCTTTCCGATTCGGAACACCAGAAGAGCTAATGGAATTGATTGATGAAGCTCATCGTTTGGGAATTTCTGTAATTATGGATGTAGTTCATTCTCACTCAGTTAGTAATGAGAAAGAAGGAATTTCTAAGATTGATGGAGTAGGAAATCTCTATTTTCATTCAGGTGAGCGCACTATCCATCCAGTGTGGAATTCCCACTGCTTCGATTATGGCAAACGTGATACCATTTTCTTTTTATTGTCAAATCTTAAATATTGGTTGGAAGTTTTTCATTTTGATGGTTTTCGGTTTGATGGCGTTACCAGTATGTGCTACGTGAATCATGGAATTGGAGTGGATTTTGTGGATTATGCACAATATTTTGATGATAATGTAGATGAAGATGCTATTTCTTATCTCTATCTCGCTAATATGTTGGTGAAACAAGTTAATCCACAGGCTTTTACTATTGCAGAAGATGTGAGCGGATTGCCGGGTTTAGCATTCCCAAACCAGTTGGGAGGGGTAGGTTTTGATTATAGAATGTCGATGGGCGTGGCAGATTTTTGGACGAAAATGTTGAAAGAGTGTGCTGATGAGTATTGGTCGCCAGGTGATATTTTTTTTCGTCTTACTGATAAACGTCCTGAAGAACAAGTGATTGCGTACTCCGAAAGTCACGATCAAGCTATGGTTGGGGACCAAACTTTCCTTTCGAGGATGGTGGGAGCAGAAATCTATACGGCAATGCAGAAAGATTTGGCAACCCTAAACGTGCAAAGAGCTATAGCACTTCATAAAATAATGCGTCTATTAACGATTTCGTTGGCACAAGGAGGGTATATGAATTTTATGGGAAATGAGTTTGGACATCCAGAATGGATAGACTTTCCCCGCGAAGGCAACAACTGGTCGTATCGCTATGCAAGAAGACAATGGAATTTAGCTGCTGATGAAAATTTAGTATATAGTTATCTTTATCTATTTGATAAAGAGATGATAAATTTATTTTTAGAAGAGTCTATTTTAGACTATTTGCCGCAAGTTTTAGAACAGAATCCCCAAACGCAAGTGTTGGCATATTCGCGAGGGAATTATCTGTTTGTGGCAAATTTTTCTCCGCAGAATTCTTACACTGATTACTATGTGAATTGTGAAAATGGAAGATATTCAATTGTTTTGAATACAGATTCTGAAGAGTTTGGCGGTTTTTCCCGCATTTATAGTAAGTACACATATAGTAATAATAGTGGAGGACTATCGCTCTATCTTCCTACGCGTACGATGATTGTGTTGCAACGAAATGATGAATCTTAGGATGTAAGGTTTCGCATTGCAAAATGTGTGAGGGATTGAAGCGGTTATGAGCACCGGTTTTAGAACTTGGAATCAGGAACTTAGAGTTTGGAAGTTGGAAAATTTTTGTGGGCGAAGAAAGAGGTGCGAAATTTGAGCGGAAAGCCCGACGGCGTGTGTTAGGTTTTGTGCGTGGGCAAGCCGGCACACCCAAATAACAAGTACGTAAATATTATTTGATTTTGTAAAATTATTGATGTGAATATATTAATATAATTTGTATTTTTGCAAACCACTAAATACTCGAAATGGGACTAAAAATATCTTTATAACTACTCAATAAAACCTCGATGAGGTGTTAACTTTTGAAAAAAGTATGAATAAAAAAAGAAAAATTTTGGTGACGGGCGGAACAGGATATATAGGTTCTCATACCGTAATAGAATTGTTAGAAAGCGGTGATTATGAACCAATTATAGTAGATAGTTGTGAGCGTTCTACTCCTCAAACCATTCAACGAATAAAGAAAATTACCGGAAGTGTTGTACCTCATTATAGAGTGGATATATGCGATAAAGAGGCTTTTTTTTCGGTTTTGGAACGGGAAAAAGAGATTGAAGGAATTATCCATTTTGCAGCATTTAAGTCGGTTCCCGAATCGGTAGAGAAACCATTGGAATATTATCGGAACAATTTAGGAAGTTTGGAAAATGTGTTGGAAGCAACTCAAAAATTTTCGATTCCATACCTTATTTTTTCATCATCTTGTTCTATTTACGGAGATGTAGATAAATTGCCTGTAGATGAAACAACACCGATGGGAGTTCCTTTTTGTCCGTATGCGCATACTAAGCAGATAGGGGAGGAAATGATTCGTTTTTATGTAAATCAACACTCTGACTTAAAGGCAATTCTGCTGAGGTATTTTAATCCTGTAGGTGCACATGTTTCAGGACTGAATGGTGAACTTTCTCCAGATAAGCCTAACAATCTCCTGCCAATAATCACACAAAATGCAATTGGTAAGATTGAAGAGATGGTTGTGTTTGGTGATGATTACGATACCCGCGATGGCTCTTGTGTGCGTGACTATTTACACGTTTCGGATATAGCCTCTGCGCATGTATTAGCGTTAGGCTATGCTGCGCAACATCGCAATGAACCCCTATGCGAAACTTTCAACTTGGGTAGTGGAAGCGGAATTACCGTTTTTGAAATGTTGAAAGCTTTTGAAAAAATAACAGGTGTTCCCTTGCGCTATCGCATCGGCGGACGCAGAGCAGGAGATATTCCTGCTATCTATAGCAATAGTGAAAAAGCTCGTCGTTTGTTGAACTGGCAATGCCGTTTGGGTGTTAGTGAGATTGTTGAATCTGCATGGAAATGGGAACTTGAATTGCAAAAAGAATCTAAAAATCATTGAAATGAGCTATATCGAATTTGATAAGGAAAAATTGGTAAACGTAAATTACTCGAAATCAAGAGAAATTTTACGCTGCAGCCGTACAGGTTCTTTCGCTACCACAACTTTGTTGGGAATGAATACGCGAAAATATCACGGCCTTTTTATTGTGCCGCAGGACCAACTAGACGGCGAACGTTATCTGCTCCTCTCGAACTTAAACGAAACGCTTGTTGTCAATGATATGGAGTTTCATATTGGTGTGAATCAGTACAAGGGGGGGGTAATCAATCCGAAAGGACACAAGTATCTACAGAAATTTGTTTGTGATAATCTGCCAACATATTATTATAGAGTGGGAAAGTTTAACTTCACAAAAGAGTTCTTGTTTCTCCCTCATGAGGATCGATTAATTATAAAATACTCATTTATTGATGATTTTGAAACAGCTACGATGCTTTTTCGACCTCTATTGGCTTTTAGGCAGATTCATCAGTTGACGCACGCTAATTCTGTTGCTAATACAGATTATACGCTATTAGATAATGGTGTGCAATATTGTATGTATGAACGATTTACACCATTATGTGTTCAAACTAATCTTACGCCAGCATATCAGCATACACCAGATTGGTATTATGATTTTGAGTATGAAGAAGAGTTAAAACGAGGCTATGAGGGTTACGAAGATTTGTACAATCCAGGAATATTGTATGTATCGATGAAGGAGAAAGAGTTGTATGTTTCTATTGGAACAACGCCGATGGATCCCCAACAAATAGCGACAGTTTTTGAAAAGGAAAAACAAGAGAAAACACACCGCTCTTCCTACTTTAATTGTTTGAAAAATGCAGCTGAGCAGTTTATTGTTAATCGTAATGGAAAGAGTTATATCATAGCAGGTTATCCTTGGTTTGGAAGATGGGGAAGAGACACCTTTATTGCACTTCCTGGTCTTACCTTAGCACTCCATAAACCAGAATTGTGTAAGCAGATTTTAGATGATATGTTAGGTGAGATGCAAAATGGACTATTCCCGAATATCGGTCAGGGAGAAACTGCAGCGTACAATTCGGTTGATGCACCACTGTGGTTTGTGCGTGCGCTGCAGCAATATGCAAATTATACTCATTCTAAGCGTAAAATTTGGGCAGAATATGGAGAAAAAATTAAGCAAATTCTAAATCTGTACAAGAAAGGAACGCTATATAATATCAAAATGTTAGAGAGTGGGCTTATCTATGCGGGAACTCCTAATCATGCGCTGACTTGGATGGACGCTGTTGTAGATGGAAAACCTGTTACACCACGTACAGGTTGTCAAGTAGAGATTAATGCATTGTGGTATAATGCGTTGCAATTCTCATTGGAAGTAGCTCAACTTGACAATGATGAAACATTTATCCAAGAATGGAGTTCTTTGGTTAAAAACTTTCCTGTTGTATTCAAAGAAACGTTCTGGTCTAAAGAGATAGGTTATTTGGCGGATTATGTAGATGGCGAATATCGGAATTTTCAGGTGCGCCCCAATATGATGATTGCAGTGTCATTACCATATACTCCTATTAGTGAGAAAATTAGGCAGTTGGTGTTAAAAAAAGTGTGTGAAGAGTTATTGGTTGAGAAAGGAATTAGAACGCTTTCTCCTAATGATTCAGATTATCGTGGAAAATATGAGGGAACTCAGGCTGAGCGTGATGCTGCTTACCATCAAGGAACCGCTTGGCCGTGGCTGTTAGCACCTTTTGCTGATGGTATGATGGCCGTTTATGGAAAACAGTCATTGGCATTATTGGAAAATATCCTTTATCGTTTCGATTCTTGTATGACAGAATACGGAATTTCAACGATAAGTGAAGTCACAGATGGAAATCCTCCATATAATGCAAATGGTTGCATTTCACAGGCTTGGAGTGTTGCGGCATTGTTGCATATTAAGGCAATTATGGAAAATAATATTTACTGATAAAAATAGGTATGAAAGTTTTAATGTTTGGTTGGGAATTTCCCCCGAAAATTGCAGGAGGTTTGGGAACCGCTTGTTATGGGTTGACAAAGGGGTTGGCAAAAAATGATGTAGAAGTCCTTTTTGTAATGCCGAAAGCTTCCTCGGAAGAGGACCAGTCATACGTTAAAATTATTAGTGCTCACGATATTGAAGTTGATCCTCGTTATGTTCATCTGCAATCTTTTGAAGATACTGTTTCTTTCATTCAAGTGAAGTCACAAATGGTGCCTTATGTTGGTTTAAATGAGTATTATCAGATTGTGAATCAAATAGAAAGTGGTGTCTTCGAAACGGAAATCGCAAACGGAAAACGAAAATATGAGTTTTCTGGGAAATATGGCGAGGATTTGATGCGAGAGGTAGAACAATATGCCATTGTGGCCGCTGAAATTGCACGCAATAACGATTTCGATATTATTCATGCACACGATTGGCTTACTTATAAAGCAGGTGTGGCTGCAAAACGTGTAAGTGGAAAACCTTTGGTGGTTCATATTCATGCTACAGAATTTGATCGTTCCGGAGAAAATAATAGGAATGATATTGTGATGGGGCTTGAACGATTCGGAATGGAATCCGCTGATGCTGTATGCGCAGTTAGCGATTTAACCCGACGTATCGTAATAGAAAAGTATGGTATCTCGGCTGATAAAGTTTTTACCTTACATAATGCGGTAGAACCTAATGACAAAGAACTTGTCAAAGAGAAATTTGTCAAAGAGAAAATTGTAACCTTCTTGGGAAGAGTGACTTTTCAAAAAGGTCCTGAATATTTTGTAGAAAGTGCAAAATTAGTGTTAGAAAAAGATCCAAATGTAAGATTCGTTCTGGCAGGTGATGGGGATATGATGCCTCAGGTTATCAAACGAGTTGCCGAACTAGGAATCTCTGATCGTTTCCATTTTACAGGATTTCTACGTGGAACAGATGTCGATAAGATGTTTGTAATGAGTGATGTGTATGTTATGCCATCTATATCAGAGCCTTTCGGAATCTCCCCATTGGAGGCAATGAGAGCTCACGTTCCAGTAGTGATATCAAAACAGTCTGGCGTTGCGGAAGTACTTACCCACGCTATAAAAGTAGATTTTTGGGATGTAAATGCTATGGCAGATGCAATTTACGGAATTCTTCAATATCCTGCTTTGGCACAATTCTTTGCCCGTAAAGGAAAAGAGGATGTCGATAATTTAAAGTGGGAATCAGTAGCACAAAAATTAAAAAACATCTATCAATGGGTGTTGGACAAATAAATTCAACGATTATGCGCAAAATTTGTATCCATTTTCAGATTAATCAACCTTACTTATTAAGAACATATCGTTTTTTTGATATTAATCAGCGAAGTGATTACTTTGATGATTATCAGAATCGCTACTTAACCAACAGGCTCTCAGAACGTTGTTATCGCCCAGCAAATGCGTTACTTCTTGATTTGATTGAGCGTTTCAATGACCAGGTTGCTTTCAGTTTTTGCCTGTCTGAAAGTGCTATTTCACAATTTAAGGAGTATGCACCAGATGTTTTAGAAGGACTCCAAAAATTAGTAAAAACAGGAAGAGTAGAAATTACAGGAACTACCTTTACGCATAGTTTGGCTTGCTTGAATAGTAGAGCTTCTTTTGAAGAACAAGTCCGTATGCAGGAAAAGCTGATAATGGAAACATTTGGTGTAAAGCCAGTTACATTCTTTAACACGGAAGCTATCTACTCGGACGAAATTGGAGAATGGTTATATGATATGGGTTATCGAGTGGTGTTAACAGAAGGTGCACGCCACATTTTAGGCTGGAAAAGCCCAACCTATTTATATTGCAATCCCTATCAAGTTGATGAAAAATTGATGTTGCGATCCGCTTCCTTGTGCGATGATATTACTTTCCGTTTTGAAGATAGAAGTTGGTGCCATTTCCCGCTTACCGCTGAAAAATATCTCTCTTTTCTGAAAGATATCCCAGAATCATCACCTTATATTAATCTATATTTTGATTATGATGTTTTGGGTGATATCCATACAAAAGATTCAGGTATCTTTGATTTCTTTTCTGCTTTGTGCCAGCAAGTCGCAGAATCATCAGAATTTCAGTTTGTAAAACCAGAAGATCTTTTGCATGAGGATGCTCAAACTTCAACACTGCTGATTCCGTGGCCAATTTCTAATTCTGGTGATGAAAAGGATACTAGTGAATGGATTGGAAATGAGTTGCAGCAAGAAGCTTTCCAACAACTTTTTAAGCTAGAACCTCTTTATCGTGAATCAGAAAATGAAAATGCTAAGTTGGCGTGGTTGAGATTGCAAGATGCTATACATTTCAATTTTATGGGGACACAATGGTTCCCCAAAAGTTCTGTAAAGATGCGTTTTGATATTTATTCATCACCATATCAGGCATTTATTAATTATATGAATGTCATTAGTGATGTGAAAATTCAATTGGAAAAATTTTAAACATATATAATGAGTACTGTAAAACCTACTATTCCAAAGGGGACGCGCGATTTTACCCCTATAGAAATGATGCGCCGTAACTATATTTTCTCAACAATCCGTAAGGTGTTCGAAAAATATGCTTTTTTACCTATCGAAACCCCATCTATGGAAAACCTATCTACTCTTATGGGTAAATATGGTGAGGAAGGTGATAGATTGTTATTTAAAGTGCTTAATTCAGGTGATTTTAAACAAAATGTTGATTTTGAATCATTAAATTCAACACAGTTGGCATCTAAAATATGTGAAAAAGGATTGCGTTACGACTTGACGGTGCCTTTTGCACGTTTTGTAGTACAGCATCGAAATGACTTAGCTTTTCCATTCAAAAGATATCAGATGCAGCCAGTGTGGAGAGCAGATAGACCTCAAAAAGGACGCTATCGTGAGTTTTATCAATGTGATGTAGATGTAATAGGAACTAACTCGTTGCTGAATGAAGCTGAATTGATTCAGATTACTGATGAGATTTTTACAAATCTGAAAATCAATGTTACTATTAAAATTAATAATAGGAAAATTCTATCTGGAATTGCAGAAGCTATCGGTATGCCTGATAAAATTGTAGATATCTGTACTGCAATAGATAAATTGGATAAGATTGGAAAAGAAAATGTTTGCAAAGAATTGCTAGAGAGAGGAATCAATGATGAGGCAATCGTTAAAATTGAGCCATTCTTTGATTTTAAAGGAACGAATACTGAAAAATTAACATTCTTGAAAACCTATTTTGAGGGAAATGAAATTGGCTTGAAAGGCGTTGCTGAATTGGAAAAGGTGTTGGAGTATGTTTCATTGATGAATATTAACTCTGCAGTTGAAGTAGATATCACTTTGGCGAGAGGCTTGAACTATTATACAGGTGCAATTTTTGAAGTTAAAGCTAACGATGTGGGCATTGGAAGTATTTCTGGTGGAGGTCGTTATGATGATTTAACAGGAATCTTCGGATTGAAGGACACATCTGGTGTGGGTATCTCATACGGTGCAGAAAGAATTTATGATGTGTTGGAAGAATTGAACCTTTTCCCAGAAGGAATTGGCTCACCCGTACGTGCAATTTTCTTGAATTTTGGTCCCGAAGAAGAAAAATATGCATTGAAAGCTTTGCAAAATTTGAGAAATGCAGGAATTGTGGCAGAACTCTTCCCCGATAAAGCTAAAATTGGAAAACAGATGAATTATGCAAATGCTCGCTTAATACCATTTGTGGTTATGGCAGGTGAAAATGAAATGAATGAAAACTGTTTTACTGTCAAAAATATGCAATCAGGTGAACAGACAAAAGTGATGTTCGATAATTTAGTCGATTATTTGGCATAATTTTGAAAACGCTAAAAGATAGATTACTAGAATATTGTCAACTTACAGCGACAAAAAAAGTACTTGCTATTATTGATAGTCAAGTAAGTTTGTTGTATGCCTCAAATTTAGACTTTCAATCACCAGATTTTACCTGTTATTACTACGTTATTGATGGTTCCGAAAAGACTAAATCTATTGAAGAGGTTACGAAAATTTGGCAATTTTTATTAGAAAATGGTTTCTCTAAAGATGATTTAGTGCTTAATATTGGTGGTGGAACTATTTGTGATATAGGTGGTTTCGTTGCAGCAACCTATAAGCGCGGAATTCCTTGTATCAATGTGCCTACAACATTGTTAGCTATGGCTGATGCCGCTTATGGTGGAAAAAATGGAATAAATTTGGGAGATCTGAAAAATGCAGTCGGAACAATTACGATGCCTCAAGATGTGTGGCGTGATGAGCAATTTCTCGTTTCATTATCGCAACAACAATTACTAAACGGGTTCGCTGAGATTTGTAAATGCGCTTTGATAGCTAATGCTCCGCTTTGGAATGAGATGAAAATACTCGAAAATGTGACTGCTGATTCAATTCGTAAGGAATGGATAGACTTTGCCGTTGATTTTAAACAGAAAATTGTAGCTCACGATTTAAATGATACAGGATTGCGCCATTTGTTGAATTTTGGACATACCATGGGGCACGCATACGAATCTTACTTCCTATCTAAAAATCAGCCTCTTCCTCATGGGTTTTGCGTTGCGTACGGAATTGCCGATGCCGCTGAGATATCATATCGAAATGGTCTGATAAATATTGCTGATTTTGAGGAAATTATAAGGTTTGTTAGAAGATTTTATGGAGTTCCGAAGTGTAAGCGAAGTGAAGTGGTGCCATTTTGTAAGCAGGATAAGAAAAATAGAAACGGAAAGGTTTTATTTGTGCTGTTAGAAAAAATTGGTGGCGCAAAATTTCATTGTGAAGTGAATATTGATAGTCTGCAAGATGAGTTGGCATAAAAAAGGTCTTCTAATTCTACTTCCTATTTTACTATTGGGAATGGGAGTTCTCCTCTTTTTTACAAATGATGAGGCAGTGGAAATTGTGAAAAGAAAAGCTGCTGAGATTCAAAAACAGGAGTATATTCCAAACCAAAATCTAACGATAGAATCAAGGATGGTTGTTTCTGCAAGAGATTCTATATATCAGGATTTTAGAACAAAATATCGATTTCATTATCAAACAATTGGGGTTGCATCTTTCCCAGATAGTAGTAAGATGATTCTTATTTCGGAGCCCCCACCTTATTTTGTACTTGATTCCCTAAATGTTATCTTCTCCCAATTTACTCACGAAGTCTCAACTTACAAGCATAAAATGGGTTATGATGGGTATGCAGTTGATGTAATAATTTCTTTGGCAAATGCAACCCAAGAAAATGTTACAAATTTAGTGAAAAAGTTAGCGACATCACTTTTCTTGTCCGATTATAAACCATTTTTTATTGAACTC
This sequence comes from Bacteroidota bacterium, assembly GCA_023413895.1. Taxonomy (GTDB): domain Bacteria; phylum Bacteroidota; class Bacteroidia; order Bacteroidales; family WCHB1-69; genus JAEZOU01. Next base: position 158,240 of record JAEZOU010000003.1, on the reverse strand, counting down.
CCCGTTACCGATGAAAAAGTCTATTTTACAAAGGAAAATATTGATTATCAGATTAGTCTATTTGAATTTAATGAGTGGTTTTTAGAGGAAGATGAACAATTTATGTCGTTGAAAGATACCTCTACGACTTTTTCTATTGAGGAGATTTTTAACCATAAAAATTATGGGGTTTTCTTCAGCCAATTACCGGGATTTGTGGCGTGGAGTATGCCCAAAAATTCTGATTTGGATAGTACAATCTCAAATATTCGCCATTTTGTGTTGGATGCTGACCTGATTTTAGGCGCATTGGCAGATTCGTCAACGTTGGTAATTATTGGTCGCGAGCGAGAAGCATTATTACAAGAGTTACCACCACTTTATGTTGAATCGATTCTTCTATTAGCTTCAGTTTCTGAAAAGGAACTTTCACAAAGCCTTGATGTTAACGATTTTATGGCAGGTAAAATGAAAAATGGACGCGATTGGTGTCCAACATATTTGAGCAAAGAGTTGGAAAATACAGAGTTTGGCCATCTGATGACGATTACTGATATTCTTTTGAAAGATTGGTCCGAAAATGGTACAATTCAAGAATATAATTATTGCTATCCATCACCTGGTTATTATCCTTTTGATCAACCGCTATTTAAAAAGTTAGGGATTTCTGAATTGGTTTACAATTGGAATACAGCTAATGCAATGTATGCGATTGATTTAGACAATATTACAATTTATACATTGAATAGAACGGGCTCTCTTCCTGTTTCCTATTTTAATTCACCAGAAAGTGGTAGGTCGATAGGACGAAATTATGAACGAAAAGCATACTCATATTTTGCAACGTGTGGAAATACTGATTTGGCAAGAGTTGTACAATATACAGCTTTGTATCAGCTTTTTATGGATAATGGGATAACCTATTCTGGAAATTTGAACTCATCTTTTCCTAAAAATAAACCATTTCTATTACTAGAACCTACACGAGATCTCCTAAATGTTATCAAGGATTTTTCTACTGAACGTCTATCGCAAGTTGTGGATTCTGTTATAAATAGAAACTATAAGGCGTTTATTTTTGATGAAATTGAAAGGCAACTAGCTAAAAATGAGGTAGAGCTGAGCTTTACTTATTCTATGGAACATCGTGAAAGAATCCATCAACAGGTAAAACAAAATGCTACTAATGAATTATATAACGAATTTTGTCGCGCACGTTCAGTGATAAATCAACTCTCTGAAGAGGATTTTCTCTTTATGGCAAAATTTCTCTCCTATCCAAGAGGTTGTTCCATTAATTCACGTGAAAAATATATCCTTGCTCAAAAGGGAAAACAGATGCGACTTTTGCTGAATAGAATTGGAAAAAATAATCTCGATCTATTAGGGGTTAATCTGAATGATGTAAAAAATTTCTTTGTTAATAGTTTATCATCATCTTCGGCACCATATTTGAAAACTCCTTCTGTAATCATCACCTTTAATGACTTTTTGACTACAGGCGGACACAATTTATCTTCTAAAATAAGTCGCGTGAATTCTTTAACTAATTATAAAAGAGATAATTATTATGATTCTGATTATGCAGAAGAGAGGACAGAACGAGATGTTGCTAAGTCTGCACCGAAATCTACTTTAACACCCAGTACAAATGTTTCTCCCAAACCAACAGCAAAAGGTCCCAGTACCGCTAAAACTAACGTACCGAACTCTTCATCCCCCTCTAGTCACAAGAAAACTTCTGCAAAACCATCTTCTTCGGGTGTCAATATTCGCTCTCGAAGCGCAGTAATTCCTGCTACCTCAAGAACGCAACGCGGTTTTTAATTTCTCTGCTGAAACATAGGATTTTCAGGAACATCTTCCTCTTCGTAGAAGTGCATTTGCAAATATTGTGAAAGTCCTTTCGTAGGAGCTGGAGCGTAACGTTGCATCATATTTCCATCTTCTGAAAGTAAATAATACTCAGGTAAACTGTTGATTTCAAAATAATCCATCCAACTATATTGGTCGTTGAAATGGACAAAGGTCCAATCAAATTCAGGGTAACTAAGTCGAAATTTTTCAAATTTTGTAATGTCGTAATCAACAGATATACTAACAAATTCTATTTTTTCATCGTATGTTTTCTTCAATTCTTCAATAAGTTTCATCTCTCGAATGCAATCTGGACAATCGGTGCGGAAAACTTGTACATACACAGGTTTACCATTCAGTTTGCTAAATCTAAAATCGCTACCTTTAGGAGTTTTGAAAATGAAATTAGGAGTTTCTACTCGATAATTTTCTTTTTTGTATTTTTGTATAATATTGAAAATGAATATCTTATGTTCAGGAAAGTGTGTCGTTGTTTCAATATATTCCAAAAGTTTTAATACGTTGCCTGCATCGAATTCTTCATTTCCTAGAAATTGTCCTAAATTCTTGATAATCACAAATTCACGCAATCGTTCGTTGACCAATAGAAAATCCTTGCCTATCGCATTGAAAAGTGCATTGTAATTAGGCTCGATATTGATGTTTTGCTCCAAATCGCTTTTCTTAATTCGAGGAGAATTATATAGATAATTATCATAAAATCCATTAAAAAAATCCATATATGCAGGATTATTATAAAGAATATAGTCGTTATCTAAATATTTGGCATATATTTTTTTAGGAGATTTTTTATAGATAATTCTTTCAATGTTAGCTAAGGAGTAGAAGATGTAGGAATGGTAGTAGTTGTCAGGATTGTGGAGAATTGGAAATTCTTGCGCAACTTGTGCACAAACACTATCAAATGCGGTTACATCATTATATCGCATAATATCGTAAGCGTAAGGCGCTAAAATTTCATCTAATCGATTATTGAAGTGATTGATTTTTAGATTGATATCATTTGTATCAATTTCAGTAACTGAAATTTTTAAGTACTGATTTTGTATCGTCGGGTCAAAACTTTGGTGCCCCAAAGAGTCCATATCAATTTGAAAGTTGTAGGAATATCCTGGTGAAACAAAAAACTCTGCTTTCGACCGTAAAATTGAGATTTGTACTAACGAAATCTGCTTGAGTTTGAAAGAAAGTTTAAAATCTCCGTTTTTGTCAATCTTCCCTACTGCCGTTTCTTGCGGTTGCCAAGTAATATAATCGCTAAAAGTAGTAATTCGAATTTTGCTGTTCGAAGCAAAAGTTGCTTTTCCTTCAATTACAACTTCACGCTCCTTTTGCCCATACAAAAGTGTGGAAAATGTGATTGCAAAAAAACAAATTAGTACTCTTATCATGCTAAAACTAACGCAAAATTACATTTTTTGGTATATATCTTTGATATTCACCTTCGTTACAATATATTTCTCGTACAAGCGATGAGGAGATATGGGCGCATTCTCCATCAGTTGCAAAGAAAATAGTTTCTATTCCAAAAATCTCTTTGTTGGCACGTGCAATGTCATTCTCATATTGAAAATCAATGGAATTACGAATTCCACGTATCAAAAAATTAATGCCGTTTTTTTGACAAAATCTGCCAGTAAGATCATCATAACTGCAAATTTCAATCTTGGGATTATTCCCTAAGCATTGTTCTATAAATTGAATTCGGTGCTCAATAGGGAAAAGAGATTTTTTTTCGCTATTAATACCTATACCGATAATAATTTTGTCAAAAAGCGGTAATGCACGATGAATAATATTTTCGTGTCCTAACGTTATGGGATCAAATGAACCCGGAAATAATGCAATTTTCATTTCTAATCTCGTAAAATGATGAAGTTGTAGTCGTCCATAAACTTAATAAGTCGCGATGCTTTGAAAGTACAGCTACTATCAAACTTTTCTGGAACAATGTAATCCATCTGATTGACAATACTTTCAGAAATATCGCGGAAACTATTGGGTGATGGTTCCGTAGAAATGTTGGCGGAAGTCGAGATAATAGGGCGACCCAAACGGCCAATTAATTTTCTACAGAACGGGTTCTTCACTACTCGAATAGCAATGCTACCATCCGAATGTATGATTTGTTGTGGAAGATTGCGTGCTGTAGGATAGATATAGGTTGTGGGCCTGCTTGATTTGTTGATGAGATCCCAAGCTACAAGCGGAATTTTTGAAACATACAATGGTATTCGGTCGCTGCGATCAACAAGAATAATCATACTCTTGCTCGCTTGCCGTTGTTTAATTTCGTATATCCGATTAATAGCCTCCTCATTGGTGGCATCACACCCTATCCCCCAAATGGTGTCAGTAGGGTATAGAATCACTTTCCCTTCGTTTAGTAATTCTACACATTTTTGAATCTCTTGCTCCATAAGAAATAATATTTTCCAACTTGCAAAGATAAAACTTTTTTTCTAATAAAAATTTTCTTTTTTATCTTTTTGAAAAGGTTATAAACGATTAAGTTTCTTTGCTTTTTTGTATGTAGATGTCGAAAAATACTATATTTTTGCTTGCTTAAATTTTAATGGAATGATTACTTACGATAATAAAAATTTTTTCCTTATTGCAGGTCCCTGTGTTGTTGAAAATGAGGGAATTACAATGGAAATAGCGCGCAAAATTTCAGAAATAGCACAACGTCTGCAAATCCACTTTTTCTTTAAAGCTTCGTATAAGAAAGCCAATCGCTCTTCCCTATACTCTTTTACAGGTATTGGTGACGATGAGGCTTTAGCTGTATTGGCTAAGGTGAAAAATGAGTTAGATTTGCCAATTGTTACGGATGTACACGCAGTAGATGAAGTGGAAAAAGTTGCTGAAGTTGCAGATGTTTTGCAAATTCCTGCTTTCCTTTGTCGTCAAACTGAATTGATTACTGCTGCGGCTAAAACAGGTAAGGTTGTCAATATAAAAAAAGGACAATTCCTTGCTCCCGATGTAATGCGTTTTGCAGTGGAAAAAGTGCGTGTTACGGGCAATCACCAAGTGATGATAACCGAAAGAGGCACTTCCTTCGGATACCAAGATTTGATTGTGGATTTTAGAGGAATTCACGAGCTGAAAAGCAATCAGTGCCCTGTTGTTTTGGATTGTACACACTCATTGCAACGCCCTAACCAAAGTTCTGGAGTTACTGGAGGTCAACCAGAATTGATTGAAACCATCGCAAAAGCAGGTATTGCTGTTGGATTCGATGGCCTATTTATGGAAACGCATCCAAATCCTCAAAATGCTCTGTCCGATGGCGCAAATATGTTGCCATTGAGTCAATTAGAAGAACTTCTTATTAAGTTGCTTAAAATTAGAAATGCAATCGTGTAATCCGTATGCTGAAAAGGTATATTCGTCATCTTGTTCTGCTAATTGTTGTACTGCTAACCTACGCAAACACCCTTGTATTGGATTATGCTTTAGATGATAGACTTCTAATATACGAGAACGAATATACGCTAAAGGGTTGGAAAGGTTTAAAAGATATTTTTACTACAGATTCCTTTTCTGGTTTCTTTACGGATAGTAAGAATATGGTTGCAGGTGGACGCTATCGCCCACTTGCCCAATCAACGTTCGCAATTGAATATGAGTTGTTTGGTGGTAATCTAAAATCAAAAATCGAGGGAAAACGCTCACTACAAAATGAACAACTCTTCTCTGATTCTCATCTGCCTATTATCAGTCACTTGTTTAATTTGCTCTACTATGCCCTGTTAGTGTTGTTGATTTTTGTTGTGCTAAAGATCCTTTTTCAAAAGTATGATTCCGACAAATGGTGGCGTTCGATTCCCTTTATAACAGCATTGCTCTTCGCATTGCATCCTCTCCATACAGAAGCCGTTGCAAATATTAAAGGTCGTGATGAAATTTTTTCAATGCTTGGTGCTGTAGCAGCACTCTATTTCTGCTTGAAGTACGCGGACTCACACCAATATTATCATCTACTATTAGCCTTTTTTACAATGACTTTTGCCCTTTTCTCTAAAGAAAATGCAATAGTCTTTGTAGCCGTTATACCTCTTTCGCTCTTAATTAGCGACAATAAGCTTTCCTGGAAAGATTATGTAGCAACAGAACTCCCAATTCTTGCGGCCGTCGCAATCTTTTTAGTTGTACGTCAAAGAGTACTCGGAGCTTTTATGGTAGAAGATACTACTAACAATATTTTGAATAATCCTTTTCTAAATTGCTCCATTGGCGAACGCTTAGCAACGGTTCTGTTAACTTGGGGCGTTTATCTGAAGTTGATGGTTTTCCCTCACCCACTTACCCACGATTACTATCCACATCAAATCGAAATTACTAATTTCTCAAATCCTGTGGTTATTATTCTCCTTATTTCTTTTGTTATTCTATTGATTTGGAGTGTTTTAAATATAAAAAAGAATAAAGTACTTGCATACTCGGTGCTTTTCTTTGCAATTACTTTCTCTATTACTTCTAATCTCCTGTTTCCAGTGGGAACATTAATGAATGAACGATTTTTGTTTGTTCCTTTATTGGGTTTTGTTTTGGCCTTGGCATACCTCTTCCAAAAACTTGATGAAAATTTTAATTTGAATAGGTTTATTCCTATCTTGTTGATTATTATTATGATAGGGTATAGTGCAAAAAGTTTTGCACGCAATTTAGTATGGAAAGATGATATTACACTTTTTACTACAGATGTGAAAGTTTCAGCTAATAGTATTAAGTGTAATATTTCTGCTGGAGGAAGTTATCTGCAACTCTATAAAAAAGATAAAAAGATTACACACTTTAGAAATGCAGAGAAATATCTTACCCAAGCGCTTACGTTGGAGCCAACGGCATACAATGCGCTGATGCTGATGGGGGAACTTTATTATGTAAAACAAGATTACGAAAAGTCGTTGTACTATTATCATAAAATGACAGAATTCTTTCCAGATGATGCTGTTGCACGAAAAAACATGCAGGCTGCTCAAGTGGCATTAGGAAATGATTTTGTGAGGAAAATAAATCAAATGCTGGAAACGAATAGAGTACAAGATGCATGGCAAGAAGTTGATGAGGTGTTGAAACAAAATCCCTTGCACGAAGATGCATTGAATATGAAAGGTAAAATTTGGGGTCAATATTTTGGACAATTAGATAGTGCGCGAGTATATCTTTTTAAGGTTTTGGAAATCAATCCAAAACACTTTTCTGCTTTAGAAAATATCGGCGTTTCATATGCTATTGAAGGTAAAAATATGGAAGCTTTGTCCTACCTAAATCAGGCACTTAGCTTGGATCCGAATAATAAAAATGTTTTGCTAAATCTGCTTAAATTGTACCAATCAATGGGAAATAATCAAAAGACAGAGGAAATAAAAGAAAAATTGCAGCTATGAAAAAGGTTTTGAAGATACTAGGAATAACATTGGGAACTATTGTCGGTGTGCTGATTCTGTTGTCACTATTGGCAGGCCCAATTGCAAAGTCATATATCGAAAAACATAGTAAAGAGATTTGTCATCGAGTAGTGAAAATTGACAAACTGAATCTAAATCTCTTTCGAGGTGTACTGAAAATTAAGGGTTTTCAAATGCTCGAAGAGAATGAAAAAGAGGAGTTCCTTACTTTTGATGAATTGAAAATCAATATTTCTTTGATGAAATTGTTGGCAAAGGAGGTGAAACTTACTGAAGTAAAATTGGTAAAACCTGATGCTGATATTATTCAAAATGGTGATAGATTTAATTTTACCGATATCCTTGACCACTTCTCCTCAGATGAAGCGGAACCCCAAGAGAAGAAGAACTCAAACTGGACTGTACTTTTGAGAAAAATCTCTTTGGAAAATGGACATTTTGCCTACAAAGATGCTGTTAAAGATAGTTATGTAGGAATGAAAGATCTTTCGTTGGCAATCCCTGAACTTTATTTTGGTGGAAAAAATTCCGATGCCGATGTTCATTTTGAATTTGAAAATGGAGGTGATTTTACCTTGAAAATGGGATACGATTTGCAAGCTGGTAAATATAAAATGGACTTGAAAATCTGTAATTTGGGATTGGAAATTTTGAAACCTTACCTTTTGGATATGGTTAAAATTTCTGATTTCGCAGGCAATCTGACAACCACCCTAAAGGTCGAGGGTTCGATAGAACATATCTTAGATTTGACGATAATGGGCTCGTTGCAATTGGATAAACTTACTGCTAAAGGAATGAAGAATGAACATGTCGCTTCTGTTGAACAAATTCTTGTCGATGTTAATAATATTGACTTGAAAAAGAACCTATATCATTTGAATAATATGACAATTTCTGGTTTGAATGTGGATTATTTGGTGGAACCAGAATACTCAACCTTGGCGCTTTTCTCAGACACAACCCCAAATGATACAATCGAAAATTCTTATGACGATAATCAGGTTGCACAATCAACAGATGTTGAAGTAGAATTGGATACGAATATTGTGGTGGAACCTTCCCAACATACTAAGGCTAATTTGATTATTGAACGTTTTGAAGTAAAATCATCTACAATAACCTATACGGATAGAACACTAAAACAGGAATTCGCACTTCCTATTCGTAATATTAATATTGTATCTTCACAATTTGCGCTTAATAAAAAGTCTTCAGTACAGCTTAGTGCGATTGTTGGTGAAGGTGGAATTTTAGAAGCTCTTTGGCATGGAAAAGTTTCCGATTTTTCCACACAAGATATAACCTTGAATATTAAGGATCTACGAATGGGCGATTTCTCTCCCTATTGCGTCCACTTTACCGCACACCCAATCCTCGATGGTTTGCTCAATTTCAAGAGTGAGAACTCAATTGTAGAAAATATGTTGCAAAGTAACAACTACTTACAGATGTATAATTGTAAAGTCGATAAGAAGATTAAAGATCTTGAACCAGAATTTAAAATTCCTTTACGTGCAGCTTTATATGTGTTAACCGATAGAAAAGGTCGTGTAGATATTGAATTGCCTGTCGAAGGAAATATTGCTTCACCTCAATTTTCTTTCAAAAAGGCAATTATGAAGGTTTTGACCAATTTTTTGGTAAAAGTTGTTACGTCTCCTATTAATTTTATTGTCAATGCAACCGAAGAGAACCAAAGTATTTTTGCTAATATGGAGCTTCCAATGGAAACTACTGAGTTTAGCGCTGCTGATTATGCAAAACTCAATAATATTATGGAGTTTATGAAAGAAAAGGAGCAGATGAATCTTAATGTTGCTGTAGTTTTAGATGAGCAATCCATCGTCCAATATTCAACAGATTCTCTACAAATGGCAGAGCAGTTGATGGCAGCAGAACAGGAAAAATTTATAATGTTGACCCATTATTTTGAATCCCAAGGAGTTGGTACAGATCGAATTATGAAGATTTCAAATGAAGGTGTGAAGCCTAAAAAGGGGAAAGTGATTTTTGACTTTGGTTTGACTGTTAGTGAAGAAGTAGAATAATGTAAAATTTAATGATATGAAATTAAAATTGTTTGTGATTATTTCTTTTGTGGTTTTATTAGGAACTGCATGCAATAAAATTGATGACCCAGAAAAATATGGTAAAGGGGTAACTATCTTTTGGGCGAATGAGGAACCTTGGACGGCATCTCACTACATTACGGTGCATAACGATAGCTTGTTAAGTCTATATGCTTTTAAAAATGAGCCTTTCCAAATGCCTTATCTCTATTTGCAAATTGAATTAAAAGAGAATGACCAATTGGTGAATGAGTATGATTATAATATCATGGCAAATCCTAATGCAGTTCGTTTTATTGAATATTACGAAACGCAAGAGGTGAGCGATGGTTACGAACAACATGGCGATTGGTGGGTACATTCTGGTTGTTTGAAGATTGAAGAAGTAGATAATGAGGAACAACAATTTTCAGGTGATTTCTATCTTCAAATGTTCAATGCATCAGATCGTTATAATCAACAACAATCCGAAGTGCGCATTTCGCCGTTGAGAGTGGTTTTGAATGAAATTGCTTTTGATAACTCCTCAAACTATAAAGAGGTATTGGTAAACCGAAATTAACTCAAATGACGATAGGATCTTTTCCCTTAGTCTATCTTTTTATTATTTTGGCGCTTCTACTGCCCCGTGTTCCAGTAGTAGGAAAGTGGTTTAATGTAATCAATACAGTAGTTCACGAAGCTGGGCACGCATTGATGGCGCTACTGATGGAGGGAAAAGTGCACAAAATTGAGATCTTTCAAGATTCTTCAGGAGCAACTACCACCCAGTGCAAAGGTAAATTCCCAAATTTCTGTGTTGCTATTGTAGGATATCCCTTTTCTGCTGTTGTGGCTTATTGTATCTTTAAACTTTATGCTGTAGGTTATTTCTATGGAATTGTTTGGGGAATCTTAATCTTTTACCTTGTTGTTCTACTCCTCTGGATTAGAAATCTTTACGGATTTGTTTGGGTACTACTTTTTGCTGCTCTTAATGCGTACTTAATCTATTTAGGAAATGAAACGTATTTCCAAATTGCAGCACTACTTTACGCAACTTTTATGACTATTGATTCATTGACTTCATCGTTTGTTATCCTTTATTTATCAATAAAATCTCCCGCTAATGCTGGCGATGCTACTTTGCTGAAAAAGTTTACACGAGTTCCTGCATTCCTGTGGGCATTTCTCTTTTTCTCCTTTTCAGCATACATCTCTTATCTAATTGTGCGCAATAACCCCTCTGTTTTTATTTTCTAAATCGTAACTGACTTTTAAATAGAATCATAGGGAATAGTTTTTAAGTTAAGGTAAAAAAAACAGAAAATAGCAAAATTATATAAGATAATTTCATATCTTTGCAACCAAATTTTGAATGATGGCGTCGTTTCTCTCTTTGTATAGCGATATTGAGCATAATATTAAGCAAGCCGTTGCGCTAATTGCTGAAAAATCAGAGGAAAATAGAAAGTTGAAAGAGGAGATTGAGGAGCAAAATAAAGAGATAGAAAGGTTACAAAACGAATTGCTATCATTGAAGGAAAAACATAAATTACTAACTATTACGAATACGGTTTTATATAAAGAAGATAAGAAAGAGACTATAAAGAAAATTAATGAATACGTGCGGGAGATAGATAATTGTATCGAGCTTCTAAATAGAATGGAATGGAAGAAAGTAGAATAAAGTTAAGATTGGTATTAGCTCAACAAGAAGTTGAGTTGGAGATAGATAAGGAGTGGGAAAGATACTATAAAGAAGCCGAGAAAAGAATCAATGAGAGATTTTATAACTTTGCTCGAACTTGGAAATATAAAGATCATCAAGATATATTCGCAAAAATCTTGCTTGATTTTGTAGTAAGAGGAATTGATACAGAGGAGATTTTAGAGGAGTATAAGGAGGATTTGATTCCTAAAATGCAGCAACTCAAGGAGTTGTCAGAAAAGTTAAACATTGATTAGACGTTCTTTGAAAAAAAATATCCCGCATTGTCTGCTTAACGTTTGTTAAACTCAACAGAAAATAATAGAAGGTTAAGCTCAACCGCATTAAGAAAAGGCCTAAATGCTTTATTGCATGACTTTTACGTCCGTGGACTTTCGAGGTGTGGTGGCACCTTCAACGTGATAATTAGGAGTTTATCGAAACCCTATTCAGGACAGTGCGGTTTTTATTTTTGTAAATTAAATTAACTATATAATAAACTAAATTACCATTTATGAATGCTATATTAATAATTGTCGGAATTATTGTCGGCGTAGGAGTCGGATTAGTGATATCACATACTATTCTCAAAAAAGCCCTCTCTAAAAAAGGTGAGGCTATTTTACAAGATGCCGAAAATACATTGAAAAAAGCACGCGAAGATGCAGAACTCGTAAAAAAAGAGAAAATCCTTCAAGCCAAAGAAAAGTTTTTACAACTGAAAAGTGACCACGAAAAAACTATTAACGAAAAAAATCAACAAATTGCAGCCGCTGAAAACAGAATTAAACAAAAAGAACAAACTTTAAATCAAAAACTTGAAGATTTAAACAAAAAACATAGTGAAGCTAATGCTTTGAAAGAAAACTTGAATCGTCAAATTGAAGCTACTAACGCTAAACAAGAGGAACTCAATAAGCAAACCGCTATCCAAAAAGCAAAATTGGAGTCAATAGCTGAACTAACTGCTCAACAAGCGAAAGAACAACTTATCAATTTGATGCAAGAAGAAGCTCGCGCAGAAGCTAGCGTCCTCGTTAAAGATATTATTGACGAAGCAAAAACCTCTGCAGCTTTTGAAGCTAAAAAATTGGTGATAAAATCTATCCAAAGAACTGGTGTTGAAGCAGCTTTGGAGAATACGGTTTCCGTTTTTAATATTGAAAATGATGAAATTAAGGGTAGAATTATCGGTCGAGAAGGTCGAAATATTAGAACGTTGGAGAATCTTACGGGGGTTGATGTAATTATTGATGATTCTCCTGACGCAATTTTGCTTTCAAGTTTTGATCCCGTAAGACGCGAAATCGCTCGCTTATCCTTGGGAAAATTGGTGGCCGATGGTCGTATCCACCCCGCACGTATCGAAGAAGTTGTTGCAAAAACAAAGAAACAAATTGAACAAGAAATTGCAGAATTAGGTAAGAGAGCTTGCATCGATTTGGGAATACACAATATGCACGGCGATTTGATGCGTTTAGTCGGGAAAATGCGTTATCGTTCATCATACGGACAAAACCTTTTGCAACACTCTAAAGAAGTGGCTAATCTTTGTGCTATTATGGCCGCTGAATTGGGACTTAATCCCAAAATTGCAAAACGTGCTGGTCTTCTTCACGATATTGGTAAAGTGCCTGATAATGAGCCTGAATTACCACACGCTATCTATGGTGCGCAGTTAGCTGAGCAGTATAAAGAAAGAGCAGAAATTATTAATGCAATTGGTGCTCACCACGATGAAATTGAAATGAATAATCTATATGCTCCACTCGTTCAGGTTTGTGATGCAATTTCAGGAGCCCGCCCAGGAGCCCGTCGCGAAGTAGTAGAGGCTTACATTAAACGGGTAAATGACCTTGAAGAGATTGCTATGACCTATCCAGGTGTAATGAAAACATATGCAATTCAGGCTGGACGTGAGTTGCGTGTTATTGTGGCAGCAGAGAAGGTTACTGATGAACAAGCAACCCAAATATCATTCGATTTGTCCAAGAAGATTCAAAATGATATGACCTATCCTGGTCAAATCAAGATTACCGTTATCCGTGAAACACGTTCAGTAAATTACGCAAGATAGTTTGATATGAATTTCAACAGAAAGTTCTTCATAATCATATACGCACTCACCTTGGTGGTGTTCCTATCCTACTTGTGCTTTTCAGATAATAATCTAAAAAAACATCGTGAATTAAACAAAGAGATTAAGTATGTGGAGAAGAAAATTGTTGAAAAACAGGAAGAAATTGATAAAGTTTACACCAAAGCTGCTTTGGAAAAAGATTCTAATTTGAGAGAACAATTTATTCGTGAAGAGTTAGATTTGCAAAAACCTAATGAAGATGTTTTTATTATTGTAACAGAATAATGATGAAGATAGCAATTCTTAATGGAGTAAATTTAGGTTGTTTAGGTACGCGTGAAGTCAATCTTTATGGAACGCAATCTTTCGAAGAGTATTTTCAAGAGATAAAATCTAATTTTGAAAATATTGAATTGTTAGCTTTTCAGACAGATTCGTTAGACGAGTTAGTGCAACTTATTCATCAAAATGGAGATGCAGATGGAATTGTGATTAATCCAGGTGCGTTTACCCATACCTCTGTTGTTCTTGCAGATGCGTTACGAGCAGTAAAGGCAACTGCTATTGAGGTTCACATCTCTAATGTGTATAATCGCGAGGCCTTTCGTCGGCATTCTCAAGTATCTTCTGCTTGTATCGGAACGATTTCAGGATTAGGGTTGAAAGGTTACGATTTGGCAATCCGTTTTTTCCTGTCACGCGCTTAAACTTTCTAATCTTTTAAATGTCAAAAAAATGTTTGAAATACTTTAATGAATAAAAATCAATAGATATGAAAAAGTTTTTTGTTTTAACTTTTATTGCTTTTTTTACGCTCTCTTTAAGTGCGCAAAATAAATTTCAAAAACAGGACGCTAAACCTGTAAAAAAAGAGGAAGTTAAAGAGAAGAAAAATGGTGAAAAACTTCCTGAAATAACTTTTGAAAAAATGGTTTATGATTATGGTGAAATTGTTCAAGGTGCAGATGGAACTTGTTATTTTGAGTTTAAAAATACAGGTAAAGCAGACTTGATTCTTACCAATTGTTCCTCTTCTTGCGGATGTACTGTTCCTAATTGGCCCAAAGAACCTATTGCTCCAGGTGAAAAAGGAAAAATTAAAGTTACATACAACACGCAACGTTTGGGAGCTATAAGTAAGGCGGTTTATGTAGACTCAAATGTAGGAACGCGAGTTACTTTAAAAATTACAGGAAACGTTAGCCCTGCACCAAAGGAAGCCGTTCCACAAAACAATACTAGTCCTATGTACAATGCGGATCCTGTATTAAAATAAAATAATAATCATTGTTGTACAATTAAAATTTGAACTTATGAAAAAGGTATGGGTTTTATTGCTTTGTGCTTTTGTTTGTGGCAATATATTAGCACAAAATGCGCCAAAGACTAATGTTAAAGGACCAGAAATCAAATTTGATAAGAAGGAACATCAGATTGGTGAATTAAAGATTGGTGAAGTTCGTGAATTTTCATATACATATACAAATGTAGGTACAGAACCATTGATTTTGTATAATGTGGTTTCTAATTGTGATTGTACAGAAATTGAATGGTCTAAGGCACCGGTAATGCCAGGTAAGAAAGGTGTTATCAAGGTTAAATATACGGCAGAGCATCCAGGCAGTATAGATAAATTTATTACTGTAAATTCCAATGCTATAACCTATAGGGTTATCCTATGGAATAAAGGTAAAGTGCTGGGAAATAACTAGACTTGGGGTCGTTTGGTTTTGACAGCGTGTGTGTGGATTTGTAAGCACGTCGGAGGTTGTGAGATGGTTCCGTTAAAAACTAACTCTCTTAGCCAATAAATGGCAACTCTTATGCATTCGCCGCTTAATTGCGCGAATTCCGAAGCACAGACAAGGTCTGTAGTTTTGGATGTTTCCCCAGAAGCTCAGTCGATCAGCGTCTGGTACGAAGCATCGTAAAAGATCGAATAGCAAGCGTCGGCTTCGAGGCGTAAGCGAAACTTTAGAAGATAAGCGAACATTTTGGTTGGTCGAGTACCAGATGTCGCCGACAATTAAACTCAGACTAAACGTGTAGAAAGCATTTTTGCAGCAGGTTTGGACGCGGGTTCGACTCCCGCCGGCTCCACGAAAGGAGGGAAATGGAAACATTCCCTCCTTTTATTGTTTATCCACTGATATTAGTTTGATGCAATAATAAAACGGAAGGTCGGCAGTTATTTCGGAAGTATCCCCAAAATAAATTAAAATACAAATAGACTGCCTTTGTACAAATATTCAGCCCCTTCTAAGTCTGTGCAATAGATGACGTAGCTAAAGGTGGAGTTATGGAAAATCTTCCCGCCTTTACTACCGTTCCACTTGAAGTCTTTATCTTTAGAATGATATACGAGATCTCCCCAGCGGGTGTAGATAAAGACTTCTAATTTCTGTATGATGAGTTGCTGTTTGGGATGAATACAAAAATAGTCATTTAGTCCATCGCCATTGCCTGGAGTGATAGCATTAGGCAGATGTAATGTGAATTCGCAGTGAGGAATAGTTAGAGAACCAGTTACAGGACAATCGTGGATAGAGGTGGTTACTGTATAAGTGCCAGGATGTGTAACGGTAATCTCTTGCGTTTGTTCGCCAGTACTCCATTCGAAATTGCTTCCATCTCCCTCATTATCAAAACTAAGAATAGTCATGTATTGATCGCAAAAATCCTCATATAAAGAAAAAATCTCTTTATTCCGATTTACAACGTGTAAGTTGAGGGTGATTATACTATCGCATCCGTTTGCTGCATCTAAACGGTGATTGTAAATGCCGTTGAGATGGAATGAGGTATCACCAATATAAACATGTTTTCCTTCGCAGATTATGGTGTCAATTGTTTTCGTAGAATTAGGTAAGACTTTTAGCCGTAAATGTACCATACTGTCGCAACCCATTTGTGAAAATAGAAGTGTGTCAAAGGTAAACTCCCCACTTGACGTTACGTCAAGATGTTGGAAGTCTTCATAGTGGAATGGAACTTCCGATTGACAGGTTTCAATGTCTACGGTGTCGAGGTATCGTACAACTTCAGCGTGCGTTTCTGCTAAAGCGATATTGGAAATAATGTCAATATTCCAACCTTCTGCAGTTATGAAATTGTTCGAGCGGAATGTTAATGTAACCGTTGAACTAGGGATAATGTAGGATTGATTTGATGCTGTATCTGTGCATTGGGCGATTAGCATAGTGCTGTTTCCACCTCCTGCATAGATAAACAGTGTGTCGTTTATGTTTATCTCTTGTTGGTTGATGCGCAGCAACAACTGTTCTGCAGTATCGAAAGTAAATGTATGTGTTATGCTTTCGTTGTTTTGGTATTCTTGGTTTTCTCCTCCAGAGTCATATACTCGAATACTTTCTCCACGTTGTAGTGTAGTATTGCAGTTACAAATGTTAATCCAACGATTTATGAGTTGACTGTTAACGGGGCAGTTGTTTTCGTTGTATGTGTAAAGATATAGCGTAGTGTCGTTTGTTAATGTTGGAATAGTATATGTGGCAAACTCACTCGCTGAATTAATAGTATCTTGTTGTAAGAGATGGGTGTAATAAGAATCTTCATACCATTGGATAAAATAGGGTAAGGAGAGTGCAGATTGAGCTTGGAATTGAAGGTCTTCATTGTAGCAAACGAGAAGGTTTTCTGTTATTATGCTTGAAGAGTCAGAAAAAAATGTAACGGGTAGAATCTGTGTACTAATGGGGTCTTGAAGGAATCTTGCGGGGCATTGACTATCGTGGGCATCTGTTACGTAAAATTGAGTGTTAGCAGTGATGATAAAGGGGATTTGTAGTGTGTCATCAGTGTTGGCAGTATAGGAATGGGAAATCTCTTGTGAAAGTGAGTTCTGAATTAAGTTATAGTGAAGCATACCTATTCCTTGGTGGGTGAGTGTGAGAACAATCTCTTCGCCTGCGCAAATGGAATCGGGGGCACTAAGGAATATTTGTGGCGCAGGCATGACTTGGAGCAGAATACTGTCTTTAACAGAAAATTGACATCCAGTATTGTGCAGTTCAACCACGAAATAGCCTTCTGGACAATCTTGCGGAATATAGAATGAGTTATCTAGCGAGGTACTCGTAAATCCATTAGGGCCAGTCCAAGAATAGGTGGTGCTTGCTGAGAATGGAAGTGCCGATAAGTGAATAGTGTCTCCCTCACACCCTCCTTGGTCATTCAGGTCTTCCTCGAACCAAACTAGAGAACTTTGGCTTATACTCATTGTAATCATGTTAAGGGAATAACTGCTTCCACACGAGTCGATGACCAATGCGGATATTTCTTGTCCTAAGTCTATGTTGAGATTATAAAACAATCCCGTTTGGTTAGTGCCTAAGCAGGTTCCGGTTAGTTCGGGTCCACTATAAATGCTGTATGTGTAAGGCTGAGCACCATCTTTGGCGCGTATAAACGCCATACCTGCCTGCGTGTTTGTGTCGCAAATTATAGCGTATGCCTTTTCAAAATCTACAATTTTTTTGATAAATTTTATGCTATCAAAGCGCTCTATTACTTCGCCGCAATGATAGAAGTATGTCCGTATTACATAGTCACCTGGAATTGTGAACATAACTCTTTGGGAGGTCGCTAAGAACCCGTTTCTATCTCCAGAAACTAATTCGACTTGAGGTGTGTAAGTTGATGTACGGGTGGTTATTTCTCCGGTATTAGAATTCATGTAATAATTGATAATTCTATATCGCATAGTAGATGAATATAGTTTGTCACAAATTTGGTATGGTTCGTAAACACTTTCCTCTACCCATTCATATTCCGCATATCTTGAGGTGTTGATATTTAGAATTAGGGTATCTCTGCCGCAATGACTTTCGCAGGCAAAGATATAACGCCCACTAGGTAGCGTTTCACCACGTAAGATTATAGTGTATCCATTGTTGGAGACCGTCGCATTGATTGTAGTATCCGCTAAATTAAAGTTCCAAGTACTATCGCTGTATATGGCAGAAAAATTATATCTATTTTGAGAAGGACTTTCAATTAATTGAATGCTTAGATAGTTGATAAATTGTGTGGGAATGGAGTTGAAAATTGTAATTGTTTTTTCGCAAAGTTCTTCAAAATTGTGATGGTCACATCCCCATCCATAAGGGGTTGTTGTTGGTTGTAGGGGGCGTAATGTGTCATAAGTACTATAAAGACAGCACCCTTTTGCGTCGTATAATGTTCTGGAAAGAGAAAGTGTATAGTTGTCGGTATTACACCACAATGCGACTTCCTCAGTAGTGAGATGTGAAGATGTAAATATACTATTTATGGTGTCTGTTTTGATGACTTGATGTGTGGTAGAATCCCGATATACCCAGTATAAAGGTAGGGTGTAAAAGTGCATATAGGTACTATTGCTGCTAGTATATGTGCGAAGATAGCCATCATAAGAATTATAAAAGATTGTGTATCCTAAATTTTCGGAGTAATATTCACAAGTGTCGTATTCGAATGGATCATAGGATGTGTTTTTTTTAACCATAGGGTTAGTCGATATGATTTTAGGTATCAATGTAATGGAAGCCGTATCGTCATCACAAAAGTCCCATACTTGAAATGTTATGGGTTGTTGATATAAATCGCAGTAGCGATGAGCTGAAAAAATGGTATCATAATATGCTACGGAAGTGCCGTTCCCGCTCAAAGGTTGCCATGCGGTTGTGTCTCTACCCCCATCTTCTAAATTGGGATTGATAAACCGATATTTGTATTTTTCAGCAAAAATAGGATAGTAATAGTTATATATAGTATTGGAATGGGAGTTGAAATCGGGTCGGAATCTTACTATATTTGAGTCGCCAAAACTACTATAATTAGGATAAAACTTTAGTAAGGATAAATCTATGGTCGTCAAACCCACTTCATGTGTTAAAAGTAGTGTATAAGTACATCCATCATGTATTAGAATGCGATAATTTCCTGCTGGAAGACTATCTATGGTATAGAAGTCTTTATAGTCTGCATAGTTGGAGTCAAGTCCATTGTGTTGTCTTTCAAGGAAGGTTTTGCGTCGAATGGTGTCACCATTGCAAATTAGGTCGATAAAGTAGGGATATTTGCCATCTTGTATTTTGAGCTGAATTCGCCCTACATCTTTACAAGACAATGAGTTGCGGTTTCCACTTCGTTCTCGTATGATTGTATGGCCATTGGAGTAGTTATTCTGATTGTTTTCGGCGATATTGGCAAGTATAGATGCCCTCAATGGTTGGTAAGTGCTTGATACTTCAATATTCTGGATTAATGTATCAATGGGTTGATAGCTTGTAATTGTACCATTTTGGATGCGGATATAGCCTGTCACGCCTACGTCATAATGACCCTGCTCTACAACAAATTCGTGTGAGTCACTATAAAATATACTATTAAAATTTCTGTTGCGGTAGTAGTATTGGATTTGACTTAGATTGTATTGCACAGAATCTATAGGGCGATGTAGAGAGTCATTCATAGGAATGGTTGCTCCTTGCGCATTGATTAGCGAAATGTTGATGCCACAGTTATTGTAACAATCTCCAATTGTGGTGTGTATACTAACGCCATAAGGAAATGGTGCGTTCTGTGCTTGGGTAAAAGTAAATAGAAGAAAGTATGTTAAAAGTAGAATTAATTTTTTCATATTGGGTAAGAGCGATTTGTTTTCAGGACTAATGTTGGTTTGTTTATGGATTGCTTTGATGATTTTTTTGTAAATATAATTTGCGGATCAAATAGAGGTCTTGTCTTGGTAAATAATAATTTTGCTTTTCTAAGATATTGATAGATAATCTGTTTTCTGTTTCTCGTTTTTTTTAAAAGTCTATCTTTCTTATTGTTTTCTCTAATTTTATATGAATTTAATAAACTGCAAAATTATAATTTATTTTGATATATTGCTACTTTATTTCTGTTTGTTTTTTTATAAAAAGAGGAAAATGCTGATGTAAGCATATAATGTGGATCGACTTTTGTGGAAATTTGAGGGAATCTATTCTGTAAATCAATTCGTTAAGGTGTTGCAATATGGACTTTTGAGAAAATTGACTTCTGCAGATCGTTTTATGAAGAATTATTTTATAGAATGTTTTGTTCGAATTTTGTCAATTTACATTTTCATAAACTATTGTAAAGGGAAATTGGAGATGACGAAGTGTTGGAACTATACATTCATAGGCTTTCTGTTGATGAGGTTTTTGTTAATGTAGTTCATATTGGCAATCAACCTTGCCAAGTGAACATCTCGCCTATTTTAGGGGGCGTTTCAGATGGTAAAAACCTGCTACAATGATGATCTATTCGAAGTTGTCAATTATTTCGTGGTAAAAGTAGTTAAAAAGAAATTGGGAAATGGGCAGATTAGGACTTTTTATAAAATTAGACCTATTTTGTTGATTTTTAGGTTGGTGGTATATTTTTTACTTGTTATGCGTAACACAAGTGATAAAGGGGATTTAAATTTAGAAGTTTAGGGTTTTCTAATTGTGATTAATTAGTTGAAAATGCAGGAGTTGGGTAAAATTGCGTGAGGGATAGGAGCGGTTATGAGCGCCGGTTTGAGGTTTTAGTACTTAGAGTCTGAACGCTTGGAATTTGGGTTTAGGAAAAGTGAGGCGAGAGAAAAAGGCGCGAAATTTGAGCGGATAGCCCGACGGCGAGCGGGTGGGAAAAAGGTAAGGAAGAGCCGGCACGCCCAAATCATATAAATAATATCAATATTTTTTAGAAAAAGAAGTGTCAATATCAAAAGATAATGTATTTTTGCAAATTGATTTAAATTTAAAAAGATGAACAACAAAACAAAGATTGCAGTTATTGGATTAGGATATGTAGGACTTCCTTTGGCACGATTATTTTCTACGAAATACCCTACAGTAGGTTATGATTTATCGGAAAAACGTGTGCAGCGTTTGATGGAAGGATTCGATGATACGCATGAGGTTGATGATGCTCTTTTGCAAGCTGCTATCAGAGATAATGGTTTTGTTTGTACCTCTGATTTAGAGAAGATTAGAGATTGTAATGTTTATATTGTAGCCGTACCAACACCCGTAGATGTGAACAATCGTCCCGATTTGACGCCGTTGATAGGAGCAAGTACAACGGTAGGAAAAGTGATTGCTAAGGGTGATGTAGTGATATATGAATCGACTGTATATCCAGGAGTTACAGAGGAAGAGTGTTTGCCCGTAGTGGAGAAGATCTCAGGTTTGAAATTTAATGAAGATTTTTATGCAGGGTACTCTCCAGAGCGTATTAATCCGGGCGATAAAGAGCATACGGTTGAGAAAATTAAAAAGGTAACCTCAGGTTCTACGCCTGACATTGCTGATTTTGTTGATGGTTTATATTCTTCAGTTCTAGTAAATGGAACATTCAAAGCTTCCTCAATACGAGTAGCTGAGGCATCAAAAATTATAGAAAATTCGCAGCGAGATGTGAATATTGCCTTTATGAATGAGTTGGCGAAGATCTTTAATGCCATGGGAATCGATACGCACGAAGTAATTGAAGCCGCGGCTTCTAAGTGGAACTTTATTAAGTTGACACCTGGGTTAGTTGGCGGTCATTGTATCAGTGTTGACCCTTATTATCTGATTCAAAAAGCGCAAGTTTATGGTATTTTGCCGCGTGTAATGTCTGCTGCACGCAGATTGAATGATGGAATGGGCGAATATGTTGCTAATCAGGTGATAAAGTTAATGAATAAGCATGGGGTTTTAGTAAAAGATGCAAAATTCCTTATTTTAGGTTTCACTTTCAAAGAGAACTGTCCTGATATTAGAAATACAAAAGTTGTAGATATTATTCATATTTTGCAGGAATATTCTTCCAACATAACTATTTATGATCCTCATGCTGATATTGCCGAGGTGCGTCATGAATATGGTATTGAGATTACCAATGGCGATATGGAATTGCTGAAAGGCAACTATGATGCAGTAATTTTAGCAGTTGCTCATAATCAATTCAAAGTGGTAAACTTGCGTGATTTTTGTAAGGCAACCGCTGTAGTTTATGACGTGAAGGGTGTTGCAGAAAGAGACCAAATAGATGGTCGCTTGTAGATTATTTTTTAATCTTTTTTACTGAACTAGAACGATTTTTCTTGTTCTTGATTTTGTATGTAGTTTCCAAAGAAGTTGTTGAGCCCCATTTGGCTTGTCTTGTTTTGGTATGTTTGTAGGCGCGAGCTCCTTTTGCTTTGACATACGGGTTAGAGGAGTGGCAAGAGGAAAATGCAAAAGCCATAATAATGGTACAGAAAATAGCTAATAATAAAGATGTAAATTTACCCTTTTTCATAGAAAAAATCATTAATTAATGGAAAGGCAAAATTACGAAAAAAAAGAATAGAAGGTACAAAATAGAAATATTTTTTTCAAAAAACTATAATTTGAAAAAGATGATGTATTTTTGCACTTCATTTCAAAAGATAGATTAATGAGATTGCTTTTTTGTGTATTGTCTTTAGTTGTGTTATTCGCTTCGTGTGCCAAAGTAGTGATGCCCGTAGGGGGGCCGCGCGATGTAACACCGCCCACAGTGGTTAAGTGTGTCCCTGAAAATGGAACAATCAATTTCTCTGACCCCAATATTAAAATTACTTTTGATGAGTTTGTAGTGTTGAACAATCCTTCGGAAAATATTATTATTTCTCCGCCATTGTCTCAGCAACCCCAATATGTGATGAAAGGGAAGACGTTGATTATTAATATTTTGGATTCATTAATTGATAATTCAACTTATAATGTTGTTTTTTCTAATGGTATTAAAGATTATACAGAGGGCAATCTATTACCTATTTATCAATATGCTTTTTCCACAGGGGAATTCATTGATTCAGCTACGATGTCGGGAGTACTGCTTGATGCTCAGACGCTGAAACCTGTATCGAATGTATCGGTTTGCTTATACGAGCATGACATAGATTCGTTACCATTTACGACGTTACCCAAGTATCTTACTAAGACGCAGACAAATGGAATTTTTACTTTTTCTAATATTAAAGAGGGGAAGTATAAAGTATTTGCAATCAGTGATATAAATTCTAATTTTATTTTTGATTTGCCCAATGAAGGTATTGCCTTTTTGGATACATTATATTCATCTTGTTTAGATATTCGATTAGATTCCTTAAAAAGTGCTCCATTAAATTTGCGCTATTTTGTCGAAGAGGATACCATTCAGCAATTATCAGCTATTACCTCAAGAGCAAAAGGAATTTATCGTTTTGCGTATAAGTTGCCAGTGCGTGATTTTCATGCTGAGCCGTTTGCGGGAGATGAAACTTCCTTTTACACGCAACTTTCTTTTTCGAGAGATACCGTTTCCTTCTATTTTAAGAAGGAAGTTTTAGATTCTACATATTTGTTGCTGTCAACTGAAAATCGAATAGATACAGTATTGATAGAGCCTTATAAAGCACCTTTGCGGCAGGGTAGAGATAAAAAGAGTATGGAGCCCACTCTTCAGGTGCGTGCACTTTATTCTGGAGATCTTTTCAAACCGCTGACACTGCAATTTTCGTATCCTATCCGACCGATTGATAGTTTTCCGGTTACATTTGTTAAGAAGATAAAAAGTAGAAATGATACAATAGTCGAATATTATTCTGTTCCAGATAGTTTTATTTTGCAATTACCATTGACCTTTTCGTATGAAGAGAAATATAGTTATGTCGTGCGGATTTCAGATTCTGTTTTTTATGGTTATGACGGGACATCTCACGATAGTTTAACTTTTGAATTTACTTCAAAATCGATAAGAGATTATGGAAATTTACAGATGAATTATATTGTGAGTGAGGCAACAGATTACTTGATTTTCCTATTAGATGCGCAAGATAGAGTGGTTCGAAAAGATTTGATAACTTCATCTTCAGAATTAGTATATAATAATTTAGTTCCTGGGAATTACAAGATTAAGGTCGTAAAAGACCTTAATAAAAACGGAAAATGGGACACAGGCAACTATAAGAAAAAGCGTCAACCTGAGCCCATTTACTATTTTGAAAAGCCTATCCAAATTCGCGGTTATTGGGATTTGGAAGAGGAATTTAGAATTGGTAATTAAAGGTTAGCATAATACAGCTATTCATCTGTTTTTTTATCCAGCGATTTACAGCCCAATTGGGTTTTCTAATAGGAATGAGTGAGTTTGAATAGCGCAGTGAGAAACCATAATGTTCTTTAAAGTAGTAGCTGATACCGGCCATTCCAGAGAGTTCGAAAATAGAGAATTTAGGACGTCCAATGATGGGATAGTTATTTTCAGTTTCTTTGTAGGAAAATAGGATATTGATAGCGGGTCCAAATTCAAATTCTAAATTGCTTAATCCTACATATTTAAAAAGAAGAGGAACTTCTACATAGTAGAGATTTAGTTTGTAAATAAACTGAGGAAATTCGCTTTTAGGAGGTGTGTATGTTTTACTTCCTTTCATAATGAAATTGAGTTCCATTTGGAATTTCCAATCTTGATTTTTGTCAATAGGCACATTAGCAAAAAGGCCTGCATAAGCTCCCAATTTATGGAATCCAGAGAGGTCATCACCAGATATTTGTGTGATTGAGCCCCCTATACGAACACCACCTTTAAAGAGGGATTCGTTTTGTGCATTGAGGGTTAGAAATCCTATAATTAGTAAGAAAAAGGGAATAAATCGTTTCATAACATTGTTTTATGTTGTTAGAAACTATAGCCGATACCTAATCCGAGCACCTCTTTGAACTGAACTCGCGGAGCCAATACACCATCTTTGTTTGCGATAAGTGTTTTTTCGTAATATTTCAGCGAAGTTGTTAATGTTACGTTCAGAACTTTCAAGAATTGGTATGAGATAGCGAAATCCCAATCCACATTGAAGTTTCCGAAAGGTTGTTCTTTATCGGTATATGGTGTATAAAGTTGTACTGCAGTAATGATTTTGAAGTTTTTGATCAGGGTATAGTTGATACCAGCTTTAATTGTAAGACCTAAACTAGCAGAAACATTTTTGTCTTCTGGTACGGAGTAAGAAGCACGGAGAAGGCTATCAGTACATGTAGTAATCAATCCTGCAAGAGGGGAAACATAGACTGTGAATAAGTTTTTCCATTTCCAATCGATACCTAAAGAGATGTCGGTATAAGAGGGAGATAACCAGTTGGATATTTTCTTATACTCTTCGTTTGGGGAGAGGCCTGGTGCGGAGAAATCCCAGCCTGGAATATATTGTGACTTAAAGGTTCCCATTGCGGTAATGAACCACATATCAGCCACCTCGAAACCGAGTTTCGTAGAGAAGTTAATTTTGTCGCTTGATTTTCTCCAAGTTGGGATTAGTTCGGAAGAGAACATATATCCGAATTCTGTATCTAATTGGGTATCCCAAGCCAATTTATTTTTTTTATAATTGAGGGTTGCATTAGCAAAAACCACTCCGTTGAAGTTGTTATTTCCACCGGCTGCCCAATGTACAAATTGTGTTTGTGCTACATTGAAGCCAACGATTCCAGAAAGTTTCCAATAATCTTTCCATTTGGAATTTTTAATTGTATCAGTAAGATTTTCTGTAGATATTGGGTCAATATTTGGCGTTTCTTGAGCGAATGAATTGCTTAAACAGAAAATCAATAGTAGAGCAATAGTGTATATTTTTTTCATAGGCTTATTTGTTTAATTTGTTGAATGTTAACCACCATCTTTCAGGGATAATATCTTTGCAGGCAAGTTTATAATCTTTTTCGCTGCAAGGGAGAAAATATTTTTGGTTGATATTTTTGGTAGGATGAATTACAGGTACGAGAATCCACCAGCGACCTGTTTTTTTGCTGCAATAGAAAACGAGATTTTCAGGTGCATCATTTACGGTAACAGAGAATTTTGTGTAATTTTCCTTATTTTGGAAGAGCATATCGCCGCAGCGTCCTAAATATCCTTCTACGAAGTACCAAATTGCGTGTGAGATAAGTTGGGCAGTTTGGTTATTGTTATCGTAAGCGGGGTTGAATTCATATATGCCGAACGAACTCATTTTTTCGCTAATTCCAGTTAAGTAAGCAATATGACAAATTTCTTCTCCGTAGAATCCGTGAGCTGATGCGTTCGGGTTTCCAGGTGCGTCGGGGCGTCTTACCGCTGAGATGTCAATAGATACCATTTCTGCGTTGCGAACAATAGGTTCTACTTCAAGAATATCTTTGCGCAGTGCGCCTACGCGGTAGGTATCGA
Organism: Bacteroidota bacterium; assembly: GCA_023413895.1. Classification (GTDB taxonomy): domain Bacteria; phylum Bacteroidota; class Bacteroidia; order Bacteroidales; family WCHB1-69; genus JAEZOU01. Next base: position 131,906 of record JAEZOU010000003.1, on the reverse strand, counting down.
AGTAGAGTTCTTTCATCATAGCCAAAGATTCAGGAGAATTTAAATAGCTTTGGTATCCAACGTTAGAATAGTTAAGTAGGAAGTTTGGCTGTTGCAGTATAATACTATTGAGGTAGTTATTAGAATTGATTTTTTCTTCCACATTTCCTAGGTTGAATTGAGAATCAATAGCAGCAATGTTTACAACTTGTTCTAGCTTTTCGTATGCGCGATAGTTGGCAAATGCTAAGTCGTTGCTGCCTCCAATGATGATAGGAATAATTTCTCTTTCAATGAAATAGCTTATTACGTCAGAAAGAGCTTCGTATGTATCTTCAAGTGTAGTACCAACTTTTAAGTTTCCTAGGTCGTAGATATTTACGGGTTTATTCCATCGGAAAAGTTTATAGAACTCTTTGCGCACTTCATTGGCAGCGTGTAGGCATTCGTAGTTATTTACAGCGCCACGGGACTCTGGTACACCAAGAATTACAATCTGGATGTCGTTCAATAAAATCTTTTCATTATCTTTATTAATCTTAATAGAATTGATAATGCGTTGATTTTCTTTTATTTGACCAAATATATTAAGCTCCTCCAAGTTAATGGGCGAGAGGTATTTTTCTAATTCTAATTCCATAATTAGCTTTTTTTACGCGTATATTTTTTCTTGGCTGTTGGATTGTTGCTAGCAATGATATTTAGGCATTCTTGATAAGTAAGTTGTTGTGGGTTAGTTCCTTTGGGGATTTTGAAGTTGTCAGTTCCATTAGTAATATAAACGCCATATCTTCCGTTCATTACTTTAATATTTTCATCTTCTGGGAATGAAATTAGTACATTTTTGGTTTTAGCACTATCAATAATTTGGATTGCGTCTTCCAAAGTGAGTGTTGAAGGAGATATTTTTTTCTCGAAAGCTATATTTTGGTCGTTATATTTTACGTATGGACCATATTTGCCTGATGCGACAAAAACATCGACGTCATTGTATTGACCTAAAAGGCGGGGAGCTCTATCAGCGTCGAGTTTTAGTTTTTCCTCAATTAGTTCAACTGCTCTTTCGTAGCTAATTTCGGTAGGTTCTTCAGTTTTTGGGAAGGAAACGTATGTTTTTCCATGTTTGATATATGCACCAAATCTACCTAAGCCGATGGTAAGCATTTCGCCGTTGTATTCTCCAAGTTCTCGGGGAAGTTTGAAAAGGTCTAATGCTTCCTCTAAGGTTATAGTTTCGATAAATTGTGTGGATTTCATACGTGCGTAGCGCGGTTTTTGATCCTCATAATTTTCGCCATATTGAACCATAGGACCATATTTGCCCAATTTAGCATAAACATTGGCGTTGGTTTTGGGGTCTTGTCCTAAGAGTCTCTCTCCACTAGCGCGATTAGAGTGTTGTAATGCATTTTCAATTGATTGGTGGAACGATAGATAGAACCTGTCAATCATCTTTTGCCATTCGATTTTTCCTTCTGCAATATCATCAAATTCCTTCTCCACTTGTGCAGTAAATCCGTAGTCCATAATAGGTTCGAAGTGTTCTTGCAGGTATTCATTTACAACAATACCGATGTCAGTTGGAAATAGTTTATCCTTTTCATTTCCATACTTTTCTTTTTTACAACTTTCTTTAATATTGTTCTCTTTTAGAGTTAAGACGATGATATCGTGTTCGCTACCGGTACGCGTTTCTTTAATCACGTAATCTCTTTTTTGGATAGTAGAGATAGTTGGAGCGTAGGTAGAAGGACGACCAATTCCTAACTCTTCCAATTTTTTTACCAAGCTTGCCTCTGTAAAGCGTGTTGGTGCCATCATATATTTTTGCCAAGCTTTTACCTCTTCAATAACAAATTTTTCGCCAACTTTTACAGGAGGAAGCCAACCCTTAATTTCTTCATCTTCTTCATCTTTCGATTCAATATATACTTTCAAGAATCCTTGGAAAGTAACAACTTCTCCAGTGGTAACAAACTTTTCTGGGCGGTTAGAAATATCGATGGTAATGTTCGTTTTTTCCAATTCTGCATCGCTCATTTGAGAGGCGATGGTGCGTTTCCAGATCAGTTCGTATAGTCGTTTTGCGAAAGTATCTCCTGGGATAGTATGATTTGACATAATACTTGGGCGAATAGCTTCGTGTGCTTCTTGTGCTCCTTTGGTTTTAGTAACATATCGACGCATCTTTGAGTAATCTTCGCCATAAATTTTGCAAATTTCATCTTTGGTACTTTCCAAAGCCAATTCTGATAGATTTACGGAGTCAGTTCTCATATAGGTGATATAACCGGCTTCGTACAATTGTTGTGCAATTACCATTGTTTTACTAACGGAGAATCCTAATTTGCGAGCGGCTTCCTGTTGCAAGGTTGAAGTAGTAAATGGAGGAGCTGGAGATTTTTTTCCAGGATTTTTCTCCACAGAATTAATGGTAAATGTAGATGATTTGCAATCTTCTAAAAATTGTAATGCATCTTCTTTTGTGTTAAAACGTGTGTTGAGGTCAGCATCTAAGGAGGTGTTATTGTTTTCTGTAGAATTGAAGATGCCGCCAACTTTGTAGTTATAGCTGCTTGTGAATTTGTTGATCTCACGCTCTTTTTCTACAATTAATTTTACGGCTACAGATTGTACGCGACCCGCCGAGAGTTGAGGGCGTACTTTTCTCCATAGTACAGGTGAAAGTTCAAATCCTACCAATCTATCTAAAATTCTACGAGCTTGTTGTGCGTTTACTAAGTCGATATCCATATCTCTTGGATTTGCCAACGCTTGTTCAATCGCTGTTTTGGTAATTTCGTGGAAAACAATACGTTTTACTTTATCCATCGGTATGTTAGCAGCTTCAATCAAGTGCCAAGAGATAGCTTCACCTTCGCGGTCATCATCCGTTGCTAATAAAACGGTTTCAGCTTGGGTAGAAAGCTCTTTGATTTCTGCAATCAATTTCTTTTTTTCTGACATAATCTCGTAAAGAGGTAAGTATCCTTGTGCCACGTCAATACCAATTTCTTTGGGTGGAAGGTCGCGAACGTGTCCTTTACTTGAGATTACTTGGTAATCTTTGCTTATGAATTTTTCTATCGTTTTGGCTTTCGCTGGAGACTCAACGATGATTAAGTATTTGCTCATAGAGTATATTTTTTATTGTAATTCTTTTTTTCTGAATGTGGAATGTCCTAATAGGGCTTCCGCTTTTGCATAATTTTTATCAATGATAGCTTCTCTTATTTTTGAAGACCGAACAGCAATGTCGTTCATTAGATATTCTTCTATCAGAATGGGAGTAATGCCGTTTTTTATAAGAAAATTGTATGATGATTGGTAGTTTCCTTCTCTGCCTTTACCAAAATTGTTTCCTGGTCCCATAATTAGAGTGCGAGTGCCAATTTTTTCGACAAGTATTTGTTCTACAAATTGTTCTGATGATAAATTAGCTAATTCAGGGGTGAAAGGGAGAAGTAATAGAATATCGATATTTTCTTTTTCCAGAAGAGAAATTTTTTCTTCTATTGTAAGGATTGTGAAAAAGTTAGGGTCGTGGTGTAGCACTTCTTGTGGATGAGGGTTGAACGAGATGACAACACTAACGCCAGCGGTATCTTGGGCAGTTGTGCACAACTTTTGCAATAGCAATCGATGCCCAATATGAACGCCATCGAACGAGCCGATGGTAACCACTGCATTCTCTAATTTTTTGAAATCCTCTAAATTATTAAAAATCTGCATTATCTCAATTTAGCATTACATTCTCTTTCAAATGCAGCAATCAATTTATTCATTACTTTGTTAATTTCCTCTTCTGTAAGTGTTTTTTCGGGATGGTGAAGAACAAAGTTGAGGGCGTAAGATTTTTTATTAGCTTCTAACTTATCACCTTCGTAAACATCGAAAAGAGAAACGCTTTTCAAACGATTACCGCCATATTTGAATGCTATAGCTTCTAATGTTTGGTAGGTTGTAGCTTTGTCGACAACCAAGGCAAGATCTCGTTTTACCGTTGGAAATATAGGAATTGGTGAGTAAAGAACATTGCTATTTTGTAATTCCAAAAGCTTTTCTGCTTGAGTTTCTGCGTAATACACCTCGCGCTTGATATCAAAAGATTTGAGCACTTTCGGAGAAATAATTCCCATAGAGAATAGAATTTCTCCGTTAGGAAGAATATATTCTAATCCTTGTGAATAAATTTTTGATTCAGAATTTTTTATAGTAATATTTCTGAGTGGAATATTTAAGAATGTAAGAAGATTGTTGACAATATTCTTCATGGTGTAGAAATCCATTTCTTGTGTAGTGTCATTCCAAATATCGTCGTGATTTTTTCCTGTAAACCAGAAACTTAAAATCTGTTTTTCGAGGAATCTTATTTCCACTTTATCGTCACTATTAGCAGAACAATTTTTGAAATATATTTTACCAAACTCGAAGAGGCGGAGGTTGTTATTGCGATTGTTTAGATTGCGCGCAATTGTTTCCAAGCCGCCAGGAAGTAGAGATTGACGCATTGCATTGAGTTCGCTGCTCAATGGATTAAGTAGTTTGATAGTTTCATTCTCATTAATAAAAGGAAGTGTAGTCGCATAAGATTCCTTGGTAAGGGAGTTATTCATTATTTCGATTAATCCGCTGTTAGCAAGATAGATGGAAATTCTTTTTTGTAATTTTGCCGCTTTGTTTTCAGGGATAGAATTAGTGGTGTATTTGATAGTAGTTGGAATTTCTACATTGTTGTATCCATAGATGCGAAGGATTTCTTCAATAAGGTCGATGGGGCGAACTACGTCAACTCTATCAAGAGGAACTTCTACTACGATAAAATCGTTGGTACAAGTAACAAATTTAAAGCCAAGGTTAAGAAGAATGTTGGAGATAGTTTCTTTATCGATCGTTTTTCCAACAACTTTGTAAACTTGGTCAAAATTTAAAACAATATTGTTTTTTTCAATAATATTGGGATATACATCAATAATTTCGGAAGCGATTGTGGCATTTGCTAACTCAATCATAAGGTTAGCCGCACGTTTGATTGCATATAAAGTAATATCAGGGTTGCAGCCACGTTCAAATCGGAAAGCGGCATCAGTTTTAAGACCGTGTCTTTTTGAAGTTTTACGAACTGAAGTAGCTTGGAAATAAGCACTTTCTAAAAATACATTTTGTGTATATTGACAGATTCCAGAGTCTAATCCACCATAGACACCTGCAATACACATTCCTTCCTCTTCGTTGCAAATCATTAAATCCTCTTCATGTAATTTAATTTCAGCGCCGTCCAAAGTGGTAAATGGAGTACCTGTAGGAAGGTTTTTGATGATTACTTTGTTGCCCTTAATTTTATCGGAATCGAAAGCGTGCAAAGGTTGACCGCATTCAAACATAACAAATTGCGTGATATCCACAATGTTGTTTACGGGTCTGATACCGATGGAGCGTAATCGATTCTGTAACCAAGCAGGGGATTCTTTTACTTCTACATTTTCCAAACAAAGTCCTGTATATCTTGGACAAGCAGTTTTGTTTTCAATAGATATATCGATTTTGTTGGTTTTGGGAGCAGAAATGAAATTTTCGGGAACTGGCATCAGAACCTGTGAGGTTGGGAGGTTGTTAATTTTGAGCATTGCGAAAAGGTCTCGTGCAACGCCGAGGTGTGAAATAGCATCGCTTCGGTTCGGTGTTAGTCCAATCTCGAAAATATAGTCGCTTTCAATTTTGAAGTAGTCAGCAGCGGGCGTTCCAACTTTGGCATCAGCAGGTAAAACCATAATGCCATCGTGTGCTGAACCTACTCCAATTTCATCTTCAGCGCAAATCATACCTTCTGATACGCAACCGCGAATCTTTGATTTCTTAATGGTGAAGGGCTTGTCGTCATCGTAAAGTATTGTTCCAATGGTTGCAACAATAACTTTTTGTCCTGCTGCTACATTGGGTGCTCCGCAAACAATGTCTAAAATCTTTTCGCCGCCAACGTCAACTGTAGTAACGTGGAGATGGTCCGAATCCGGATGATCTTCGCAGGTTAAAACTTCACCTACAACTAACCCTTTGAGTCCACCTTTGATGGTTTCAAAAAGTTCGATATTCTCAACTTCTAATCCACAATTTGTGAGGAGTTTTCCGGTTTCTTCCGGGTTCAAGTCGAAACTTAAATATTGTTTCAGCCAATTGAAAGATATTTTCATTGTTTTGTCAATTTATTTATAGTGATTTTAAGGCGGCAAAAATACAAAATAATATAATATATATTTATATGTTGGTTTTTTTTATCAACTTTTATTCTTGATAAGTTTTAAACTTAACTCTCTTTATTTGTGATTAGAAAAGATAATTTATGTACTTTTGCAGCCAATTTAATAATTAAAAATCACAGAATATGAAAAAAATTTTACCTATTTTGATGGTTCTAATTTTAGGACTTACATCTTGTAATTTTGGTGGCGAAGGATCTAAAGTAAAAGGTACTTACCACGGAACATTTACATTAATTTCTCAAAGCACCTCTAAAGAAGGTAAGGTGATGATTGGTGAAAATCCTGTCGTGCAGGATGGTATTCTACTTTACTACGTTCTCCCAATGGATTATACAGGTGATAATACTTTTACGGCTAATACCGATAATGTAGAGTTGTTAACCACACTTTTCGCATCTCTTACCCAAAATACAGGTATGACTAATTTGTTGAATAGTGCAGAAGAAAATATCAAGAATGTAATTGTAACGGCTAAGTTTAACGGTTCGTCTCTTCATTTAGAGGTTAAATATGAAGTTGAGTTGATAGCAACATTAACAACTCAAGTGAGAATTTTAGAGTTTAATGGAGAATTAAACTAATTTTGAAATTTAATATTCGAAAGTCGGCGTAGCACACACTACGCCGACTTTTTATTTTATTTCAGTTCGACTTTGTTTTTCTTTGATTTTTCGTGCCCAATATACAATTGGTGTGTCTAGCAAGCTAGCAATGAAATAAATGATATAAGAGGAGGTAAAGATATAGAATAAGGTTTTGAAGTTATAAATGCCTGTAAATGCTATAGCCGTGAAAATAAGAGTATTAAAGAATTGACTGATGAGTGTAGAGCCATTGTTGCGTATCCAAAGGAAGCGATGACGAGAGCCTGTTCGCTTTTCAGTAAATTGCCACCATTTGTGGTAAATCCACACGTCAAAAAACTGACTGATGGCAAAGGCAATAAATGAGGCAATGATAATACGCGGTGTCAAAGAGAAGAGTTGGTAAACCATCGGGTGCATTGTGTCGTTGATAGATGGTTGATACATTCGCCAACTTTGGGAGATTATCAAGAAGAATAGAGAAGCCCAAAGCCCCATTACAACCGCACGATTGGCGTATTTTTTCCCTTCGCATTCAGAAAGGATATCCGTGATGAGGAATGTTGTTGCAAATAAAACGTTGCCTAATGTTTGCTCAATGCCGAATGCTGTAATGAGAATTACCACTTCAATATTGGCTAAAATTGTGACGGCAACGGTCATGCCGAAAAGTCCTGCGCGTCCGAGGAAACGATACGCCAAGAGTGTTGTCCCGTAAATAAAAAGTAGGGATGAGATGAGAAGAATTTCATTCATTTTTAATTCCGTTAGTTTTGTTTCGATAAAATTCTCATTATCTGGCAGGAGGGTTTCGAACTGCCATTCGTTGTTAGAAACGAGGATGCAAAAATAGAGTTTTTTTTTATTCCGTCAGTTTCAGGAAAATCTGCGTTGCGCGTTCAAAAATTCCAGTTAGCAATGCTAATGCCATTCCGTAGTTTGAAATAGGAATTCCTGCTTCAACGATTTGTAAAATGCGGTTTTGCAATTGCTTGCGTGTAACCATACAACCACCACATTGAATAGCGAAGGATATGTCGGTAAGTTCAGGAAGCGGGTCTAAAGAGGCAACAAAGGTAAAGCGAAGTTGTTTCCCCGTTACTTTTTGGAGCAGATTTGGAAGTTTATGACGTCCAATGTCACCACAAGAGGTGGTGTGTGTGCAGGATTCTAGAATTAAGATATTATCACCATCTTTGAGTTGTGAAATATAAGAGGTTCCTTGTAAAAAGAGTTCAAAGTTCCCCTTTGCTCGCGCTAAAAGAATACTGAAACTCGTTAGTGGAATCTCTTTAGGTATATTTTGGGATACATACTCAAAAACTTGACTATCAGTGATAATTAAGTCTGGAGTGATTTTTTGAAGCGTAGTGCGCAACTCTTCAGGCTGTATTGCAATAGTGATAGCGTGATTGTCGAGAAGGTCGCGCAGGGTTTGTACTTGTGGAAGAATTAGGCGTCCTTCAGGTGCCTCAGCATCTTGCGGCATCACTAAAAGTACTACCGCATTTTTAGGAATGAGGTCGCCCAATAGGGTGGGGCGTTGATGCATACTTGCAGGGGTAATTTCGACAATTTTTCGGATAAGTTCTTCGATTCCCGCTTTTGTCTGTGCACTGCAACTTACCCAAGGTGCATGACTTTGCTCAAATTGTTGTTGTAATGAGGTTGGTATTGGGCGTAAGTCTGATTTATTGTAAACCCAAATGAAAGGGATGTTAAAGCGATGGAGTTCCGCAATTACTTGTTCTTCAGGTGCCCCCACTTGTTCTCCTGCGGTAACTAATAGTGCAATGTCAATGGTTTTTATCGCCTCAAAGCTCCTCTGCACCCGCATTTCTCCCAATGTGCCAATGTCGTCAATGCCTGCTGTATCCACTAAAATTGTTGGTCCAATGCCAAAAATTTCAATCGATTTTTTTACGGGATCAGTGGTGGTGCCAGCAGTGTCAGAAACTATCGCAATCTCTTGTCCCGCTAACGCATTGATGAGTGCACTTTTGCCTTGATTCCTTCTGCCGAAAATGCCGATATGTATGCTTGATGCTTTCATTGTATTCTCTTTTTATGCGAGTAGAGTTTGGGTGGCAAAAGTATGATTTTTTTTGCTATTTAAAGAATGTTTTGAGAATCTTTCAGAAGCTTTTGGTATTTGGAAGTTTGTGTTTTTTAGAACGCAAGAGGTGTTTGTTGCAAGTGCAATGAGGTAGAGGCAAATGGGTGCGTGAAGGATTGCAGCGGTTATGAGCGCCGGCCATGAATTTTAGAATTTAGAGCTTGAAGCTTAGAAATTGGATTTTAAAGAGAAATTGTAGCGAGAGAAAGAGGCGCGAAATTTGAGCGGAAAGCCTGACGGCAGCGCGGTGGCTTGTGCGTGGGAAAAGCCGGCACGCCCTAATAATTTTTATAAATCTTTTTCACATTAATAAAAATTGTAATTTTGCACAAAATTCTAAAAATTATAAGATGGCAAAGAGATTAAAATCACCAGCGGTGTCGATGTTGGTAATTGTTTTGGGAATTGTTTTATTGTTGCTATTCTTGGCACAAACTAAGAAAAATATAGCAGCTGAGGAGAAGGAATATTTTGAAATAGTTCAGATAGATAAGTTAGAAATTCCTGTTTTTACTCAAAATAGAACATCGCAGGTTGTTGAACATAAGGGGTTTACGGTGAGCTACAATGCAGATTGGCGAATTCCCAATTGGGTAGCGTATGAACTCACAAAGTTTGAGAGTGAAGGAACATGTGAACGAGCGCGACATTTTATTCCTGACCCAGAAGTTCGTGGTGTTTGCCCGGAAACTCGCGATTACTCCAATTCAGGTTATGATCGCGGCCACATGGCCCCTGCTGGAGATATGAAGTGGGACGAACAAGCAATGCGAGAGAGTTTTTATCTGTCTAATATTTGTCCTCAAAATCATAATCTAAATGCTGGTGTTTGGAAAAGTTTGGAGGAGAAGGTGCGCAATTGGGCGCAACAATATGGATCTGTTTATGTGGTTTGTGGACCTATTGTGTCTTCAAATTGTTCAGTAATTGGAAGTTGTGATATTTCAGTACCTGAAGCTTTCTATAAGGTATTGTTGATTCCTATGGGCGGAACCTATCAAGCTATCGGCTTTTACTTTGAAAACAAGGCCGGAACGCGACCTTTAAAAACTTTCTGCAAAACCGTTGATGAGGTGGAGGCAATGACAAAAATAGATTTCTTTCCGCAACTAGACGATAAGATTGAAAATAGTATTGAAGCTAATATTGATTTCTCTTTTTGGAATCTGTAATATTTTGAAAATAATGAAATTATGGAATATTTGGTGATTATAGGTGCGCTAATTTTGGGCATTGTCGGTTTAATTGGAGCAATATTACCTGGATTACCAGGAACGCCTCTCAGTTTTGTATCGTTATTGTTGTTCCTTCTGCTTCCAAATTTTGAAGTGGATCTTGCTTTTTTAGTGATTATGGGAGCTACAGCGTTGGTTATTACGGTGTTAGATTATATAATTCCGATTTATGGTACCAAATTTTTTGGAGGTACAAAACAAGGTGTACGCGGAAGTACTATAGGTTTGATTGTAAGTGTTTTAGTTTTGCCGCTATTGGGAATTGTAATCGGTCCGTTTGGTATTATCGGACTACTTTTAGGTCCATTTTTGGGAGCGTTGATAGGAGAGATGATCGCTAAGAATCACGAAAATGCGTTTCGAGCGGCACTCGGTTCCTTTGTGGGCTTTCTTTTGGGTACCTTTATGAAGGTGGTTTACGCAGTTGTGGTGCTAATTTTTATCGTAAAAGATGCAATCCAATATCTGTTTTAATTTTTTATTTGGGCGTTCCGGCTCTTTCCTGCGCACGATGCTACCCGCTCGCCGTCGGGCTTTCCGCTCAAATTTCGCGCCTCATTCTCTCACTATAATCTTTCCCTAAATCCAATTCTAAGTTCTAACTCTAGATTCTAGATTCTAAAACCGGCGCTCATAACCGCTGCAATCCCTAACGCAGGCAATAGTCTCATTCTGTTTTTGTGCGCAATCCTTTTTCCTGCAGAAGTTATATCCATTGAGGAAAACTATCTAATTTCTCGGAAAAATTAATGAGAACTAAAAATCTACCGCAAATTTCAAGTTGATAAGTCGCGGCGTTAAGTAGTCGGGAACTGCATTTTGTAAGCCGTTAATATCTGTAAACCAGGTGTATGATGACACATTGTTGATACCCAGAATATTAAAAACTTCAAGATAGATTCCAGCATTACCAATGGCACGGACGAAACGGCTTTTATGGGTATATCTGTCGCGATTTTGTTCTAGAAAAACGTACGAAAATCCGATATCAACTCGGCGATACCACGGCATACTCAAAGTTTGTTGGTAGCGTTCGGTATGTGGTGCACCATGTGGTAATCCGCTGGCAAAAACGAAGTTAAGGTGTACACGAATAGGTCGGAAACCGGGTACGTGGTCCTGGAAGAAGATGTTAAATGCAAAACGTTGATCTGAGGGCCTACGAATATATCTAGGTCGTACAAGTTCTCCTTCGGGTGTATAGTAAAAGTCGTTGTATAAATCTTCTGCAGTTTTCATTATGGATAGGCTAACCCATGATTCCAATCCATCGATAAATTCTCCGCTTAATTTCATGTCAATTCCCGTTGCATAACCGTGAGCATCATTCTCTCCACTGTAGGTAATTCTCAAGTTGTCAAGTGAATAGGAAACTAAATTTTCAAGGTGTTTATAGTAAACTTCAGTAGTGAACTTAAATGGTCTCTTCCACATCTTGAAGTTGTATTCTGATGAACCTAAAATTTGATAGGAGTATTGGGATTTAATGTTAGAGTTGAGAGTGCCATCAGGACGGCGCATTTCGCGGTAAAATGGCGATTGGTAGTAAACTCCCGTCTTTATGCCAAAACTCCAATCTCTTTTCCAATTAGGAAGAATACGTAGAGCAACACGAGGCGATGCCGTAAATTCATTGTTAAAACTCCAATAGTGGAAACGGATTCCGCCATTTAAAATAAATTTTGTGTTTCCACTTTCAAATCCCCAACTATCTTGTATAAATCCAGTTGCTCGTAACGTGTTAATGGCGTTTTGGCAAGTGAAATAGTTGTTCACTCCTATATCTAAAATACGTGAGGGATCGTCAAACGGAATAATAGTGCCTGGAGTTGTGGGAATTGCTGGTAGAGTATATCCTGTGGAATCGAACATCGTCCATTCTTTTATGCGGTCTTCGATAATTTCACTTTGTGCCTTGATGCCCCACGTGAAAACATGGTTACTAAAACGATGTGTGCCACTAAAGTCTAATGCTGTAACGGCGGCTGTTAATGAGTTACGGACGTGTTCCAAACTTCCCCCCACTGCCCTACGCGAAATTTCTTGCGCTACATCATCAGTTTCTCCACTCATATCTCCTTCTAAGTCGGATAAAAAGTACTCGTTTAAAATGTCATAGGTTTCCTTCTCTTTAGCATAATATGAAGAGATAATCCAGCGAAGTGTGTTCTTCTGTGTAGGATTATAGGTAAAGGTCAAGCCACCTAAATAGCTCTCATATTTATCCACCTCTTGTCCTTCTGAATAAACAGTAAATTGCCGCATAACATCAGTAGTTCCGTAGCGTGTGGTACGGATTGTGGGTGCGTATAAGTAGCTATTAATTGCAAAATTACCTAAGAAACTAATATTAAACTTGGGCGCAATATTCCAAGTAAGTAGCATTTGAGTGTCGAAAAAGTGAGGTTTGTAATCACCTTTTGTATCCATAAAACTGAGTAGGTATGCGTTTGATTTGTAGCGCACGCCAACAAGGTAAGTGAATATTTCCCTTTCCTTCTTTTTGTCTTTTATGGTACCTTCTATGTGGGCACTTCCCCCTAAAAAACCAAAAGATAGCGAGCCTCCCAATTTACGAGGTTTTTTGTATTCGACATCCAATACCGATGACATTTTATCTCCATACTCTGCGGAAAATCCTCCAGCTGAGAATTTTACGCTCTTGGTAAGATCGAGGTTGACAAAACTAAGGCCTTCTTGATTCCCACTGCGCACCAAAAAAGGTCTATAAATTTGAATGCCATTGACAAAAATGAGGTTTTCATCATAATTTCCACCGCGTACATTATACTGCGAACTTAGTTCATTGGTGGATGAAACACCTTGGAAACCTTTAAGCAAACCTTCTACACCATTGGTGGGTGATGGCATTTTGAAAGATAGCTTGGGATCGATGCGCTCGTAGCCATCTTGGTGTTCTGCCGAAATTACTACTTGTTCCAAAACTTTTCCTATAGGACGGAGCGTTATGTCTAATTGTCGCTGCTCATTTGCTGAAAGTTTAAGGGTAAGAATGGAGTCTGTAAAAGAGATGTGATGAAACAGAATCTGGATGTTTTCTTCAGCTGGAATTTCAAGTTTGTATTTTCCATCAGATGTGGTAAATACGCGTTCTTGCATACCAATATTTGAAACAACTAGGTTGTCAATGGGTTGGCCATTTTCACTTGTTACTGTTCCAAATATAAAAGATTGTGCTTTTGTTGTAAACAGCAAAAATAGAAAGAGAAGAAGTATAGATATCTGTTTCAAAATTTATTTTACTAAAAACTGTTACTAATACGAAGATTTCTTCTAATTATTGTGTATTTAATACAAAAACTGCCACACCATAATGATGCAGCAGTTTTACCCCATTAAAATCCAATAATATTTATTTAATATAACCCTTATTGCTAGCTTCGATAATGCAGTTCCACACTCCTTTTTTAGTCATGTTTCTGATACCTTTTGCAGAAACTTTCATCATTACCCAACCACCCATTTCAGGAACAAAGAATTTTTTACTATGTAAGTTTGGGTTGAATTTTCTTTTAGTTTTAATATTAGAGTGGGAAACATGATTTCCTGTTAATGCCTTTTTTCCTGTAATTTGACAAACTCTTGACATCGTTATTCTGTTTTTTTATGTTATTCTTTCGTACTTTTTTCGAGGTGCAAAAATACAATTTTTTTAATTACAAAACCCCTTTTTTACAATAAAAAATATTTTAATTCTTGTTGGTGTGTAAATACTTGTTTTATAGGTATTTATTGTTTTAATGGATTGTGGAGTTTTTCTAAAAGGCTATGATTATTACTGAAATAATACTGATTTTTCAACGGATTATTAAAGAAAAATAGTTGAAATTCCGCAAAAAAAAGATATTAACATGACCTTCAGAGCTAAATTTTTCTCGAAATGAAACAAATAGTTTTTTTTTTCGTTAAAGCCAATAATTATCCAAAGATTTTTTTCCATTATTACGTTTATACATTAAGCGATGTCGAAACAACAAGATTATTCACAACTGATTGCAGATTGTATCGATGGAAAGCGAGCAGCGCAGCATCGTCTGTTTAAGTTGTTTTATAGCAAGTTGTTTCATTTGTGCTATCGTTACGCACAAAATAAAGATGAAGCGCAAGATATGTTGAATGAGGGGTTTATCAAGATCTTTGAAAATTTGCATAAATATAAACCAGATGGTTCTTTTGAGGCATGGCTGAAACGAGTGATGGTGAATGCCGCATTGGATTATCAGCGCCGTTATTGTAATCACGCAGAGGTGAGTATGGAGGATTTACAAGAACTAAATTGGGAGGGCGTCGATCAGAATGCAGCTATCTCAAAACTCTCTTCTGATGAGTTAATGCTGATGATCCAACAATTGCCACCTACAAGTAAAGCTGTTTTTAACCTTTATGTATTTGAAGGATACTCGCATACAGAGATTGCAGAAATGTTAAATATGAAGGAAGGTACCTCACATTGGCACTTGAATTTTGCAAGAACAAAATTGAAAATGATGATTTTGGCACAATGAAAGAAGATAATAGTTTTGACGAATTAGTGAAAAATAAAGCGGAAAAGAAAAAGTTTCGATATTGTCCGCTGTTTTGGCTTCTTTTTGCTAAGAAAGCGGGAGTTGCCGCCTTTTCAGTAGCACAGATTGTAGCTGCATCTGTGGTAACAGTTTCGTTGTTGGCCGGAGGAACGTATGCAATAGTAAGAAATATTCAAAAGCAAAAAACTATACCTACAGTGCCCGTAACTATAGTTGAGATAGAAGAGGATTCTATTTCTCAACCTATTGATACCGTGGTAATTCCAGTAGAAGATACTATTGCTGATATGAAAATTGTTACGGAACAAGTGCCAAATCCTCCTCAAGTGAAGCACCAAACACCATCTGTAACAACGATACAACCTGCGCAGAACCTCAACTCTGCTCCTGATACACCCAAAGTGGTGCGAAAAGGTGTTCCTAAATACAACATTAGAATATTAGAAATCGATCCCGATACAATTACTTCAAATTATTAGAAGTTGACTAAAATTCCGAAGTGTATTTTGCCGGTTTTGAAAGAGATTTGACTATCTTTGAGTTTTCCTAATGCGTAGCTAATGTAAAATTGTCCTGCTTTAGTCTCTAACGTTGTGCCAATTCCAAATCCTATGGGGAAATCTTTTGAAGATTGTTGTATTGTTTGTTTTTTCAAAACCCCACCATTTACAAATAAATTTATGTAAGCATTTTTGGCAAAAATGAAACGTAATTCTGCTGCACCTATGGTGTATGATGAAGCGTAAAGCGATTTGTCGTTAAATCCTTGTAAGGTGCCGATGCCTCCAATGCGGAAAAGTTCGTTGGATAACAAACTATTGCTGATAATTGAGCCATGTTTTCCGCAAATTACTATAGTCCACCATTTTTTGATAGGAATATAACCTGTTATATTAGTAATGATTGATGTTTGGGTACTTTTTTCAAGACTTTCATTAACTTTTTGTGCAAGATTAAAATCAAACTGAATATCAATTCCTTTTTTGGGGTTGTAGAGATAATCTAATCGCCGAAAATGAAACTCTATGCCGTAAACATTTTTTTTGTAGTAATCCCAAATATCTATTTGTATATCATTTTGTATATCATTGTTATTGTTAATGAGGTTAGAGTTGTGTCTAGCATAATATACTTTTAGAAAATTGTTGCCTGAAAAGTTGTATTGGATTCCAACTTTATATTGATTATTAATGTAAGCAGTGTCTTTTTTTTCTAAAATAAAAGTGCCGTCAATTCCTAATGGTGTACGTAGTAAGCAAGGAAAATTAGCGTGGATATTGAGGTCCTGAGAGTATCTTTCGCTTGCTTTCCATTGTAAATCTATGGATTCTCCGATAGTGAAAAGGTTTCGAAGATGCAGATTAATTTCTCCGGAAAGTGCTACTTTTCCACTTTTCTCATCTATAGGAACCAACCCGATATAACCATCAAATTGATTAATTTTGCGTTTGTTTGCAAAAATATACAAAGTGGCACCTTCTTGCGAAAATTCTACACCTGGTGCTCTCGTTAATGTGATATATGGAAGTTCCGATAGTAACTGCAAAATATTTTTAACATATTTCTCTTTGTAAGGTTTGCCATGCCTAAATCGTAAGTAAGATTGCAGAAACCCATTTCCTATTTTTGCATCTCCTTTCATTACAATCGAATCGAATCGAATATATGGACCTGTTTCTAAAGCGAGTGTAACGTTCGAACTTTTGGGCACATTCTGGATGCGTATTGACGCAAAAGGGTAGCCATGATTTTCGTATAATTCCACAAATTTGTTAGCAAAGGGGATATACTTGTCCCATGGGATTGTATTATGGGAAACGTATCCTCGAAGTATTGAATTATCAATAAAATTGTGTGAACTATCAGGGATAAGAAAATGATAATTCTCATACTTTTTCCCTCTATATATCAAAACGTTAAGTGTGTCATTTACTTTGTAAAAAGTATCAATTGAAAAATTTAAATAACCATTTTTTTGATTCTTTGAAATCGCTTTTTGAAACCTTTTTTCAACCTCTGATAGTTTGATTTTTTGGGGAAGAAAAATAGAATCAGGAGAAATCTTTCGTAAAACTTGATTTTGGGTTTCGAAGCAAGTAATCTCTAATTTTTGCGCATAAGTTTTTTTGCCTCCTGCGGAAAAAATGAATAGAACAAAAAATAAATAACCTATAATCAGCGTTATCCGTTTATCTTTGTCGATATTTTTTAGAAAAGAAAGCAAAGGTCTCAACTTTTTGTTTATTTTTGCAAAATTAAAAAAATAACGTATATGAAGAAAAATATTGTAATCGCTGCAGTTTTATTTTGTTTTGTTTTGATTATGTCAGCTTGCGAGTATCATAAGTGCGCAGCGTACGGACATTATTCACAAAACTATCAACCACAGCAAGAGCAAACTGCTGAGTAAAAGTGTTTTGAGCTATGATTCCAATAGGGAAAATTCTTGAAAAAATAGGAAGCAGGACCGTTGTTGTCGTGCTTTTTTTATTTGCTATTTTCTCTTTGGAAGCACAAGAGGTAGGTGAAACTGAAATCATTCAGGTAAAGTCGCGTGAATGGAATTTGTCCTTTTTTTTGAATACCCGTGGGGCAGGAATTGGTTTCCAAGTAGGAAAATTACCCGATTATCGCAATAAGCACTATTTTGAAACCGATTTTCTCTATAGTATGCATTATAAACAGTTGCGTGCTCAGAGTGTTTATTGGGAGGAAAGTCGTCCTTTTTGTTATGGCAAGTTATATGACCTTTTCTTTTGGCGAGTAGGCTATGGATACCAACGTATTTTGCATCATAAACCCTATTGGGGAGGTGTTGAGGTGCGTTATTCATTTTCTTTCGGTTTTGCTCTCGGACTAGGGTTTCCCGTTTATCTCGATGTTTTGTATGTAACCTATCCAGATATGAATTATATCGTACAAACCGAACGTTATGACCCTAACATACACGATGTGAGTAATATTTTAGGGGGTGCCGAATGGTATTATTCATTCAAAGGAGTTGCTTTTCGACCTGGAGCGTATGCTAAAACTGGGTTAAGTTTCGATTTTAGTAAAGATCAATATAGGTCGCATATCCTTGAGGTAGGAATCTCTGCAGATGCAGTTTTTCCTTTTATTCAACAAATGGCTTTCAATAATCCAACTCCAGTATTTCTAAATGCTTATATATCATATAGTTTTGGAAAGAAAAAAGGATTGTATGAATAAAAAAATAAAATCTTGATTTTTTCCCCAATTAAGTTTGTTTTTTTCAAAAAATGATGTAATTTTGCACTCGCTAAAAAATATACTTTTTAGTGTTGAAAACTTTTTTGGTTTCAAATGTAATTAATTTAATATAAGCAAGTTATGATAATGCAAGAAAAAATTAACGAGTTGCTTAAAAAGCGTGAAGAAGCTCGTTTGAGTGGAGGTCAAAAGAGAATTGACAAACAACACTCACAAGGAAAGTTTACTGCTCGCGAAAGAATTCTTATGTTCTTAGATGAGGGAAGTTTCGAGGAGTTTGACATGTTTGTAACTCACCGTTGTACCAATTTCGGTCTTGAAAAAGAGAAATTTTTAACCGATGGCGTAATTACAGGTTATGGTACAGTTAACGGAAGATTAGTGTATGTTTATTCTCAAGATTTTACAGTTTTTGGTGGTTCACTTTCAGAAAGTGTAGCTAACAAAATTTGTAAAGTTATGGATCAAGCAATGAAAGTGGGTGCTCCTCTTATCGGTTTTAATGATTCAGGTGGAGCACGTATCCAAGAAGGTGTAAATAGTTTGGCTGGCTATGCTGAAATTTTCCAAAGAAATATTCTTGCTTCAGGTGTAGTTCCACAGATTTCAGCTATTTTCGGACCTTGTGCAGGTGGTGCTGTATATTCTCCAGCTTTGACAGACTTCATTATGATGACTAAAAATACGAGCTATATGTTCGTAACAGGTCCAAAAGTGGTGAAAACAGTTACTAATGAGGACGTTACAGTAGAAGATTTAGGTGGAGCATCTGTTCACGCTTCTAAATCAGGAGTTGCTCACTTTGCAGTTGAAAATGAAGAGGAAGGTATCGCTATGTTACGTCAGTTAATTAGTTATTTGCCTTCTAACAATATGGAAGAACCTCCATATCAACCAACAGAAGATCCAATCAATCGTTTGGAAGATACTTTGAATTCCATTATTCCTGATAATCCAAACAAACCTTACGATGTGAAAGAGGTTATTCACGGAATCGTTGATAATGGAGAATTTTTGGAAATTCAACAAAACTATGCACCAAATATCGTAGTAGGTTTTGCTCGTTTCAATGGAATGTCTGTAGGTATCGTTGCTAATCAACCTAAATATTTGGCTGGTGTTCTTGATATTAATTCATCACGTAAAGGCGCACGTTTCGTTCGTTTCTGTGATGCGTTCAATATTCCAATCGTTACTTTGGTTGATGTTCCAGGTTTCTTACCAGGAACAGGTCAAGAATATGGCGGAATTATCCTCCACGGAGCAAAATTGCTTTATGCATACGGTGAATGTACAGTTCCTAAAGTTACAGTTATTCTTCGTAAAAATTATGGTGGAGCATATTGCGTGATGAGTTCTAAACATTTACGTGGTGATATCAACTACGCATGGCCAACTGCTGAAATCGCTGTAATGGGTGGTAAAGGTGCTGTGGAAATTTTGATGGGTCGCGAAATTAAAGCTATCGAAGATCCTCAAAAACAAGCAGAATTTATCGCAGAAAAAGAAACTGAATATCGCGATGCTTTCGCTAACCCATACGTTGCGGCTAAATATGGCTATATCGACGATGTTATCGAACCTCGCAATACTCGTTTCAGAGTTATCCGTGCTTTGGAATCTCTTAAGAATAAACGTCTTGAAAATCCAGCTAAAAAACACGATAACTTGCCTTTATAAGAAGTAATTGCTAATTTTTAATTGAAACACAATGAAAAATATTAAACGTCTGTGTATTCTTTTGGTTGCAGTCTTCTCTGTTTCTGTTACTTTTGGACAACAGATTACAGATTTGCGAATCAATGAATTACTCATTAAAAATGAAAAGAATTTTATCGACGAGTATGGCCGTCATACTCCTTGGGTTGAAATTTTTAACACTTCTTATAACACTGTAAACATCGCAGGTTGTTATTTGACAGATGATACTACAGGACTTGCCGCAGGTAATGGAAATCCTAATTGGTATAGAATTCCATCAACTGATGTTAAAACGCAAATTCCTCAAAGAGGTCATATAGTTTTCTATCTTGATAATAGCGCATTGTATGGAACTTTCCATACAAATTTCGATCCTAATGAATCTAAGAATAATTATGTGGCACTTATCAGTTCTAATGCAAAGACTTTGATTCATATTTTCCCTTATCCTGCAAGTTTGAGAAATTCGGATAAATCTTTCGGCGCTATCGTTGATGGAGAACCTGAATTAGGATACTTAGATTATTTTACTCCTGGATCTACAAACAAAGTTGATATGGATGTTACAAAGTCGGAAAAGTTGATGAAGTCTGATCCATTTGGAGTAGGTTTAGCTGTTATCTCAATGGCTGTAGTGTTTAGTGCTCTTGTGTTGATCTATATAATGTTGAAAGTGTTCGGAATATTTAATCGTAAAAAACAGAAAATGAATGCCGCAGCACAACAAGCAACTGCAACCTCAACCTCAACTCCAAAGCCAGAATTGGTTAAAGATGAGGAATCAATTACAGGACAAGAAATTGCAGCAATTGCAACTGCTCTTCACCTTCATTTAAATAGTTTTCATGATGAAGAAAGTGAAATTATTACAATTGAAACACAATCAGCAGTGTATTCTCCTTGGTCTCAAAAACATTTGACAATTAAACGTGTTCAGAGACGATAATCTCTAACGTTTTTGCGAAGAAATCGTCCCACGATTTAATACGCAAAAGTTGTTGGAGCTGCAAGGGTGTAAGCTTGTAAAGAATGGAAAAATAGTGCCAAAGTTCTTTAAAATTTGCAAGAGTAGCATTTTCTGGTTTGATCGACAAATAAGTTGAGGCTAAATCCTTGTAGAAATTATAAAAGCGAATCTTCCAATCTTCTTCTGCTGCGGCAGAAGAAGATTTTTTTTGTATCTGTTCTGCTAAAAATGGATTTTTTAAGATTCCGCGACCTAACATAATATTGTCAATTTGTGGAAATCTTTCTTGCAATACGAGAACATCGTTAGGAGTCAGAATATCTCCGCTATATACAATTGGAGTATTTGTTATAGTTAGTAACATTGCAAAGTTTTCTAAATCAACAGTATAGGCGTACTGTTCAATTCCTAATCGTGGATGAATCACCCAAAAATCAATGGGGTAGGGGGCGAGGCGTTCTATAATTTGGTATGCTTCATCGCGGTTTTCGAGACCTAATCTCATTTTAAGAGAAAATTTGCAGTTCGTTTTGCTAAATACCTCTTCCACAACAGTTTCAATCTTATCTGGGAAGGGCATAATTCCGCAACCTCGCTGTTTGCGGACAATTGCATTCATCGGACAACCAATATTCCAATTGAATTGAGTAAATCCGTAACGGTCTTGTAGTGCGCGAATTGTGTCCGTAAAATGAGCAGGAATATTACCCATTAATTGGGGAATAATATCGCAAAAAGGGTTGTTTTCAGAATGAAAATCTAACCACTTCCCTACATTTAATTTGTTCGTTTCTTGTACGGGGACAAAGGGAGTGATGATAGCATCTATTCCTGAAAAATGGCGTAAAAAAGTATTACGGAAGTAGTAATAAGTAATACCGTGTAGTGGGGCTAACCAAAGTTTCATCTATATTAATAAATGATTACCTTTTGATGTGTAAGCGTATTGTTTTGTGAAATTTGTACAATATAGTTTCCTGGAGCAAATTTGGAGGTGTTGATAGTAATTTTCTCGGATATATTTTTTTCTTCAAGAAGAACTTTGCCCGTCATATCATAGAGACGAATGCTAAAATCACCGCTAACTTCGTTGCAAATTGTAAGCACATCGTTTGCTGGATTTGGGTAAATTTGAACGAAATTATCAGTTTCATCAATTCCCCATGTGTCAAAAAGCATTGTTACATCATCAATATAAAGTGCTGATTGTAAGCTAGATTCTGTTCCACTTACCATCATTAGAAGAATAATTGAATCGCAGCTTGCACCAGGTGCAAGTTGTTGAAGTGGAAATTGAATTTGTTGATAATCACTAATCGTTTCTTCTGTTGTATAGATTCCGTAGGCAGTAGGAATTTTTACAGAGAAGAGTGTGCTGAAAGCTACAGCCATAAAGGTTGCTTTATCTGTGCTTCCTGCATAAGGGTGAAATTTTATCCAAGCTCTGACTTCACTTGGTATTTCGTCAACAGGTACTCCGTGGGCCATAATGTGGCTGAATTCAGAAAGGGTAGTAATCATATTCATATCGAAGTTGGTAAAGTCGCTGTTAGTGAAATTTACCAAAGTTTCAATATCCTCCAAGGTAAGATTAACGCTTTCAGAACTTCCCAGTTGGCAAACGCCAGGAATTGTCATTTCTGACATAGGAATTTGTGAAGGAGTAAGCTTTACAGCGTAACTTCCTGAATGTGCATCAGAAGTTCTAGCTCCTAAAGGATAGGTTATCGGAATTGTGTTTTCAAAAGTTCCTTCGATTTCTAATGTCCAACCTTCAGGTTTAGTGGAGCTTGTCCAGTCCTCAAAATCACCATTTGATGGAAAATCTTGTGCGTTAACGAATAAAATAGCAAAAATTAGTGTGCATAATAAAGATATTTTTTTCATAATATTGGATTTAATAAGTTTAATACAATCTGTTTTGAGTAGTTTGCAGCTACTTCCTTGATAAATTTATTGAAGTCAATAGTGGCATTGTCGTTTGCAGAGTCTGAAATAACACGAATTACGGTGAGAGGTATTTCATATTCGTAGCAGACTTGTGCTACGGCAGCACCTTCCATTTCAACGCATAGGAGTGATGGAAATTTTTCAAGAAGTTCTTGTTTTTGCTTATCTGTTGAGAAAAATGAATCACCGCTGGCAATCTGACCGACTTTATATTTAGGATTTTGCAGATGGAAAAGTTCCCGTTGCTCTTGAGAGAAAGATTGTGTGAAGTTATGGGGTTGTAAAAATGTGGAAACCGCTTTCTCTGCTTTTTGAATTTGAGTATCTGCAGCCTCCAAAAATCTGCGTTTGATAAATGGTAATTCGTAAGGTTTAAGAATGGGGGCACAATTAAAATCGTGTTGGAGAAACTGCTTACCAATAACGATGTCGCCCACGTTAAGTTCTGCGTTGAGTGCGCCAGCAGTGCCCACAAAAATAATTTCCGAAACTTTAAAATGGTCGATTAGCATTGTCGTTGTTGTGGCTGCGCCCACTTTTCCCCATCGCGAGAAAACGACTACCACTTCTTGCTCACAGATAGTTCCTTTGTAATAGGTACGACATCCAATTTCAGTTTGCACTGCATTTTCGATGCACTTTAGAATGTCCGCAACTTCTTCCTGCATTGCGCAGAGAATTCCAATCGGTGATTTTTTCATCAGTAACATTTTAATCCTGCAAAGATACATAAATTTTGTGTTACTTACTCTAAAATAATCTCGGAATTAGAAATTCAATTATTTAGCATCAATAGAAAAAAAGCTAACCATATTTTAGTTAGCTTTTTTCTTAGATGTTTACCAAATTACTCATAAAGATGCAACTTTGCACGGCACTGAGCCGCTTCAAGCAGTATGTTAAGTAGCGTAACGTGGCTGTCGTGAAATGCGCTATATTCCAAGAAAAATTCTTCGATGGAGATTTCTCCGCTTTCCAAAGCGCGAGTAATATGGTCTAAATTCTCAATTTGTACAATACTTTCGCGGTACTCTTGGCTTATCTGAAGTAGCGCTATCAAACGGGCATGAATGGTTTTCATTTCGTTGTAGAATTGCGTTTTGCTGTCGTAGGCGATAGCTTGCGTTGCAATCCTTTGTGCTTGAGAATGTTTGACAGAATTTAGATTTTCCCAAAGAGGGATGGAAATTCCTGCAGTAATACCACTAAATTGTTCAGATGGCAGATGTTCTAAGGCATATCCTACTTTGAATTGAGGTGCGTACATTCCTTGTGCTAATTGGACTTGACGTTTGCTTACTTCAATCTCTTTATTTTGAATTTGTAGTAATGGATTTTTCTGTTCAGCATTTTGATACCAAACTTCAAAATCTTTTTCAAAGTTATCTATAATAACCTCATTTTGAGATATTTCTATAGGAACGCCTCCATTTAGTGTAACCAGATTACGAAGAAGTGCATCTCGTTCTATTTTTTTCAAAATTATCTCTTGTTCAATATTTAAAGCATTGATTTTAAATTTATTGTATTCAAAAATATTGCAGGAGCCAGCATCTAATTTTTTTTTGTAAATTTCAGATAATCCCGTAATATTTTTTGCACATTTTTCCAAATCCTGAAGGAGAGCATTGTAGAAGACAATTTCATTGCAAACTTGAGCTGCTGCACCCAAAATTTCGTTTCGTTTTATTTGGTAATTCAAGTCAACTTGGTCATTTCGGAGGTTTGCTATCTGACTTTTTCTAACGTAAACCGAAGGGAAATAGAAGTTTTGACTTGCGGAAAGTGCAATCTTATTTCCCATATTTGGGGAACCCCATGCGTAAGTAAAATCAACACTCGGGTTGCTCGGTGCAATGCCTACTTTGTTACTTACTTTTTCAGATTCTCCTAATTGGTGGAAAGCTTTTAAAGTTAGGTTGTTGTTTTCGATAGTGTTGAGAATCTGATTTAACGTTTGGCTCGCACTCCATAGCGGAAATGTAAACAAGATTACGAATATAGTTATATGGATTCTTTTCATACTTTAATTCAGTTTTTTATGTAACCAGATATAGATAATTGGAACGATATAAATATTTAATATTGTGGATGTTATTAATCCTCCCAAAATTACAATTGCCATTGGACTCTGAATTTCATTACCCGATGCGTTTCCGTTAATTGCCATCGGAATTAATGCTAAAGCACCTGTTAGTGCTGTCATCAAAATGGCATTGAGGCGGTCGCACGAACCTTGAATAATGATTTGGTCAATAGCAATTCCTTGGTTACGAAGACGTTCATAACCAGATACTAAAAGAAGTCCGTTTCGTGTTGCAATTCCGAAAAGGGAGATAAAACCGATAATGGCAGGAATACTAAGAATGCCAGAACTGAATTGGATAGCAAAAACGCCGCCAATCAAGGCTAAAGGAAGATTTAAAAGTACAAGAGACGCTAATTTCGTATTGTGAAATTCTCGATATAAAAGCATAAATATAACAAAAACAGCTGCAATAGCAAGAAGAGTCAATGTTTTAGAAGCTTTTTCTGCACTTTCAAATTGACCACCATATTCAATGCGATAGCCTTCAGGAAGTTGTACTTTCTCGGTAATGTTTTTTTCAATCTGCTCAACGCATCCACTTAGGTCTCCACCTGCAACATTGGCTGAGACTACAATTTTTCGTTGTACATTTTCACGACTAATACTATTGGGCCCCGATACGGAAACGATGTCTGCAACTTGTTCAAGGGGAATTTTCTTTCCATCGTATGTATCTATCAGTGCATTTTTTATCTCATCAATAGAGTGAATATAATCGCCTGCTAATTTAACAACCAAATCATATTTGCATTGCCCTTCGTAGATGTCCGTAATTTTTTCTCCTCCCAATAGATAGTTAATATATTGATTGAAAGTTTCCAAAGAAATACCATAAAAAGCTAATTTCTCGCGGTTAGCGCGAATTTGAAGTTGAGGAACCTCCACTTGTTGATCTACGGAAACATCTACAAGTCCATCAATTCCACTCACAGCTTGTTTAATCTCTTCTCCTACCAAGTACATTTTATTTAAGTCAGTTCCGAAGATTTTGATGGCAATATTAGCACGAGTTCCAGAGAGCATGTGGTCAATGCGGTGCCCGAGCGGTTGCCCTACAGAAGATGCTATCCCAGGAATTTGAGCGAGTTTTTCTCTGACCTCTGCTAAAAATTTCTCTTGATCCCGCTCCATTAAATCGAAGTTGACATCAATCTCTGCACTATTGGTAGCTTGGGAGTGTTCGTCTAATTCCCCGCGTCCCGTTCTACGGCAAGTACTGCGCACCTCTGGAATGGAAAGCAGTTCCTGCTCTACTAATCGTCCAATGTTATCACTTTCTTCTAGTGATGTACCAGGTTTGGTAACTACAGCAATGGTTAAACTTCCTTCATTAAACTCAGGCAGGAAACTATGTCCGAAACGTGAGAAAAGTATCACTGAAATGAGGAATAGTACTAAAACTGAGCTCACAACCCACTTTTTGTGATCCAATACCCAAGTTAGAGAGCGTTTATATAACTGTGTAATGTTTCTAACTAGCCATTTATCCTCTTCGTTTTTACTTAGGAATTTTTCATTTGTTAGGAGCATTTTTGAAAGCAGTGGCGTGAGAGTCATTGCTACAATAAGAGAGATGAATAACGAAACTAAAAAGCTGATACCCAATGAGTGAAGCATTCTTCCTTCCATTCCTGATAAGAAGAAAAGCGGAAGAAATGTTGCCATAATAATCAATGTAGCATTCATAATAGAGGAGCGGATTTCTGAAGAGGCGTGGAAAACCACATCAAAGTCTAACTCTCTCTCCTCTTTCGGTTTTAATCTATTTTGTCTGAGTCGTTTATAAACATTTTCTACATCGATAATCGCATCGTCAACCAACGAGCCAATGGCAATGGCCATACCTCCCAAACTCATTGTATTTATGGTCATACCTAAAAGATTTAGCACAATGATTGAACCTAATAAAGATAAGGGAATAGCAAGTAGAGAAATAATGGTGGTACGGAAATTTCCGAGGAAAAGTAGTAGAATAACGATAACGAGAATACCACCTTCTAAAATAGCACGACCGACATTGTGAACAGCGGTTTCGATAAAGTCAGATTGGCGGAAGATTTCAGTATTCACTTTTACATCAGGAGGTAATGTTTTTTGAATTTCTTTGAGATTTTTCTCAATTGCCTTCGTAACATTTAATGTGTTGATATTGGGTTGCTTGGAGATGGAAAGAACAACAGATGGTTTAGTGTTTTCAGCAGCATGTCCCATCTTTGTTGATGCTCCTATTTTCACCTCAGCAACATCGTTGATGCGTATAGGTTTACCATTCATTGATTTGATATAGGTGTTTCCTAACTCATTAAGATCAGATGTTCGTGCAATTCCTCGTACCACATATTCGTTTCCATATTGTCTCACTACGTTTCCGGAGGAGTTGTCATTGATACTTTTGCAAGCTTCAATAAGTTCTCCAGATGAGACGCCGTAGTAGCCCATTCGTTGTGGGTCTGCAAGTATTTGATATTGTTTGTGGTCACCGCCAATTACGGTAACTTGAGAAACTCCTCCTGTTGCTAAAATGAGTGGCTTCAAGGTCCAATCGGCAAGCGTGCGTAAGTCAAGCATTGAGGTGCTATCTGCTTGCAGCGATACAAAAAATATTTCTCCCATTACGCTAGATTGTGGAGCCAAAGTGGGTTGGTCAATACCATCTGGCATCTGTGCATTGATAGTTGCAAGTTTTTCACTTACAATCTGTCGTGCACGGAAAATATCTTCACCCCAATCAAATTCAACCCACACAAAAGAGAAACCTTGTGAGGAACTAGAGCGAACACGACGAACGCCAACAGCCCCATTTACAGCTGTTTCAATAGGGTAGGTGACGAGTTTTTCTACCTCTTCTGAAGCCATACCGTGGCAATCAGTCATTACGACTACCGTTGGTGCTGTAAGGTCCGGAAATACATCAATATCCATTTGACGTGCAGAGTATATACCTGCTATCGTTAACACTAAATAACAAACAATGATAAAAAATTTGTTGTTTAGTGAGAATTTTATGATTTTATCCAACATAATATTCAGAAAATTAAAGGGTTAGTGAACATGACCTGCGTGAGGATCTAGACTTCCGCTGGCTTGAGAGAGTTTTACAATGGTTGCACCTCGGCTAACAATGCGTTCGTGTGCTTTGATACCTTGCTTAATTTCAGTACGCTGTCCATCGCTTACACCTAATTTAACTTCTCGTTTTTCAAATAGTTCTGGATAAAGTTGCACCATTACATAGTAGGTTCCCTGTTCTTCGAGTATGGCGCTTGTTGGTACACTGATTACAGATTCGGAAGAACGTGTCTTGAGGTAAATGTCTAACAATTCTCCTGCAACAAAGTGGTTTGTATTACGAATTTGCATTGTTACAGGAATAAGGTAACAATCAGATTGTAAGGATTTTCCGTAAGAAATAATTTTCCCTTCTAAGGAATCTAATGAAATGTAGGTGTTGTTGTGTGGATTGCGAATGTTTGCCGTATAAAGGTTGGCAAGAAGAGGAAGATATTTCTGTTGAACTTCTGCAATTAGAATTAGATCACGATTTTCAGAAATTGTCATTATTGGGGTTCCTACTTCAACAAAAGTTCCATTTTGAACAAAGATTTCTTTGACATATCCATTAATAGGAGAACTAACAGTTTCACTTCCAGAATTGAAGTTTTTAAGCATGTTGTCATAAATAGCTTTGCAGTTTTCATATTCACGTTTAGATTCGGATAACTCCTTCTGCGATACAATTTTATCTTTTGCTAACTGCATATTGCGCTCGTAGTTCTCTTTTGAGGTTGTGTAGTTGTTTTGAGCTTCGATAAAGCGAATACCTAAGTTGTTTGATTCCATTCCCTGACTTGTAATCGTGCAGATTTGTTGGCCAGTTGTTACTGTTGACCCTGCATAAAGTGCATTGTGTGGCAAAAGAATGATTCCAGAACTTTTTGCAGTAACAACGCGGTCATCGTTAGGTGTAGGTTGTACTTGAGCTATCGTTTTAATGCTTTGTCCAAAAGGTTCATACGTAGCTTGTTCTGTAGCAAAATCTACTTCCCAACCCTGTTCTTTAGTAAAGTTTATGCCGTTGATACTTTTCGGAGTAATTGCCTCTGCCATTTCGTGAGCTTCATGCTCATCTGTATAAATATCGATACCCTTTATTTCGATAGTAGATGTGCTGTCACGCGTCTCTATTTTATAGGTAAGAGTTGCAGTACCAGATTCTTCTGGCGTAATAACAATTCTAAAAATACCCGCTTGAATTGGCAGGTCTGCTTTGTAGATGTGTTGTTTGCCTCCAACATTTAATGTGGCAGTTACTTTGCCTGATGATAGAGGTTTAAAGCTATTCAGCCAAGTGATGTGTGTTAAGATAGTAGATTCTTGGCCCGTTACGAATGGATCTGCTTCCGCATAAACTTCAAAAGTATCATTATACCCCGTTAGATGAAGTTTAGCGTTATGTTCGTGTTCATGTTCGTGACTATGACCGTGATGGTCATGATTATGAGCTTCCTCCTTATGTCCACATGATGCAAAAAAAATAGACGTAAGAAGAATAAAAAATAATTTCTTCATTATATATTGATTTAATTAACTTGTGTTTTTAGAATAGATTGTGATTTTCAAAAAGTGTACAAGTTAACAAATCGGTGGAGCTAGTGTTGACCAACCTCTGACCATAGGCTTTTGATTTCGGTCAGGGATTTTTAGAATGTTTTGATTATAGAATGACGATAATTCAATCTCCTCTATTAGAGGTTGATATTCAATGTGTAATGGATTGGGTATTTCGAATGAAGGAGAGAAAATAGCAAAATTATGTGTTGAGGGAAGAATCACAGGTTGGTTCAACAGGCAAGAGGGTTCGGTGTCTTGTTTCTCCTGCCGTTGACAGGGACAAGGTGTGGTATCCTCTGTGTGAGGAACTTTTTCCGTTGTTCCGTGAAGATGCCACACTATAATCATTCCGTGATGGTGATGCGGAACTATTGCATGAGCAAATAGAATTGCATTGGTGAGAATGATAAAAAATAGTGCAACGTATCTCTTCATGTTATTCTTCCATCATATATTCCTCTTCTCCGCCATTAAACTCATCCATTCGGCGCTTGTAGTTATTAAGTTTGTAAGTGATTGTGAGATTAGTTTGATATGCGCTCCGGAAGCGTTCGCTGTATGAGTCATATCCTTGCGTTGCCTCGTGTGAGTAAGAGTGAATTTTTGTTACAGGATTATAGATTAAATTTCTGATATTTAAGCTGATACTAAGTTGTTTGTTGAAGAAAGATTTTTTTAGACCGAAGTTTAACGAGTAGTTTGCATTACGTTTTCCTTGTCCTACACCGCCAGTACCCCAACCCATACTTCCTGTGGTTAGTGAGCGTGAACGGAAACGGAAATTCAACTGAATACTCCAATCATGTGGAAGTGTAAAGGTTTGATTTAAACGGAACCCCCATGACCAATCTGCTGCTAAATTCGGATCAATCAAGAAGGTCGTGTCAATCTTGGTGCGATAGAAGTTTCCACTGAAGGTTATTCTCCAAAATTTCCAAAGTCTTTGATTATAAATCAATTCAAAACCATAACTTTGGCTCTTATTAATATTTTGGTTGGAAGTTAATGTATATGTGAACGATTCCAATGAGTCAAACTCGGATGTAACTGGAGTTTGATAGATTTCACCATCATAAAGTTCGTAGAATATGTAGCCATCTTCAATCAATGCTTCGTGAAGTTCAGTATAACGTCCTATCAAGTCGGTTCTTTGGCGATAGAAAGCTACTACATTGAATGAGGTTTTTTTAAAATTTGTAACGTATGTAAGCTCTATATTGTTGGCAAATTCAGGTGTTAGGTTCGGATTTCCCATTCGTAAATTTAGTTTATTGGATGCATTTACAAATGGATTCAAATCCCAAAATCGTGGACGCGTAACTCTTCGAGAATAGCTAAATTGTAGTGCGTGTTGCTCGTTAAAGTCATATACCAAGTGAACTGTTGGAAAGATATTGAAGTATGTTTTCTTATAAGAAGTGTCGGATGATTCTAAGTGTGAATTGGTATTTGCTAATTCACCGCGCAATCCTAATTGCATTTTGAATTTTTTCCAGAAAGTATTGGAGTAGATAAAGTATGCAGCATTCAAAGTCTCTTTGTAGGTGAAGTCGTTGCTTTGTTGAATATCTTCAATTGCAGTTGTGTCAGATTCACCATAGAATAGTGAATAATCTTGCTCCATCGTTCTGTAAGTGAATTTATATCCAGTTTCAATTCTTCCGCCATTTCCTACTGGTGTTACGAAATCAACCTGTCCGTTGGCAACTCGGTTTTTTCCTAATGTCTCACTCTTTTGGAAATAGTTAGGAGTTCCATCATAAAGCGTAAAGTTTTGCAACGAATTATCAAAACTCTTGTTGTTCCTTTCAGTGTACATAAGGTCTGCAGTTAATTCCTGCCCCTTGCGTGCGAAGGTTTTCTTGTAAAAAAGGCTGGAGTAGATGTTGTTTGATTTCCAAATCTCTTTGCCTAATTGATTGTAACTAGAATAAGGAATTAGAGTTTCTCCAAAAACATTTGAACTCAAAGAGTTGGTAAAACTGCTATCTTGACTGCTATGGTGGTTAAAACCAACGCTGAGTGTTAAGGTGTTTTTTGTGTTAATGAAATAATCTAGCGAAAAGCGTGTGTTATGACCGTTAGAGTTTGACCATTGGTTGTTGGCTTGCGAAAGATGTGTAGTGTCGTTGTGAAACCAACTATCTCTTTCCAACGTACCTGCTGAACGGCGATTTCCTCTTCTATAATTATAGGTAAAGTAGATGTTAATCTTATTATAGGTATAGTTCAGATTCATATTAGCATTTCCATTGCTGAAATAGCCTTTCTTTTGGAAAATATTAAATCCTCCATTTAAGCTAAAGAGAGCATTGAATCCACTTACTCTTTTTTTCTTGAGTACCACATTGATAATACCGCCCATTCCATCAGGGTCGAAACGTGCAGAAGGATTGGTAACAACCTCAATGCTGGCAATATCGTTTGCCGGAATTTGGTCCAATGTAAGCTCTGTCGGACGTCCATCAATTAGCAAAGTAATGTTACTACTACCCCGAAGTTGTACATTGCCTTCAATATCTACATCTACGGCAGGAACCTCTTCTAAAACTTCCACAGCTGTAGCACCTTCTGACGTAACGCTGTTCTCCACATTGTAAACCGTTTTGTCAAGATTAGTTTCAATCATGTTTTTTTGAACAGAAATCTCAATTCCTTCTAGTGTTGTAGATTGTTGTCGGAGCATAAATTGCCCTAACTTATGGTGTGGGGTACCAGCATCAAGAGTGAATTCTGCTGTTTGATGTTGTGCATATCCCATATAGCTTACTTCGATAAAGAAGGTTCCCCAAGGAATTTCAGTAATGGAGAACTTTCCTGATTCTTCAGTAACACCTCCGGTTACCACAAGAGAGTCGGAAACACGTTTTACGTAGATTGTTGCAAATTGAATCGGTTTTTTGTGCGAGTCAACAATGGTACCAGATACAGAACCACTATACCCTTGGTTAGAAGTTGGATAGTTTTGAGCGAAAAGAGAACTCGCAAAAAAAGTAAAAAGTAGGAAAAAAAATTTTGTTTGCATATTAAAAATAAAAAAAAACATTCAGTAGATAGAAGACTTTGTTGAAAGTTTAATCTGACTGAATGTTTTTTGTCGCTCAATTATGATTAGTAAACTAAAGCGCGTTTATCTAATGTTTTAGTATTGTCCATTAATTTTTGAAGAATGCTATAAGCACCTCTGTTTCTACCGATAAGAATATCGCGTAATGCGTATGTTTCGGCTTGCAAGTTAGCTGATGCAGGAACTGGTTCAGTAATGTTCATTACATTGATTGCATAAACCATATTGTTTCCGCTAACAGCAGTTGGAGTATTAGGAGTGAGGGTAAAGATTTGACCGATAGCTTTGCTTTCAATATTACGGTTGGCGTATTGATTGCCACCCCATGTTAGGTTTACACTATCAGCCATTGCCACTTTGTGTTTAACAGCAGCATCAGCCATAGAGGTGTTTTTTAGTTCTGCTTGCAAGTTGTTAGCAATAGTTTCAATTTTCTTCTTAGCAACTAATTCAGCCTCGATAGCAGCTTTAGCAGCTTCAAATTTCATTGCACCTTTCTCCTTAATATTTTTTACTGCGCCGACAACAAACATGTTTTCGTTAACTTCAAATACGGGAGAGATAGCATCAACTTCAATATCTTCGTTGAAAGACCATTTTACTAAATCACGGCAATTTTGTAATTGTTGGATAGATGCTGCAATAGATGTTACATCTGTGCCATTAATAACTTGGATACCGTTTTGGTTAGCGTATTCAACTAAACCATCAGCAGATGTTACTGAAGAGGTAAGTTTGTTTGCCTCTGCGCGTGTAGCAGAAATGGTATTGTCAGAAGGAATAATCTCTTTTGTGTAGAAAGCAATTTGACGTTTTGTAATAGGTTGAGTTGCCGTAATTGCTTGATAAATAATGTATGCAGATGGATGGTTAAATATATATAAACCATTAGTACTATTTAAAAGGCCATCAAAAACGGCAGGAATTACAGCACCATCCACTAACCAAGCAGTAGTATCAGCTGCATCGCGACCACCTAAATATTGAGGTGTTAATTGGAAAATATTTGCAGCGCCTGTTGTTAGAACATTTTGTAAACTATCTTTCAAAAGTGTAGCTTCCTCTTGTGTTCTTGTTCCATTAGGATTATTATCGTTTTTGAAATCAACAATCAAGTAACCAACCATAATTGAATCTGGACGCATTACTTCGCTATAGCTTTTTCCATAAATCCATACATTATCTTGATAATTGATAGGTGCAACATTTGTATTTGCTGGTTGATCAAAGAATGCTTTTGTAAGTGTATCAATTTGATAGATTTCTGCAAAACGAGCACGTGAATAGAAAGTGCTATCAACGGGGTTGAAATACTCGTTAGCATTGAATTCAGCTAGAGAAGTTGCAGCTTCAAATCTTGCATATTGTGCATTTACGCTATCTGCAATAACCTGTTTGTCTTGTGCTGATGGAAGAATAGGGAAAATTGCCACGTTGATATCACGCATATTTTCCTTAACATTGTATTTCTTACTATTTTTAGCATAGTAATCTTTCATCTCTTGCTCAGAAACTTCTACTTTTAAATCTTTAAATTCAGGAGTATTTGGATTTAAAGCAAAGAATTGAACTTGCGCACGTTTGTTATCAGCAGCAAATTGTTGTACAAGAGGAGTGGATAATTGTACAGATGCATTTGCAGCTGTTAAATATGTATTAAGTTTTTGATTAAGAATCTCTTTTCTTTCAATAGCTTTGTATGCATTGTAAAATTCTTCGTAACCAGGCACGTTTCTAACCTCTTCGATGTTTGTTAAGAAACTTACTACAGATTCTAGAGGCTCGCCTTGAGAAACCAAAAGTTGTGCAAAATAATCAATCTCAGTACGAGGAGATTCTACTGAAATTCTTGCCAACATATTTGTCTTAATTTCTTCAATTTTCTCAGGGGAGAATGATAAACCTAATGCGGCTAATTCTTTGTCTGTGTTAATCTCGTTTAGGAGAATTTCCCAAGTTATGTTGTGAATTTGTGCAACCTCAGTTTCTGTAAGAGAGGTCTTTTGTCCGAGAAATCTTTGTAATGATGTGTTTTGCTCATAAAGTATGCGATACTCATCATTTAACTCTTTTCCATCCATCTTAACAATGGTGTTCCTGTCTGAAAATGAAGATACTAATTGATCTAAGTCTGATAAGAGAAATGCAAGGAGCGCAACTCCAATGATAACCATCAACAAGACTCCGTGTTTGCGAATTGAACCAATTGCTGCCATAAATATAATATGTTTTTAACGTTAATTTTTGAGGGTGCAAAAATAATATTTTTTTGCATACAATCATATAAAAAAAAATTCTATTTTTGCGCACTTTTTCTAAGTAAACGTATTAACAAAAAAATTAAAGAAATGAAATCAGTATCTATGAGCGGTTCTCTTAGAGAGAACGTAGGGAAAAAAGATGCAAAAGCACAAAGAAATCAAGGACTTATCCCTTGTGTAATCTATGGCGGTGAAAAACAACTTCGCTTCGTAGTAGATGAAAAACAATTCCAAAGCATTATTTATACACCTGAGGTAAAATATGCAGAATTGGATATTAATGGTGAAAAACATATCGCTATTATTAAAGAAACACAATTCCACCCAATTACAGATAAGTTGTTACACGTTGACTTTTTAGAAGTTGTTGACGGAAAAGAGATCTCAATTGGTATTCCAGTTCGTATTGAAGGTACTTCTCCTGGTGTATTGCGTGGTGGTAAATTAGCAAAAAAAGTAAGAAAATTGAAAGTTAGAGGTGAATTAAAGAATATTCCAGAAAATATCACCTTAAATATTTCATCTCTTGATATTAACGATACTATCAAAGTTAGTGATATTAAAATCGAAGGTCTTACTTTAATTGAAAATCCTGGAACCGTTGTGGTTACAGTTCTTTCAACTCGTAATGTTGAAGAAGCTCCAGTAGTAGAATAGTGAGGTTTTGCCTTTATTTATAAAAAGACGTGCCTATGGTGCGTCTTTTTTTATATCCATATTTTTTTTGTGAAAAATCAGGAAATTGTAGATAAAAAAAGTTATCTTTGCAGCCGCTTAATTTGAAATATTTATTCACCATTAAAATTAATTAATATGAACAATTCAAACTACGTTTTTAGAGAACCTCAAAATGAACCTGTTTACTCTTATGCTCCTGGTACCAGAGAAAGAGAATTGTTGCAACAAGAGTTGGAACGTCAGTATAATCAAGTGATTGAAATTCCGGCAATCATAGGTGGAAAAGAGGTGAAAACCGGCGATATGGGAATCGTGGTTATGCCTACAGAACATCAACATGTTTTGGCAAAATACCATAAAGTCGGTAAAAAAGAGGTCGAAATGGCTATCGATGCTGCAATGGCAGCTAAAAAAGGTTGGGAAGAGATGCCTTGGATTCAACGTTCATCAATTATGATGAAGGCTGCTGAACTTTTGGCTACTAAATATAGATATGTATTGAATGCTTCTAGTATGTTGGGACAAGGGAAAAGCCCAATGCAAGCAGAAATTGATTGTCCTTGTGAAGCAATTGACTTCTTGCGTTTCAATAGTTTCTTCGCATCACAATTGTATTGTCAACAACCACTTTCCGACCACACAATGTTAAATCGCCTTGAGTATCGTGGAATGGAAGGTTTCGTTTATGCTATCACTCCGTTCAATTTTACATCTATTGCTTTAAATTTGAATGTGGCTCCAGCTTTGATGGGTAACGTTACCATTTGGAAGCCATCAACTACATCTCTTCTTTCTAACTACTATTTAATGAAACTATTACAAGAAGCAGGACTCCCTGATGGTGTTATCAATTTCTTGCCAGGAAGTGGTTCTGTAATTAGTGACGTGGCTTTCAAATCTCCGCACTTAGCTGGTATTCACTTTACAGGAAGTACCGCAACTTTCAAAAAATTCTGGAAGTTAATAGGTGAAAATATTGACATTTACAATACATATCCAAAAATTGTTGGTGAAACTGGAGGAAAAGATTTTATCTTTGCTCATCATTCGGCACCTGCTCGTGAGTTGGCTGTAGCAATATTGCGCGGCGCATTCGAGTTCCAAGGTCAAAAATGTTCTGCAGCATCTCGTGCATACGTTCCTAAATCATTGTGGGAACCAACATTAGCACATATTAAAGAGATGATGCAAACTGTGAAAATGGGTGACGTTCGCGATTTTTCAAACTTTATCAATGCTGTAATTGATGAAAAATCGTTCGATAATATTGCTGGATATATCGAACGAGCAAGGAATTCTAAAGATGCAGAAATCGTTTTGGGAGGAAATTGTGATAAATCTGTGGGCTATTTTGTAGAACCCACAATCATTGTGGCTAAAACACCTGATTATGAGTCTATTTGTGAAGAAATCTTTGGGCCTGTAATCACTGTTTATGTTTATGAAGATGAAAAATATGAAGAGACTTTACGCCTTTGCGATCAAACCTCTCCATACGCATTAACAGGTTCTATCTTTGCACAAGATCGATATGCTATTGAAACTGCTGAACAGATGCTCCGTCATACAGCTGGAAATTTCTATATCAATGACAAACCAACGGGTGCTGTAGTAGGTTGTCAGCCATTTGGTGGTGCTCGTGCATCTGGTACAAACGATAAGGCAGGCAGTGTGCTAAACCTTATGCGTTGGATAAGTGTTCGTTGTATTAAAGAAACCTACGCCCCAGCAACAGATTATCGTTATCCTTTTTTAGGATAATTGCATAGAAATGTATATTTTAAGCGGTATATTATATATGCCGCTTTTTTTATATAAAATGGTTGCAAAAAATCTAAATTTGTTGTACTTTTGCCAATGAATTTAATATAATAACTATGAACTTATCAACGAATTATTTAGGACTTGAACTTAAAAATCCAATTGTGGTCGGAAGTTCACCATTGACAGGAACTGTCGAAGGCGTAAAAGCATGTGAAGAGGCAGGTGCAGGCGCAGTAATCTTGAAATCTCTCTTTGAAGAACAAATTTTGAAGGATGTTAGAAAAGAGGAAAGCCACGATTTTTATGACAATGATCCAGAAATGTACGCCTATATGGTTTCCTATTTGCGTGGTAACGAAATAGAGTTATATACCGAATTGATACGTGGAGCAAAAACTGCTGTTGATATTCCAATTATTGCTAGTATTAATTGTACCGACGCAGGTGAGTGGGTAAATATTGCTAAGATTTTTGAAGACGCTGGCGCTGATGCGTTGGAATTAAATATCGCTATTTCTCCCTTTGATAGAACTGTAACTGCAGATGATATTGAAGATAAAATGATAGAAATTCTAAAATCGGTAAAAACTATTGTGAAAATTCCAGTTTCTGTTAAAATTGGTGATCATTTTACTAATATCGCACATATTGCCTTCCGTTTAGTAGAAAATGGTGCAGATGGTTTGGTGTTGTTTAACCGATTCTATAATTCAGATATTGATGTAGAAGAGATGAAAGTTGTGCCTGGACACGCTTTTTCGGTTCCAGAAGAAAATGGATCAACTTTGCGCTGGGTCTCTTTGTTGGCTGCACAAAAAATTCCGTGCCATTTAGCTGCTTCAACAGGAATTCACGATGCAAAAGATGTGGTAAAACAAATTTTAGCAGGAGCAACCGTTGTGCAATTATGCTCTGTATTGTTCCACCAAGGCGTTTCTGTAATTCATACAATCCTTGATGATTTGAATTTATGGATGCAAAAACATCAATTTGATAGTGTACAACAGTTTAGAGGCAATCTTTGCAATAATAGTAATGTGAAGTTGATGGAAAGATTACAATATTTACGAAGAAATAATAACGAAAATTAATTATGGATACCAAAGCACTTTTTAAAATTGGTTATGGTTTGTACGTGTTGACAACCCATTCTAATGGGGTTGATAATGGTTGTATTATTAATACTGTTCAACAAGTTACAGATAATCCGCTCCGAATCTCAATTGTGGTAAATAAACAAAATTATACTCATCGTCTGATTATGGAATCAGGTGTGTTTAATATTTCTGTTCTTACTACGCAAACTCCATTTTCTGTTTACGAACGTTTCGGCTTCCACTCCGGAAGTGATACAGAAAAATTTGCCGATAAAGTTGGTTTTGAACGTGCTGCTAACAATGTATTGTATTTGTCGCATAATGCTAATGCCTTTTTGTCTTGCCAAACTGCACAAATAGTAGATTTGGGTACCCACACAATGTTTGTTGCAGATCTTGTTGATGCACAAGTAATTTCTGATGATGATTCTGTAACGTATGATTATTATCAACATCATGTGAAACCATCGGCAGCTCCTAAAAAAGGGTGTTGGGTGTGTGCTCTATGCGGTTGGGTATATGAGGGTAACGATCTTCCGGATGATATTATCTGTCCTATCTGTAAACACGGAAAAAGTGAGTTCGAGTATGTCGCTGAATCGACAGAACCAGAAGTCT
The DNA here is from genome assembly GCA_023413895.1 of Bacteroidota bacterium. Lineage (GTDB taxonomy): Bacteria > Bacteroidota > Bacteroidia > Bacteroidales > WCHB1-69 > JAEZOU01. The sequence continues at coordinate 93,151 of JAEZOU010000003.1, read as the reverse complement.
CTATACCACAAATTAGTACAAATCAAGTAGAAAAGAATCAAAACAACAACCCAATGAAAAATTTACAGTTTGAATTAGCAGAAAATATATACTATGTAGGTGTAAATGACCGTCGTACAGAATTGTTCGAAAATCATATCGAAATTCCTAATGGCGTTTCTTATAACTCTTATCTTATTGTAGATGATAAGGTTGTATTGATTGACCCAGTAGAGTCTGGCTTTATGAGCCAATATCTGTCCCAAATCAAAGCAGTTCTGGGAGAACGTCAAGTGGATTACTTGGTAATCAATCACGATGAACCAGACCATAGCGGTGCTGTTGCAGCAGTGGTTTCTGCATATCCAAATGTGACCGTGATCGGAAATGAGAAAACTTTCGGACCTTTGGAAAATTTCTATGGCCCGATTGCAAATAAAAAAGTAGTTGTTGATGGAGAAGAGTTGCCAATAGGTAAGCATACATTGCAATTTTTTACTGCTCCAATGTGTCACTGGCCAGAATCGATGGTGACTTTTGAACAAACAACGGGGATTATATTTTCAAATGATGCATTCGGAGGTTTCGGAACCCTGAATGGAACCATCTTCGATGATGAGGTAAATCTTGATTTTTATGAAGATGATATGCGTCGCTATTATGCAAATATTGTTGGTAAAGTAGCTCCTATGGCATTGAAAGCAATCCAAAAAGTAGCTCCACTTCCTATTAAGATGATAGCACCTTCTCACGGTCTTATCTGGCGAACTAACTTGGAATGGGTGCTGTCCCGCTATACTCAATGGAGTAAGCATGAAACTCAAAAAGGTGTAGTTATTGCGTACGCTTCAATGTATGGAAATACAGGAAGAATGGCTGATATTATTGCACGTGGTGTTTCTGCTGCTGGTGTAAAAGAAATTAAAATTTTTGATATTTCCAAAACAGATGTTTCTATTATTATGAGCGAAATTTGGAAATATAAAGGAGTTGTTTTGGGGGCATCTTCCCACTATGGCTCAATATTCCCTAATATGACTTTACTTCTTCACGAAATTGCTGAATTTAAACCTAAAGATAGATTTTATGCGCTCTTTGGTGGCGCTTCTTGGAGTGGCGGTGGCTTGAAAACTTTGAAAGCACAAGCTGAGTACTGCAAGTGGAATGTAGTTACTGAACCTGCTGAAGTGTTGGGCGCTCCAATTAAAGAGGAGGATATCGAAAGACTGTATAACCTCGGTTTGCAATTAGGACAAAAAGTGATGGAATAAGACGCAGTATAATTGATTTTATAAAAAAAAGGAAACGCTTGCTGATGCTGACGTTTCCTTTTCTATTATACCTGCAATCGATTGTTAATATTCAAACGGTTCTATTCAATAAATTCAATAATAGTACCTGATACAATTGCAGTTTTCTTTGTATATATTCCCAAAATAGTTTTGCTAGACACTACGCTAGTTATATTAATAATAGTTTGGCTTCCTGTTAATTGTGCATTTTTGTACATATTTGATGTTGCACTATTGAGAAGTGATTCTTTCGATGAGCCGCCAATTCCTAAAATATAGGTCGCAGACCATTCTCCCTCCACTGTTTTGATAACTCTGAAATTGTTCTCCTGCAGTAGAACTTGTGTGTGCGCAGGGCTTTCCTTAGGATAGATAGTACTATTAAATCCAGCACAACTAGAAAATAAAATTGCAGAAATACAAAGTACAAGTAATAATTTTAGTTTTTCATATTCATTCCCTTGTTACGTGTCGGGCACAACCTTTTTTTAGTTTTATATCCAAATTTGTATTCAATTTCTTGATAGAAAATCCTTAATTTTGGTCAGTATTTTTCCTTTCTAATGGAAGGAAATCGGTAGCGCAAAGATATATTATTTTTGTGTATGTTTAGTGGTGAATGTAAATTTTTTCGGGGGGTAAAACGTTGATTTCAAGTAACTTACAAATAAAACTGATCAACAAATCTTATTTCATAAAAACTCTTTTTCGCTAAAATTGGAAATAAATGAAAGGTTGCATCTCAGCAGTGACAAATTGATAAACGACAAACACTGCAGCAACGCAAATCAGCATCATTACCCAAACGGGGAGGTATGCGAATTGGATTCTGTACCATTGTTTCCATTTTGCCGGTAGCCAGTGGATAATCATTCCGACTACAAAGAGGATGAAAACAGATGCGTAGGTAGAGATAATATCTGGAATTGCTTCCACATTCCAAGTGCCTCCAATTTGTCCTACCATCTTTTTTGCAGTGTTCCATGCCGTAGCATTAGCTTCCGCAGGGTCAAGATTGGATCCGGAGCGGAAAAAGAGTCGGGTGAAAGAGATAAAGATAAAGGTTTGGAAGATGCACCAACATCTTTCCAACCAATGAATAGGCCTGAATTTAAAGCAGTTACGATGGATCCAATCGATAAATATGCCGAAGAAGAAGGTGCCGGACCAGACTACGCCAATCATAAAAATTGGGCGTGGGTAGTAGTATTGTAATGCGATAAATCCAGCGAAAACAATCGCGGAGCTAATCGTACGAGGCAATTTCTTCACGTTTCGCCACCATTTGTATAGAAGAATTCCAACGCCGTTCAATCCGCCCCAAATCACGAAATTCCAACTTGCGCCGTGCCACAAACCTCCTAAAAGCATTGTGGCCATCAGGTTAACTTGCGTGCGGAATTTGCCCTTACGGTTGCCGCCAAGCGGAATGTAAAGATAGTCTTTCAACCAAGTGGAGAGGGAGATGTGCCAGCGTCTCCAAAATGCCCCAGGATTGGTGGCTTTGTATGGCGAATTGAAGTTCTGTGGGAGATAGAAGCCCATCAGCATCGCAACTCCAATGGCAATATCGGTATAACCTGAAAAGTCAGCATATACTTGCAATGAATAGCAGAAAAGCGCCGACAAGTTTTCAAATGCAGTGAATAGGTCTGGATTGTCAAAAACTCGGTCAACAAAATTTACGGCTAAATAGTCACTCATAATAATTTTTTTGAGTAAACCATTTAGAATCCAGAAGATTGCAATGCCGAATTGACGTTTAGTAAGGAAATATTTCTTGTAAAGTTGCGGCATAAATTGGCTTGCACGAATAATTGGTCCCGCAACCAATCCTGGAAAGAAACTTACATAAAATCCAAAGTTTAAAATATTAGGAATATGCGTGATTTTCTTTCTATAAACATCAATAATGTAACTAATACTTTGGAATGTATAGAAAGAGATACCGACCGGAAGAAGAATCTTACTAGCATCGAAAACCTCCTTGCCTGAAAATTCATTAGTCCATTGCGCTAAATAATTGATAACAGGAATTTCAGTATGCATTATGGAGTTGTAAACTTCCGTAAAAAAATATGCATATTTGAAGTAGAATAGCACAAAAAGATTTAATGTGATTCCTAAAAAAAGAAAGAATTTGCGGAATAAATTTCGCGCGGACTTATCAATGGCACGCCCTGTGATAAAGCATACTAACGTAGTGAAAATCAGAAGAAGAACAAATAATCCAGAGGTTTTATAGTAGAAGAATAAACTGATAAAGAAGAGGTAGGTATTGCGAAGAAGTATTTTGTTACGCAAAACGGCAAAGCCTGCAAATACTATCGCGAAAAATGCCCAAAAATAAAATTGAGTGAATAACAAAGGATATTTGTCATCGAATGATAGAAGTGTTGTGAAAAATGTCTTGATATTTTCTAAGTTCATCTCCTCTAAAGGGTTTTATTCGATGTTAAGTGATTGATTACTATTTTGATACTTCTTCATAGCGTGAAGGAAAGCGTTGTAAAAGAGATTTCCCATCAGCACATAACCTTCGTTGGTAAAATGGACGCGGTCATATTTTGCTAACTTATTGGTGTACCATTTGTACATTGAGGTCATTCCGCCCATAATTTCAAATTGGTCAAATACGGCTCCGCGCGTCTGCTTTGCCAAGGAGTACATAACACGTTGAACTTCAGTAGCATTTCTGTTTACTTGATATTTTCTGCGTGCAACTTTTTTGTAAGAGTCGTTGTTCGTAAAGAAGATAAAGGCACAATCTGGATTATAGGTTTGAATTTTTTGAATTAACTGAATGTAGTTTTGCTCAAAAGTTTCTGCATTGAAGTCTGCATCGAAAGCATCATTAATTCCAATGCCGAAAATAACTAAGTCTGGACGAAAAAGATCTAAATCACGTGCAAAGTTTTCGCAACGAAGATAGGCAGGAACGCTCGCTCCATTAACACCTATCGAGTGAAATGTTATTCCTGGTTTCCTATTTTCTAAAATGAGACTGTTCAGGGTGAACTCTTGCAGCGAGTCGCCATTACAGTTGGGATGAAGTGTGAAACTATCTCCAAATTCAACATCATATACGTAACGACCTAAAATAGTGTCAATTGATGTTGGAAAATATTCTAAACTATCTACCCAAATTGTAGGTACAACGTAGCTGGGTTGTGAATGTCCTACTAAAGTGAGTTTCTTAGTTTGAAATTTAAGAATAGAATCTTTGAATTGAATAGTGATTTCTGGAAATGTATCTGATGTATATACAGCTATACCACTGGTGTTTAGTGGTTTGTTATGGTCTTTATAAACGTTTCTTACCAATGAAAACTCTCCGTTTTTGCGCACTCGGTAGTCGATAGGATTGTTACATTTGGGAGCAACGGAGTAAGGAAATACAAATCCACGATTGGAAATTAAAGTAGGGTAGGCGAGTAGTAGATTACGACGGATGGTATGTGACATGGTACCCGCCTGAATATGTGATCCTCCGATTTGTATAATATTGATTTCTCCTTCATTATTTTCAATCAACTTCTCCATCTTTTTGAAAAAATTACCCAAAAGAGAGGTGTCTTTGTCGAAGACAAGTGTGTCTGCTTCATACTTGATGAAAGGAAAAGTGTCAAGAGCTACATATTGCACCTCTTGGGCTACTATTGAGAGTGTTCCCAATATAATAAGTATGCTAAAAAGTAGCTTTTTCATAGTTTTTGATTAGTGTCAGAAGTTACAATTTGTGGAGTTGATTTCTTGCTGTTTTTCCCTGTATAATGTTGTGTATGAATTATATCTTTGGAACTATTGTTGAGCGAATCTTGTTGCTGAACTTGAGGAATTTTAGACCAAATCACATTAAAATCTATCTCAGGATTGGTCTTGCGAAGTTTATAAAATTCATACATCGATTGAAATGATTGAGTCAGAACCTCGCCCACTTGTTGAGCTCCTTGAGTTGAAAAGTGGATGTAGTCTTTACCTGCCCAACCTTTTTTTACCCAAGAAATCATAGAGCCTTTACCGCCCATTACATTGTACAAATCCCAAAATGCAGCGCCATTTTCAACGACCGTCGCCTTAAGTTTTTCGACCAAAAGCGGAAGCCATTTGTAAGTGCTCATTACTCCATTAATGCGTGTGCTCATATCTGATGGCCCAATGAACAGAATGGGAACGCCTGGACGTACTCTTCGCATAAAGCGAATCTGTCTTCCAATGCTTTCTACGTATTTGTCAACACTTTTTTCACTATGTAACGAGGGAACGCTGTTTCCACCAAATTGCATAATAATCATTCCAACATCTATTATTTCAAAATAGTGTGATAGAAGTGAATCACTCATTTGAGAAAAGAATGTCCCGCTGGCTCCACGCATCGGCATATTGTCAACAGCAACCCCATAACCATTGTCAACAGCAATGCCGTAAATGTCGGCTTCGCCCGAAAGTTGAAGCGTAAAATTACTGATAGCTGTGTCTAAATTCCATGTAAGTAGTTGTGTTCCATTGCTATCAGCCTGTTGCTCAAGCCGCACCCCATGGGCCTTGCTAATTAAAGTTGCTTTGAAATTTCCTTTGCGAGGTGTACAGAAAAGCTGGATCTTATTGTAACTTTTTTGCCTTACCGATTTTACTTTTTTCGGAGATGAAACATAAAAACTATTATTGCCATAAATTCTAAAAGATTTGGCCATTACGCCATAGTTGCGATCCGAATTTCTCGAACCATCTCCGTAAAGTGCATATTGTGTGCTGTTCCCTGAGTATGATTGATAAATTGTGGGCGAGCCAACTGAGGCAACAAGTGGAAGAAGTCCTGGCCCACCACCCCCAAAATGTGATTGAAAGTACTCTCGAATATTGGATGAGATGCGGTCAAGCTCGATTTGAGAGTCTCCGTAGTGCATAATTCGAATCGTGCGTCCTTGACTACGTGCACTTTCTAATGCAGCAAAGAAATGGTCGTAATAGGTGTAATCGTTATTCGGAAAGCAGAATTTGGTCGGCATTGCCATCGCTTTCTTATAGTACGCTACTGTGTCCTCCAAACTCTTATATGTAGAATCTATGATGCGGGCTTCTAATTCTAAAGCTTTTATAATCTCTTCTGGGTCAATATATTCTTCCTCTTCTCGAACCAAAATCGATTCAGGTTTCGGAAATTTTAAGGTTAACTTACCAACCTTCCATTCTTCCGCAGGAATAAGCAATGAGATGATAGTTAGTAAGCCTATGACTGAGACAATAAAGAGGAATACTTTCCAAGCTTTCATTCTGTTTCTTCAGATTTATCAGAGTCTTTGAGTAATGAAATAGTTTCGATAGGATTGGCGGCTTTGAAAACAGTATTGCCTGCAACAAAGGCGTCAACACCAGCTTCGCGCAACAAAGGAGCATTGTCAAGGTTTACCCCACCATCAACTTCAATCAAGGTTTCAGATCCATTGCGCTCAATCATCTCCTTTAAGTCTCTAACTTTTTGATATGTGCGTTCAATGAATTTCTGCCCACCAAAACCTGGATTTACAGACATAATCAACACTAAATCAACGTCATCAATAATGTCTTCTAAAAGAGAAACGGGTGTGTGGGGATTAAGCGCTACCCCCGCCAACATATCCATATCTTTAATCTGATGAATGGTTCGGTGAAGGTGTGTGCATGCTTCATAATGAATAGTCAAAAGGTCTGCACCGCAGCATTTAAACTCTTCAATATAGCGTTCGGGTTGCATAATCATCAAGTGAACATCAAGCGGCTTTTCTGAAAGTTCTCTTACTTTTCGAACAATTGGCATGCCAAATGAGATATTAGGAACGAAAATTCCGTCCATAATATCAAGGTGTAACCAATCAGCTTCTGAGTCGTTAAGCATTTGAATATCAGAAGATAAATTGCCGAAATCGGCGGATAAAAGTGAGGGCGAAATAATATTACTCATCTGTTTATTTTTAAGCGTGCAAAAGTATAATTTTTTTTGATTTTTTCTCTATCAAAATCGGTGTTTTAATTTGCCTTTTGAATCTTCAGTTTTATTTGGGCGTGCCGGCTATCCTACGCACAAATTCCAGCCCGCGCCGTCGGGCTGTCCGCTCAAATTTCGCGCCGCTGTCTCTCGCTTCAATTCTTCACCATTCCCTAACTCTAATGCTAAGATCTAAGTTCTAAATTCGGCGCTCATAACCGCTTCCATCCCTCACGCATTTTGCCCCGTTTCCTATTTTTTTTCTGCAAAATTTTACTCATCTTTCGATCCAATACTATCCTTTTTACGCTCCTTTGGGCCCTTAATTCACCACATTATTCCAAAATACACCCCAAATTCTGCGTTTTAACGGAATATTACCCCCTTTTACCTGCAATATTGTTATCCTCCGATTTGTTATCGCCTTTTTTTATTTGTTTTGCAGCCAAAATTTTTTATTATGAGTTTGAAAATTGTAGTATTGGCGAAACAGGTGCCCGATACCCGAAATGTGGGTAAGGAGGCTATGCGTACCGATGGTACGATAAATCGTGGTGCACTCGCCGCTGTTTTTAATCCCGAAGATTTAAATGCGCTCGAAATGGCACTATCGATCAAAGATCTCTGTAATGCTGAAGTGCATGTCTTGACAATGGGACCGCCTCGCGCAGCTGAAATTGTCCGTGAAGCAATATTTAGAGGTGCCGATTCGGGTACCGTTATTAGTGATAGCCGTTTTGCAGGCTCCGATACATTGGCAACTTCTTATGCCTTATCTATGGCTATCAAAAAGTTGGGTGCCGTAGATTTGGTGTTGTGTGGCCGCCAAGCTATTGATGGTGATACCGCACAAGTAGGGCCACAAGTGGCTGAAAAACTGAATATCCCTCAAATTACTTATGCCGAAGAGGCCCTGGAAGTTACTCCAAATGCAATCGTTGTAAAACGCAGACTCGAAAATGGTATTGAGGTGGTAAAAACTACTCTTCCTGCTCTAATTACTGTGCAAAGTTCTGCAAAATCTTGCCGTTTTAGAAATGCTCTTAGAGTAATGAAATATAAGTATGCAACATCACTTCATGAAGGTAAGTTCGATAATGTTTCAACTATTTTTAAATCAAAAGATTATCTTCAAATAATAGAGTGGAATGCAGAAGATATTAACGCAAATCCGCAACGTTTGGGTTTGCAAGGTTCGCCAACTAAAGTGAAGAATATTGAAAGTATGGTGCTCGCTCAAAAGGAATCTCAAGTGTTGTCAAATTCTGACGAGGATTTGATGACGTTAACTAAGGATTTGATGGATACACACATTTTAAGTTAATCAGTTTTATGAATAATATTTTAGTTTATTGCGAAGTTAATGATAATCGTGAGTTTGCTGAAGTGAGCTTGGAGTTATGTTCAAAAGCTCGAAAATTAGCAGATGAGTTAAAGGTGCAAGTTGATGCTTTAGTGCTTTGTGATGATTTAAATGGTGCTGAAAATCAGTTGTTTCAATATGGCGTCGATAGAGTGATTTTGGCAAATTCTAATCATCTGTTTCCTTACAGAACTTTGCCCCATTTTTCAATTTTAGTGAATGTCGTGAAACAATATAATCCTCAAATTTTGCTCTTGGGAGCAACTCATATCGGCCGAGACCTCGCTCCACGCGTGGCCTCACGTCTCTCCTGCGGATTGACTGCTGATTGTACAAATTTGGAGGTGGGAAGTTATACGGATGCTAAAAAAGGGAAAGAATATTCTCAACTTTTATACCAAATTCGTCCTGCTTTCGGTGGAAATATTGTTGCTACTATTGTGAATCCTGAAACACGCCCACAAATGGCAACCGTACGAGAAGGTGTAATGAAAAAAGAGGTTTATAACACAGAATATAAAGGTGTTGTGGAAAAAATTAACCCTCAATTATTTCTGAATGATGAAGATCTTGCTGTGGAAATTATAACCCGAGAGGTAGAAGCTCACTCCATCAATATTAAGAATGCACAAATTATTGTTGCCGGTGGCTATGGAGTTGGTTCAAAAGAGAATTTCTCGTTGTTGCACAAATATGCTTCATTGATTGGCGGTGAGGTGGGTGCAACGCGTGCTGCCGTTGATGCAGGCTTTACCGAACCACAACGCCAAATCGGCCAAACGGGGGTGACAGTACGCCCGAAGTTGTATGTGGCATGCGGTATCTCAGGTGCTGTGCAACATTGCGCAGGAATGGCTGAATCAGCCAAAATTATCTCTATCAATACCGATCCATTAGCACCCATTAATACAATGGCTGATTATGTAATTGTGGGTGATGTAACGTCAGTGTTGGAAAAGTTGATAAAGTGTTATTCTGCTTGTCAGAAATAATTTAAATTTATTGATATGGCTAATTTTTTCTCAGATAATAAAAATCTATTGTTCCATCTTCAAAATGATGATATGGAACGAATCGTAAATTTGAAGGAACGAAATTTTTTGGATGCTAAATCTTATGTAGAAGCTCCTGCAAGTTATGAAGAAGCAATGGAAAACTATAAGTTAGTTTTGGAAATTGTAGGTGAGATCGCCGCAGATTTGATAGCTCCAAATGCAGAAGGCGTTGATGCTGAAGGTCCAAAGGTGGTGAATAATGAAATTCTTTATGCTTCAGGAACTTCGCAAAATCATAATGCGTTGCGCGATGCTGGACTCTATGGTATGGCGCTACCTCGTAAGTATAACGGGTTGAATTTCCCGTATCTTCCTTATGTAATGGCAGCCGAGATTATTTCTCGTGCCGATGCTAGTTTTGCCAATATTTGGGGATTGCAAGATTGCGCTTCAACAATCTGTGAATTTGGCTCTGAAGAACAAAAAGAACAATTCTTACCTAGAATCCACGCCGGTGCTACTTGCTCAATGGATCTTACAGAACCAGATGCAGGTTCTGATTTGCAATCCGTACGCCTAAAGGCAACGTTCGATGAAGAAGCCAATTGCTGGCGATTGAATGGTGTTAAACGTTTTATAACCAATGGTGATGCCGATATAAAATTGGTTTTGGCACGCTCTGAAGAGGGAACAGATGATGCACGTGGCCTCTCTTGTTTTCTTTATGATAGAAAAAGTAATGCAGTAAAAATTAGAAGAATAGAAAATAAATTGGGAATTAAAGGTTCTCCAACCGCAGAAATCGTATTCGATAATGCCCCCGCTCAATTAGTGGGAAATAGAAGATTCGGATTGATAAAATATGTGATGTCGCTGATGAATGGTGCTCGTCTCGGCGTTGGCGCTCAATCTGTTGGATTGGCCGAAGCTGCTTATCAAGAAGCATTGTGCTACGCTAAACAACGAAAACAATTTGGAAATTCGATCCTAAGTTTTCCACAAGTTTATGAATTGCTTGCTCTTATGCGTGCTAAAACTGACGCAATCCGTACACTATTGTACGAAACAACTCGATTCGTGGATCACTATAAGGCTCTGGAAGCTATCGCTAAAGAACGTCCGCTAACTGCTGAGGAGAAAACTGAATTGAAAGAGAATCAAAAAAGTGCAGATTTCTATACGCCTCTGCTGAAGTTAATCTCAAGTGAGTATGCAAATCAAATTGCTTACGATTCTATTCAAGTTCATGGTGGTTCCGGTTATATGAAAGAGTACGCTTGCGAACGATTGTATCGTGATGCCCGTATTTTGTCAATCTATGAAGGAACTTCTCAATTACAAGTGGTCGCAGCAATTCGAGGTGTAACAAATGGATTCTTCTTGCAAAAAGTAGAAAACTATCTCTCAAAATCAATCTCTGCTGAATTGCAAGAACTGCGTGAACAAATGCTTGTAATGAAACAATATTATGCGGAGATGTGCGCTACCGCAGAACAATTCTCCGATAAGCCAACTTCCTTCGACTTGAATGCTAGAAAGTTAGTGGAATCATCTGCTATCTTAATTATGTGTACACTCCTATTGTTAGATGCAAATCGGAATAATACTTATTTGCACTCTTGTAAGTTGATGATCCATTGGGGAATGGCTGAAATTCTAAAGAATAAAACGTCAATTATTCGTTTTACTCCAGAGTTGAAGAACGATCTTCTTGCAAATTTAAGATAATTCTATTCTGTTGCAGCATTCTCTGCACTAGTCTCTGTAATATATTGCATGATGCTCTTTGTGTATGTGGAAGAAACAGGAATAGATTCTGTCGTTTCGGATAACTCTAAAACTAATATTGATTCTTTAGAACGTTTTACTAATTTCACTTTCTGCATATTGACAACGTAAAGCCGATGACATCTAATGAGCCCTGCTGAAACAAACATATTCTCAATATTCCGTAACGAGTTGCGAAGTAGTTGATTCATAACTTTTCCCTCATCTAAATAGAAAATCTCAACGTAGTTATCGGCAGATTTGATGTATAGAATATCTTCTTTCTTGATGGAAATTGTAAATTTTCCATTTCTATCATAAAAATTAATGGTTGTGGGTTGTGAACCCACAACTTTTATTTTGCGATTCTCTGACTCCGCAAGTTTCCGGTTTTTTAAGCGTAAAATCTCTAATAAAGTTCCAATCGTATATGGAATAGCTAATATACTAATGATATTCACAAACATACGAAATCCCATATCCAAAAACGAAGGACCATCAGGATTTAAAAAGTATGCCCATAAGGTTAATATAAAGGTGAGAAGAAAAATTTCTCCTATAAGCCAAACGGCATATTGTAGGTCTGTTAATTCTCTCTTTTGAGAAACTCGATATAAAATAAGTCTACTAGAAATCAATATTATCATTCCAACCCCAATAATGGTGCCACATTCAAGAAACCAAGTGAGATTGTTGTCGCTTTTTAATATGTATTGAAATCCTGCAGGTTTGTATATCAATACAAAAATAATAGCAAAAAAAGCAACACTAAGAATAAATCGAAAGATATCTTTTTTTCTTGTTAAGTCATTGATTATCATCATAAGGCGGTCTTGTTGTTATGCGTTTATGGGTAATCTTTATTCAGAATTTATCAATTGGTTAATTAGTTGTGCAATTGAACCTCCTTTCATTTGGCAAAAATACAACTTTTATTTCTAATTCACCCCAATCCTTTTTTTGTTTTTTTCTAATTCACCTTTATATCAAAAATTTCACCCCATATTTGATGATTTTACCACAAAATTATTGATTTCTACCACATTACAGAAATACAAAAAGTAAAATATTGTTCTTTTGCCATCGTAAAAACTATACACATGAAAATAGTAGGAACAGGCAGCGCATTGCCTCAACAATCGGTTACAAATGAAAATTTGTCGAAATTTTTGGATACTTCTGATGAATGGATTATCTCAAGAACAGGAATTAAGGAACGTAGATTAATCACTACGGAAGATTTATTAGAGTTGGCTGTTAAAGCATCTCAGTCTGCTATTGAAGCAGCCAATATTCACCCTTCACAATTAGACTATATTATATGTTCTAATGTGGCAAATAATTTTGTAACTCCAGCAATGAGCTGCATTCTCCAGAAACGGTTGGAAGCTCAATGCCCTTGTGTTGATATTAATGGTGCTTGCGTGGGTTTTATTTTTGCCTTAGATATGGCAGAAGCTTTGCTGAAAGCTGGTCGCGCAAACCATATTCTGATTATTTGTGCCGAAGAGCCTTCAAAATTTTGCAATTGGAAGGAACGCGATACTTCTGTGCTTTTCGGCGATGGCGCTGGAGCAGTTGTGGTTTCTCAAGGAGATAGACTGAAGTCGATTCGCTTAACCACAACTTCAAAACCCGAAGTGCTTTACTACCAAAGAAAAATGGAGCAAACTCCTTTTGATGAAGGAACAGAAATGCAAAATCCATTAGTAATGTCTGGCCGTGATGTTTTTAAAATGGCTGTCTCTTCCTCAATTCAGGATGTAAATGTGGTACTGAAAGAAGCAGGTTTGGAAATGTCTCAGGTGGATTGGTTTTTACTACATCAAGCAAATGCTCGTATTATAGATTCTATTAGAGCTAATTTCAACTGCGATAAAGAGAAGTTCCCTCTCAATCTAGATAAATACGGAAATACCTCTTCCGCTAGTATCCCAATCCTTTTAGATGAATTGGTGAGAACTAATAAAATAAAATCCGGAGATAATTTGGTGCTGAGCGCTTTTGGCGCAGGATTCGTCTCTGGTGCATGTGTTTTACAATGGAATTAATCTAATTAATATATTGAAATGAAACGTGTTGTTATAACAGGTATGGGGGTGATTTCTCCCATCGCAAAGGATATTGCTACTTATTGGAATAGTTTGCAAAATGGTGTATTAGGAATTTCTGAAATTACATCTATTCCAACTGATGAATTGGTAGTGAAAATCGCAGGTGAAGTTAAAGATTTTAAACCTGAAGATTTTGGAGTTGATAAGGATATGGCGCGTCGCGCAGACCTATTTACTCAATATGCTATGGCAGCAGCTCAACAAGCAATGACCGATAGCCAACTCTCTGTAAACCCTGACCGATTAGGCGTCTATATAGGCTCAGGTATTGGTGGAATTAAAACTTTCCATAATGAACATACTAAGATGTTACAAAATGGTGCAGGACGAGTTTCTCCTCTATTTATTCCTATGATGATTCCTAATATGGCTGCTGGAAATGTAGCTATTATTCATCACGCTGAAGGCCCCTGCCTGCCCGTAGTTACGGCTTGCGCAAGTTCTACACATGCCATTGGCGAAGCGTATCGTTGTATTAAAGGCGGATATGCCGATGCAATTATTGCTGGCGGTGCCGAAGCCGCAATTACTCCTATCGCTATAGGCGGATTTACAAATTGTCGTGCCCTCTCCAGAACGAATAATCCCGAAACAGCTTCTCTCCCATTTGATTCTCGAAGACAAGGTTTTACTATCGGTGAAGGAGCCGGAGTGATGATTTTAGAAGAGTATGAGCACGCTAAGAAAAGAGGTGCCAAAATCTATGCAGAAGTTTGTGGTTATGGAAATACCTGCGATGCCCACCACTATACTGCTCCTCATCCAGAAGGAAAATGCGCCGCTCGGGCAATAGCTCTCGCACTCCAAGAAGCAAATTATAACTCTGATAAAGATAAATTATATATCAATGCTCATGGTACAGGAACTCCTCTTAATGATAAATCAGAAACTCAAGCTATAAAAATAGCTCTGGGACATCAAACCGCCGCTAATGTTCCTATTAGCTCAAATAAATCAATGATGGGACACTTGTTGGGCGCCGCTGGAGCTGTTGAATTAATAGCTACTGCACTAACTCTGAAAAATGGTGTCCTCCCGCCAACTATTAACCTGCTTTCTCCAGATCCTGATTGTGACTTGGACTATGTGCCTAATGTGGCAAGACGTTACGATGCCAATATGGCAATTTCAAATTCATTTGGATTTGGAGGACAAAATGGTTGTGTTGCTCTTCGTATTTGTAACGATTAATTTTGAAATATGAATCGGACTGAAATAATGAATATTTTGCCTCATCGAGCCCCAATGTTGCTCGTAGATGAGGTCCATCTTGAAAATGATGTGGCTTATGCAACATATACTGTAAAAGGTGATGAGTTCTTTTTACAAGGGCATTTCCCAGGTTATCCTGTTGTGCCCGGCGTAATCCTCTGCGAAATTATGGCACAATCATCATGCTTACTCCTAGTTGATGAACTCGTCGGAAGAACTCCTTTTTACGCAGGTATCGATAAGGTGCGCTTTAAACATCAAGTACGACCTGGAGATGTGTTGCAAATAAAAGCTCAAATTATTCAACGTAAAAATCTTCTTTTTGTCGTTAATGCTGAAATTAAAGTATCAGGAAATCTTTGTGTATCAGGATTGTTGACATTCGTCCTTGTTGATAATGATAAGGTTTCTATTCCATAAAATTTATCTTGTTGATTCACTTCAGAGGATTGGTCAGTGGCTAATCCTCTGAAGGTATTAGCTAATTTTTGTTTTTTTTGTTTGGGCGTGCCGGCTTTTCTATCGCCTAATCCAACGCACGCCGTCGGGCTTTCCGCTCAAATTTCGCGCCTATTCCTCTCGCTACCTTTTCTCCCTAAAATCCAATTTCTTAGTTCTAATTTTTAAGTTCTTAAGTACTAAACCGGCGCTCATAACCGCTGCAATCCCTCACGCATTCTTTTTGTGCGCAAATCCTTCCGCAAATAATCATTTTATTCCTCTTGCAAAAGGGAAAAACTATTGTATTTACTATTTACCTTGCTGAGTTTACTATTGCTCTGCGGCTAGTCCTCCTAACGCAGTTTCCTTGTATAAAGAAGGAAGGTCGTGACCTGTGGCTTTCATCACTTTTACTACTTTGTCAAAGCTGATGAGGTGTTTTCCATCTGAAAGTAAAGCATACATACCAGAGTCAATAGCTCGTACTGCCGCGAAAGCATTTCGCTCAATACAAGGAACTTGTACCAATCCGCAAACGGGATCGCAGGTAAGTCCTAAGTGATGCTCTAAACCCATCTCCGCTGCGTATTCTACCTGATACGATGAACCTCCTAATAGTTGACAAATTGCTCCAGATGCCATTGAACAAGCTGCTCCAACTTCACCTTGACAACCCACTTCTGCACCACTTATTGATGCATTCGTCTTGATGAGATTCCCAATAATGCCAGCTGTGGCAAGTGCATGCAGAATTTTCTTCTCGCTCTTGTCGTAATATTCATAATAGGTTCTCAATACTGCTGGAAGAATGCCGCAAGAACCACATGTCGGTGCCGTAACCACGGTTTGTCCCGAAGCGTTCTCTTCTGCAACCGCTAAAGCGTAAACCATTGAGGAGTAACGACGCTGAGAGAAACTATTCATACCTTGTAAACGCGAATTTAATGTGGAAGCTTTTCTCGGAAGTTGAAGACAGCCCGGTAGTGTACTTTCGTGTTCTAAACCATCTTGGATACATTTCATCATTTGCTTCCAAACTTCAGAAAGATAATCCCAAATGTCGCTCTCCTCGCATTCCGAAACATATTCCCATAACTTTCGGTTTTGTAGATAGCGTAAAATATCTTCCATTGATGAAAGAGGATAGATCTCCTCTTTTAAAACTCGTTCGCCTGTGTAGGAGATGTCTCCTCCTCCAACACTAAATGCTTTCTGTTGCGTGAGTAGTTCATCTGTTTCACTGAACGATTCAAATAATATACCATTCGGATGTTCTGGAAGGAAAATTTCTGGTTTCCAGATAATTTTTGCGTTGTTATTGGGAAATTGTTTTAAAACGGCTACGTCTGTAAAGTGACCTTTTCCTGTAGCCGCTAAACTCCCATATAAGGTTATCTTAAAATGGTGTGCTGTAGCGTTAGCCTCATTGAATGCTTTGGCTGCTTTGGCAGGACCCATAGTATGTGAACTAGATGGACCTACTCCAATCTTAAATATGTGCTTGATGCTCTCCATTTACCTTTTTATTTATGTGAACAAATGCTGAAGCAATATGTTCTTCTAAAAATGAGCGAGTGAGAACAGGAAAGGAATCCCATTCTCACTCTAACCTCAACCATGAAAACAAAATATTACTTTTTAGCTAAAAAGTCCTTTGCATTTTCAGTTTCTACAATTACATCTTTAAATGTGTACGCACCTGTTTTTGGTGAACGTTCCATTTTTACGACGCGTGTGAAGGTTACTCCACCTTCTTTCTTTAATGTTGCTACAACCTTCTTTGCCATTGTTAAAACTATTTAATTTCTTTATGAACTGTTACTTTTTTAAGATAAGGATTATATTTTTTTAATTCTAATCTCTCAGTTGTGTTTTTTCTATTTTTGGTAGTAATGTATCTTGACATTCCTGGCACTCCACTTGCTTTTTGTTCAGTGCACTCTAAAATCACTTGTTGACGTGCTTCTTTATTTTTCTTTGCCATTTCTAATTACGTATTTTTTCGTTCATCATTTGAGGTTGCAAAGATACAACTTTTTTTGTAACCTACTATACTTTTTTTGAATTTTTCTTATTTTTATTTTTGTTTGTTGATTATCAGTGTTTTAAGTGTGAATTTAATTGTCGATTTCATTGAGCTTTTCCCAAATTATATCCTTTAATTTAGTGATATTCTTTTCTGTAAAGGAAGAAATATAGACAATTTTTACATTTTTGGGTGCTGTTTTTTTAACCTCTTTTAATTCCTCTTCTGATAGTAAATCACACTTGGTAATGGCTAATATTCTTTTTTTATCCATTAACTCTTCGTTGTATGATCTAATTTCATTTATTAATATATTGTACTCTTTTTTTATCTCTTCGGTAGTACACGGAACCATAAAGAGTAAAAGTGCATTTCGCTCTATATGACGTAAAAATCTTAAACCAATACCTTTCCCCTCGGAAGCTCCTTCGATAATTCCTGGAATATCAGCAATTACAAATGATTTGTTGTCACGGTACGATACCATGCCAAGGTTCGGCGTGAGTGTTGTAAATGGATAGTCTGCAATTTTGGGCTTCGCATTGGAAACTACAGAAATTAAGGTTGATTTTCCAGCATTAGGAAAACCTACAAGCCCAACATCTGCTAATACTTTTAGCTCTAGTACAACCCAACCTTCAATACCACTTTCTCCTGGTTGTGCGAATCTTGGAGTTTGCATAGTAGGAGACTTGAAATGTACATTTCCTAATCCTCCACGTCCACCTTTAAAAATAATAACCTCTTCTCCGTCATTAATAACTTCTCCAAGAATTTCGTTTGTTTCTACGTCTCGAACAATTGTCCCTAATGGAACTTCCACTATGGCATCTTTCCCATTTTTTCCAAAACATTTGTTACCTTGTCCATTTCCACCATCTTCAGCAAAAATGTGTTTTGTATAGCGCAAGTGTAATAGTGTCCATAAATTACGATTGCCCTTGAGAATAATATCACCGCCTTTGCCACCATCTCCACCATCTGGACCAGCTTTAGGGTTGCGGGCGGTACGCAATAAATGCGCACTGCCCGCTCCGCCATTTCCTGATCGGAAAAATATTTTTACATAGTCAATAAAGTTCTCACTTGCCATTGTAGATCTTAACTTTTCTATTTAATTTTTCTTGAACCAGGTTTAATATAAGGTTTTCCCTCTTTACAAAGAGGACAATCGGTAGCTTCCCAGCTTTCGATATCTAATTTAATGGCTTCAAAAATAGGATATTCCAATTCTACTGCACAACGATTGGCAATACATGCAATACCCACAACTTCTGCTCCATAACCTTTTAAAACCTCAATAGTCTCTAATGATGAT
This sequence comes from Bacteroidota bacterium, assembly GCA_023413895.1. Lineage (GTDB taxonomy): Bacteria > Bacteroidota > Bacteroidia > Bacteroidales > WCHB1-69 > JAEZOU01. The sequence goes on along the minus strand of JAEZOU010000003.1, from coordinate 74,679 downwards.
TTTCCTGTAGTGACAACATCTTCTGTAATGAGCAAACGTTGTCCAGGTTTTACTTCAAAACCTCTACGAAGTGTCATTTGTCCCTCTTCGCGTTCTGTAAAAATAGCAGGAACTCCTAGTTGGCGTCCTAATTCGTATGCAACGATAATGCCACCCATTGCTGGCCCTACTACCATATCAATTTTGACATCTTTTAATTTGTCAGCAACTACTTTTAAAACTTTTGCTGCTCGTTCTGGATATTGCATCAATTTTGCACATTGACAATATCTGTTACTATGTCTTCCTGATGAGAGTAGAAAGTGACCTTCTAATAAGGCTTCCGATTGTTTTAATTCTTCAATGACCATAGCTTATTTGTTTTCTTTGTAAAATGAATCATATTTTTCTTGTAAATCAGCAGGAACTTCCATTCTAAAACGTAATTTTAATTGTCTTAACATCTTTACGTTACGTGGATCGTTATTGTTGATTTGGTATGCTTTTTCCAACCAAGTATGAGCTTCAGTAAAGAGTGCATCAGATTGCTCTTTCAATGCATTGATTCTATCCCATTTATCAGCATCTTTGCTGTTCTTTTGGATATCAGTTCCCTCATTTTGCTTGTCGATAGCTTCAAAATAGTAGCAGTCTGCCATTGTTTGAATGAGATCGAAGTTGGTAGGATTTGTTGCAATTGCATTATTTAAAGCAGCTTTTGCTGTTTCGTAAGATCTACCATTAATTAATTGTGTACTGATTGAAGAAACAACAGCAGCATTATTTCCATATTTAGCTAAGATTTCGTTTGCCATAGTTTGCATTTTTTCTTGTTCTCCGATAAATGCATAGTAATCTAAGTATGCTCCTTGAATGTCAGCAGCCAATGAATCTGGAACAGCTTTTTCTCCTAATTTTAAGATACTTAAACAGTTTACAGTGTCATTTTTTGCTTTGTAAATGTCATACAAAGAGGTGTAAAGTTCTGGAATGTTAGGACGTAATTCTGCAGAATTTCTCATATATTCCAAATATTTAGCATCGTCACCTTTCTTTTGGTAGCAAGTTGCAATATCGATGTATGCGTATGCAATGTACAAACTATTTCTTTTGGCATCAATTTTGTATGATTTGATTGCTTTTTCAATGTATTCAATAGCTTTGTCCCAATTTCCTTTTTCTTTTTCAGCATTTCCCATCTCTTGAATTGGATATGCGCAAAGAAGTTGGCCATCGGTAGGAGAAACCATACCAGAAAGAGGTTTTACATCAGGATTAATCTCCATTGCTTTGAAGAATGCTTCGTTAGCGGTTTCAAGTGCTAATGGAAAACGTGGTTTGTAAGATGGATTTTCAGTAGCACGAGTATTTTCGTAATCGTAAAGTTTTAAATAGACATTTCCTTTTACTAACCATGTAATAGCACTACCCTCGTTACCAACCATACAAGATTCCATCAATTTTTGAGCTTTAATGTATTGCTCATTGTTGAGAGTTTGCCAAATGTCTTGTACACATGATGGCTGAGCAAATGCGAATGTTGTGCTTACTAGCATAAATAATGCTAAAAATAATGACTTTTTCATAATTGTTAATTTTGCTGTTTTTTTATTTACTTTCAATTTGATTTATTCGGTTATTAATTTCATCAATCTTTGATGATTGCGTTCTTGCGTATATTGATTTTAATGATTTAAGAACGTTTAAATCGTTAGGCTCTTTTTCTAATACTTTTTCAAAGTAGAATGTCGCATAGTGAAGATAATTTTCGTAATCTGTACGTAAAGGAGTTGCTTCATCTTTCTTGCCTTCTGCTTCTAACTTATTGAGTTCAGTGAAGGTAGATTCGGAAAGATAGTAATAACAAACTCCCATATTATAATGTATAACGAAATTATTGGGGTTGATTTTATTAGCTTTTTTTAACAAATCCAAGGCTTGATGATAGTCCTTATTTTGAATATAGAAATTGGCAATATTTCCCAACATGTCAGCATTTTGATAGGCAGTTTGAGGGATGTTTTTTAACATCTCAGTAGCTTTTTCTTTTTCACCTTTCGTAAAATAGTATTCAATTGTAGCAATGTAGAAGGCAGGCTCGCTTGGAAATGATTTTTTCCCAGCCTCCAAGACCTCTTTCATTTTATCTAATTGGTTCTCTTTTTTGTAAAGTTCAGTAAGACGAAAATATGCGTTGTAGTTGTTAGGATTATCATTAATAGCTTTGTTGTAATATTTCTCTGCTTCAGAGAGTTCATTCAGTGATTCGAGGGTGTAAGCGTAGTAATAGTAAAGTTCACCATTTAATGGGTAGAATGGTGGGTTGAACATTTCGTAACTTTCAACCGCTTCTTTTAACATTTCTTTCGCTTTTGTGAAATTATTTGTATTAAGGAAATCAGCAGCTGTATAAAATAGTAGAAGATAAATTTTGCTCAAGCCTTCATCGGGAGTAAGCATTCCAGAACCTTCAATGTTGGCATTAATCTCTTTTGCTTTGAGAAATGCTTTGTATGCTTCAGAAGCTGCATCTGGATAAACGAATATGTAATTTTCGTCGGTTTTGCGTTTTTCAAACTCTTCGTTAGCTATATAAAAATAGATATTGCCTTTGTAGAGCCAAGTGTTTGCTTTTGTGGATAACTTAGCATCTTGTGTGCATAAGTCAATTGCTTCTTTAGCATTTGCAAAGTCCTTTTCATAATAATAGTTATATGCTTTTGTTAATGATGGTTTTTGAGCAAAAACAGTGCTGAAAAGGAGAAGTAATCCCAACGTTAAAAGTTTATTTTTTATCATATTTTCTTATGTTAAGAAATTTATTCATTAGTAATGTTTTCAGAAGGTTGTTCTATAACTTCTTCACCTTCCATTTCATCTTCAGAACGTGGAACTTGAGAAACGGCTGCAATAATGTCTCCCTCTTTTAAATTGATTAATTTAACGCCTTGTGTTGCGCGGCTCAGTACGCGTAACTGGTCAACATGTAGGCGAATTGCGATTCCCGAGCGATTGATAATCATAAGGTCATCATTGTCGGTAACATTTTTAAGTGCAATCAAACCACCTGTTTTTTCACTGATACTGATAGTTTTAATACCTTTTCCACCACGATTTGTAATTCTGTAATCTTCTAGTAATGAACGTTTTCCGTATCCATTTTCAGAAACAACTAAAATATTATCTCTCAGGTTGTTGATGCTAATCATACCTACAACGAAGTCGTTTTCGTCTGCCAAGGTAATACCGCGAACTCCAGATGCATTTCTTCCCATTGGACGTACCGTATTTTCATTAAAGCGTACCGCTTTTCCTGAGTTAAGAGCCATCATAATCTCGCTTTCGCCATTGGTAAGGTGAGCTTCTAGTAGGTGGTCGTTTTCGCGAATGTTGATAGCTATGATACCATTTTGGCGTGGGCGTGAATAAGCTTCCAAAGAGGTTTTCTTAATGATACCTTTTTGGGTACAAAGAATGATATAATTGTTGTTTATATAGTCTGTGTCAGATAATGTTTTAAGATTGATAACGGCTTTAATCTTATCGTCTTGCTCAATATTGATAAGGTTTTGAATAGCGCGTCCTTTGGATGTTTTGGTTCCTTCTGGAATTTCAAATACTCTAAGCCAGAAGCACTTACCTTTTTCTGTGAAGAAGAGAAGGTGGTTATGATTGGTTGCTGTATAGAGGTGTTCTGTGAAATCTTCTTCACGAGAAGAAGATCCTTTAGATCCTTTTCCACCACGATTTTGTACTTTATATTCGGTTAATGGAGTACGTTTGATGTAGCCAAGGTGAGAGATGGTAATTACCACTTCGTCGTCGGAGATTGTGTCTTCGATGCAGAAGTCAGTTGCAGAAAATTCTATACGGGAGCGACGTTCATCACCATATTTTTCGCGCACTTCCATAATCTCATCTTTTACAATTTTCATTTGTAAGTTGTAATCTGCTAAAACATCTTGGTAATATTTGATTTTCTTCATCAACTCATCAAACTCATTTTGGAGTTTATCCTTTTCGAGAGCTGTTAATTGGCGCAATCTCATATCCACGATTTCTCGGGCTTGAATTTCGGAGAAATCCCATTTTTCCATCAATCCCGTGATTGCATCTGCTGGAGTTGCACTCGCACGGATAAGGTGAATAATTTCGTCGATAATGTCAAGTGCTTTTAAGAATCCTTCGAGGATATGAGCGCGACTTTGCGCTTTTTTGAGTTCAAATTCAGTACGACGAATGATTACGTTATGTCTATGTTTTACGTATTCAGAAATTAAGTCTTTCAAATTTAACGACATAGGGCGTCCGTTAACGAGAGCTACGTTGTTAATGCTGAAAGAGGATTGTAATGCTGTGTATTGGTATAATTTGTTGAGAACTACGTTAGGAACAGCATCTTTTTTTAGTTCATATACAATTTTAGTTCCATTTTTCTTGCTTGAAAGATTCTCAATATTGGAGATTCCGTCGATTTTGTCTTCACGAATCAGTTCGACGGTTCTTTTAATCATTTCAGAAGGGTTTACCAAGTAGGGGAGAGATACAACAGTGATAGTATTTTTTCCATTATTTTCATTGATAATAGCATCTCCGCGCATTACAACTCTACCTCTACCTGTTTCGAAAGCATTTCTTACGCCTTCATAACCATATATGGTACAGCCCGTTGGAAAGTCTGGAGCTTGTATATGCTCCATAAGTTCGGGAATTGTGATATCAGGATTATCGATATAGGCGCATACTCCGTTACAAACCTCTGTTAGGTTGTGTGGAGCCATGTTTGTTGCCATACCAACAGCAATACCAGAGGAGCCATTGACGAGGAGTGCTGGAATTTTGGAAGGAAGAACTGATGGTTCTTGGAGTGAGTCGTCGAAGTTGTTGACAAACATCACAGTATCTTTGTCGATGTCAACGAGCATCTCTTCTGCGATTTTGCGCATACGAGCTTCAGTATAACGCATTGCTGCAGGGCTATCACCATCGACGGAGCCAAAGTTTCCTTGACCATCAACGAATGGGTAGCGGAGCGTCCAATCTTGAGCCAAGCGAACCAATGCATCATAAACAGCAGTATCACCGTGTGGGTGGTATTTACCTAATACTTCACCGACGGTACTAGCAGATTTCTTGTATGGTTTGTTGGAGAGGATTCCGGTATCCCACATAGCATATAAGATTCTTCTATGTACGGGTTTTAGCCCATCTCTCGCATCGGGGAGGGCGCGAGAAACGATTACTGACATAGAGTAGTCGATATATGCTGTTTTCATCTGGTCTTCTATGTTCACGCGAACAATTTTTTCTCCTTCTGTCATTTTCTTTCCTTTTTTATATTGTTATATTGTTGATTTTTAATATCTTGAGACTTTTTGTATTATCTTACAAAAGTACGAAAAAAAATAATACAAATAGGCTTGTTTTTAGTAAAAATATAGAATAAAAGACTAGACGGAAAGTGCTATTTTTTGTTTTAAGATGGGATGCAATAAGTTGTTGGTGTCTGATATAAATTGAGGTTTTTAGAATGTGAATAAAAGAATAAATATGGTTTGTGGAATAGAATCATGCGATAGTTGTATATGTTTGGTAAATATCTGAAATTTGAGAGGACAATCTGGTAGCAAGTATGTGGTCTTTGCGTGTAGAGGAGTCAGAGAGTAAAACTCAAATTTTCTGCATAGGTAAAAACAAAAAAGGCAAAACGTAATGTTTTGCCTTAAGGGGTACCGCGTAGGGGATTCGAACCCCTGATTTCAAGGATGAAAACCTTGCGTCCTGGGCCAGCTAGACGAACGCGGCGTTTCCGTTTTTGATGAGTGCAAAAGTAATAGTTTTTAGAATACGCGCAGCCAAAAAATGAAAAAAAATTTTTTTTATTGATTTTTGTCTCGTTCAAACCTGAAACCCAGACGTTTAGCAGTTTTGATAGTCATGCCTTGATCCTCAATTTGGAGGATATTATCGACAGAAATCTCTTTTGTGAGTTCATAATTTGGAAGCAAAAGGTCAAAATTTATCGTATATTCGATTGCGGAGTGTAAAACTTTCCTAGCAATTTCGGGAGAAAATTTGTTCTCGCTGAAGTTATTTAGTATTTGAGCGAGCTCTCTTTTTCCCTCAACGAAGTAATGTTGATCTTTGTTGATAAGAATTCTTCCAATCATATAACCGATATCATTAATGCGGTTGTATTTTAAGGAATCAGAGAGGAAATTGAAGATAGAGATCATTCCACAGTAGGACCTTTCTTTATCTTGGCGAATGTAGGGTGTTCTCATCACTTCGTGGTCGCGAGGGAATTCAAAGATATTAGTATGCATTAGGAATATGAGAACATCGCCAGCGAATCTCATTTGGAAGAGGTATTGATTTTTATTATTAAAGTGCACGTTAATTTTTTCGTGGTCATCTGCATATTCATTTTTAAAGTGGTCGTCAAATTCTTTAGCAGCATCTTTAAACATTTGCATTGCGTCTAAAGTAGAGGCAAAGATATTTTGTTTTAATTCACCTTTATCGATAAGCAGTTTGCACAATTTATCATTCATATTAATGTGTATTAAGTTAGATTTCTTGAAATTTGATAGGATAATTACCTTTATATATTATACCATTGGTTCCGTCAATAGCAATTTCGTCGAAAAGTTTGAATTGCACATCGTTGATGATACATTTTTTATTCTTTTCGTAAACAATCATATCGACGCAGTTTACGACGCAAGTTTTACCGAGAGTAGCGGCTGTAACAGCGGCGTGAGAAGTTGCACCTCCGCGACTAGTAAGTAGTCCTTCGCATTCGAAGATAATTTCGATGTCGTCGGGAACTGTATCGGGGCGAACGAGAACTGCATTTTTGAATGGAGTTTGGCGTTTCATTGTTGCCACGTCTTGCAAGTCAAAAACAATTACTCCGTTAAGTACTTTATTTCCAATTCCTATACCGCTTCCTACTCGCACCATTTGGTCTTCAGAAGTAGCAAATACTTCCACATTTTCTTGTTTGGTAAAGGTCATATTTCGGGTTTGAAGTACGAATAGGTCTTCAGCTTTATCTGTTTCAAAAGTAAACTCAATCTCTTGGTGTCCAAAGCTATGTTTTTCAATCATATCTTTAGCAATTTCCTTTAGTTTATTATAGATTTTAGGATAAGCACTTTCGAGCGAGAATGGTGATTTGTGGTAGTATTTGATTCGTTGGTGTTCGCTGATGGGTAGGGTATTGATAAGTCCAGCCACAATATCTTCACCTTGACTAAGGAAAGAGAAATCACCGGTAAGGCTGATGCGAGATTCTTTCTCTTGAGGATCGTGGGTAAAGAGGACGCCAGATCCCGATTCGCGATGTATATTTCCGAAGATCATTTTCTGCACAATGACAGCGGTTCCCCACTCGTTAGCGATTTGCATGTGGTCGCGATAGACTTGTGCGCGGTCGGTAAACCAAGAGTTAAAGACAGCGATTATTGCTTGTCGAATTTGTAGGAATGGGTCACTTTCAAATTCAATATTGTTATCAATGAGCAGTTGTTTGTATGCAAAAGCGATTTCACGCATCATTGCAGGAGTGAACTCGATCTTCTGATTTACATTATATTTTTTCTTGTAATTTAAGATGATTTGGTCGAAATCATTTCTTTCCAAGCCAAAAGACATCCCCCAGGTTTGCAGTAAGCGACGATAGCAGTCCCATGATGTCCAAGCGAAGTTATCGCGTTTGCTAAGATTTTCGGTAATTTCATCATTCATACCGACGTTGAGGAATGTATTCATAGCGCCAGGCATAGATATAGCGGCACCAGAGCGTACGCTAAGAAGAAGCGGCTTTTCTGGATTTCCGTACTCTAATCCAGAAATTTTCTCTAATTCGGTAATATTTTCCTTGATAATAGCATCAATTTCTGCTGAAAGTGATGGAATTTTTTGAATGGCATTCATTCGGCGGAAGACCTCAGTTGTGATAACAAAGCCAGGGGGTACGGGGAATTTATTTAGGTATAAGTTTTTTAGATAGTAGGCTTTAGAACCCAAGAAAACTTGATTGTCTAATGTGGGGGTTTCTTTATATAAAGGACTGAAAACCAAATTTCTATCGTACGACATTAAACTTTGAATTTCGGAGTCAGAAAGGCTATTGATTTGTTTTCTTAGGTTATTCAGAATTGTTCCGATAAAGTTGTCAATGGGTTGCACAATAAATGCTGATGAAATGAGTTCGCGATAGAAATTTTCAGATTTTTGTACAATTAGTTTGCTAAGAAGTTTTGGATCGTTGCGTTCTTCTTCAGTAGCGTATAGTGGAATAATAGTGTGTAGAAGGCGTTCGTAAGGTCGGATAAAATATTTGTGAGTAATCTCCTTGATACTATTTTCCATAAATTGGAAAATATTTATATATTGTTTGATTGTAAAACTTCTAGATGTTAAGCTATATTGTAGCATTTTTATATTAGACTCAAACCCTTGGTCGTAGATTCCGTCCAAGCTGAGTCCATCTCTAAGTAGTTGGATTACTTCAAAAGTATGATTGAGAGAATTTAGTGTAAAATATTCAGTATTAACCTGATTAATAATATTATTAATTAAAATAGAAGCCATTGTTTCGAGACGGAATGTAAGACCGAGAGCATCGAATTTAGGTTCTTGGTATCTGCCATACATTGATGGAATTCCGAAAGCGATATGGCGTTTGTAGTATATGTTTTCCCAACCGAGACTTTCTTTAGCATCAAAAATAATATTGTTGAGTTTCTTCATGAAGCCATAAATCTGCTTTAGGGCGCCAATATAATTTGCTTCCTCGAGATATTTTTCGAAATTTACAATCTCCTCATTATCAAAGAAATTATATCTTCTAATGATAGAACTAATATCTTTTGTTTCAAATACATATTTCTCTTTGAGAAGTTGATAAAGTTCGATGATAAGGCAAACGCGGCTGACGTCGAGTTGAGAATCGTGTTCGATTGTTTCAGACAACTTTTGCACCTCTTCTTTAGGGAGTTCAAGCAGTTGTTCAAGTGTGCAATTACCAGCACGATATAGGCGATTTAGCACTTTATGCACTCCTACAGTCCACTCGCCACGCGGGTTGATCTCTTCGTAAACATTAGGTGGAACGATTTTGGCCAATCGGGATTTCTTAAGGTCATTCCAGAATAAAATTACCTCTTTAGTAATATCGATATGGGAGTTATTTCCCTCTGTATGAATCTGTTTTCGGAGAAAATGTATTAGTTTATCATTACGGTGAGCTAATTCATCAATTTGGGTGGAAACATTTCGGAGTTTACCTTCTGCACCAATTTCATTGAAGAAAACAGGAAATATGCGAGAAAGTTGCTTGATTTGTTTGTATTTAGGTGATACTTTGGAGTTTAGTAGTCTTGTAACGTCTTTTTGGAAGAAATCAGTATCGAAAATAAAGATTCCGCCTACTCTCAGGTTGATAATTAAGGCCGAAAGTAGTTTGTTCATCATTTCGGGGTCGAATTCAATAAGTTCGAGCCATACACGAATATTTTTGATGTGTGCAGGATTTACTTTTAGTTCCCAATCGTTGGTCAAATAAGCAATTCCTGGAGATTCAAATCCAAATTTAATAACCTCATTTTCAAAGTGATGGATTAATTTTTTATTATGTGTTGCAATAATCTCTTTTCCTAGAGAGAGGATAGAGTCTAAGATGAGGTTAACGTGCGATTCTTTAAAATCCTTGAAATGGATAAATAGTTCGTCCATGGAAAGTATGGCTTGCTCTTCATCTAATTCTGTACTAAATCGTTTAATAACTTTATTTAGTTCAATAATCAGATAATCACGATGGTATATAGTTCCTTTTAGGTGAAGAAGGTAGAAGAGATAGCAGAATTGTTCGGGAATTGTTTTAAATGTTTCAATCTCTTTTTTGAGAGCGTTTATAATGTCAGAAAATGTAAAAGTGATAGCAACTAAATCTTCCCAGGTTTCTGCCTTTTTGAGTTGCTCATATTGGGAATCAAAGAATTTTCGTCCTAATTTATCAATGGCATGTGAATAATCAGTTGAAAATCTGCTTTTATGTGTGTCATACCATTCGTTGATACGTGTACTTTCGTCCCAGAAATGCAAGTTTTTCTCATTTAGGTTGCGCATAAAAGCAATAATCTTTTTTTGAACCAGCGGATTATAAACTGCGCAAGCTAAGTTTTTGCGGAAATGCCCCATATTGCTGATATATCGGAACTCATTTTGTTCGAGATTTTGACTCAGAATATCAATACTTCTGATAAGTAATTCCTTTTTATTTTGGAGCAGGGAATAGTTTTTGAACAAGAACGTTAGGTAATTGGTTACTAGGTTTTTACCCAATTCATCAGTTAGTTTTTCTTGTAGAAGTTTTTCGAATATATCGAAAAGGATATTGAATGTTTTAATTAGGTCCTCATCAGAGAACTCTTTATAAATTCTGAAGTAGGAATTTGTGATATCAACGATATTGTTAACAATAATATTTCTATTGGAGTAGGGGTGGTTGTATTCTTTAAAGAATTCCTCTGTTTTTTTGTGGATTCCCCATAGATTTTCGGAGAATGCGATTAGCCAAAGATGTTCTTCAGGAATGATAGGTTTGATATTTTTCATCTGTTCGATGTTGGCTTTTAGCGCATCGGACTCGATGATATGGTCGCTTTGAGTTGAGAAATTTTTATCTTCCATTATTATGCAATGTAATTAATAAGGTCAATGGTTCGGGATGAATATCCATATTCGTTATCGTACCAACCAAGAATTTGGATAAATCTGTTGCCAAGAATTTGGGTTGCAAGAGCGTCAAAGATTGCGGAATGGGGGTTGTCGGTGATGTCGCTGCTTACAATAGGATCTTGTGTAAATTCCAAGAATTTACACATTTGAGGATCTGAGCTATATTTTTTAAATGCGGAGATGATTTCGTTGCGGGTTACCTCTTTTTGGAGCATTGCGCACACCTCTACGTATGAACAATCTAATATAGGAATACGTGTAGCAAACCCATTAAATTTATCTTGTAGTTCAGGGAAAATTCGGTGTACACTGCGAACGGCGCTCGAAGTGGTTGGAATGATATTGTTAATTGCTGAACGTGCGCGGCGGTAGTCTGAGTGGTATCCATCTTGTAGGTTTTGATTGTTGGTTGTTGGATGGATTGTATTCATAAAAGCATTCTCGATTCCAAATTCATTGAGTAGAACTTTTAACATTATTGCAACACAATTAGTAGTGCAAGACGCATTGGATATGATGCGATCTGTAGGTAGAATCGTATTCTGATTTACACCCATAACAACAACTCTCTCAATAGAATAGTCATCTGGAGGGCAACTAAGTACTACTTTTTTTACCCCGTGATTAAGGTGCCCTTCTAAAGTTGAATAGGTTTTGAAACGCCCACTAGAATCAAGAACAATTTCAGTGCCAGTTTCTTCCCATGTAATTTCAGAGGGGTGTGCGGCATTAGTCACACGAATTGGTTTGCCATTAATGATGATATGATTGTCATCAAATGTTATCGAAGCGTTCAGTTTCCCATGAATACTATCATATTTGAGAAGGTGTGCCATTAGTTCGGTATTCATCATATCATTGATGTGTACCACTTCAATATTGTTTTGAGCGAGTGTTAGTCGTAAAACAAGTTTTCCAATTCTTCCTAATCCGTTGATTCCTAATTTAATTGACATTTATAATCCGATTATATTTGTAATACTCTTTTTATCTGTAATATTGCGCAATTTTTTGTTGATTTCTTTCACCGTAGGTGTTTTCAGAATCCAAATAAATTGTTGTTGATAGCGAATGAACTCTTCCAATTGTTGATTATATTCTTGTGCATTTTTGACAAGGGTAAAATCGTAATTTGTATTGAAACTCTTTGCAATGTTAAAATATGCAGATTTGATATTTCTAAATTTGCGTGTTGCTGTTTTAAATTCTATTTCATTCTTTGTAATAGTTTGTTTATATTGTTGAGCAGTAATTACATAATTCTGAATTGTAATGAAATCATCTAACTCTTCTAATGTTTTTTCTCCATCTTGAGCTGTCTTAAATTGAGGTGTGAAATTGGTAGAGGAGAATGCTCTTTTGTATATTTTATTAATTTTCTTACAGCAGGCTTCTTGATTATTTAGAATAGCGTAATTTAATTCGGAAATAGATCTTCTTTTTTCAATCACTTGTAAATATTGTTGTTGGATTACATTGAGAGAATCAAGCATTTCTATGTAATTATAATATCCTTGTAGGTTACTAAAAACTGGGGAAAGGTTGATCTTTTTGAATAGTTTTTTGTATGATTTGGCAACATCTTTATAGATACCCACGCCATTTTGTTCGATTTCGATTCTATTGTTGATTACTTTATCAACTTTGGAATTTTCAAAGTAATTCTCTATTAGGCTTTTTTGAAATTGAAGATAGTTGTTTAGTTTGTTTAGATAAGAGATAGAGGTGTCTTTATTTACTACGTTACATTGTGTTATTACGGCATTGTATGATTTGCCAATCGTTCTGTTAATTCGTTCTTTACATTTTTCTTGTAGAATGGTATGAAATTTTTCAATTTCTTGGGCGGTTTCTTCAATATCAGATTTTCTTTTTAGTAGTTGTTGTTCAGCAATCTGTTGCTCTATATCACGTTGGCTTTTTCTATATTCGTCTTCTTTCTCTCTACGATCCTGATCTTTTTTTGCTTGATTGATAGAGTTTTGAATATCTTGTTCGATTCTATCAGTAGAGAAAAAGAAGTTGGTATTTTGTACTTGAGATTTAGTAGAATCTTGAGAAGAGGAGGGTGCTATTTCTAACTGAAGCATATAATAGCGAGCAGGAGGCCCAATACGTTTTACGTTTTGTGGTATTCCTGAAAAATCTGAGATGTAGGTGTGTAATCGTTCCTCATGTATAATTTTGATGAGAGTATCTCTGAATGAAAATTCTTTTAAAGTGCGGTTTTTTAGATATTCATTGGTTAGTGAATCGACGAACTCAATGGGGATGATTTCTTCCCAAACACTATCTTGCAAGGTTTGAATGTGCCAACCATCTTGAAATTCATAAGTTATGTCACCTTTTTTCTCGATTCCTGTAAAGAAACCATCTATAATTATGCCGACTTGTTCAATTGAGTTTTCTCCATTAATAGTGTGGTGATAGTCACCTCTTAGTTGTCGAGCTGAATAGGTGCAAATGAGAGTTTCTATGATGGAGTTATTAGAGTCGAATGTGTATTTTTCAACAACTATCTTATCACTAGTGTTATTATAGGTTTCAACTATTGAGTCGGTAAAGTTTGTTGTTTCTGAAATGTTATCTTTTCCATATTTGTAAAGGTAATGCCACACTCCATCTTTTTTATCATTTGTGTAGGAGCCAGAAATGATAAGTGAGCTATCTGAAGAGGTAAATTGAAAAGGACCATCTAATGAACTTTTCCCATTTGCATAAATATAATCGTAGTTTGCATATCCTTCTTTTCCACCAAAAAATTGCTTGCCGGAAAATTGCTCTTTTTGTGCCCAAGAGTTTTTCCCGACCAAGCATAAGAGAGTCACCAAGAGGATTATGTGGAAAAAAGATTGTTTCATTTAACTTATCTGAATTTGATTTTAGTTGTTTAGAAATTTTATTTGTTGATAATGTTCTTTTTTTATGATCATTTAGAATGATTTGTGTTTTGAGTTATTTTGTAAAATATTGATTGTCAGTTTTGTTCATTATTTTTGAATAAATGAAAACAACCTGCAAATATATGAATTTATCGTATTAGTATAGAGGAGAATAAAGTGAAATTTCGTTAATAAAAAAAGGCGTTTGAAAACGCCTTTAATTTTTATTTACTTCCCGATAAAGTTGCGATGGTTTAATTTTGCTATACCAAGGAGTTTTTGTTTCTTGGTCAGTGACAAATTCATTGATTTGTAATTTACGTTTTTCTAATATGTAAGTATCTATAAACCAATTTGTAAGGTCTATTTCTCTAGCGCAGAAACCTGCAACTTCATGTCCGAAATTTTTATAATGTTTAGCGAAATAGGGGTAATCAAATTTATCAAATCTAGAGGTAAGTTTGCTACATCCGAAAAATCCGGTATTTGCGAATTTAATCTGTTTGTATGTAACTAATCTATCGTCAGTTCCATGAAAAAATAGGGTGGGAGCTGGAGGTGTGTCGTATTTAACTTTGCCATTGCGAGATAATATTGCGCCAGAGAAAGCGATAACGCCAGCATATCTAAAATCCTTAGGAAGGAGTTTGGTATCTTTATCGTGGTTGTGAAGTTTGTAATCAGCTTGTAGTGCTGTGATTGCACCGGCACTGCTGCCTACTGTTACTATTTTTGTAGGGTCAATATTGAGTTTCTTTGCGTTTTTGCATAGAAATAGCGTGGCGTCTAGTAGATCTACTGCCGCCATATTTATAGCATTTTCAAAATCTTTTATTTGCTTTAACCCTATTTTTCTAACACCTTTCAGCCCTAATCGGTAGTCAATAGCAATGGTGGTATATCCCAATTTTCGCAAACTATCACAATATGTTACTACATTTTTGTCGGTTCTGCTTCCTGTAACGTAACCACCGCCAAATATGTACACAAGACAGATGCTATCTGGAGATTGCTGTGTTGGATAGTAGATATCTAAATATAGAGAACAAGTATCTCGATCCGCAAATTTATATGTTTGAGAAATCTGTCCGAAACTAGATTTAAAAAGGATAAGAATAATAATGGTAAAAATTGACTTTTTCATAATGCTATTTTTATACATTACAGATTTTTCCTATATTTGTTCATTCAATCTGAATGATATTAACTAAAATTAAGCACTATAATAAGCGAGAAGTTTTGAAGGAGGACAATAGGTTTCTCTTATTAACAATAGGTTTCTCTTATTATATATTATTGTTCAGCATATTGTAAAAGTCATTTTCACTAAGAATAGGAATGTTTAACTTTTCCGCCTTTTTTCGTTTTTCAGGGCCCATTTTATCTCCAGCGATCACAAAATCTGTATTTTTGGAGATTGCAGAGAGGATTTTTCCCCCATTTATTTCGATTAGATTTTTAAGTTCATCGCGTGGTATGGTGAAGATTCCGCTAACGACAAAAGATTTTCCAGTAAGTTTTTCAGAAATATGTGTATCATTCTCTTGAATTTCCATTTGTAGTCCTACATTCCGGAGGTTTTCTACAAGTGTATAGTTTTCTCCGCTAAAGAATTGAGAAATGCTTCCGGCAACGCGTTCGCCTACGTCATCAACTTGCATTAGCTCCTCTTGGGTAGCATTGGCGATAGCGTCAATATTTTTGAAGTGCCTTGCAATTTTTTTAGCTGTTGTTTCTCCCACGTAGCGAATTCCCATAGCAAAAAGCACGCGCTCAAATGGAACGTTTAGTGATTGTTCTATTCCATTGAGGATATTTTCGACTGTTTTTTCGCGGAAACTAATAATTCGCTCAGAACCATCGGGGGTGATATTTCGTTTGCTAAGGCCAATTAGTTTGTCATAAGAGAGTTGGTAGAAGTCAAATACATTATTTACCAATCCATTATCGAAAAGAATTTCAATTTTTCCTTCACCTAACGATTCTATATTCATTGCTTTTCGGGAAATAAAATGTTCTAATTTCCCTTTGATTTGAGGCGGACAGTGATTTTCATTAGGACAGAAAGTACCTGCTTCTTCATTGTTACGTACTAAAGGTGTTCCGCATTCTGGACAATTTTCAATAAAGCGTACTTTGGGAGCAAACATATTGCGCTGGCCGAGGTCCACACCTACAATTTTGGGAATGATTTCACCACCTTTTTCGACATAAAGTGTATCGCCCTCGTGGATGTCGAAAAGTTCTATTATATCCTTATTATGGAGTGATGCCCGTTTTACTATGGTTCCTGCAAGGTGTATAGGTTTTAGGTTTGCAACGGGAGTGACAATGCCTGTTCGGCCTACTTGATAATCGATAGATAGAAGTGGGGTAGCCACCCTTTCTGCTTTAAATTTGTATGCAATAGCCCAACGTGGACTTTTAGCTGTAGATCCTAACTGTTGTTGCTGATTATAGTTGTTGATTTTCAGTACAATACCATCAATATCGAAAGTAAGTTCCTTCCGTTTTTTATCCCAAATTTCAATAAATTTTTCAACTTCGTGGATTGTGTTGAAGCATTCGATTACTTCAGGGGTTTTGAATCCCCAGTTATGTAATGCAATGAGGCTTTGGTTATGTGTTTGAAATGGAAGATTTTCACCGAGAGCGAAATAGATTCTACAATCTAAATTTCTGTGTGCAACTTCTGTAGAATCTTGAAGTTTGAGACTTCCAGATGCAGCGTTACGAGGATTGGCAAAAGGAAGTTCTCCAATCTCTTCCCGCTCCTTGTTTAGTTTTTCAAATTGTTTGTGTGTTAAGATAACTTCTCCTCTAACTTCCAAAAAATCAGGGTAATCTCCATATAGTTTCAGGGGTATGGAACGAATGGTTTTTACATTTGCAGTTACGTCGTCACCCTGAACTCCATCGCCGCGAGTAACTCCGCGTACAAGTGTTCCATTTTCATATATGAGGCTTATCGCAACACCATCATATTTTAGTTCACAAATGTATTCTAAGTCGGAACTTTCAGGAATTGCCTCTCGGGTTCTACGGTCAAACTCAATTAGGTCGCCCATTGAGTAGGTATTACCCAACGATTGCATTGGATAGATATGTTTTACGGTTTGGAATTGTTTGGTAACTTCACCACCAACACGTTGGGTAGGACTATCAGGGAATTGGTATTCTGGATGATTTTTTTCTAATTCAATTAGTCGATTGAGCAGTTGGTCAAAGTCGTAATCGCTGATAGTGGGTGCATCTAAAACGTAATAGTTATGATTGTGAAGATTAATCTCCCCAATCAATTTGCGAATTTCATCGTGAATTGCTGTCATTGTAGTTTAGTAAAGTACGGAGAATTTTACGCCAATAAAGTGGTACAGAGCATCTTGGCTTCTGTTGGTTGCGTAGTGTGAATAGTCAACCTCGCCAGGTACTTTCACACTATAATAAAGTTTAGATTGTTGAAGTTTATAATTAAAAGTGAAGAGTAGAGAGGCCTTTTGATTGATTTTAAGTGTCAATCCTAATCCAGTTTCTAAATATGCTCCAGGAGTAGCTGCGTGAATGACTAAATCTGGAATTTCAGGTTCACTTTCTACATACCATTTAAAAGCGTATCCCGCTTGTGCATACCAAGTTGGAGTCCATTTTCTATTGATGAAGTTTACGTTAATACTTCCGCAAAGAGGAATAAATGCAGTTCTTTTCCACACATCAATTCCAGCAACAAATCCCATGTAGAAATGGTTGTTGAATTGGTAACCTAAAAATTGTTGTACAGAGACGGTTGCTGTTTTTACATCAAGTGTTCGATTTTCACATACAATATCGTTAAATGCTGTATAAGCGCCAACGGAGGTCATATAAACAAACTTGCTTACATTGCGTTCGCGTTTCATTTGTGCGTTTGCATTGGGAATTGAGAATGCAAAGATTAATAAAATGACAAATATGTGGGTTAGTTTTTTCATAATTTCTGTGCTAAAAGTTCTTTTGCCGCTAAAAGTGTGTTATTGCCCAATTTTTCGCCGCCAATCATTAGGGCAATTTCATGTTCTCGCTCTTCATTTGAGAGGCTTTTAAGATTTGTATATGTTTTATTATCAGTGATTTCTTTGTAAACTTTGTATTGATATTGAGCTTTTGCAGCAATTTGTGGAAGGTGTGTAATTACAATCAGTTGATGATTTTTTGACAATTCGTCCATTGCTGTAGCAACCTTTCCTGCCATTGTTCCAGAGATTCCTGTGTCTATTTCATCAAAAATGATAGTAGGGAAAAGTGATTTTTCAGTCATTAAACTTTTGATAGATAGCATAATACGCGATAGCTCTCCTCCTGAAGCTGCTTTTTCAATGGGCGCAAGCGCAACTCCTATATTCGCAGAGAAAAGAAGCTCAATGTGGTCGATTCCATCTTTGCGAAATTCGTTTCCTGTAGTGAGTTGAATTTGGAATCTATTGTGTTCCATTCCTAAATTACCAATTTTGGCTTGAAGAGCTTTTTCTATTTCAGGAATGCATTGTTTTCTTTTTAGAGAAAGTTCTGCTCCCTCCTTTTCTAATTCCTTTTGGAGTTGGATTTTTTCTTTCTCTAAATTGTCTATATTTATCTGATAATCAGAGATTTTATTCCTCTTTCCTTCTAATTCTGTTACTCGTTCAAAGAGCTCTTGTACACTATTAGTATTGTGTTTTTTTTCTAAAGCATAAATTATACTCAAACGCTCCTTTTTATTTTCTAATTCGTTGGGGTTGAATTCAATATCTTCATTATGTCGATTCAACTCGTAGTCAATATCTTTGAGCTCAATTTCTAATGTCTCTAATCGTTGTGCTAATTCGGCGAAGTTATTGTTGAATTGCTCAATGTTTCGACAGCATTGCTTGCATTGATGAATTATCTGTAATGCGTTATCTTCTTTTTCTCCAATTAGTTGAGAAGCTTGGAAAAGGTTTCCTTTAATCTCTTCTGCATGAGTTAGGAACTCAATTTCTTTTTCAAGATTTTTCTCTTCATCAATTTGTAAATTTGCTTGATGCAATTCGTTTAGTTGAAAATTGAGAAACTCTTCCTCTCGTTCTGCTTGAGTGGCTTCTGTTTTAAGTTTTTCAATTTCATTTACAAGATGGTTGTATTGTTTGAGATTGTTTTTGTATAGTTGTAAAAGTTTTCCATTTTGAGCATATTCATCAACAATTTTCATTTTGAAATTAGCATCTCCAAGGAGTAGATGGCTATGTTGGGAATGAATATCGACCAAATGTACTGTGAACTCTTTTAGTGTGTTTAAGTTGACAGGGGTATCGTTAATAAAGGCGCGAGATTTTCCTGAAGGGGAGATTTCTCTTCGAATTATTGTTTGTATTTGGTAATCCAAATCATTGATTTCAAAGAAGTTTTTGAGATTCAAGTGTTCAATAGAAAATTCACCCTCCACAACGCATTTTTTATTATTATCGAAAAGTACGGAGGTGTCAGCACGATTTCCAAAAAGGAGAGATAATGCACCGAGAAGTATTGATTTTCCAGCACCTGTTTCACCTGTAATTGCCGTAAAACCAGCATTAAACCCAATCTTTAAAGATCGGATAATGGCGTAGTTTTCTATTTGTAGTGAGATTAACATGACGTTATTTGCTTTGGGTGAGAACGTCGTACTTGGATGCGTTTGCTGGGTCTAGTAATTTCATGATGGCAGCCACTTGGGTTTTTTCGCCTTGGGTTCCATTTTTGAAAATATTGATAATCTCTGTTGATTTGCTCTGAATAATAATTTGCATTAGATAAAGCCCTGAACGTTGGGAGTTAATGTTTTGCAATAAGCGTAAGCTTTCGGCAATTACAGCTCTGCCCGCATCAGGAGAATCTGCCATAACATCCAAACCTAAACGATGATAGTTATATAGAAATTCGTGAAATTCTGAGTAGGAGGGGTTGTTGAGGTTTTCCAAAATCCAATATCGATTGGCTTGTCCAGATTCATAAGATTTCCATCCTGGTTCTTTATCTGTTTGGCAGAGATTGATTATGTTTTGACATTTATCAAAATAAGGGCTTCCCCCATTCATAGAGAAGGTGTCAAATTCCATACCTAAAAATAGATTCAAATAGAAAGCAATTAACGAAGTAAGTTGATTAAGGTTTGCATTATCAGCATATTCTAGCGGCATACCTTCGGTGTATGTGAATTCAACCGATTTGTCTTGAAAGTTTAGAATATCTGTTTTGTAATTGGTTTTATATACAGGACGTTGTAGTTGAATTGTCATAGAACCCGTTAGAACATCTCCTGCTTGGCTTTCCAAATTAATCATAATGCCGCAATTAATTCGTTCATTGATTTTTAGATTGTATTGGCACCATTTTCTTTCATTAATAAATTTGATTAATTCTTGTTGTAATGAGTTGAATTTTTCTCTGTTACTGCCAGAAATTTGTTGAGAGTTGATACTGAGTTGACACTGGAAATCTTGCGCTGAAATTCCTAATGAAATGATTAAAAATAAGAGAAGTACAACAAGTTTTTTCATAATTTAGGGCTATTTATTGGATTTAAAAAAGTGCTGATAGATAGTTTGCACGATGTCGGCAGCAACCTCTTTTTTACTTTTTAATTCACCATTCATCACGATACCATTGGGCGATAGAATGGTTACAAGATTAGTAGGTGTATTGAACCCTGCACCGCTATCTTTCATTGAGTTTAGAACGATAAAATCGGCATTTTTATTTTGCAGTTTTTTTTGAGCATTTTCCAACTCGTTTTCTGTTTCTAAAGCAAAACCTACTAAGCATTGTCCTTGTGGTTTATTTTGACCAAGGTGAAATAGGATATCTTTGGTTTTGGTTACAGCAATGCTCCAATTTTCTTCAGTTTTCTTAATTTTTTCGGGAGCTATTGTTGTTGGTGTATAATCTGCAACAGCGGCAGCCATAATTACAAGTTGTTTGTTGATAGCGTTTTGTGTACAGGCATCGAACATTTCGGCAGCTGTTTTTACATCAATGCGATGAATAGATGGGGTTGGTGTAGCCAATTGAGTTGGTCCTGTTACTAAGGTTACTTTTGCTCCTTGTTCCGCTAATGTTTGTGCTAGAGCAAATCCCATTAATCCTGATGAGTGATTTCCGATAAAACGTACGGGATCAATAGGTTCGTAAGTTGGTCCTGCAGAAACCATTACATTTACGCCTTCCCAAATCTGTTTTTGGGTGAGTGTACGATGAATGATGTTGAAGATTTGTTCTGGTTCCTCCATTCTACCTGTGCCTTCGCATCCGCAAGCTAAAAATCCTTTTTGTGCCTCAATAATTTGAGTGTTACGTCCTTGTAATATTTGCAAGTTTTTGCGAACAGCGGGATGTGCATACATCTTGTGGTTCATCGCAGGTGCTACAAACAACTTTTTATCAAAAGCAAGAAGGAATGTGGAGAGTGCATCGTCGGCAATTCCATTAGCCAATTTCCCAATGATATTGGCAGTTGCTGGCGCAACAACAGCTGCGTCAGCCCAGTCGGCTAGCGAGATGTGCTCAACGTCAACCTCGTGTTCTTCAAAAAGATTGCAATAGAGTTTGTTCTGTGATAAGGTTTCTATGGTTAAGGGAGTTACAAACTGTAAAGCACTCTGAGTTGTTATAACCTTAACGTTGTAATTATGTGCTTTAAACAAACGGATAAGGAATAGCGACTTGTAAGCAGCTATTCCTCCGGTTATCCCAATGACGATATTTTTGCGTGGGACAGAATTCATATTAATCTCTTATTTTTTCGCTTCCTCGTGTGGGTTACGGTAAGCAATCTCTCCATTTTCAAATTCGTGAATGGCCAAGATGGATGGCTTAGGAAGTTGTTCGAAATATCTTGCTAATTCAATCTGTTCTCTATTTTCAAAAACTTCATCCATAGAGTTAGAATTAGAGATAATTTCAGAAGCTCTTTCGTGGAATTCCTCTTTAAATTCTACGGCAATTTGATTGGCTCTTTTGGAAAGAATGGCAACAGTTTCGTAGATATTGTCGGTTTCAACGTCAAATTTGCGCAAATCACGAGTGGTTGCAAATGGATCGATTTTTGATTTTGTGTAATCAGTTGTTTTCATTAATTTGTATTGTAATTATTCTTGTTTTAACTTTAATTTTTCTATCTGTTTAGCAGCCATTCTTGCCATCAGTTCCGCCTCTTTTAAATATGCGGATTCTGGATATTGGGCAAAGAAAGCATCAAACGCATCGGTGCAAGCTCTATATCGTTCTAACTGTTTTGTTTCTATACTCTTTGATGCGTATTCATAATTATTCTTAACTAACAAAAACATCGCATCTTCAGCATGTTTTGAGTAGGAGTGACTTTTTAGAAAGTTCTTGCATGCAATTTGTGCGGCTTCGTAATGTTCAGTGTTATAGTATAGTCTAAAAATTTCATAATCTTTTTTAGCTAATGTTTCACGAAGTACATCTAACATCTGATTGCATTCCTCAACATGTTTGCTTTGAGGATATTGATTGATGAAGTTGTTGATTTCGTCAATGGCCAAAAGGGTTTCAGATTGGTCAACATTATAGTCAGGGCAAACTGCATATATTGATTTCACACAATTAAAAAGTGCTGTTTGTGTGCGTTCTGTACCTGGATATCTTTTTGCATAATCTTTAAAGTGAAAAGCTGCTAATTGGAAATCGTTATTTTGCATATAACAATCAGCAAACATATAAAGAATAGAATCTCCATATTTTGTACCGAATGAAAGTGGGTACAATTCTTCAAATATTTTTGCAGCGGTTAGCCAGGACCCTTTGTTATAGAAATTCACTGCACGATGAAAATTCTCTTCGAAAGTGGCGTATGAAACAATTTTACGACTACCTCTTTTCTTTTTGGGAGCAGGAGTTGATGGAATTGTATCGTCTGCGTGGTAAGAGGTGAAAAGAAAATTCTCAAAATTAGGTTGGAAATTATTGCCAAAAAGCGCAGAACTTGATATTACCAAAAATGATAATATCAAGATATACAATTTGTTATGTGCTTTTTTTGCAATTTTTTTCATCGCTGCAAATATATATATTATTTCAATATTACGATGCTAAACTCATATTTTGTTTATTCACTTTCAAATTCAATAGGGTCGGTGTTAAATAGAGACATAATTGCCTTGGCTTCCTCTCCTTGTGCTTCGTTTTCTTGGTACTCAAAGTTGTAAGCAGGAGTAACCTCTACCTCAATAATTTCATCGTCTAAAATCTGGTACCCTTTAATGGCTTCATTTGCTGCATAAAGATGTGGTGACACAGGGGTAAATACCATAATGTCGGCCCATTGTCTGATTGTGAGCATGTCATCTCCAATGGTAATCTCTTTCCCGTTTTTACTGACAACCTTCATTGTGTTGTCAGCGAAAATGAAGAAAGCAATGCTGTCTTGATTCAGTTTTAAACTGCTCTCTTTGGTTGGATATATAGTGTTACCTTGAACTTTTCTTGCAAAATGAAGGTAGATTTTTATTGCTCTATCGTTTTGATATTCGATAGTTTTGCGAAGATGTCCGTTTTGTGAATAGTATTCCCAAATACCAGTTTTTCTATTGTTGTGATAATGTCCGTGTGTTGCTACTTTTTTATCTGTTAAGTAACTTTCTGATAATCCGTTGCGTTTTCCATTTACGTAGGTAATCAAGTTGGAGGGGTTGCCGTCGGTGAAGTAAGACTTGCAAACTCCATGAAGTTTTCCGTCGAGAAAGTGTTCTTCTTGCAGAAGCGTTCCTGTACCTGCGGAGTAGGTTGCCCACAACCCCTCTTTAATACCTAATTTATAATTTTCAACAGCAATTAGCGTACCATCAGTATCCCAGTATTTCCATTCTCCATCTTTGATTTGGTCTACGAAGATACCTTCAGAAGCAGATTTTCCATTTGGGTGAAACATAGTGGTTTTAACCTTGTGTACACCGTTCAAGAAGTTGGAGATACTTTTGAGTTCACCAGTTTCGTGGTAGTAACGAAATTCACCTGTGGGAACATTGTTGACAAAACGACCTTCATAAACCAATTTCCCTTGGTCATCTACTTTTTTCCATAACCCTTGTTTTCGCCCTTGACTATCCATTCTGTTTACGGGTTCGTTTTGGGCAAAAATAGAGAAAGAGAAGATGAGAAAAATGAAAATATGAAATAACCTCATGGTTTTATAAATTGCTGATATTTAAAGTACTGATGATTTCGTTAATAGAAATACGTTGTTGTTGCATAGTATCGCGATCGCGCAAAGTAACGGTGTTATCTTCCATAGTTTGGTTATCGACAGTGATACAATATGGTGTGCCGATAGCATCTTGGCGGCGGTAGCGTCTTCCGATAGCATCTTTTTCATCATATTGGCACATATAATGTGGTTTCAACATATCCATAATTTCGCGTGCTTTTTCTGGAAGTCCATCTTTTTTAACTAATGGAAGAATAGCTACTTTGTAAGGTGCCAATAAGGTTGGGATTCGAAGCACTACGCGTGTAGAACCATCGGCAAGAGTCTCTTCTGTATAAGCATTGCTCAATACGGCTAAGAACATTCTATCAACACCGATAGAGGTTTCAATTACGTATGGAACGTAGCTTTCGTTGGTTTCTGGATCGAAATAACGCAACTTTTTGCCAGAGAACTTTTCGTGTTGGCTAAGGTCGAAGTCGGTACGGGAATGGATTCCTTCCAATTCTTTGAAGCCAAATGGAAATTCAAACTCGATATCTGTTGCTGCATTAGCGTAGTGAGCCAACTTTTCGTGGTCGTGGAATCTATACTTTTCGGGTGCAATTCCTAATGCAGTGTGCCATTTCATTCTCTCCTCTTTCCAATATTGGAACCATTTGAGTTCTTCTCCTGGGCGAACAAAGAATTGCATTTCCATCTGTTCAAATTCTCTCATACGGAAAATGAATTGACGTGCAACGATCTCATTTCTAAATGCTTTTCCAATTTGAGCAATGCCAAAAGGAACTTTCATTCTTCCTGTTTTATATACATTGAGGAAGTTTACAAAGATTCCTTGTGCTGTTTCTGGACGCATGTAAATTGTATCTGCTCCTTCTGCTACCGAACCCATTTGGGTTGCAAACATTAGGTTGAATTGACGAACGTCAGTCCAGTTTTTGCTACCAGAAATAGGACAAACGATGCCTAAATCTTCTATCAATTGTTTCAATCCTACTAAGTCGTTGCGGCTCATTAAGTCGGTGAATTTTTCAGTAATCTCATCAATTTTTTGTTTGTTACGCAATACGTTAGGATTGGTTTGGCGGAATAGTTCTTCGTCAAAGTTCTCAAATTTTTTCTTTGCTTTTTCTACCTCTTTCGTGATTTTTTCTTCATATTTTTGAATGTGATCTTCAATCAATACATCAGCACGATAGCGCTTTTTTGAGTCTTTGTTGTCGATGAGTGGATCGTTGAATGCATCAACGTGTCCCGAAGCTTTCCATACTGTTGGGTGCATGAAAATCGCACTATCAATTCCCACAATATTTTCGTGGTATTGTACCATCGATTTCCACCAATATTTTTTGATGTTATTCTTTAATTCTACACCTAATTGCGCATAGTCATAAACTGCGCTGAGCCCATCATAAATCTCGCTAGAAGGAAATATGAATCCATATTCTTTTGCAAAAGCAATAATCTGTTTGAATAGTTCGTCGTTTGCCATTTTGTTAAGTTTATTCGAATAAAAATGAAATCTGTATGTTCTTGGTTTTAAGTGTACTGATACTGGAGGCAAAAAGATTCGACTCCTGTTTTAATAAATCTACTAATCCGAATGACATTTTAAACTCAGTAGAGAATTTGAAATAGGTGCAGTAGAAGTCAATTCCAACACCTGCTTGAGCCTGAAAGTCGTGCGGATAGAGTTTTAGAATAATGTCGTGTGGATTGGAGACTTGCTTCTTGGCTGCTGAGATTAGGTCTAAGCTATATTGCATTCCTCCAATAACATAGACTCGCACATTGTGCATTCTTGAAGATTTGAACTTAATTAATAAAGGTAAGTCCAAATAAACCGATTCGATATTTTTTTGTGTGATAATTTCGTTGCCAGATGCGTATTTGATAGTGTAGTTGACGAGGCGGTCACCAAAAGCCAAGCCAGGAATAAAACGAAGGTCAAAATATTTTCCCATGCGTAAATCGGAAACAATACCAAGATTGAAACCGCTTAGAGGTGAGGTGTTTACAACCATCAAAGAATCATATTCAGCAAAGTTTGCTTTCGTACGAATATTGAAGTTGAAAAGATTATATCCAACCGCAAAACCAAAGTGAAAGCGTTTTTGATCATATTTTAGTAAATTGGGAACTCCAAATGCTGATTGTGCTGAGAGTTGTTGCCCAGATAATATAAATATGATGAGAGGTAAGATGAGTAGATATTTTAATTTATTCATGAATTTACTTCTGAAAGTTAACTTTTTGATGATTCAAAACGAGGCTATTGCTCTTTTATTGTAGAAAAGTTTGATTTCTCTAACTCTTGTTGTAAAAGTTGTATATCAATAGGCACAACTCCTGGGTATTGGCAAACGATACTTCCTGCCAAGTTTGCAATATATGCTAGCTCGTAATCGCAAAGTTGATGAAGTAAGCATAGTGTTGCTACAGAGATTACGGTATCACCAGCGCCAGATACATCACTCACCTTAATCAATTGAGCAGGAATATGTATGAATTTTTGAGTGCTTCGACTATAAAGGAGTAATCCTTTGTCGGATAATGTGATAAGTAGGATTTGAAATTTTTGTTTTTCTGCAAATTGTGCAGCGTATTGTTGGAGTTGAGGTAGGGAGAATGGCTCGATTTTGAGATTGTTGGCGTCGCAAAATTCTTTGAGATTGGGTTTAAAAAGAGTTACGCCAGCGTAATGGAAAAAATTGCGTTTTTTAGGGTCTGTAGCTGTGAGAATTCCTTTTTCTTCTGCCATCTTAATAATAGTAGAAATCGTTTTTTTGGAGAGTAAGCCTTTATCATAATCCTCAAAAATGATAGCGGCAATTTTCTCTTCGTTTATAATTTTGCTGAGTGATGCAATGAATTGCTCGTTTTCATTTTCAGTTAACAAGAAATTGTCCTCTTCATCAATGCGAAGCATCTGATTCCGATTTCCGATAATGCGATGTTTGATGGTGGTACGTCTTTCTGAGGAACGCAAAATTCCTTGTGTGTCAAGTTCTTCATCGTGCATTAGTTGAAGAAGATCATCTCCGTGCGTGTCATTACCAATTATTGCACAAAGTGTAACTTTACATCCCAGTTTTTTTAGGTTAAGAGCAACGTTTGCTGCTCCGCCTAGGCGAAATTCGCGAAGTGTGACATCTAAAATGGGAACGGGAGCTTCTGGCGAAATTCGAGAAACCTGCCCTTTTATGTATGAATCCACCATAACGTCTCCAATTACAAGGATATGGTGGTTGTTTTCTTGCGTAAAGAATCGATTTGTCATCTTCTAAAAATTAACCTGCAAAATTACATTAAATTTTCAAAAGTGCGCCAATTGATCAGTTTTTTTGCTTACAAGAATGATTTTTATATGTTTTTTGTCATTTTAGGCAGCAGAATGGCTGATGAGATAGTATCGATGGAAAAATTTTCGAGTTTTGGGTTGCTTTGGGAATTTTTCATAATTGTCACCTCCAGATATGTTAAAGTTACGTTTCCCAATCTGTCTAGGTGTGTGTTGCTGTGCGCAGCATAGGGTGAAAAGTGGAAAAAGTTGGAAAATTGTATAGCTTTCAAAATTGACAACAATCCATAACGAAATCTGAATTCTGAGAAAGCATTCTTCTTCGTTTCTTCCTAAATAACAATGGATTATTAAGGAAGCTATGGAGGTAAATCTATTTCTTTGGGGATTTATTGAGGATATAGTTTTCCCACAATGTATTACTTCGTTTTTCATAATTGGAATTTTTGATTTTGATATTAAAAAATAGGTTTGCTTCTTCAAATTTTGAGGAAAGCAATTTGGAAAAAAATTATATGAAGTACGAAGAATTTTAGATTTTAAGCACTCCAATCTTAGGCAAGTGGGGATACTTATGCCTAGTTGCAGAATAAGAGATAATTTTTCGGAGAATTATATCGATTTTTTGCTTTTTCGATGTTAAAAAGGTATTTGCATTTACTGTTGATTCATTGCTATTTTTTGAGGGACACGTGTTCTCATTTTCGGTGTATAAATTGAGTTGATTAGTAAGTAGTAAGTATAATGAACGTTCTAGGTTGTTAAGATTAATTTCGGGTATCGTTGTAATGCTATGAATAGGAAGGGTGTAATTAATATGAGCTACAATCGTTTCTCGCTTTTCTTTTGCCTGAAAGAGGAAACAGAAAAGGAATAAACTCGTAACAACCCTAATAACTATTTTGTATTTCATAATAGAAAAAAATACCCGTTGACAAATCAACGAGTATTTCATTAGGTTTGTTCAGAGAAAGAGTGTTAAAAATTGTTAATCTTCTAATTTAGCATTAAGAACTTTATCTCTCATCTCGATCTTGTAGATTTCTAATTTTTTAGCGAGCTTTTCATCTGTAATAGCCAACATCTGGATTGCGAGAAGTGCTGCGTTTTTTGCTTGGTTAATTGCAACGGTTGCAACAGGAATACCTCCTGGCATTTGAACAATTGATAATAAAGAGTCTAAACCATTAAGAGTAGAGGTTTTGATAGGAATGCCGATGACCGGGAGCGTGGTTTTTGCAGCGGTCATTCCAGCAAGGTGAGCAGCGCCGCCAGCACCCGTGATGATAACTTTTAATCCTCGTTCGCGGGCGGTAGAAGCGTACTCAAAAGCTCGATCAGGGGTGCGGTGACCACTGATAACCTCTTTTTCGTAAGGGATTTCAAACTCTTCTAAAACGGTGCAAGCTTCTTTCATTACATTCCAATCGCTTGTCGAACCCATGATGATTCCAATAACTGCATTCATAACTATAATTGTTTTAGTGAAAAAAATCGAAAAATGAATGAGCAAAAATACATAAAAATATGACGTGTAGAGTTAGAAAAAATCACTACTTTTGCACTCTTGAAAAAAATCTAATTTATTGAATTATTTATTGTAAAGATAAAATATGAAAAAGTTTGTTTTTTTGATGTTAAGTATGTGGTTTTTTGTTTTGTCAGCACAACCACAACGTTATCCTATTATCCCAGAACCCAAGAGTTTACAATCTAAAGAAGGATATTTTTTGTTGAATAAAAATACCATTTTAATTTCCCCACAAATGGAGGAAATAGCAACTTTTAATAAGAAACTTGAAACGTCATTAGGAATCAACATTGCGGCAGCAAACCGAAATCTTATGCCAACTTTTATTCGAGTAAATGCTGAGGATTTTACAGTTTCAGAAGAGGGATATGTGTTAGATATATCTGCAAATGAAATCCAAATCAATGCTTCAACTCCCAAAGGCGTTTTCTATGCCTTGCAAACTTTGTATCAATTGATGCCTCCGGAAGTAAATGCTGGTCTTATTATTGATAGTGCTAGGGTGCTAATTCCGCAATGTCGCATCGAAGATGAGCCACGCTTTCCTTATCGCGGTTCTCACTTGGATGTTTGTCGCTATTTCAGAACGGTAGAAGAGGTAAAAGAGCATATTGAACATATTGCAATGTATAAGTTGAACTATTTTCATTGGCATCTTACTGATGACCAAGGCTGGCGCATTGAGATTAAGAAATATCCTAAACTTCAAACAATAGCATCACAACGTAATGAAACTTGGATTGGCCATTTCTCTAGCGGTTTGGGTTACGATGGTGTTCCTCACGGCGGATATTATACTCAAGATGAGGTGCGCGAAATCGTCGAATTTGCAGAGAAACATCACGTGACAATTATTCCAGAAATTGAAATGCCAGGTCACTCTAGCGCAGCAATTACTGCTTATCCCGAACTTTCTTGTACTGGTGGCCCTCACAAGGTAGAAGGAACCTGGGGCGTTTTCGAAGATGTTTATTGTACTACTGAAGAAACTTTTGAGTTTTTGCAAAATGTAATTGATGAGGTATTGGATCTATTCCCGGATGCACCCTATATTCATATTGGTGGCGATGAATGCCCAAAAACTCGTTGGAAAGCATGTCCTAAGTGTCAAGAACGTATTCGTAAAGAGGGGCTTAAAGATGAGTTTGAATTGCAAAGTTACTTCTTGAATCGAATGTCAAAATATATCATTTCAAAAGGTAGAAAAGTGATTGCTTGGGACGAAGCATTGGAGGGAGGTGTTCCTGATGATTTGATTATTATGTCTTGGCAAGGGGAACAAGGTGGTATTGCAGCAGCACAACAGAAACATCAAGCAATTATGACGCCTTGCGCTTATCTGTATCTAAACTATTATCAGGGTGAGCCTGAATCAGAACCCTTGGCAATTGGAGGTTATGTGCCGTTACAAAAGGTTTATAATTACGATCCAATTACACGTGCACTTAGTGCAGAGGAACAAAAGTATATCATCGGTGCACAAGCTAATTTATGGACAGAGTATATCAAGGATTGGGAGTTGGCAGAATATATGCTTTTCCCACGTCTTCTTGCATTGTCAGAAGTAGTTTGGTCACCCAAATCATTGAGAAATTATGGAAAGTTTATCGAGAAGTTGAATCACCATTTTACTATTTTTGAAGCGGAAGGAATGAACTATTCCAAGAGCCATTTTAATGTTACTGCCGCTACCGATTGGAATACAGAGGAGAAGTGTCCGCAGGTGTCGCTACAAACAGCTTGTCCCGATTGTGATATTCGATATACATTAAACGGAAAAACTCCCACAATTGAGAATGCACAAATCTATATGGAACCTATAACAATTCGTAAAAATTCGACACTTTGCGCAATGGCGTTCAGAAATGGAAAACCCTATAGCTCAACTTTTAAGGAAACTTATAAGATTTCTCCCTCAACAGGAAAGTCCTATACAATGAAAAATATTAATCCACAATATAGTGGTGGACATGAATTGGCACTTACAGATGGCGTTTTGGGAACATCAAGTTCTTGGAATAAGTGGGTAGGAACTTTGGCAAATGATTTAGAAGTGGTGTTAGATTTGGGCGAAAAAACCGCCTTTTCGTCTGTAACAGTCCAACTGATGCATGCACCTGGGTCTTGGATTTTTGCTCCCCTTTCTGTTTCTGTTTGGATTTCTGATGATGGAAAAAATTGGCAATCCGAAACTCAAATCTCTCTAGCACAATATCAAACATCAGAGGGCGATAATGTAATCAATGCAAAGGTGCCGATGCCTGCTGCGAAAGCTCGTTACGTGAAGGTGTTCGCTCCATCAATCAAGCATTGTCCGGAAGGTCATCCGGGTGCTGGATATGATGCACACTTGTTCGCTGGAGAAATTATCGTGGAATAATTTTCGATTATGGATCTCTCATTAGAAAAACTAGAAGAAAATTCAGGCTATATGTCAGGATTTCCCAATCCTGCGCAATCTGGAGAACGCCAGATTTTAAGTTTGGATGCATTGTTAGTACAGCATCCCGATGCTACTTTTTTTGTCCGAGTCAAGGGTGAAAATTATACTGATCTAGGTGTAAATAATGAGGATATTTTATTGGTAGATAGAGCAGTAGTACCTTCACAGAATGCTCTTATTGTCTGTTTCCCTGATAATGAGTTTACTTTGAGACGATTAAAGGTTGAAAATGGAAAGTTTATACTCTGCTCTTCTAAAAAATCATCTCGTGAAGTAGTTGTAAATGAGGGGAATAGAGATATTCTTTGGGGTGTCGTTCGGTATGTCATCAAAAAAGTGTAATTTTGCAATTTCTAATTTAAACAATTTTTTACTATGATTCAAAGAATCCAAACAGTTTTTTTGTTAGTTGCTTTTATCGCAACAATTGTACTAATGTTTGTGCCTTTTGGTACTTTCGTCGGATGTTTTGCCGATAATTTAGATGGAATGTGTGTCTATAATGCTTTTACGGTTCGTTTGGACTTACCTGCACCTGAAAATTCAGTAATTGCAAAAACAACTTATATTGCGCTATCATTGATAGTTTCAGCAATTCTTTCTTTAGTTTCTATTTTTATGTACAAAAATAGAAAAATGCAGGCTAAAGTGGTTTCATTCAGTATGTTTGCGCTTCTTATTGCATTAGCTTTTACATATTATATCTATCCTGATGTGGTTTTTTCTAAAGCTAATATTATTTATCCAGACACAGAGTGTTCTTTCACTTATTGGGTGTTGGTGCTTTATCTTTTGCCAGCAGTGATGATGGTTTTGGCACGCAGATTTATCTATCGCGATGAGGCGATGGTGCGCGCAGCCGACAGATTGCGCTAAAATCTTTAAGGCTATGATGATTTTAACAGTTCCAGAAATTCGTGCTGCTGAGGAGTTTACTATGCAAAATGAGCAGATCTCCTCATTGGAGTTGATGGAGCGAGCAGGAAGTGTATTCGCTGCTGCAATCTTGTCCTATTGTCCCAAAGTTACTTCCGTATATATATTTTGCGGGCCTGGAAATAATGGTGGTGATGGTTTGGTAGTGGCGCGACATTTGGCAAATAAATTTCGTGTTGTGGTAGTGGATTGCTCTTTCAATTTGAAATCCACATCTGAGTTTTTACAGAATAGGAAACGCTTAGAAGATACAGAGGTAGAAGTAATTCCTTTTAATAACTTTTTAGAAGATTTAACTTTATCTTCCAATGTTTTGTTGATTGATGCGCTGTTTGGAATAGGTTTGTCTCGTCCGCTATCGGAGGATTTTCAACGTGTAATTACGATTTTTACCCAAGCTCGAGGTTATAAGGTTGCTTTAGATTTGCCTTCAGGTCTCTTTTGCGATCGACATACTTCAGATGCAAACCTTGGCGTAAAAGTTCACCAAACACTGACTTTTCAGTTTATGAAGTTAGCATTTCTGATGCCAGAAAATTACGATAGAGTAGGAGAGGTGAAGGTGTTAGATATTGGTCTAGCATTGCCACCCGAATTTCCATTACAATATAGTTCTATCAATTGGACGTACGCGAAACGCCATCTACAACTTCCACATCGGTTTGCACATAAAGGTTCGCAGGGACATGGATTACTCATTGCAGGTTGCCGAAATATGCCGGGTGCGGCGTTGTTGGCGGCAAAGGCTACGCTGCGTGCGGGTGCGGGTAAATTAACTCTTCATGCACCGCAAACTGTGCTAGATAAGCTAATTTCTTTTCTGCCTGAAGCAATTTGCAGTCCCGATAAAAATGCCGACTGTTTTTCGTGTATTGATGACGATATGTTGGCAATGAAAAATGCGATGGCTGTAGGGCCTGGAATCGGAAAAACACAACAAACTATTTCTGCATTGAAAGATTTGATATCCTACCAGCCGTGGCCTTGGATAATAGATGCTGATGCAATCAATATTTTGGCGGAAAATAAAGCCTATTTGACAGATTTACTTCCCAATACAATTCTAACACCTCATTATAAAGAATTTGAACGATTGGTAGGTAAAGCTAATAATGATTTTGAACGATTGCAGAAATTGAGCGAATTTGCCAAACGTTATCAACTTGTTGTAGTGCTGAAAGGTGCGTACACAGCAATCGCAGATTCTCATGGCTCAATCTCTTTTAATTTCTCTGGAAATCCAGGATTAGCAACGGCAGGCAGCGGTGATGTGCTGACGGGTGTACTACTTGCTTTTCTGTCGCAAGGGTATCATCCGCTGATAGCCGCACGATTGGGCGTCTATCTTCACGGGGTTGCCGCAGAAGTGGCTGTGCAAAAGGGTGAATCTACAATCTCGCTCATTGCTTCTGATTTACATAAATATCTTGGTGAAGCTATCAATATAATTTTGGAGGAGAAATAGATGGAAAAATATAGAAAGAAAATTGCGATTGTAGGTGCTGGCGCTTCTGGACTAATGTTGGGAATGCTTTTGTCTCAATCTTCCAAAAATCAAGTTTTTATATTTGAGAAAAATAGCAAAGTTGGACAGAAATTGAGAGCTTCTGGAGGGGGAAAAGCAAATATACTAAACAATAATCTTTCCCCAAACGCATATAATAATTCCGCTTTCGTTCAATCTCTGTTTCAAGAGTTTCCGATAGAACATTTGAAGTCTCTATTTGAAAATCAAGGAATGCTGCTAAGAATTGATGAGGAAGAGAGAATTTATCCCGCTACAATGAGTGCGCAGTCGGTGGTAGATTGGTTGCTTCATAATTTGAACGAAAATGTTCAGTTGCTGTGTGAGGCGGAGGTAAGGCAGATTCAACAGAAAGATAAACGATGGAAACTGTTGTTTGATAAGAAAATGCAAAATTCTTCAACGGAGCATTTGTTTGATTATGTAGTGCTTGCAACAGGTTCTTCCGCAGGAATTTCCCCAAAGAATACCCTAAATTATAATAGCTACTTATCCTCTTTTAATCTGAAACATACGCCATTATTGCCCTCCTTAGTGGGGTTTAAGATAAAAAATTATCCGAAATCGCTTTTTGGCTGTCGTTCGAGGGCGAAAGTGTCATTGTGTCAGGGAGATAGAACTGTTTATTCTGAAATTGGAGAGGTGATGTTTAAGGAAGATGGCGTTTCTGGAATTGTAGTGTTGAATCTCTCTTCTGTTTATAATAGGCTGAAAAACAAAGCGAATTGTACGTTGCAATTAGACCTTTTGTGCGATTATCCAGAGTTGGATGAAAAGAGGTACTGGAAGCAATTCGGAACTTTCTGTGGTGTTCTTCCACCCAAATTGAACGCGTTGTATGAAAAGAAACCGTTTTCGCTTCGGAAGTTTTGTTTAGAGATTGATAGCCCTTATGGAATGGAGTTTGCGCAAGTGTGTCACGGTGGTGTTTCTGTGGAGGAGTTGAATGCGCATTGGGAATTGAAAAAGTTCCCTGGAATCTATATGATGGGAGAGTTGTTGGATATAGATGGCGCTTGCGGCGGCTTTAATCTGGCTTTCGCATTTGCAAGTGCTTGTAAAGTTGCAAAGGAGTTGATCCATGGAAATTAAAATTGTAAATGTCAAGATTTCGGTTGCCCAAAAAACAAATTTAAAAAGTTGGGTATGTAGAAAATATAAAATAGAAGAGTCTGATATTGAGGAGTTTAAAATTCTTAGGCAAGCAGTAGATGCACGAAAACGGAATCAAGTGGTGTACGATTATCAGTTCTACCTCCGTTTAAAAAGAGAAAAGCCAGCTTTGCTGAAATATTCTGAAATATCACTCTACATTTCAAAACCTCCTGTAACTTATCCTCAGTGGAAATTTCCTACTCCTCCTGTCATTGTAGGCTTCGGTCCGGCAGGAATGTTTGCCGCACTCTATTTGGCTCGCTGTGGTGCAAAACCTATTGTCATCGAGCGCGGTAGTTGTATCGAACAACGGAAAAAAGAGGTCGAAAAGTTCCTGAAAACCAAAGAACTCAACGAAAATTCTAATATCCAATTTGGTGAAGGAGGTGCGGGCGCTTTCTCTGATGGTAAACTGACTACCAATGTGAATAATGAATGGGTGAGTTTTATTTTTGAGGAGTTTTATAAACATGGAGCTACCGAAGATGTTACCTATATGAGCCAACCTCATGTGGGAACGGATTATTTGGAAAAAGTGGTGAAAAATATCCGTGAGGAGATTATCTCTTTAGGCGGAATTTTCTATTTTAATACACAATTCATCGATGTGGAAAGTGCTGAAAATCGTGAGGTTGTTGTGAAATGTACTCAAAATAAGAGTTTTACAACACGTCATCTTTTGCTCTGTTTGGGACATTCTGCGCGCGATACCATTAGAATGTTGTACGAAAAAGGTATTGAAATGGAGGCGAAGAGTTTCTCAATGGGTGTACGCATTGAGCATTTGCAAACAAAAATCAACAAGGCTCAATATGGAGATTTTGCAAAGTTTTTGCCTTCAGCATCTTACAAAGGTGTTGTACATCTGAAAGAGCGAAGCGTTTATACGTTTTGCATGTGTCCTGGTGGAACAGTAATGGCTTCTGCAAGTGAAAAAAATACAATTTTGACTAATGGAATGAGTTTGAAAGATAGAGCGCAGAAAAATGCGAATAGTGCTTTTCTTGTGAATGTTACGCCAGATGATTTTTATAAAAATTCACCATTAGATGGGATGGAATATCAGGCGAAGTATGAACGAGCTGCTTTTGAAGCGTCTCGCGATTATCGGGCACCAGCCAATTTAGTGGGCGAGTTTTTGCAGGATAAAGTAGCACTCCAAGCGCGAACCGTCAAGCCCTCTTATCCCCATGGTGTTCATTTTTGCGATTTGTCACAAGTTCTTCCCGCTTATGTTGTGAGCTCTTTGCGTGAGGCAATTCCGCTGATGGATAGAAAATTGCACGGTTTTGCTGATCCCGATGCAGTGCTTACGGGCGTGGAAACGCGCTCTTCGTCGCCAGTGCGGATTTTGAGAGGCGAAAACCGCCAATGTAATCTGCCAGGCGTTTATCCCGTAGGAGAAGGTGCAGGATATGCTGGTGGAATTACCAGCGCCGCTCTCGATGGCTTGAAAACCGCTTTTGCTTTGTTTGAAAATATTGATTAATTTTGTGCCGATTTTTATTTGAATAATATGAAAAAGTTGCTTTTCTTCTGTTTGGCTATTCTGTGCGTAATTTCCGCATCCGCACAATATAATATTATTGTGAAAATTTATGGTTTTAAAGCCGATTCTCTCTTTTTGAGCAGTTTCAATTTTGAAAAGAATAAGTTTGTTGTACAGGAAAGTAGGCCGTACGCCGATGAGGTAGTCTTGAAAGGGAAAAAATTATTAGCACCAGGATACTACGTGATTTCTGCAGATTCGATGGATATGGCGGCATTCTTTATCTCTGATGAGAAAAATCAGAAGTTCCAGATTGAGGTGTGGAACGATATGAAACAGTTTTCTGGTTCGGAAGAGAATAGCGCATTTCTGTCGATGAAAGCTCGTGAAAATGAGTTCGATAACCGTTTGAAAGTTTTGGATAATGAATTTGCCGAGATTCAGAAAAATTCTTTGCCACAATATATGAAACAAACTATGGTGGATTCGTTGGTGGCACGCGCTAAACGAATAATGGGCGAAAAAGAAAACTATATGCGTGAACTTATGGAACGCTATGATGGAACGCTTTTCGCTTCTTACGTGCAGTCGCAACTGCAACTTCCTGAGCCGCCACAATCCTGCTACGGAAATCGAGACCTCTATAATATTTTCTTGGCAGACACATTGTTGGCAAATTATCCGTGGCACGATGAACGTTTTCTGGCAACGCCTTTCGCTCATAATATTTTGGCAGATTATATGAAGGTGATTTTTTATATGCCTCAGAATGAAGCGGTTCCCCGACTGCTGAAAAATCTCCGTGCTGCGCAAGTGAATGAAACTCAACTTTATGCAGTTTTTGATTATTTTGAGAAGATGTTCGGTTCGCTGACTTCTCCCTATCGAGATGAAAAACTCTATATTCCGATGCTGAAGCAGATGTTGGAGTATAAAAATCTGGAAACTGGGCGAAAAGCACGTTATGAGTTTGAACTCTCGATGATTGATAAGAATAATGAAGGGGACCTTTTGCCTGACTTCCCGATGTTGATGAGCAGCGGAGAAACCTTGTCGCTGCATCAACTGCCAGCAGAGTATATGCTGGTTTATTTCCAAAATCCAGATTGCCCGACTTGTTCTCAGGTGCGTGAGAAGATGAAAACGATGACGCACTTGAAAAATGCTATCGCTTCGGGCAGACTTAAGGTGTTAACCGTCTATTTCGAGAGCGATGAGTCGCTTTGGCGTCGCTATCTCACTCAAAAAGCAAATCCTGATTATCTACACGCATGGAATTATACGCTCTCTATCGAAACTGATAATCTCTACGATACGCGCGTAATCCCGATGATGATGTTTGTGGATAAGGATAAAAAAGTAATTCGTAAGGATATTCCTTATAACGATTTGGAACCGCTTATTCAAAAATTAGGATTGTCTAAATAGATGAAAATAAGTGACTTGTGATCTTGAAAAACTGTTGAGGAAAGAGTTACCTTTCAAAGTCGGAACCGAGTAAATAGGTGACTTTCCTTTCTGCTACTTCGAGAATTAGCAAATCGGGTTTCTCTTGTAGAATAAACTCTTTCTCGCTGTTGCGCAAATCTTTCCAAAGAAATTCTGAAGTGGAAAAATAGGGCGCAAGAAATTGATAAAGTGCGGTAGCGAAAGAATCTCTGTACATTAAAAGCTTGGGATATGTGGATTTGGACCAGGATATAATATGATTCCTATCTGTTGTGTTACAGGTAAATAGAGAATCTTGTTTAATGCCATTAAGGTAGCAGTCGTAAACGAATTGGGTCATTGCCCGTTTGGGCGCACTGATAATGCTTTCAATATCCCCGCCAAAGATCTTTTCCTCCTGAAATTTATAGCAAATCGTGTCATATTTAATTTCTGAAAATTGTTGTTGAATGCTGTCAATAAGCGGTTGTGCGCCATAGTACGCTCCCAAATTATTCCAGTGTGTGTCGCGTTCGTAATATAAGATTTTCTTCGTTTCCTCTTTTTTGTGCAAAATATTTGCCTTAGGATAAATAACACAAATGTTTGCTTTTTTTAATCGATTGACAATCTGATTTGTAACGGTTTCTCCTTCGGGGCGATGGTAAGGAAAATACTCTTCGTAGATTTCATGCTTGTTGGGAGCAATGAAAAAGATAAATTTTATTCCCTGAGTTTCACACCAATCTCGAATTGATGTTAGTTTTTCAGTATATCTGTCTAATGCTTCTTCTGTCATCAGATTCCTTTTGAAATAGAAGTCAAATAGATTCTCTTCATTGTAAAATAACCAATTTTTCTTCCCTTGATAACCCGATTTTTTTGTTACATCTGACATCGGAAATTTACTGTCTAATGTATTGTAAATTCTTGAAAATAATCTTTTTAATCCTATTCTGTCCTCAAAATAACTATTCAATTCAGTAAAGAAGTTCTGGTTGAATTTGTCTTCGCTAAAGAATAATGGAAATTTTTCAAAATTACGTTTCTCTTCATTTGAAATGTCGGAAAAATTGAAGAAAGCAACAGGAATTAAGAGTATTGCTGCGCAGATGATAAGAAATAGTAGATGTATGATTTTGTTTGATTTCATATTTTAAAATCTAAAATAGATGAATGGATTATAGGCATTGCTGGCAAGGGATGAGATACATAGAATAAGAATAATAATGAGCAATGTATATTTGGCAATTGTGATGAGGTTTGAAGCCCAGAAATTTGAATTTTTAAGGTTTTGGATTTTTTGTGAGAAGACTCTCCACCAAGGGAATGTGAGAAAAATTCCTATCAGAAATGGAAAAATTGCTTTCTCTGAGTAGATAAACGAGAGATTGAAAGAGTCTATAATTTCTATCGGAGAATCAGTAAATTGTGTGTAATTGATGCCTGCCATCTTTAAGATGATTTTGATGCTATCGCTCATACTATTTCTGAAGAATATCCATAAAAGGATGATGGCTGATAAGGTGTAGATTCTTTTGAAAATGTTGAGTGCGAAAGTAAGAGGTTTATACGAAGTTAAGGAGAGTTTTTGTGCGATGTTAGTGCCAGACAAAAATTTCTCAACCATTCGGAGTAAGCCGTGCCCCAATCCCCAAAAGAGAAAATTGGTGGCAGCTCCGTGCCAAATTCCAGTGGCTAAAAACACTAAAAAAATGTTGAAATATGTTCGTACATTTCCTCGCCGATTTCCACCTAATGGAATGTATAAATACTCTCGAAACCAAGATGATAGGGAAATATGCCAACGGCGCCAGAACTCGGTGATGCTTTTTGCAGCGTATGGAAAATTGAAATTTTCGGGAAATTTAAATCCGAACATTTTTCCTAAACCTATTGCCATATCTGAGTAACCTGAAAAGTCAAAGTAGATTTGTAATGAATAGGCTAACATCGCGCACCAAGCGTATGGTGACGTGTATTCGGAGAAGTTAAGGTTTAAAACAGAATCTGCATAGAATGCAAAAGTGTTAGCTAACAGTGTTTTTTTGCCAAGCCCGATGATGAATCTCTCTACACCGCCCACAAAGGTGTCTAATTCAAATTTTCGCTCTTTTATATAGTCGCAAATTTCGTTATAGCGCACTATAGGTCCAGCAATGAGTTGAGGGAAAAAGGAGATATAAAGCCCCAAATTTAACAGTTTTTTTTGACAAAGTGCTGGATTTCGGTAAACATCAACGATATAGGAGATAATTTGAAAGGTGTAGAATGAGATACCTATGGGAAGAATGATTTCAGGAATAGTGGGGGTAAAGGATATTTTGCTGAGAAGTGGAAGTATAAGTTCGGTTGCCCAACCTAAATATTTGAAGAAGAATAACACAGACAAGTTCAAGAGGATTGCACTTCCTAGAACGATCTTTTTAATTTTTACTTTAGTTATTTGAGCAATAGAGATGCCGAATAGATAGTTAATGAGAATGGAACCCATCATTAAAAAAACATATACAGGTTCGCCCCACGCATAGAAAATTAAGCTTAGTATAAGTAGAATAGCGTTTTTAGTGGTTATTTTTCGTGCTGTAAAGTTCAGCAAAAGAGCAATGGGAAGAAAGAAAATCAAAAATGTTACAGAGCTGAAAACCATAAAGTCCGAGATATATTTGTAAGGTTGATGAGTCTATTTTTTTATCACTTTTTGGTATAATGTGTTGTTGATATTGTTAGTGACTTTGATTAGATAAATTTCTGATAATAAGTTATTTAATATGATGTGAACACTATTTTTTTGAGATTCAACTTTCTTAAATAGGAATCGTTTCTTTGGGGTGACTATTTGTAGTTTTAGGAGAATAGCAATAAAGGAGAGCGTGTGAGTCAAATAAGTTTGTATAAGAAACAATATTTTGAGAGAAACCTACGAATGATATAAATGCAAAATATTCCAACAGTAAACTTTTTTCATTTTTTGAGTTTTAAAATCTATAACGATAACCCAAATTAAATATTCCTTGTGTGCCTAATCCAAGTTCGATATTTGCAGCATTTTTTTTGCCAATACGGATACCAAGGTAATTGATGTGGAAGTTAAAACATGTTGCACTGCGATTTTTTAGCGGGTAATAGTTCGGAACTTCCTGCAGGTGGTTGATTCCATCTGCGTAAAAAGCTGCATCTCCAATAAGAAACAATGTGGCACCTACATAGATTGAGGAATAAAGAGAAACCTTTGGGGTATTGAAGAAATGGATGCTGTATCCTATTTGAAAACATAGGTGGTGTGTATAGTCGTTTTTGTATGCCCAATATCTCCGATATAGAGAAGGTAGTGTATGTTTTATTGCTGTCCAAGTTAGATTGAAGTTTATACTATGTAATTTGGAAAAATATAGGTCGTATTGAAGATTCACGCTGCCAAGGAGCAGTTCTCTAAATGAGTATTTTATGTCAGAAGCAATATCGTCATAACCGCCAAAATACAAAATACTTGTCATGGGGGCTATTCCGTAAGATATCCCAATTTCGTGTTTGGAATATTGGCCATTAATAAGATTATGATTGCCAATATTATCCGTTTGTGAAAAAACTAAAGAATTCATTATAATTAGAATTACAGTAGCTGCAAATTGTTTTTTAATCTTGTTCATATTTGGTGTTATTAAGAAAAGGCAGTAGCGCCTTTAATTTATTTTACCGTTACCTTCGGTTTATTAGAAATTGATGCTATAGCCTATTTTTAAAGTTCCTTGTGTGCCATAGCCTAATTCAATATTACCGTTATTCTTTTTGCCAAGGGAGATGCCGAGCAAAGTTAAGTGCCCAGAAGGAAGAAGTATAGGACTGTCTTTCCACTGCTCATCCATAAGGTATAAAATGAATCCTAATGAGCAACCAGAGTACAGTGAGCATGTAGGGAATCTTTTGAATGAAATTCGGTACGATGCCTGACAAGACCAAAAAATATTCAAGGAGTTATAGGAATGATTTTCTCGTTTTGTTGCTTTGATTAATGGAATAGTAGGCGATTGATAAGGATTGTCGGTAGGGGATGTGGTGATATGGCGAAATGCCCATGTGGATTGAATACCAACTGCGTGTAGTTGAGTGATGTTATAGTGATAATTTAGGGTAAAAGAACCTATTAACCAGCTATTTATAGTATCTCCAATATCAGTTTTATATTGTTCATGATGGCTAAACCAGTTATCGCCATTTTGTGAATAGTCCCACACTCCAATTATAGGGTAGATTCCTATAGAAATTCCGATTTCGTGTTTAGCTGAAAGTTGATGATATTGGATAGAATTGTTAATAATACTGTCTTTATCGTGAGGTTTGTCATAAACATTCAGATTGCTATTTTGTGCTAAAATCGATGAACTCAGACAGAACAGCATTATGGCTGTTAAGCGATATTTTCTAATGTTTTTCATGCTTGATGAGTTTTTGTTTTTTTACATTCCCTTTTTGTCTCTCCTCAAAATTTACCCATTTCAGAACTTGAAATAGCGTTGCAAAAATATAAATTATTTTAACATATCGGTTGTGAAATTTTACAATTTGTTGTGACTTACATTTCTTATAATTATAAGCTTCTGATTTTTTTATATAATCACATGCTCAATTTGTTGATTTATATTGTATTGTGTGTCGGTTTTGGTCTGCTTTGTACTATTTATTCGTAACGGCTCATATTGTGAACCAGATTGGTCAAGGTGATTTTCGTCGCATTTTGCAACTCTTACAAAAAAATGTGGAAACTTAATCTTCAAGAATATGATGCGCCTTTTGAGTTCTTCAAATGCTAAAATGATTGCTTGATTTGTAACATCAGTAAAGAAAAATATCAAAATCAAACATTCAATATCAAGATTTTCAGAATCGGACATTTTGTCAGTTTTTTCGTTTTGGCACAAATTATGCTACATAATGGCCTCATTTCTGAAAATTAATCAAATAAAATAACTATGCAATCAGGTAAAATTAATGTTCAAACGGAAAACATTTTTCCCGTAATTAAAAAATTCCTCTATTCTGACCACGATATTTTCCTCCGCGAACTTGTTTCTAATGCGGTAGATGCAACCCAAAAACTCAGAACGTTGGTGCGCCTTGGTAAAGCGCAAGTCGATATGACTGATGAAACTATTGAAGTAATTGTAAATAAAGAAGATAAGACGATAAAAGTTATTGATAAAGGTATCGGAATGACCGCCGATGAGGTACAGAAATATATTACACAAATCGCTTTCTCTAGTGCGGAAGAGTTCCTCGAAAAATATAAAGGTACCGATTCCGCTAATATTATTGGTCACTTCGGATTGGGTTTTTACTCCGCATTTATGGTTTCTGATAGTGTGGATATTTTCACAAAATCCTACCAGGAAGGCGCACAAGCCGTGCATTGGAGTTGCGACGGCTCGCCAAATTATGAGATGGAAGAGTGCGAGAAATCTTCTCACGGAACCGAAATTGTACTGCACGTGACAGATGAGGAAGCTGAATTTTTGGAAGAAAATAGAATTATCCAACTGCTGAAGAAATATTGTCGCTTCCTACCGGTGCCTATCCGCTGCGGAAATGAGAAGTATTGGGACAAACCAGAGGGCGAGGAGAAAGAAGTGGAGATGGAAAGACCTCGCATTATTAATAATGTAAATCCGTTGTGGAAACAATCTCCTGCCAATTTGAAACAGGAGGATTATGTTTCTTTTTACCGAGAACTCTACCCAATGACCTTCGATGAGCCGCTTTTCCAAATTCACCTCAATGTGGATTATCCGTTCAATCTCACAGGTGTGCTCTATTTTCCGAAAGTGAAAAATCAGTTGGAGGTGCAGAAAAATAAGGTGCAACTCTATTGTAATCAAGTGTTTATTACAGATCAGCTCGATGGCGTAATTCCTGAGTTTATGCAGCTTCTGCACGGCGTAATCGATTCTCCCGATATTCCGCTGAATGTTTCTCGTTCTTTCTTGCAATCTGACGCTTCCGTGAAGAAAATCTCTGCTCATATCAGCAAAAAGGTTTCTGATAAATTGGAAGAGATGTTCAAAAATGACCGTGAGGATTTTGAAAAGAAATGGGAAGATATTAAGATTTTTATCCAATATGGTTCTATTACTGATGAGAAATTTTGGGATCGTGCGAAGAGTTTCTTCCTTCTGAAAAATGTTGAAGGAAAGTATTTTACACTTGATGAATATAAAACTTATATCGAAACGTTGCAAAAGGATAAGAATGAAACATTGGTTTATCTTTATGCGGCTGATGCGGAAAAACAACATATCTATATCCAATCGGCACAAGAACGCGGCTACGATGTGCTGCTGATGGATTCAATTCTTGATGCGCACTTTATCAATATGTTGGAGCAAAAATTGGAAAAATCAAAATTTGCTCGCGTGGATGCCGATGTTATCGATAAGTTGATTGAAAAAGAGGATTCACTCATCTCTAAACTTTCTGAAGAAGAACGTAAAAAACTCTCTGAAATATTTGAAAATTCAG
The DNA here is from genome assembly GCA_023413895.1 of Bacteroidota bacterium. Lineage (GTDB taxonomy): Bacteria > Bacteroidota > Bacteroidia > Bacteroidales > WCHB1-69 > JAEZOU01. The sequence continues at coordinate 30,547 of JAEZOU010000003.1, read as the reverse complement.
TTGAAAAAGAAAAATTTACAGTAGTTGTAGAAAGCTTGAGCGATACTGATTTACCGGTGATGATAATGCAAAACGAGTTTATGAGACGTTTCCAAGATATGGAACGCTTGTCGGGACAAAATGGAATGTATGGACGTTTTGAGCATTATAATTTGGTGGTTAATGATAATAATGATATGATTGTTAACTTGTTGAAAGAGGAAAATGAAGAAAAGAAATCCCAAATGACTCAGCAACTTATCGACTTAGCATTGCTGTCACAAAATATGCTGATAGGTGAAAAGTTAAGTCAATTTGTAAGAAGAAGTTTGGATTTTATCGCAAAATAATAAATTAGCTTGTTTAAAATTGAAGAGGGTTATCTGGCAGCAGATAGCCCTCTTTTTCTTGATTGAGGTGGCTTCTTTTTTTATTTCACTCGCTATAAATTCTTAAGTGAAAATTTATAGTTCTTTATTTTTTTAATCAGATACACCAAAAGATTTTATCACTTTTTTAGTGAATATTCTATTTTTAGTACTGAAAAATAGCTTATTTTTGCGGTTGAAAAATAAGTTGTAATGAGAGAAATAGTGTCATTTTTAAATCAAGTTCAAGAGAATAATAATCGAACTTGGTTTGCTGAGCATAAAACCGAATATCAAAAGATTCAAAAACGTTTTAATGAGTTTGTTGAGCGGTTGCTAGTAGGAATTTCAGAATTTGATAAAGAGATTGCTGGCGTTACCCTACAACAGTCAATTTATCGTTTTTATCGTGATACGCGCTTCTCTCCTGATAAACGTCCGTACAAAAATCATATTGGTGCGTATATCTGTCCTTTTGGAAAAAAATCTGGATTTGCAGGTTACTACTTTCACGTAGAAGCAGATAACGGCGATTATATTGGCGATAATATTTTGGCTGCAGGAATCTATTGTCCTGAGAAACGTGTGCTAGCAAGTATTCGTGATGACATCTATGCGAATGCTGCACCTTATCGTTCTGCTATTGCGAAAGCGAAAGGTTTTACTATAGATTATACAACAGCACTGAAACGTTTGCCGAAAGGCTTTCCTGCTGATGCTGCAGATGCCGATTTGTTGAAGCTGAAAAATTTTACGTTAAACCTCTCTATTTCGAAAGAAATTTTGTTTGGAAAAGAATTGTATGAGTTTGTGATAGAGAAGTTTAAAACAACACATGATTATAACCTATTGCTAAATAGAGCCGTTGAGTTTGCTCGCGATGAGCAAGCAGACCTCTCTTTTTATCAGTAATTTCTGTTTGCTAATATTATTCCTGAATCTCAAGCCATAATTCCTCTTGAGCGGCAATTTCGTTCTTTATTTTCTCGTAGGCTTGATAAAGAGTCCCGTCTGCAATTTCATTAGCGAATTTCTCTGGTTGCGACATTTTCTCTTCCAAAACAATAAGTTGCTCGTTTAACTTTTCAATCTCCTCTTCAATTTTGCGAAGTTTATTTTGAATTTTGCGATTTCGTGCTTCCTCCTCTTTCTTTTTCTCCCAAAGTTCCTTATTGGATGAAACTGTTTTGCCTTCACTATTAACTACCGCAGCTTTGGCTTGAAGTTGTTGGAGAGAATCCATCTTTTTCTTCTCCAAAAATTCATAAACATCACCAATAAAGGTGTTGATCTTTTTCTCTTTAAATTCAATGATTTTATCGGTCAAACCCTCCAAGAAATCGCGGTCGTGGGAAACTAAAATGAGACTTCCTGTATATTGCAGAAGCGCATTTTTCAACACATCTTTCGATTGCATATCTAAATGGTTGGTGGGCTCGTCGAGAATGAGTAGGTTGAAAGGGGAGAGGAGAAGTTTGGCGAGCGCAAGTCTCGATTTTTCGCCTCCAGAAAGTACCGCAACTTTCTTTTCTGTATCTTCCGTTGAGAAGAGAAACCGGCCCAAAATGGTTCTGATTTTTGGGCGAATATCACCAACAGCGATCTCATCAATGGTTTCAAAAACGGTTTTGTTGGGATTTAGGAGCAATGCTTGATTTTGTGCGTAGTAACCAATAACCACTTGATGTCCAAGGTTTAAACTTCCGCCTTGTGGGTCAAGTTCGCCTACAATAGCTTTGACAAAGGTCGATTTTCCCTCGCCATTTCTGCCAACGAAAGCGATTCGCTCCCCTCGCTCAACGTGTAAGTCGATATCTTTCAATACGTTGAAATCGCCATATCCAAGTGCAAGATTTTTGGCCTCTACAACCACTTTCCCAGAATGTGGCGCAGGTGGAAATTGGAAGGAGATTGCAGAGTTGTCCCACTCATCAATCTCAATTTTATCCATCTTGTCTAATAACTTGAGCCGACTTTGTACCTGCTTTGCTTTGGTGGCTTTGTAGCGAAATCTTTCGATAAAACGTTCAATTTGTTCTATCTCTTTCTGTTGGTTTTGATATGCAGATTGTTGAATTTCAATTCGTTCCAAACGTTGCTCTACATATTTCGAGTAGCTGCACTTGTAATCTTGAATGTTGCCAAAAGTGATTTCAATGGTGCGATTGGTAACTCTGTCCAAGAAGGTTCTGTCGTGCGAAACCAAAATCAGGCAACCTTCGTAATTGGCCAAATAATCCTCTAACCATTGGATAGATTCTATATCTAAGTGGTTGGTAGGCTCGTCAAGAAGGATTATTTCAGGATGTTGGAGCAGAATTTTGGCTAAGGCAACGCGCATCTGCCATCCAGAACTGAATTCGGAGAGCATTCTGTGAAAATCAGAAGCTTTGAATCCTAGTCCCAACAAAACCTTTTCGGTGTCGCCTTCCATATTATTTCCACCAAGATAGTGAAAACGATCGGTAAAGTCGGAAAGTTGTTGAGCTAAATGTACATACTCGTCCGATTCATAGTCATCTCTTTCAGAAAGTTGTGCGGTTATACGGGCAATTTTCTGCTCCAACTCCTTCTGTTCAACGAAAGCACTCATTGTCTCATCCCATACTGTGGTATGAAAATCAGCCGCCATCTCTTGTGGCAAATATCCTGTTTTGTAGCCAGAGGTGATAATCATATTGCCCGATGTTGGCTCAATGATTTTATGGATAATTTTGAGCAAAGTCGATTTGCCAACTCCATTTTTTCCTACTAATCCAATTCGGTCTCTGTCGCCAGCAACGAAAGAGATCTCTTTGAATAGAAAATCACCTGTAAAGTTGATGGAAAGTTTATTGAGAGAAATCATAGAGTGCTTTCAATGAATCAATTATTATTTATAGTTCGTCTGGAATATCTATTTCTAAACCTTGGATGAATTCGCGAGATGCATGCATTAATTTATACATTACCGTATCATCTTCTACGAATGGAACGTGTTGACGATAGCTTTCGAAGAGTTCTTCTATAAATGCAGAGCTCTTAAGCGGACGACGGAATTCAAAGGCTTGGGCAGCATTCAACAATTCAATAGCCAAGATTTTTTCAACATTATTAATGATGATGTATGCTTTGGTAGCCGCGTTGGCACCCATACTCACGTGGTCTTCTTGGCCTTGTGAAGATTCGATAGAGTCTGCAGAACAAGGCATACAGAAGGTCTTGTTCTGGTTAACAATAGATGCTGCTGTGTATTGTGGAATCATAAATCCTGAGTTCAAACCTGGGTTTTTAACCAAGAATGAAGGAAGTTCACGTTTGCCCGCAATCAATTGATAAGTTCTTCTCTCAGAGATATTTCCTAACTCAGACATTGCCAAAGATAAGAAATCAAGTACCAATGCTAATGGTTGTCCGTGGAAGTTTCCTGCAGAGATGATGAGGTCCTCTTCTGGGAAAACGGTTGGGTTATCGGTAACGGAGTTGATTTCAGTTTCTACCACATTGCTCACGTGTTGGATAGAGTCTTTAGAGGCTCCGTGAACTTGTGGAACACAGCGGAATGAGTATGGGTCTTGAACATGTTTTTTGGGGCGAGAGATAATCTCTGAACCTTCTAACATACCACTGATATGAAGTGCAGTTTGCAATTGTCCAATATGAGGGCGAGCCATGTGTACTGAAAGATGGAAAGGCTCAATTCTGCCGTCGTAAGCTTCAAGTGAAAGTGCAGCGATGATGTCTGCCAACCAAGATAATTTCTTACTTTTGAGTACCAACCAAGTAGCGTACGCGCTCATAAATTGTGTTCCGTTAAGAAGAGCTAATCCCTCTTTAGATTTCAAGGTGATAGGTTCCCAACCAAATTTTTGGTTAATCTCTTCTGCTTTATAACGTTTGCCTTTATAATAAACTTCACCTAAGTTGAGAAGAGGTAGTGAAAGATGTGCCAAAGGTGCTAAGTCGCCAGAAGCACCAAGTGAACCTTGTTGATAAACAACAGGATATACGCCTTTGTTGAAGAAATCAACCAAGCGTTGTAGTGTAACTACTTGAACACCAGATTTTCCGTAAGATAGTGATTGTATTTTGAGCAAAAGCATCAAGCGAACAATCTCTTGAGGTACTTCTTCGCCAAATCCGCAAGCGTGAGAAATTACTAAGTTACGTTGCAAGGTGGAAAGTTGCTCTAACGAAATGGTTGTATTGCAGAGAGAACCAAAACCTGTGGTAACGCCATATACAGGAACTTCTGAAGTCTGCATCTTCTTGTCTAAATAGTCACGGCACTCTTGAACCGCATCGATAGCTTGTTGCGAAAGTTCAATCTTTGCATTGCTGTTGATAATCTCATTTACTCTACTTAAAGTGAGATGTTTGGGTGAAATTTGATGTTTTCTCATTTTTATATCTATTTATTTGTTTATAAATCAATACGATGTGCTTACATATTTAGGATTAAAACAATTTGCGAATATACGAAAAATTGTAGAAATGGTTACTTTTTGTAATTAGTTTGTATTTGAAAGATATTTGGACGAATGATTCCCCAGCGCGCAAGTCGGTACTGTAACGAAACACGTAGAACTCCCAAACCATATTTACAACTGCGTTGGAAGTTGATGGAGGAGGCTTCTGCAAAATATTTGGTCGGGCAGGTAACTTCTCCAATTTCGTAACCGTGCCAGAAGATTTGTGCTAACATTTCATTATCGAAGACAAAGTCGTTAGAGTTGGCGTGGTAGTTGATTTTACGAAGTACTTCTGCCGAAAATGCTCTGTAACCCGTATGATATTCAGATAGTTTCTGATTTAAAAGAATGTTTTGAAAAAGAGTCAGAAAACGATTGGCAACATATTTAATGAGTGGCATTCCGCCTTTTCTTGCACCTTTTCCCAGTATCCTTGAAGCGCATACTACAGGATAAAGTCCATTTGCAATGATATATGCAATGGAGTGAATCAATTTTGGCGTGTATTGGTAGTCGGGATGGAGCATAATGATGATGTCTGCTCCCGTTGCTAACGCGCGGTCGTAACAACTTTTCTGGTTTCCGCCGTAACCTTTGTTTTGCTCGTGAATAATAATTTCGTTGATGCCTAACTCCCGCGCCTCCGCAATGGTGTTGTCACTACTGCAGTCATCAGTCAGAATCACCTGATCAACAATGTCAAACGGAATCTCTGCGTAAGTTTGACGCAAAGTTTTTTCCGCATTGTAAGCAGGCATCACTATGGTAATCTTTTTTCCGTTTATCATAATATATTTAATGAAGCGCAAAATTACACGATTTTTGCTATTTATTCTCATTTTTCTCGCTTTTCTTTTTAATACTCTTTCTTTTTTCAAAAAAAAATTAGATATTTGCACCTTGATTCCATTTTTAGAAGTCTATTGGTAATATTCTAATAAATAGAATCTTATAGATTTTACTTTGAGAATGTTATAATGATTTCTTGGGGAATTCAGAAAGAAAATTTATATTACCAAATTTTATAACTATGGCTTTTAACTTAAGAAACAGAAACTTTTTGAAGTTGTTAGACTTCACTCCAAAGGAAATTCAATTTTTCTTGGACTTGGCTCGCGATCTTAAACGTGCAAAATATGCAGGTTGCGAACAACAAACCCTTAAAGGTAAAAATATCGCTTTGATTTTCGAAAAAACTTCTACTCGTACAAGATGTGCTTTCGAAACCGCTGCTTATGATCAAGGCGCACACGTTACCTATTTAGGCCCTACGGGTTCTCAAATTGGTGTGAAAGAATCAATGAAAGATACTGCTCGCGTATTGGGTCGTATGTATGATGGTATTGAATATCGTGGTTTCGATCAAGCTACAGTTGAAGAACTTGCTAAATATGCTGGCGTTCCTGTATGGAATGGTTTGACAAACGAGTTCCACCCAACTCAAATCTTGGCTGACTTCCTCACTATGACTGAACATACTGATAAACCACTTAATAAAGTGACTTTCGCTTATCTTGGAGATGCTCGCTTTAATATGGGTAACTCTTTGATGGTTGGTGGTGCAAAAATGGGTATGGATGTGAGAATCGTAGCTCCAAAAGCTCTTCAACCTGATCAAGCATTGATTGATACTTGCCAAGCAATCGCAAAAGAAACTGGCGCAACAGTTACCGTTACTGACGATGTTGCTGCTGGCGTAAAAGGTTGTGATTTCTTATATACTGACGTTTGGGTATCTATGGGCGAACCTGCTGAAGTATGGAAAGAACGTATCGAGATGTTGATGCCTTACCAAGTGAACAAGAAAACTATGGAATTAACTGGTAATCCAAGATGTAAATTTATGCACTGCTTGCCAGCTTACCATAACTTGGAAACTCAAGTGGGTCGCGACGTGAACAAACAATTCGGTTTGGATGGTATCGAAGTAACTGAAGAGGTTTTTGAATCTGAAAATTCTATCGTTTTCGATGAAGCTGAAAACCGTATGCACACTATTAAAGCTGTGATGGTTGCAACTTTAGGTGACTAATTTAAGTTTTAATTTTAATAGATTATTATCAAAAGCAGAATCAGATTTTTTCTGGTTCTGCTTTTTTATCAATAAAATGACACTCTTGCCTATGGACAACCATCTATTGTTATCCAATAGCATAAGCAAACAATTTCATCTATCCAGAAATTCTATGCGTTTGCTTGTCGTCAGACAAAAATTGTAAATCTTTAAGATGATTTTCTGATTTTTTGTTGATAGTCGAGTTTGAAATATCGTTTTCGGATAATCAATTCGTAAACAATCCAAAGTATGAAATATCCATTTGTAGAGATTTCGTATATAAGTTCCCAAGGATGAGGAAGTTCAAAGAAAAATTTAGCAAGCCACAGAATTAAGTCAATTCCAAAGAGAATATCCCACCATTTTTCTCGGTCGCTGAAAGTCAAGATGTTGTCAACACCTTCTTCAATTTTTACCATTGTAGCGGCTCCGAAGTAAGGAACTATGCTTTGAATGGCAATTTGGTAATTTCCTGCTGGCATCTGAATCTTAATTTCAGGTGATTTCATTATACCAATGAATTGCCCGTTAATCAGGATTTTATGTGGAATCTGAAGAGCAAATTTTGTTCGTCCCGCTGCAATTATTAAAGTTGCCATCTTATCAAGGAGATTATAGATTGTCTCGTCGATTTTTAATCATATTGGAGAGCATCTCCTTCGCGCGGAAAAGTAATACTTTAACATTTGAAAGAGAGATGTTGAGTTGCTGAGCAATCTCTTCGTAACTTAATTCTTGGAAATAACGCAACTCAATCAGTTCGCGATATTTAGGACGTAACTTTTGAACCAAATCTCTCATTTCTAATGCATTCTGTTTTGCAATAACTGTATCTTCTGGCGTTGGAACAGAAGTACGTACATACTCTTCAGCAATTGCATCTGTTCCGCAAGAATCGTATCCCAAGCAATATGGTTTGTTATTGCGTTTACGCATATAGTCAATGCAATGGTTGATGGCAATTTTGTAAAGCCATGTAGAAAACGCATATTCTGGAGAATATTTATCCAAATTGTTAAATGCTTTTCCAAAAGCTTCCAAAGTTAAGTCTTCTGCATCATCGGGGTCATTCATCATTTTTAGTAATAAAAGATAAAGCGAATTTTTGTACAATCCCATCAACTCTGCGTATGCTTTTTGATTGTTATTGTCTAATGCATCGCGCAGTAAGCGGTAATCCCGTTGGGCTTTATCTTTACTTGTCGTTAAAAATTCCATTACTTTGTGTTTGAAAGCCTTGCCCGGAAAAAGATCAAGGCATTAATGAATGTTGAAATGATGTCTAAAAAGAGAATATAAGGAATAAGTTTTTTTTCGTTTAATTTTGATGCAGCAAACCCAAAAGCAAGGTATTGGAACAGTAATTTCAGGAAGAAAACGCCACAAGTAATGTAAAGAAAGAGAAAATTATGAGTAGTGAGTGTGAAATAGAGTGAAAGTCCAAGAAAAATATAGCATAAAGGATTGCTAAAACCATACGTGTTTAAATGAAATCGCACTTTTGATGTGTATAGATTGCGGGTGCTGTAACGGAATCTCTTAGTGTGAAACCAATTTTTAAAGTTTCCACGTGCAGAAGAGATTATATGTGAGTTGGGGGAAATTTCTATTGTACAATTATCTGATGTAGCCGCTCTGTTGATAAATAGGTCGTCTTCTCCTAATTGAATGTGACTCAATCCTGCAAATCCTTTACGTTTATAAAATACTTCGCGGGAATATGCCATATTTTTACCATTGCCCATATAAGGAATTTTGGCAAGTATGCAAGAGAAATAGAGTATAGCATTGTGGAGCTGATCGTAATGAATGAGTGAATTAAATAATCCTTTTTTGTTTTCGTAAGTGCTATAGCCGACAATTATCTCCTTTTTTTGTTGAAAATTCCGTGCCATATTGGCTAGCCACTCTTTAGAAGAGGGAATACAATCAGGTTCTGTGAACAAAATGTGATCGTAAGTGGCAGTTTTGATACCGATAGAAATGGGAAATTTTCGCCCCTTGATGGTTGTAACGGCAGAGTCAAGATTGGTGAATTTTATATTTTCGTGTGTTTGCTTGAACTCTTTAATCAAATGTGCAGTCTCGTCATTAGAGTTATCACTGATAATTACCAATTCAAAAGTAGGATAGTTTTGTTCTAAAAGCTTTGGAATCAGATTGATAAGTTGATGAGCTTGGTCTTTTGCCGCTATAACAATTGATATTGGATATTGATGAGTATTGGGTCTTTCTTTTCTTTTGTAAAAGGAAAATCTAAAAAAAAGAAAGCAATAGTAGAGAATTTGCACAAATACAATCCCTGCAAATATAAAAGTAGAAATCTCAGGTAGAGATGTGATAATAAGACTGAACATTATATAGTTAATAGTTTAAATGGCAAAAGTAATAAAGATAAATGAAATTTGTTGTATTTTTGCGTGGAAATTACTAACAAAATGCAGTTTATAATTGAGAAAAACGACCCTAAGAGTCATGCCCGTACAGGTCGGGTAAAAACAGATCATGGAGAGATTGAAACTCCTATTTTTATGCCTGTTGGAACAGTGGGCGCTGTAAAAGCTGTCCATATCAGTAATGTGAAAGAGGATATTAAAGCTCAAATTATTTTGGGGAATACCTATCATCTCTATTTGCGTCCTGGATTGGAAGTGCTGGAAAATGCAGGTGGATTGCACAAATTTAATGGGTGGGACCGCCCCATACTTACTGATAGTGGTGGATTTCAAGTGTTTTCACTGAGCCCAATGCGCAAGATAAAACCCGAAGAAGGAGTGTGGTTTCGCTCCCATATTGATGGTTCTCGCCATCTTTTTAGTCCGGAACGTGTAATGGATATTCAGCGTACAATAGGTGCTGATATTGTTATGGCTTTCGATGAGTGTACTCCATATCCATGTGAGTATGAATATGCAGAAAAATCGATGCAAATTACGCATAATTGGCTGAAACGTTGTTGTACTCGTTTCGACGAAACAGAACCTAAATATGGCTATTCGCAAACTTTGTTCCCGATAGTTCAAGGTAGTGTGTTTCGCGATCTGCGCGTGAAATCTGCAGAATTTATCGCTTCCATGAATCGTGAAGGCAACGCTATCGGTGGGGTTTCAGTTGGAGAACCTACCGATTTAATGTACGAAATGACCGAAATCTGTTGTCAAATTTTGCCTGCCGACAAACCTCGATACCTGATGGGGGTTGGAACTCCTGCTAATATCTTGGAAGGAATTGCGATGGGAGTGGATATGTTCGATTGCGTTATGCCAACACGTAACGGAAGAAATGGAATGATTTTTACCTGGGAGGGAATGATGAATATGCGGAATGAAAAATGGAAAAATGATTTCACTCCGATTGACTCACAAAGCGATTTGTGGGCAGATAGAGAATATTCTCGCGCTTATCTGCGTCACCTCTATACTGCTGGAGAAATGCTCGGTCCGATGATTGGAAGTTTGCATAATCTACATTTCTATTTGGATCTTGTAAAAACCGCTCGCAAAAAGATCCAAGAGGGAACTTTCTCTTCTTGGAAAAATGAAATTATGCCTAAAATTACACGAAAACTCTAGTTTATGAATATCCGAAAATTGTTGTTCCCTATACTTTTGTGCATAGTGGGGATTCTTAGCTTCTCCTGTAAGAAAAAATCACAATCAACAGAAATTACACCATTGGTGTTGGATAGTGTTACTGTGGTGAAGTTTGCACAACAATGGGAGTCGGCAGTGAATTGTGGCGATACCGCACTCCTGCTACAAACGTTTGATAAATTGTTTGCAAAAAATCAAGTTTCAGAAAATTCGTTGATTAAGAGTAGTTTTGACTCCGATTTTGGAACTTTTTTCTTTGATGCATATTTTCAAAATGTGGTCCTTAACTTGGTAGAAACCATTAATAATGGTGGCCATTTTATGTGTACAAGTGTTTATCAAAAAGATAGTGTCTTCCATTTTGTTACGCATCTTTATAACGATTTAACACTCAGAATTGACGATTGGCAGTTGGCAGTGGTGGATAATGAAATTAAAATCCAAGATGGATTTTTCTATAATCTCTCCTCATCAATGATAAATGATTTGAATTACTGGATGTTATATCAGATTATGGAGAGAACAAATCCTGGAGGAGCTACTGCAGAATTTGCAAAAATTAATGATGCGATAATTGCAGGAAATACAAAGTTGGCAATGCAATCACTATCCGAAAATCGAATGCAGTTGTCGGATTATCCTATCTATTGGCAACTTTATTTAAAGAGTTTGTTTGAAGATGACTACGATAATTTTATTGCTCGTTTTGAAGCAGATGTAGCGCCCAATTTTGATCCTCGTGCAGTACAACTACATGAGTTGATTTATAATGCGTGTGCAGGAGATGTGGAAGCTACAGAAAAAAATGTGTATCAGTTGATTCCTTATTGTGGCGATGCGCCTATTTTTCTCTTTTTTGCTGGTTTTGCTCGATTAGAAGCTAAAGAATATAGTGATGCGGCCCTTTGTTTCGAGAATTTAAATGGAATTTTACCCTTGTTTTGGGATTTGTGGTGCGCAAAACTAGAGTGTTTTTATTACTTAAATGATGTAAAATCATTTGAAAGTTTGGTGAAAGAGGGAAGAAAAATGTATGGAATGAGTATTGAAGAGGTTTCCCAATTTATTGATAATCAGTTTCCTAAAATGAAAAATATTAATTATTCTGAATAATTTTAGGAATGTGAGGTTCGTATGGAAAAAAGTTGTATTTTTGCAACCCTAAAAAATAGTAACATAAGAAAGAAAAAAATAACAAAGTAATGGCAAATCACAAGTCTGCAAAAAAAAGAATTAGAGCTAATAATAGCAAAAGATTACAAAACAGATATTACGCTAAAACTATGCGTAATGCATTAAAAGATATTAGATTAACCTCTGATAAATCAGTTGCTGAAGGTAAAATGCCTAAGGTTGTTTCTATTATCGACAAGTTGGTGAAAAAAGGTATTATTCACAAGAATAAAGCTGCTAACTTAAAATCTGGTTTAGCCAAGAAAATTAACGTAATGTAATATTACGTTTTTCTTTTTAAAGTCTATTTCTTTTTGAAAATAGCAAATATAGCCGAACCGCTACCTGAAAGGGATGCGTATTCGGCTCCTTCTTTATAGAAACTTTCCTTTATCTCTCCTAAGATTGGATATTTCTGAAATAGTGGCTCTTCAAAGTCGTTTACTATATGTTTTTTCCATTCTCCAATAGGTAATTGTGTTGCTTCGCGCAAGTCAATCCTATTGTTTTTTGGAGTGATCATCGAGTAAGCCTCTTTTGTGCTAATGTTGATTCCAGGAAATTTTAGTTTTATTTCGGTATGGGAAAGGTCTAAACTGATAGGTTCAATAATTTCACCTCGTCCAGTTATGTATGATGGGACTCGGTCTATAAAAAAAGGAATATCGCTTCCAATTTGAGCGGCATAATTTTTGAGTTGTTCTTTCGAAAGGTCAAGATTAAAAATCTTATTAAGAAGAATCAGCGTTGTTGCTGCGTCTCCAGACCCGCCGCCTACACCAGCACCAGAAGGAATTTTCTTTTCTAAATGGATATGAACTCCGCCAATTCCAAAATCTTTCTCTAGCAGACGGTATGCTTTTACGCATAGGTTTTTCTCCATTTCGCACGTGAAGTCTGCTCCTGACACTTCTAATGTAGTCTCTCCTGCCTGAGGTGTGATTTCAATGCTATCTTCAATTAAATCCACAGGATAGAAAATACTCTCTATCCTGTGAAATCCATTAGACATTCGCTCGGTAATGTGTAATCCGATATTGATTTTAAAGCCGCTATTCATCACTATCTCTTAATAGCACCTAAAATATCGTTACGCATTTTAAGGGCTTCGTTACGAGAGTGCTCTTCAAAGTTATTCTCTCCATTTTCAACTTTCTTGTACGCTAAAAGTATAGAGCGAGAGGCGTTTACCACACCACCATTACCCTCTTTGAGATACAGGGCTATATCTTCAGCTTTGCCGCCTTGTGCACCATAACCTGGAATGAGAAAGAAGGTGCTGTCTAAACTTTCGCGAACCTCTTTGGCTTCATCAGCGTGGGTGCAGCCCATCACTCCGCCAATGGCAGAAAAACCACATTCACCTATAAATTCTTTTCCCAAAGTGTTAATTTTTTCTCCTACAATGTTGTAAACGTGACGGTTGTCAGTGGTGTTGATATACTCAATGTCTTGTGCGCCAGGATTGGAAGTGCGAATCAATACAAATGCACCTTTGTTTTGTTCTTTGAAATAGGGCATAAATGGAGTAAGAGTATCCATTCCCATATAAGGATTTAGAGTGATGAAATCTGCCTCAAAATCGCCAGTGAAGTGTGCTTTGGCATACATTTCTGCTGTTTTGGCAATGTCGCCACGCTTGATGTCAGCAATGATAATGGCGTCACGTTGGCGAAGATATTCCAATGTGCGTTTGTATGCCATCAAGCCTGCCATGCCAAACGACTCGTAGTAGGCGATCTGAACTTTATAGCAAGCGGCATAGTCAAGTGTTGCTTCAATAATGCGCTTGTTGAATTCAAAAAGTGCGTCGCTGAGGTTAGAAAATTGTGCAGCAAATTGCGCAGGAAGATAGCTGTAATCGGTGTCAAGCCCAACGCAAACATGTCCTTTTTCAGCCACTCGGGCGTAAAGTTTATCTATAATCATAGTGTGTTTTTTTTGGAATGATTTTTGAAATCTGTCAATTTATTTTTGGCAAAGATATAAATAAATATCTTACCAATACTATTTAGTTTTGTTTTTTGTAAAAAGAGGGATTGCTATTGTTGGGTTGGGGTGTGTCGTGGGGTGAATTACTCTCATTATTGAAGAGTGAAGAGCCACTTTTTTTCTTACCAAAGATATAGTTACAATATTCAAAAGTTCCCATTTCGTCAATACAAAACTCCTTCTTACCTCCATCGGTATAGATGTCGCAACGGCGATATATGCGCTGTTTGCTATTTGCTGGAGTGGTACATTGTCGTAATCCGAGAAACGATTGCTCAAATAGAATTTTATGTTTGCTATGTGCTGAAATATTGAATATTAGGTTAGAATTACGTACTTGTATTATGTCAGTTTGAGGATTGTGATTGATATTTAAAATTAACTCTGCAGGGTTGTTGTTTTTGTTTTTAAGTTCGGCAAAATCTCTATCTGCAGGGATTAAATTAAGTGCATTGATGTCGATTGAGAGGGAGCGTTCGGTTTGAATTTTTGCAGAAGAAAGGGAAAAGGTTGCCGAGTTGCTTTTTTTCTCATTTTTGAAGTATATACCATCTATCTTTATTTGGTTGATATATCCTACAGAAAGTTGTTCTGAAACTGCACCTTTGGGTTGAAGTAGAACGATTTTGGGGACATTTGCAGGGATGTTTACGATAAGATTTTTAATAGTGATGTTAGGAAGGCACTTTTTCTGAAGTTCAGGTCTGGTATTGAAATTGTTGTCTAGTTTACCCGCTTGAATTAGGAAATAGCGCGATGAGGTAGCATTGAAGGTACAGTTGGTGAATTTAAGGTCGAAACGTGTGTATGCGTTATATGAAGGTTCAAAGAGTACAGGAATGAAGTCGCTGAATTTGCAATTAATGAAGTTGACTTGTCCGTAAACAGATGAAAATTGGTTGTAAAGTTTTGAGAATTGGCAATTTTGAATGATAATGTCTCGTCCGTAGCAGTGGATATCGAAACGATTGATGTCGCAATTTATCAGTAAGGCGTTATTGACATTATTGGTGCCAAAAATTCCCCAGTTGGCGTGAGCATTCATATTTTCAAAGCAGCAGTTCCAAAGGTTATTGAGTTGGATTCCATATCCATAATGGTTAGTTTGCGAGTAGGTTCCGTCGATGTGGATTTGGTTCATTGAAAGATGGGAACAATGGGTAATATTGAACGCTGCATCTCCGTAAAATTCGTTTTTAGGTGTGTATATGGCAATGTTCTCAAATTGCACATTGTGTTGCCGAAGAATGTTGAAGACATAGGTTTTATATGTGGATTCAGGAGTGCGATGAATAGTTAGGTTTTTGATTACCTTAGGTGTTTCGGTAACAGCGCAATATGTACATATTGGTTGGCTTTGAGGGTTGTTGTAGGTCGAAATAGGTCGATTTTCGCTTTTGCCGTTATGAATTAGTAGAAGGTCGCGGCGAGTTGCTCCATAGTTATAACCATCACGTTTGCCAACCCACGGGGTTTGGTCTTCAATGATTAGTAGGTGCGTGCCGTGTGCCAGTTGTGGTATGGAACTGAAATCCAAACTATCGAATAGGGATTTCTCAACTATGAGTGTATCGGCACGTTGCTGCATGTCGAAAAGGTAGAAAGTTTGTGCTTGATTCTTTACGAAAAAAACGGCGTTTTGAAAGTCATTATATTGAGTAAGTGGGATTCTTTTGGCTTTGGGTGGAATTTCTATGTGTAGCGTGTCGATGCCTGCGTAGTTTACATTTACGCCAGCTTCGATAGCTGCGGCATGGGTGTTGTATAATACTTGGAATCGTTCAATGTCGCTGCGAGCTTTAGATAAACCGAAGCTAAATGGTGAAAAATCCTTTTGTGCAGAAATGGTAAAGAAGATTCCTACTAATAGCCATATAAGAACTATTCTCTTCATTTTTTATAGTGCTAAAAAAAGCCTTGCGGTTGCAAGGCTTTGTATTTGTTATTCTCTAACTTTCAGCATAAAACCGGTGCCGTGTACATTGACAATTTGTACCGCAGGTTCATAACCTTCAATGTATTTGTGTCTTCGTCCACCTTCTGGATTGAGATATTTAGGATCAACGGGTTCAAGATTGATGTATGAGCGAAGTTTTGTTAGGAATACATCCATACTTCTACCAACAGAGAAATCTTCATCACCCCAAATTTCTTTCAAAATTATTTCGCGAGGAAGAAGTTTATTTTTGTGTTCGCATAAAAGTTTAAGAAGTTCAGCTTCTTTGCGAGTAAGATTGCGAGTTTTTGTTGGGTGAACAAGTTCCATAGCACTGAAATTCAATACGAAGTTACCAAATTTGTAGATTTTTTCTTCGTAAAGATTTTTAACAATAGGTTGATTGTGCTTTGTTCGGCGCAAAATAGCTTCAATTCTCAATGCTAACTCTTCTGTGCTGAAGGGTTTAGTAACATAATCATCGCAACCCAATTTGAAACCTTTAATTCTATCCTCTTTTGCATCATAAGAGGTTAGGAAGATAACTGGAATATTGGAATCAATTTTACGGATGTCTTGAATAACTTCAAATCCAAATTTGTCTTCAGCGATAATGTCTAATAAACAAATATCGTAAATTCCTTGATTAAATGCTTTGATGGCAGTTTCGCTATTAGAAAAGTCAATTACTTCATATTCTAACATTTCAAAATAATCTTTTAAAACTGCGCGCAAGTTTTGGCTGTGTTCAACCAACATTATTGTCCCTTTTGTTTCTTTCATTGCTTTAGTTTTTTGTTAAGAATAAATCTTAAATGCTATTGTTGAAATCGATGTGCAAATTTACTAAAAATGTTTATTCAAACTATAAATTGTGAAAAAATATTTTTCTTAACAAATAAAAATAAAACTTGTTCATTTTCAATAGTGTTCCCAAATTATTTTTGAATTATAGTAATGGTGATAAAAGGAAAAGTCGTATTTTTGCAAGAAATTTTTGTAAGAAAAATTTATAGAATTTACAATTTAAAAATGAGATACGAAACATTTATTGCCAAGACTTTTCCTGGTTTTGAATACCTATTAGTGAGGGAATTGGAAGCCTTGGGTGCAACCCATTGTAAGGAATTAAATCGTGCGGTTTCTTTTGAAGGAACGATTCAAACACTTTATCGTGCTAACTATTTTTGTAGAACGGCGTTAAGAATTTTGTGGAAAATATCAGAATTTACTTTCCAAAATAACAATCAATTTTATGAAGCGATTTATAAGTTACCTGCAGAAAAATTTTTGGCTTATGATGGTACGTTATCGATAAGTGCTAATTTAACGGATACGATATTCAAAACGCCTCTTTTTGCTTCGATGTTGGCAAAAGATGCAATTTGTGACCATTTTAGGGAGATCTATTCAGAAAGACCTTCTGTGGATAAGGTAAACCCAGATGTTCAGTTTCATTTGTACATATATAAAGATACAGCAGAAGTGTATTTAGATAGTTCAGGAGAGTCGTTGCATAAGCGTGGTTATAAGCGCTCAACGCATCCAGCGCCGATAAATGAGGTGACAGCCTCTGCAATGATTATGATGAGTGGCTGGCATGGTG
Source organism: Bacteroidota bacterium (assembly GCA_023413895.1). Lineage (GTDB taxonomy): Bacteria > Bacteroidota > Bacteroidia > Bacteroidales > WCHB1-69 > JAEZOU01. Next base: position 13,393 of record JAEZOU010000003.1, on the reverse strand, counting down.
AGTGTGATTTTATTGACTTTATGTGTGGTTCCGGAACGCTGCTTATAGAAGCTGCGATGATTGCGTTGAATATTCCTGCAGGATTTTATCGTCCTGATTATGGTTTCTTCCATTGGCGTAATTTTGATAGAGATTTGTGGCGTAAAGTGTTGAACGAAGCGGAAATAAAAGATGATGTGCCAGTAAATTTCTATGGGTCAGATATTGACGCACGATTTTTGGGAATGGCTCGCGTAAATGCAGAAAAAGCGCGTCTAGGTGATTTTATTGAACTTAGTAAGTCTGATTTTAGAAATGTACGCCCTAAAAAGCTACCTGCAATGGTGATGATTAATCCTCCGTATGGAGAACGCCTTGAAGTGGAGGATATTTGTGCAATGTATAAAGAGGTTGGCGATTGTCTGAAAAACCATTTTCACGATTGTAAAGCCTTTATTATCAGTTCGGATATCGAGGCACTGAAAAATGTGGGATTGGCTGCATATAAGAAAAAAACGGTTTTTAATGGTCCGTTGGAATGTAAACTTTTGGGATACGAATTGTATAAAGGTCGTCGGAGTTAGTTTTTGATATCCATTGCATTTCGTAATGCGCTGCCTATTAGCATAAATGCTAATACTAAAAGCATAATGGCAATACCTGGCGCAATGGCAAGGTAAGCTTGGTCTAAGACGATATATGCGTAGTTTTCCTTCATCATCATGCCCCACGAGGGAGTAGGGGGTTGTACCCCAATGCCCAAAAAACTGAGTCCCGCTTCCATCAGTATGGCAGAGGAGAAGTTAGAAGCTGCCAACACGATAACCGTGCCTAAAACATTAGGTAGAATATGGCGAATGATGATGTGTAAACCAGAAAATCCTAATGCTTTGCCTGCCTCAACAAACTCTTGTTCCTTGAGACTGATTACTTGTCCGCGCACTACCCGCGCTACATCGACCCACATCGTTAGGCCAATAGCGATAAAAATCTGCCAAAATCCCTTTCCTAATGCAAAACTGATGGCGATAACTAGTAGTAGGGTAGGTATGGACCAGATAACATTGATGAACCACATGATGATATTATCTACTCGTCCGCGGTAGTAGCCTGCGATGGCGCCTAAGAAGATACCAATAACTAATGCGATAGAAACGGAGATAAAGCCCACAGCCAAACTGATTCGGGACCCCATTAGAAGTTGACTGAGTACATCGCGACCGTAGCGGTCGGTGCCCAAACGATAGGTTCGTGTTTCTATGGGAATTTTAGGAGCTAATTCTGATAATGTATATTGAATGGTAATATTTTCTTGTTCAAAAGGTTGTGCAAAAATTGTGTCATTGCGTTGTGTGTAATTACTGATAGGAATAGTGGTGTAAAGCGCAGGTTGTCCGAAAAGCATTTTGTGTAAAACACTCACTTTTTCCACTTCACGATTATCTTTTACGTTGAGCATCTGTACTTTGAATCCAGGTTTGCGAAGCGAAATTTCCAAATGCTGGTCGTTGCAGTAGGGAGTTGCATCGGGAGTGATTAAGTAGCCCAATATTGAGATGAATATGATGATGAGAATGAACCCTAAAGAGACCATTCCCGCTTTTTCTCGTTTGAATCTTTTCCAAGTAAGTGCTGAGATGGAGACTGCCCGGTCTTCTGTTTTTTGTTTCTTAAACATATATTATTTTTGAAAGTGCAAAGGTAGTAAAAAATGCGATTCCTTTGAAATTTTACGATAAAATTTACGCACTTGTATCTGTGAATATTTCCGAAAGGTGGGGGCAGTACGCTGCGTGAGAGATTGAAGCGGTTATGAGCGCCGGATTTTGTTTTAGGTAGAATTGTAGCGAGAGAAGGAGGCGCGAAATTTGAGCGGAAAGCTCGACGGCGTGCGTGGTTTGTGCGTGGAAAAGCCGGCACGCCCAAATCAAAATTATAAAAAATGACTTGTGCTGTAAATTTTCTATTTTTGTGCAATAATTTTGAGAGAATATCGTTATTTCCTCGCTTAAAAATAAGCAACTATAAATAAGAACAAAACTTTTTATATGAATAAAACAGTTGATATTAGAGAATTGAATGAAAGAATTCAACAAGAAAGTTCATTTGTAGATATTGTGAATATGGAAATGAGCAAGGTTATTGTAGGGCAAAAAATGATGACCGAACGCTTGTTGATAGGCCTTTTGGCCAATGGCCATATTCTGTTGGAAGGTGTTCCTGGATTGGCAAAGACGTTGGCAATTAAATCGTTGGCAAATACGATAAATGCAAAATTTAGTCGTGTGCAGTTTACTCCCGACCTATTACCAGCCGACCTTTTAGGAACGCTGATTTATAGTCAGAAAACGGAGGAGTTTGTCGTAAAAAAAGGGCCTCTTTTCGCTAATTTTATTTTGGCAGATGAAATTAACCGTGCGCCAGCAAAAGTACAAAGTGCGTTGTTGGAAGCTATGCAGGAGCGTCAGATAACGATTGGTGATGAAACTTTTAAGTTGGAGGAGCCTTTTTTGGTAATGGCAACGCAAAATCCTATAGAACAAGAAGGTACATATCCACTTCCAGAAGCGCAAGTGGATCGTTTTATGCTGAAAGTGGTGATACAATATCCTACAATTGAAGAGGAAAAACAGATTTTACGTCAGCATTTGGAGGCGAATTATCCGCAAACCCATCAAGTAATAAAACCTGAAGATATTATTCGTGCTCGTGAGGTAGTGAAGGAGGTTTATATTGATGCAAAAATAGAGCAATATATTGCTGATATTGTATTTGCAACTCGTTTTCCATCGGAATACAGACTTGAAAAATTTGCCAATATGATTAGTTATGGGGGATCACCGCGTGCAACAATCAATTTGGCGTTAGCAGCGCAAGCGTATGCGTTTATTAAGCGTCGTGGTTATGTGATTCCAGAAGATGTTCGTGCTATTTGTCATGATGTTTTGCGTCATAGAATAGGATTAACATACGAAGCAGAAGCTGAGAATATTACCACTTTCGATATTATTAATGAAATCTTAAATACGGTAGAAGTTCCGTAATCAGTACGATATGGATTCATCAGAACTTATTAAAAAAGTACGGAAAATAGAGATTCGCACTCGCGCACTTTCGCAGCAGGTTTTTTCAGGTCAATATCACGCCGCTTTCAAAGGGCGCGGTATGACTTTTAGTGAAGTGCGTGAATATCAATATGGTGACGATGTTCGTAATATCGATTGGAACGTAACAGCGCGTTTCCATCGCCCTTATGTTAAGATTTTTGAAGAGGAACGAGAACTCTCTGTTATGTTGCTCGTTGACGTGAGTGGTTCTACGCAATTCGGAACGCATCGTCAGGTCAAGGCTGAGTTAATTACTGAGGTAGCTGCTGTGCTCTCCTTTTCTGCAATTACTAATAACGATAAGGTAGGAGTTATTTTCTTTAGCGATGTGGTAGAGAAATTTATCCCACCGAAAAAAGGTCGTTCTCATATTTTACGAATTATTAGAGAATTGGTAGATTATAAACCTCGTCAAGTACAGACCAATGTGGCGGAGGCACTTCGCTATTTAACCAATATTATTAAGAAAAAATGTACCGCCTTTGTGCTTTCAGACTTTGTGAACTGTAACTTTGAACAGGCATTGAAAATTGCAGCCAACAAGCATGATGTGGTTGCGTTGCAAATTGAGGACCGCGCAGACGAGTTTTTACCACCGATCGGATTGCTCTCTGTGCAGGATCCAGAAACAGGCAAGATTGTTCTAACTGACACAAACTCCGACAAGGTGCGGCAGGCTTATCGCTGTTGGTGGATTGCCCAACGGCAACAAGTAACTGAGCAGTTGAAAAAATCGGGTATAGACTCCGTACAACTCTTCACGGGAGAGGATTATGTGCGGGCGTTGACAAAGCTATTCCAAAAACGTGGAGCATAAATGATTGAAATCAAAAATAATATTAACTAATAAATCGATTTATGAAAAAATTTTTACTAGCAATGATGATGGCCTTTGTGTTGTCTCCCTCCTTTGCCATCAATCCACCTGATGAGGGAATGTGGTTACCTATGTTTATTAAAGGGTACAACTATTCAGAAATGCAACGTCTGGGTTTAAAATTAACAGCAGAACAGTTGTATGATATTAATAACTCATCATTGAAAGATGCTATTGTTCAGTTAGGCGATGGTTTCTGTACGGGTGAGATTGTTTCTCGCGATGGTTTGATGTTTACCAATCATCACTGTGGTTACTCGTTTATTGTTGACCACTCTACCACAGAACACGATTATTTAAAAAATGGTTTCTGGGCAATGAGTCGTGAAGAGGAACTTCCTAACGAAGGTTTTCACGTGAATATGCTTGAATATATGCAAGATGTTACCGCCACTGTTTTGGCAGAGGTAACTGCTGATATGAAAGAATCCCAAAGAAGAGACCACGTAACAAAGGCAATTAATAAATTGAAAGAGGAACATAGTAAAGATGGACGCTACAATGTGGTTATTAAACCTTTCTACGAAGGAAATGAATATTATATGTTTGTTTATACAACATATAAAGATATTCGTTTGGTAGGTGCCCCTCCGAGTGCAGTAGGTAAATTTGGTGGCGATACAGATAATTGGATGTGGCCTCGTCATACTGGTGACTTCACCATCTTCAGAATCTATACAGCTCCTGATGGTTCTCCAGCAGAATATTCTCCAGAAAATATTCCTTTGAAACCTAAACATTACTTGCCTATCAGTACAAAAGGTGTAAAAATGGGAGATTTCTCAATGGTTTGGGGTTATCCTGGAACAACAGAACGTTTTATGACCTCTTACGAAGTGGCTAAAACTATTAATATTGACAATCCTTCTTTAGTTGAACCTTTCGACCAAATTATTCCTGTATATCGTGAGGAGATGAATAAAAGTGACCGCGTTCGACTTCTCTATGCCGATGATTTTGCAGGTTGGGCAAATACTTGGAAAAATAAACAAGGTGAGACTAATAGCTTGATTGCACTTCGCGTGAAAGAGAAAAAAGAGAAACAAGAGGAGATTCTTACCAATTGGATTAATGCTGATGAAAGTCGCAAAGAGAAATATGGCGATGCACTTCCTAAAATTAAATCTATTTGCGAAGGTGTTAACGCAAATGAAATGAAAACCTTCTGGTACGCAAATGTAGTACTTATGTCTTCAAAAACAGTAATGCTTCCATATTCATTCAGAATTCCTCTTCCAGGTGTAGATGAGAAAAAAGTTACTCTTACAGCAGAAGATGTTCAGCGTATTATGCAAGAATATGATGCACTTTATGGAAACCTTGTGGATCTACCAACAGAAGGAAAAGTATTGGTAGCCACTCTCCAAATCTGGAATAATGTTCCTGAAGAAAATCAACCTTCTATCGTTAAATATGCCAAAGAAACTTATAAGAAGGCTGGTACACGCTGGGCAGAAGCTTTTGCAGCTGATGTAATGGAAAAATCTATTTTCACTTCTCGCGAGAGATTAGAGAAATTCCTCAGCAAGTCTTATACCAAAAAGATGTATGATGAAGATCCTCTTGTAAAATATAATAGCTCTCTTATTCAAGCGCTCTTTATGGCTCAATCTACCTATCGTGATGCGTCAGCAAAAATCAACCTTCCTCGTAGAAGTTATTTGGCGGCTATTCGTGAAATGGAACAAAATAAACCTATGTATCCAGATGCAAACTCCACAATGCGTGTAACTTATGGACAGGTTTTGGATTACTACCCAATTGATGGTGTTCACTATTTACACTATACAACTGCACAAGGTATTCTTGAAAAAGAGATTCCTAATGATCCAGAATTTGATGTGCCAGCAAAATTGAAAACCCTAATCGAAACCAAAGATTTCGGTCCTTATGCTGAAAATGGTGTTCTTCCAGTTTGTTTCTTGAGTAACAATGATATCACTGGTGGTAACTCTGGTAGCCCTGTTATCAATGCCAATGGAGAACTTATCGGCTTGGCATTCGATGGTAATTGGGAAGCGTTGAGTAGCGACATTGTGTTCAATACCGAATTACAACGTTGTATTAATGTTGACGTTCGTTATGTATTGTTTATTATTGACAAATATGCTGGTGCAGGTTATCTTTTAAAAGAGATGGATCTTCGTTAGTCTATTATGCTCAAATATAGTAAAAGAGGTGCAGAGATGTGCCTCTTTTTTGTTTATTGATAGAAAAGATGTGCTTTAAAAGAACTATTCTGCAAAAGTAAGATTAATGGTTTCTGTTTGGAATTTGCCTTGTTCATCATAAATAAAGCAGACGGAAAGTTCGGGGTGTTTTTGTAGGAATTGTCGGGTTTTTTCTCTTCCCATAACCATAAAGGCTGTGGCATAAGCATCTGCTATTGTGCAGTTTTCTGCTACAACAGTAACACTCAGTAAAGAGGAGCGTTCTGGGTAACCTGTTGTTGGATTGAGAATGTGAGAGTAGCGTTTTCCGTTCACTTCGTGGTAGTTGCGGTAATTACCACTCGTTGCTACGGCAGCGTTGTTTAGTTCGATAGCTTTCATTGCCGCAATGGGACCGTCGGCAGTTTCTGTTGGTACTTGTATGCCCACGCGCCAAGGTTTTCCATTGCGAGAACCTTGCGCAGTAACTTCGCCGCCAATATCTATCACAAAATCAGTATAACCACTTTTAACCAAAAGTTCCGACACTTTGTCCACCGCCCATCCTTTGGCTATAGCATTAAAATTGAGTGTTATACGAGGGTCTGCTTTGTGTAATTTTCCATTACAATAACTAATTTTATTATATCCTACAAATTGTTGTACACTATCTACAGAAACACTATCTGCATTTATAGTTCGCTCTTTTCCAAACCCCCACAAATTAATGAGTGGTGCAACCGTAATATCGAAAGCACCTTCCGTTTCGGAACTTATTTTTTGTGCTAAAGTCAACACAGATGCTAATTCAGGGGTGAGTTCATTGGTGCAATTATGATTAATCAGACTTACTTGCGAAAGTGTGTCGAAAATGGAAAAATTTTCGTTTACTTTGCGTAAAATAGAATCGATTTTTTCCGTTAATTCGCGGTTTTCCTCTCCACTATAGGTAATACAAAAGTAAGTTCCTAAAGCATTTCCTTCATATTGTTCCCATCGATGTTGATTGCAACTTGCTATAAATAAGATAAAAAGAGGTAGAAGAATGAAGATGTAAATCGTTTTTTTCATTGAAAAAAATATTTTTTTTGATTGAGGCAAAAATATTAATTTTTTTTCTACTTTTGCGGCGGGTAAGTCTTGTACGATCTGCTCCCTTTTAACTCCCCCAGGACAGGAATGTAGCAAGGGTACATTGGTTGTAGCGATGCGATACAAGTAGCTTACCCTCTTTTATTTTTAAGAGGTATGTTACTGAAACTTTATCCTGAAAATCCCAATCCACGTCACATCGCAACAATATCTGAGTGTTTGCACGATGGTGGTATCATTATTTATCCTACGGATACAATTTACGGGATAGGTTGTGATATTTATAAGCCGAAAAGTATCGAAAAGGTGATTCAAATTTTGGGTAAGGATAAAAAGAAAAGTGCACTCTCTTTTATTTTTTATGATTTAAGTCACGTTTCCGATTATACCACACCTATTAATAACACTATTTTTAAGGCGATGAAGAAGACCTTGCCGGGTCCATTTACATTTATTTTAAATGCGAATAATCAAGTCCCTAAATGGTTTCTGTCTAATAAGAAAACGGTAGGTGTTCGTGTTCCAGATAATAATATTATTCGTGAGATAGTTCGTGTTTTTGGTAACCCTATATTATCCTCATCTATTCGTGATGAGGATGAGGTTTTGGAATACACAACAGACCCAGAGTTGATTGATGAGAAATATGGTGATTTGGTGGATATAGTGATTGATGGTGGTTATGGTGACAATGTGCCATCAACAGTGGTAGATTGTACTTCGGGAGATTTGGAGATAATTCGCGAAGGGAAAGGTGATATAACACTTTTATAATCAGAAGTTTATTATGAGAATAGCGTTTGTACAGACTGCACATCTGCCTTCTGACGAGCGAATTGCCCGCCATCAAGTACCGGCATTAGAGGCACGAGGTCACGAAACACTCATATTATCCACCCGCACAGATTTTTCTGATAAGAATATTACAAGTTTTAACGATAGCGCAATGAGCCGGCGAAAGCGCACGAAGCAAACTTGTGCTATACTGGCAGAATTCCGTCCAAATTTGATTATCTGCGATACACCGATGGCTGTGCTGATGGCTGCTAAATATCGACGGAACGAGAGATGTTGTAAGGTTATTTATGATATTACGGAATGGTATCCTTCAAAAAAAAATCTAAGAAATCATAGCTTATATTGCCAATTTTTAAGACTTTTAATTCTTCCTTGGTTGAATCTTTTTGCAGGTATAAGAGCTGATGGGTTTATCTTTGGAGAATATTATAAGAAACTTCCGTTTGAGTTCCTTTTCCCAAAGAAAAAATCAACTCCTTTATCTTATTATCCTGATTTAAAGTATATTAAAAATAATCCACCAAGGGAAATTACTAAAACATGTCGTGTTTTGTATTGTGGACCATTAACCGAAGAGAAAGGCTTTTATAATGTAATACGTGCCATGCACCACGCGGCAGCATGGCATTCAAGTACCCATTTCGACTTAACAATTCTTACCGCAACGCCTCCTAAAGAACTGAAACGCTCTGATAGTCAACCTGAAAATTTGGATTTACATTACTCTTCTTACCTTCCCTTTGAGGAGTTTTGCGAAGAGATAAGTAAGCATGATATCTGTTTGGATTTAAGAGAGATTGATATAGAAAATACCCATTGTTTGCCTATTAAACTATTTTATTATATGGCGGCTGCACGTCCAACTTTGGTTACGGCATTGAAAGCTGTTCCCAAAGGAGTTCCCGAGTTAGAAACGTGTGGAGTTGCTATTGAGCGCCCCACACGAGCCCCAGAGGTTGCCGCAGCACTTTTAGAATATGTTAAAAATCCCAATTTGTACTATGACCATTGTGCCAAAGCGCGCGCATTAAGTGAACAAAAATATAATTGGTCGTTGATAGTTGACGATTTTATCCAAATGGTTGAAAGTTATGAAAAACGCTAAGTTAGACACCTTCATTACTTTGGTCGGGAAGGTGGCGATTCTCCTTCTTAACTTTGCTATTGTGGTGCTGACAACACGTTTTTGGGGAGCTTCGGGACGAGGAGTGATTTCACTTTTTGTTGCAGACTTAGGGCTTATTGCCATATTTGCCAATGTTTTTAATGGTAGCAGTGTCTCCTATTACATTCAAAGGGTTTCTGCCTCACGATTAGGAACGCAGGCATATCTTTGGGCTTTGCTGATTGCACTCGTTGGTGCATTGTTTGAGGTCTGCTTCAAAACCCCGCTACTAGCCCTCCTTTTTTTTGCTGTTGCGTGTTTAGCCGCTTGCCTCTCTTTCCATAATGCTCTCTATATTGGAAAACAGAAAATTAAAGCCTACAATATTATTACGGTAATTCAACCAGCATTGATTCTGCTGCTAACACTTCTTTTTTATTTTCTATTTCCTAAAATTACTTACTATGCATACTTCTGTGCCTATTTATTAGCTACCTTTATTACCCTAGGAATCGCGTCGGTAATTACTAACAAGGAGATAGAACGTATTACATTTCAGTGGGATAGGGGGGTGGTGAAAAATTCCTTTCTTTTTGGTTGGAAAACGGAATTGAGTAGCTTATTACAGTTTTTTAATTATCGCCTAACGTATTATGTTTTAGGATATTATTTGGGTAATGCTTCTGTTGGAATCTTCTCTATCGGTGTAACTCTTTCGGAAGCGATTTGGATATTATCGCGCAGTATCTCATTGGTACAATATTCGCAAGTTTTACAAGAAGGAAATACAAAAACTGCCCGTCGGTATACAGCTCGTGCGGCACTTTTCAGTGCAATAGGCTCTTTGCTTTGCCTCGTCGTGGCCCTTTTGCTACCCGTACAACTTTACACCTTCATTTTCGGTGAGGAGTTCGCTTCTGTAAAGATAATTTTGTGGATTTTATCGCCCGGAATCCTTGCAATTGCAATTTCTAATGTCTATGGAAATTACTTTTCAGCTACAAAACAACTTAATGTTTTGATAATTAAATCGTTGGCTGGAGTTTTGGCAACAGCGGTGTTAGCGGTAGTTTTGGTTCCTGCATTCGGAATTCAAGGTGCTTGTATTGTAAATTCAGTATCTTACCTATTCTCCTCCACAATTTTGATATTAGCCTATCTCTTAGGAGGTCGTAAGAAGGTAATTAGGAGGGTAGATGATGAGCGTGAATAACGATTTGCAAAGTTTATCTATGCGCCCACTTTTTTGGCGTTATGCGCTGCCAGCCATTATCTCCTGCTCAGCCACTTCATTGTATAACCTTATCAATAGAATTTTTATAGGACATGGCGTTGGTGCTTATGCGCTGTCTGGCCTTTCGCTTACGTTGCCTCTGATGAACCTAGCAATTGCCTTTAGTACCTTAGTAGGAATCGGCGCTTCGGCATTGATTTCTATACAGTTAGGTCAGCAACGTGAAGATTTAGCACAAAAAACATTAGGAAATGCACTGATGTTAATTCTGGTTTTAGGCGGACTGCTTTCTCTTTTTTCGCTTATCTTTTTAGATCCGATATTGATTTTCTTTGGCGCTAGTGACAATACTTTGCCTTACGCTCGCGATTTTATGCAGATTTATTTGGTAGGAAACGTAATTGGAAACCTCTATTTCGGACTTTATAACATAATGCGCGCTTCGGGCTACCCCGTGAAGGGAATGATAGGAATGCTCATGACAATTTTTATAAACCTATTACTCGCTCCGCTTTTCATCTTTGTTTTCCATTGGGGAATGCGTGGTGCAGCATTGGCAACGGTATTGTCACAAGCCTGCGGATTGCTCTTTATGTTGCTTCATTATTGCAATCAAAAATATAACCTATTTATAGATATAAAACAAATTCGGCTGACTTCGGGCGTGCCTCGCAAAATCTTCTCCATTGGACTCTCCTCATTTGTTGTTCACGCAGGCTCTTTCTTGGTAATTCTGATTATCAACAAACAGCTTTATCTGTATGGTGGTGACTTTGCCGTGGGTGCTGGCGGAATTGTTAATGTAATTGGAAGTTTGGTTGCAATGATTATCTTGGGCTTTGCGCAAGGAATGCAACCGATTGTGGGATATAATTTTGGAGCGAAGCAATATCCAAGAATGTGGGCTGCCTATCGAATGGCGTGCTTCTGGGCGTCAGTGATTACGCTGACACTTTGGGGCCTTTGCCTTGCTTTTCCTAATGAAATCGCAACAATCTTTACGACCGATAAACAAATGGTTTCGGAAATTGCTCACGGTATGGTGCGCTATATGTTACTCTTTCCGCTAATCCCGATACAGATGATCTCCTCTCACTTTTTTATGGCAATCGGAAAAGCTTTTATTTCGGCTATACTAACACTGCTACGGCAGATGCTCTTTCTGATACCACTACTGATCGGGTTCCCAATGCTTTGGGGCGTGGACGGCGTCTGGTTTGCCGAGCCTGTCGCCTGCTTCTTGGCAACTTCGGTTACGATTGCCGTTTTAATTGTTTTTGTTAGAAAATTCAATTCATCACTATAATTTTATTGATTATGGAGGAAAAACGAATCGAAAATCAGGAAAAATTATGGAATAGCAACTACCTGAAGGTTTGGATTGCTAACTTTATGATTTTCTTCTCTTTTATGCTGCTCACACCGCTATTACCGCTCTATCTGAAAGAGACTTTTGCAGCCGATAAACAAACTATCGGTCTCGTGTTATCGGGATATACCTTACTGGCATTGTTAATTCGACCCTTTGGTGGCTTTTTTGTAGATAGTTTTCCTCGAAAGAAGGTGTTGCTAATCTGCTACGGGCTTTTTACCATCTTCTTCGGAGGCTATTTGGCTGCTGGTTCTCTGTTGCTATTTACGTTGGTCAGAACGCTGCACGGCGCCCCATTCGGAGCATCAACAGTTGCAAATAGTACTGTGGCTATCGACGTACTGCACCCAACCCGCCGTGCGGAAGGTATTGGCTACTACGGCTTGAGTAACAATATTGCCTCCGCCATCGCACCCGCACTGGCAATCTATCTGCTCAATATTACACACAACTATGACCTGCTCTTCTGGCTTGCTTTCCTGACCTCCGCTATCGGTTTGGGAATTAACACAACCCTGAAACTAAATCCTCGAGAGCTTATCAAGGATAAACCGAAAATCTCTTTAGACCGCTTTTTCTTGTTGAAAGGCTGGAGCGAAGGACTATCGATGATGTGCCTCTCCTTCTCCTACGGCGTTACGGCAACCTATGTCGCTATTTACGGTAAGGAAACGCTGAATATCAGCGGCGGCTCCGCAGTTTTCTTTATGCTGCTCTCTGCAGGTCTTATACTCTCGCGACTTGTGGGCAGTAGAACGCTCCGCCAAGGTAAAATCACCCAAAACGCCTCCGTCGGAGTCTTGATTTCGCTGTGCGGCTACCTGATGTTCGCATTGTTGCAAAATCCTATCGGTTATTACGGCTCTGCCTTTATCGTGGGTTTGGGTAACGGACACATGTGGCCTGCCTACCAAACTATGTTTCTGAATCTGGCTCCTCATACCCAACGTGGTACGGCAAATTCCTCAATTCTAATTAGTTGGGATATTGGTGTGGGCTTAGGAACGCTGATTGGCGGTGCTATTGCCGAGCATTTCGGCTACCAACAGGCTTTCATCGTTTCCGCATTGGTCAACCTAATCGGAATTCTTATCTTCTTCGGCTATGCAAAAAACGACTTCTTGAAGAACAAGTTGAGGTAGAAAGAATTTGCATTTCCTGTTTTTTATTTGGGCGTGCCGGCGATTTGCCTTCGCACAATTCCCGCGCACTCGCCGTCGGGCTATCCGCTCAAATTTCGCGGCGGCATAACTGTGTAAATCTATAATTATCAAAATGTTGCCGCCGCTCATAACCGCTTCTATCCCTCACGCGGAACTTCCTAAACAAAAGTGACGTCATTAATGCTCGTTCTCAGAGAAACAAAAAACGAATGCTCTCTTGCCAAAGTCTATGCGGCTATAGCCCTTAAAATACTCTGATTTTCTTCATTTACTTCAAAATTTGAAAATAGAAAATTTAAATTTAATGTAAAAAAGTAAAGTTTTTCTATCTTTTTCAGTGTAATTGTCTTATTGTTAGTGTTTTATTACCCCCCCCATTTAAGCAATTGTTAACAATTTTATTGATTATTTACTTTAATATTTATACTAATTTTGCGCAGATTTGGTAACTTTTTATTTGTGTATTTATTAATCTCATATTATTATGAAAAGAGTTTTTACAATATTTTTTCTACT
>JAEZOU010000066.1 GCA_023413895.1 Bacteroidota bacterium | reverse complement strand
GTTCTTCTGCACAAAGAAACTCTCTAAAGAGGAAGTTGAAAAGAAACTAGGAAATCAAAAAGAAAACAAGTAAAAGAGTGATAAATTTGAATTGCGCCAAGCACCCTGCATCGTCGGGGTGCTTTTTTTATGGTTTTTGAGAAAAATTCTGTCGTGTAATCCTTCAAAAAATGTAACAAAAACGTAACAGAAAGACAACATTAATGTAATTTAATAAAGCTTTTTTTGCACAACTAAAAAAAGAAAAAATGAAAAAGATTACTCTATTAATTTTAAGTGTATTATTTATCTTGGCAAATCCTGTACTTTGGGCGCAAAAAGACAGCACAGCCAACGTTTTCAAACCCAAAGGGAAAATGATTTTAACTCTTTTTGGTGATTTTCATTCTGAGTTTACTGATACCCAAAACACAGGATTCAGCATTGAGCGCGCCTACTTAGGTTATCAATATCAGTTCACCGAAGGATTATCGGCAAAAGTGGTTTTGGATGTGGGTAAATCGTCGGAAGTTTTTGACCTTACGAAACTTGCTTATTTAAAAAATGCGTGTATTACTTGGCATAAAGGGAATTTCACTCTTCACGCGGGGCTCACGGGAATGGAACAGTTTTCGGTTCAAGAAAAAGCGTGGGGACATCGCTACTTGTACAAATCGTTTCAAGACCAATATAAATTTGGTTCCAGCGCCGACTTGGGATTGGTGGCACAATATAAATTTGCATCTTGGGTAAAGTCGGATTTTACCTTTGTTAATGGCGACGGATATAAAAATTTGAAAATGGACCCGTACTTCTTGTATGGTTTGGGAGTGACCTTCAATCCCATCTCTTCACTCACTCTTCGTGTTTATGGTTCGTACCACGACCAAGATTCCACGCTGACAGGACAGGAAAATCTCACTCTCTTTGTGGGTTACAAAGGGGAAAAAGTAGGTGTTGGAGCAGAATACGCTACGATATGGAATGCAAAAGGGGAGTTTGGGAAAAATATGCAAGGTGTATCGGCATTTGTCACTTTGAAACTGCCCAAAAAATTTGAACTTTTCGCCCGTTACGATCTACTGCTTTCGCAACGCCGACAAGACCAAAGCAAGGATGAGATGGCGGCATTGATAGGTTTCCAATACTCGCCAAATTCGCACTTTAAGATTTCGCCAAATTTCAGAGCGGCGGTTCCGCGTGCGGGCATCTCCGAAATCACCCTCTTAGGTTATTTAAATATCGAGGTAAAAATGTAACAAAAACGTAACAGAAAGACAACTTTAATGTAATTTAATAAAGCTTTTTTTGCACAACTAAAAAAAGAAAAAATGAAAAAGATTAAAAAAGGAAAACTAATGATTATTGCTACTATAATTTCTTTATTAGCAGTAAGTTGTAAGAACAACACTTCTTCAGTAAACATTACTGGAGCTGGAGCTACATTTCCGCAACCTTTCTACTCTATAGTATTCAAAAAATTTTACGATGAAACGCATAACAAAGTAACTTATGGAGGTATCGGCAGTGGTGGAGGAATCAACAGTTTGAAAGAAGGTGTTGTGGATTTTGCAGGCAGCGACGCTTACCTTTCTGACGAAGAGATGGCTGAGATTGGTGATGTATTCCATATTCCTACTTGCATGGGAGCTGTAGTAGTTGCTTACAATCTGCCAGAAATTCAGGAGTTGAATCTGACGGGTGAGTTGGTAGCGCAGATTTTTGCTGGTGAAATCTCCTATTGGGATGACGAGCAAATACAAGTTATAAATGAGGGTGTAGCACTTCCGCACAAAAAAATCTCTCCCGTTTATCGTTCTGATGGCAGTGGTACCACCTTTGTTTTTACAGATTATCTCAGCAAAGTGAGTGAAAATTGGAAAAATATGTTCGGTTTTGGCAAGGCGGTCTCTTTTCCGACGGGTATTGCTGCAAAGGGAAATACGGGTATTGCAGGCGTACTCAGTCAAACGGAAGGAACTATCGGCTATATCGGCTCAGAATATGCGTTTGCACAGCAACTCACCTATGCCAACTTGCAGAATCAAAGTGGTAAGTTTGTCAAGCCGTCAGCAGCCAGCATCTCAGCAGCAGCACAAGGGGAAATACCTGAAGATATGCGCTGTATGATTACCAATTCCGAAATACCAGATGCTTATCCCATCAGTTTATTCACTTGGATTATCGTGAAAAAAGATTTGAATAATGGTAAACGCACCCAAATGGAAGCAGAAGGCATAAAAGAAATGCTCCGATTTATAATCTCTGATGATATGCAAAAAATTTCAGAACAGATTCATTATGCTCCACTTCCGAAAGCGGTTCAAACCCAAGCATTCAAAAATATAGATAACATTCAGTATAGTGTTAGTGAAAGCACAAAATAATTGGCAAAGCTGGAAAAGAGTATTAAGAAGAAAAGATGAAAGATAAGATTTTTAAAATTGGGCTATTTGCGACTGCGCTGCTGCTATTAGTGGTAGGAATCGGAATGGTTTACTCTTTGATTACAGGCTCTTTACCTGCCTTCAAACAGTTCGGATTTTTCAACTTCCTTTTCTCAGCAGAATGGGATTACACAGAAGGTTCTGAGCAATATGGTGCGCTGGCGTTCATTGCGGGCACATTGCTCTCCTCACTGTTGGCACTTCTGATCTGCATTCCATTCTCCCTTTCCATTGCTCTTTTCATTGGAGAATATTTCAAAGGCAAGAAAATAGCTTCCGTATTGGAAACGATGGTGGATTTGCTAGCGGGAATTCCTTCTATTGTTTATGGTTTATGGGGATTCTACGTGTTGAGACCGATTATTGCGGACTTGGGCATTTCGGATCAGGGATTCGGTGTTTTTACTGCAGCCATCATCTTAGCAATAATGATTATTCCGTACGCCGCATCGTTGAGCAGCCAGTTTATCAAGATGGTTCCTACCGACCTGAAAGAGGGTGCTTACGGCTTAGGGGCAACACGCAGCGAAGTGGTAACGCGAGTGATCTTCCCTTCCGTATCATCGGGAATCATCTCCTCATACATCTTGGCGCTAGGCCGTGCATTGGGAGAAACCATGGCGGTAACAATGTTGATTGGTAATACCAATAATATTCCTCGCGGTTTGGGTGATACTGGTAACACGATGGCTAGTATAATCGCTAATCAATTTGGTGAAGCGTCAGACTCTCGACTCTCCGTACTGATTGCCATTGCGCTGGCACTATTCTTCATCACTATGATTACTAATATGATAGGAAGATTTTTAATCAGAAAATCAAAAAGATAATGAAAAGAAACAGCATAAGACTATTTCAGGATAAGGCTTTTTTAGCGCTCATTATATTCTTTTCTCTTCTCACTTCTATTCCGCTGTTTGCAATCTTAGGAAAAGTATTTATCAATGGAATTGGGCAGATAAATTGGGCATTTTTCACGGAAATCTCTCCTACCTCATTGGAAGCTATGTTAGCAAAAAATATTGGAGAGCCAATTCCAGGAGGTATCGCCAACGGCATTGTGGGAATGTTGATAATAGTAGCGTTGGCGGCGATTGTGGCAATCCCGATAGGAATTTTTTGCGGTATCTATGTTTCAGAAAACAGAGAACGTCGTTTTGCCAGCATTATTCGTTTTCTTAGCGAGTTGCTGCAAGGCACGCCCTCTATTGTAATTGGTATCATTGCTTACCTTTGGATCGTTGTTCCGATGGGTAGTTATTCCGCCATTGCTGGTGCTGGTGCACTCGCCATTATGATGTTGCCACTCATCATTCGCTCTACTGAAGAGACGTTAAACTTGTTACCAATGAGTTTGAAAGAGTCGGCGTTGGCGCTCGGAGCTTCTTACACCTCAATGATTTTCAAGGTTTGGTTACCGTCAGGATTTTCCGGAATCTTTACAGGAATTCTTCTGGCTATTTCACGTGTGATGGGCGAAACCGCACCGCTGATGCTTACTATCTTGGGCAGCGCTTACATCCAATGGAACTTGACGCAACCCAACAGTTCCGTGTCACTGTTGATTTGGGAGTTTTACAACGACCCGAACCTGCAGAGTTTAATTTGGAGCGCCTCACTTTTCCTCTTGTTAATAGTGTTAACCTTAAATATCACAGCTAAAATAATTACAAAACGATGGAACCGATAACAAATCCTATTTTACAAATAAAAGATTTAAGCATCTCTTATGCAGCAGATAAATACGCTGTTAAAGATGTTTCCGCTGATATTGCGCGCAACTCTATCACCGCCATTATGGGACCGTCAGGTTGCGGTAAGAGTACTTTGCTACGCGCTATCAACAGAATGCACGAACTGCACGATGGTATCAGTGTTTCCGGAGAGATTCTGCTCGAAGAAAAGGATGTATTGAAGATGAATCCTATTGATGTGCGCTCCAAAGCAGGAATGGTATTCCAACGTCCTAATCCTTTCTCTACAATGAGCATTTACGACAATGTGATTGCCGGTTTTCTGTTGAAAGGGATAAAATTGAGCAAGAAAAAATGCGATGAAATCGTAGAGGAGAATTTGCGTAATGTAGGTCTTTGGGATGAGGTGAGCAGTACCCTGCACAAAAAGGGATCTTTCCTCTCGGGAGGACAACAGCAACGTCTTTGCATTGCGCGCGCACTTGCCTTAAAACCAGACTTGCTGCTGCTGGATGAGCCTACCTCCGCACTCGACCCAATCGCAACTCTCAAAATAGAGGAACTTTTGGTGAAACTGAAAAAACAAGTAACTATTATGATTGTTACCCATAATATGTCACAAGCATCCCGAATTTCAGACAACTCAATGTTTATGTATTTAGGAGAATTAGTTGAATATGAGAATACAAGCATTATGTTCACTAATCCAAAAGACAAACGAACGGAAGATTACCTTATCGGAAGAATGGGTTAATAATTTTGAATTTTTAATGTTACAGTTATGATAAGAGAAGAATCTTTAAAGAAAATGAATGAGGATTTCGCAGCAATGGCTAAATTGCTGACGGAGCAATTTTCGCTACTTGAAAAACAGATTGATGGTCCTATTAACTTAGAAACGACCGCAAAGATAAAAGCCAATGAGAAACAATTGGATCAATATGAGATTCAATTTCGCGAGAGCATCGTAAACGATATTGTCCGTCTTACGCCGCGTGCCCGCGATTTGCGCCGCATTATCGCTCTGCTCAACATCATTATTGATATGGAAAGAATGGGTGATCTGCTCAATAGTATCAACAAAAGGCTTCCTATTATTGCCAATTCTGATGAAGTGTGGAAACCTTATCAGCATAAAATTCGGAGTCTCTTCTCAATGGTGCAGAAAATGAACGAAAATATTATTTACGCTTTCGAAACGGAAAATGATTATATTGCCCGCAATATTATCGCTACTGATGACCAAGTGGATGATTATTACCACGAAATTCACCGCCAACTCTTTCAAAATGATGTAAAAGCAGACATTATGCCTTCCTATCTCAATTTGAGTCGTGTGCTGTATATGTTGGAGCGTATCGGTGATTGCTGCACCAACATTGCTGAAGATTTGGTCTATTTAGTAGAAGGTATTAATGTGAAACATACCGATTTATAGTTTGTGCGGAAAACCTCTCTTCATACGGACTTGTTTCGCTCTTTTATTTATTCGATAAAACTTTTTTGCATGAACAATTTAGGGCTGATCCCATTCTGCGGATTCAGTCCTCTATGTTATTTTTGTTTCTCTCAAAACTAAAACTATGGGCAAAAGGATATATTTTTCGGACACTAACTATTTTCATTATGACGAAATATAATTTTTCGGCACGTAAATTAATATTTCGACAAAATGTAGTACTTTTGCAGTCTAATAACTAATATGAAACGGTTCTATTCTAAAGGGTGCAGTATTATATTGATTACAGCTATCTATCTAATTGCGAGTTTGATTGGCTGGTTAGTTTTCAGAGAATTGACAGGAAGTGGTTTTCTTTCGTTGCCCATCTTACACCCTCTTTGGGCATTATTTGTGGCAGATGTGATAGCTACGATAGTAGTATGGGCTTGGGGATTGGTATATGAAAATGTATCGGTATATGACCCATATTGGAGTGTGTTTCCTCCTATTGCTTTCTTGTTATGGGGGATATATACAAGTGTATGGTCGTTGCCTGTGATACTATTATTAGTAGCATCGTGCTACTGGGGATGGCGATTAACACGCAATTGGGCAATCACTTTCAAAGGTATAGATCATGAGGATTGGCGCTATACCAAATATCGCAGTCTGCACCCTGTGCTATTTCATTTGATTAATTTTTTCGGTTTGAATATGGTTCCCACGTTGGTGGTCTTTGTGGCTATGCTTCCTGGGCTACAATTGTATGAATGTGAGTGTGTTGTGCGAAGCGAAACGATGGGTTGGATTGGGTACGTACTAATGGTGTTTGGCTGTGTTGTTTGTTTGGCTTCTGCTACTATACAACTGATTGCAGATAAGCAGATTCACAATTTTCGTGCTGCTCATCCAGGCAAGTGCTGCAATGTTGGGCTGTGGAAGAATGGTCGCCATCCTAATTATTTCGGTGAGATTCAGTTTTGGTGGGGTATTTGGATTATCTATGCAGCCGTTAATGGTATAGATTGGTATATTTTAGGTCCTATTGCTATGACCGCGTTGTTTATGTGTATCAGTATTCCATTAATGGAAAACCGTCAATTAGCAAACAAACCCGAGTATGCTGAATACCGAAAGCAAACCCGATTACTGATTTAAGCATAATCAGTAAGTTGGTGGGTAGCATGGATACATTTTTGTTAAGTTGTGCAGAATAGCATAAACAAACGAGATAGCTGTTGGCTATTATCTCTTTTGATTAAATATTCTGCGTACTATTTTATTCATTATAGATAGTGATATTCTACACTGATGATGACGGGTTGGAATTGGAAAAATGAAGTCTCAGCCTTATAAATACTGTAATTGAAATATATTATTTTAGATACAATAACTTTTTTTATTGTTTTGAGAGAAGCGCATTTTCGTTGTGAAGATGCTAATAAAAAAGAGAATATACCGTGTGATATATTCTCTTTTTATTTATTGAATAAGTTAGCTTATCTTGTAGCTTCGATAGCTTGTTTAATCAATTGGAAAGTTCTTTCGGCATCGTTATCCAAACCTACAGAGAAACGGATAAGACCTTCGCTCATACCCATCTCTTTTTGAATATCGTCGGGAACTTCAGAAGAGGTAGATTTTCCAGAGTTGCTGAATAATGTTTTGAAATATCCTAAACTTACAGCGAGGTAACCTACGCCAAGTTCTTGCATTTTTTCCATAATAGCGCTGGCTCTTTCAGCAGTTCCCATATCGATAGAAATCATACCACCATAACCATAGCCATCATTCATCATACTGGTGAAAAGTTCGTGATCTGGGTGTTCTTCAAGACCTGGGTAGTTATATTTAATACCAGTTTCTTTGAAGCGTTTTGCCAAATACATCGCATTTTCGCTATGTTTTTTCATACGGATGTGCAAAGTATGTAAGTTCTTTTGAATGCTTGATGAACGCATTGGATCCAAAACAGGACCTAATAACATTGCAGTACCATCGTTCACATCAATCAAAGAGTTTACATAATCTTGAGTTCCGCAGATTGCACCAGCAACGCAATCATTCATTCCGTTAACATATTTGGTCATACTATAAATAACAACATCAGCACCTAAACGATAAGGAGAGAAAATCATAGGAGTGAAAGTGTTGTCAACAATCAATTTAGCACCATTAGCATGAGCAATTTTTGAAAGTTCAGGAATATTTGCGATACGAAGCAATGGGTTATTCATTGTTTCGGTATAAAGAACCTTAGTATTAGGTTTGATCGCTTTTTTCACTGCGTCAAGGTCTTGCATATTCACAAATGTAACCTCAATACCAAATTTTACAATATAGTTTTGTAAGAAAGCAAAAGTACCACCATAAGTAGTCATACTTGATACAATATGATCACCTGCTTTTACTTCGTGTAACAAAGCTACTGTAATAGCAGCCATACCAGAGCCCGTAACCCAAGCAGCTTCTGTACCTTCCATAGCGGCCAATGATTGAGACAATGCCAAAGTAGTTGGGTTCCAGTGTCTTGAATATAAGAAGTAACCTTCTGTTTCGCCGTGGAAAGTGTCAGTCATTAATTGAGCGCGTTCAAACATAAATGTAGCGCTGTCGCAAATGATAGGGTTTACACCACGGTAAGCATCTTTTTTGTCCAACTTTTCAATGTTGGTTGCGGGATCAAATTTTTCCATTGTTCTTATTTTTGATTTAGAATATTATATGTACTAAAAATAAAGTCTGCAAAGATAGTTTTTTTTCTTAAAAGATTCTCTTCATTTCTCTTTTTTACAAGTTTTCCCAATCTTTTTGTTCTTTCTCCTTAAAAATTATGGCAAAAAGAATGGTAACAACAAGAGCATACGCAGCAAAAATATACCATGCGTGTTGCCAGCCTTGCCAAATGGCCATTGCTTGTTCGTGAATGGTTTCTAATTGTAAAGAGGTGAGTTTATCCCAAAGAATTTTGCCCTTTTCAAAGGTTCCAAAGTCGTGTCCGATGCCTAAATTATGCCAATCTACTTTTGGAACGCATTTATTAACAACTAATTGTGCGCCAAGAGTTCCGATAGTAGCACCAATACCATTAGTCATAAGCATAAATAAACCTTGTGCTGAAGAGCGAGTTTCGGGAGTGGTTTCTTTGTCAACAAAAAGCGAACCGCTGATGTTGAAAAAGTCGAAAGCCACGCCATATACAATGCAAGAAAGGACAAAAAGCCACACGCCATTTCCAGGATTTCCTGCTCCGAAAAGAGCAAAACGGAGGACCCAACCTAACATCGCAATTAACATAACTTTTTTAATGCCAAATCGTTTCAAAAAGAAAGGAATGAGCAGAATGCAGAGAGTTTCAGAGATTTGTGACAATGAGATGAGAATATTAGCATGTTGAACGCCAAAGGTGTTAGAATACTCTTGCAAATTGCCAAAACTATGTAGGAATGGATTGGCAAATCCATTGGTGATTTGTAATGAAACTCCTAATAGCATGCTGAAAATGAAGAAAATGGCCATTCTTTTCTGTTTGAAAAGTGAAAAAGCTTTCAATCCAAGTGCTTCTATAATGGATTTTTGGTTGGAAGAGTTATTGGTAGGACAATTGGGAAGTGTAAAGGCGTAAAGTGCTAAGGCAATGCCAATGCCACCGCTGACAGCAAATTGTGCGGCAGTGGTTTGAAATTTTAAAATATCCACAATCCACATCGAAACGATAAAACCAATGGTTCCAAAAACGCGAATGGAAGGAAATGTTTTGACAGTGTCTAATCCTGATTTTTCCAAAGCATTGTAAGCTACTGAGTTAGAAAGTGCTAATGTCGGCATATAGAAGGCAACGCCAATGGTATATAACGAAAATAATGGGGAAAATTGAACTGCATCGCCAACGCTGATACCATAAAGAGCAGCACAAATCATTGCGACACCAGATATTCCATGGCAAATTCCTAAAAGGCGTTGCGCAGGAATCCATTTGTCAGCAATAATTCCCATTAATGCAGGCATAAAAATGGAAACAATTCCTTGAATTGAGTAGAAAATACCAATTTTTCCTGCCATTCCGTGCGTAGCAAGATAGGCTCCCATGCAGGTGAGATAAGCTCCCCACACTGCAAATTGGAGAAAATTCATAATGGTAAGACGAAATTTTAAATTCATAATTCTCTATTTTACTCTAAAATCAAACATTTTTTGTTCTTCAATAAAACCTTGCAATCTGTCGTTGATATCAACTCTTCCCACACCAACGGGTGTACCTGTAAAGATAATATCTCCAATTTTCAGTGTAATAAATTGGGAAACATACGCAATGATATCGTCAATATCAAATAACATATCCGCAGAGTTTCCTTTTTGCACAATTTGCTCATTCTTCTGTAAATGAAAGTTTATATTCTGTAAATCAGCAAATTGAGATTTTGGAAGGAAGTTTCCGATAATGGCAGAGCCATCAAAAGCTTTGCTGAGTTCCCAAGGCAAACCTTTCGCCATAGCTTCTTGCTGTATGTCGCGAGCGGTGAAGTCTATTCCTAAACCGATTTCGTCATAATAGGTGTGTGCAAATCGTTTCTGAATAAATTTTCCCACTTTGTTGATTTTAATCAAAAGCTCCACTTCGTAATGGATATCATT
Source organism: Bacteroidota bacterium (assembly GCA_023413895.1). Lineage (GTDB taxonomy): Bacteria > Bacteroidota > Bacteroidia > Bacteroidales > WCHB1-69 > JAEZOU01. The sequence continues at coordinate 24,288 of JAEZOU010000066.1, read as the reverse complement.
AGAAAAATCGGGAAGAAAGAAGGGGCGATTCCGAAGAATCATCGAAGTTTCAGGTTTTAGGAAAAAGAGAGGCTTTTCTGGAGTTTCACATTTCAATTCTTGAATATGTGATTTGTAATTTAAACCGATACAAATAATTTTCATTATTTTTCTGTTGATTATTAATGAGTTAAAAACCAAATCCCAAAGAAAATTCAATACTATGACAGAAAGCTTTTTTCTGTTTTCCCTCAAAATTTATTGCAGCTTTATTAAAAAATGAGGGAAGTGTACATACATAATTAGCATAAAAAGATAATCGACAATGTTTATGAAAAATATACTCAAATCCAACACCAGCAAAAATAGACTCTGAAATGCGAACAAAATCAGTATTACTTGTTTCTTTAGTTTTTAGAATATAATTTTCATCGAAAACAAATTCATCATATCTTTTTCCTGTGAGAAATAATTGATTGTAAAGACCAATATTTCCGGCAAGTACGCAACTATTTTTCGGTGTTGTGCGCAAACGTATTCCTGTTGGAATTACAAGGTGCATAGCTGAGAAATGTTGCTGAGCATTACAAATATAACTGCTATCTTGTATAGTATATTCTTCTGTTGAAACGATATTGTAATGGCTGTTTTTTGCCATTGCACCAACCATAAAATAGAAGTTATCAGACCGATTTTTTTGTGAAATGTTGATATCTAAGGTAATTCCATATCGAGTTCCCAATTTTGGTGAATAACTTTCTATACAATCAGATAGAGGCATCAACCATTCACAAGTTGGAGCTACAGAGATGGTTCCGATTAGCATTCTCGGTCTTTCGGGCAAATTATTTGTTTGCGAAATATGCGGTTTTTTCCCTTTTCGTGATGGTTTTTCTTGAGCAAAGATAGATAAACTTGCTAAAAGTAGAAGAAAAAAAAGGAAGCATTTTCTCATAGTGCAAATATTAAATATCGAATAATGAGGGTGAAGAATCATTGATTTTAATTTTGCCGAGGTGTTTGTAAGCGGCAGCGGTAGCTTCACGCCCGCGTGGAGTTCTCATCAGGTAGCCTTCTTGAATAAGGAAAGGTTCATACACCTCTTCAATGGTTCCAGCGTCTTCTCCTACTGCAGTAGCAATGGTAGTAATTCCTACAGGGCCCCCTTTAAATTTTTCGATAATGGTTCCCAAGATTTTGTTATCCATTTCATCTAAGCCGTGTTGGTCCACGTTGAGAGCAGAAAGAGCAACTTGTGTTATATCGTATGTTATGGTTCCATCGCCTTTTACTTGAGCAAAATCGCGCACGCGGCGCAACAAAAGGTTTGCAATACGAGGGGTTCCTCGACTGCGGCGGGCAATCTCTAAAGCGGCATCTTTAGTAATACCAATATTGAGAATGGAAGCAGAGCGTAGCAGAATGCGGGAAAGGGTTTCTGCATCGTAGTAATGCAGGCGGAGGTTGATACCAAATCGCGAGCGAAGAGGTGCAGTTAGTAAGCCCGAGCGCGTGGTTGCGCCTACCAATGTAAAGGGATTCAACGAGATTTGAACACTGCGAGCATTGGGACCACTTTCAATCATAATGTCAATTTTATAATCTTCCATCGCAGAGTAGAGATACTCCTCTACAACAGGCGATAAGCGGTGGATTTCATCAATAAAGAGCACATCGTTGGGCTCTAAATTGGTTAAAAGTCCTGCTAATTCTCCAGGTTTGTCAATTACTGGTCCAGAAGTTATCTTCATATTCACGCCCATTTCATTAGCGATGATATGAGAAAGTGTGGTTTTTCCCAATCCAGGAGGCCCGTGCAAAAGAACATGGTCGAGAGCTTCTCCTCGATTTTTGGCTGCTTGCACAAAAATCATAATGTTCTCAATAACTTGCTCTTGCCCAAAAAAGTTTGAAAAATCTGCTGGCCGAATCGCTCTTTCAAATTCTTTTTCAGCCGACGACATTCGCTCTTTGGAAGGGTCAAGGTTTTTGTTTTGCATAGCTTTTCTATTTTAATTTATCCAAGCGATTTAATCCTTTTACTGCAGGTTCAAAGTTGGGTTGCAACTTCAAGCAGTAACCATAATCTTGACGCGCATTATCCAACTCACCCTTTAATTCAAAAGCTAAACCTCTGTTACATACTGCATTAACAAATGTAGAATCTAAATTGATAGCTTGTGTAAAATAACGAATAGCATCATCATATTTATCTTCATAAACTAAATAGATATATCCCAATTGGGTAAAAGCACCAATATTTTCTGAATCAATGGTCAATAGATAGTTGTACTGCTCTTTCGCCAACTCAATCTCTCCCAAATCCATATACATCGTAGCCAAGTTATGAATAATTTCTTTGTCCGAAGGGTAGTGATTCAATGCTGTACGATAATATTCAATAGCAATAGGATCGTTCTGTTGTTGATAGAAATATCCCAATTCCAAGTGAGCTTTTTTCTCTTTAGGGTCTTGGTCTAAAACCAAATGGAGCATACGAATCATATTGGCTGTATCTTGCATCTCTTTGTAACAGAATGCTTTGGTGAGATAAGCTTTGGGATTGTGACTTTGCAACTCAATGGCTTCATCTAACGCAAGATTACAATCATCAATCATATTGAGGTGAAAATAGAGTTCTGCCAATTTCAAGCGCGCTTCATTGTTTTTTTCATCTAAAGCGATGGCTTTTTCCAAAGATTCTTCTGCTAAGTCAGTTTCTCGTTGGGAGAAATAGTAGTCAGAAATCAACACTTGATATTTAGAAACGTTAGGATTCAGTTCTACAGCTTTTTTTATATCTTCAAATCCTTTATCCATAAATCCATTTTGGAGATAATAGTGCGAACGTTGGTAGTAAAGTTCCGCATCATCAGGATTTTTATCGATTTGTAGGCATAGTTCTGCCAAAGCTTCTGGTAAATTGGCATATTTGTCGGTTTTGGGTTTACAAGAAGAGAGTAAAACAATAAAACCCAAAAGAATAAACAATATCTTTTTCATTATAGATATGATTGATTTTCAATAAATTATAAAACCTCTTTAATTTTATTTTCCAATTCTTCCGCCAATTCTGGATTGTCGAGAAGCACTTGTTTTGCGGCTTCGCGGCCTTGCGCTAGTTTCGAATCTCCGTAAGAGAACCAAGAACCTGATTTTTTGATAATATTTTTCTCAACGCCGAGGTCAATGATTTCACCCACTTTTGAGATTCCTTCTCCATAAAGGATATCAAATTCAGCATTGCGGAAAGGAGGTGCTACTTTGTTTTTTACCACTTTTACTTTCACGCGGTTTCCAGTAACGGAATCACCATCTTTGATTTGTGAGCTTCTGCGGATATCGATGCGAACGGAAGCATAAAATTTGAGTGCGTTACCGCCAGTAGTTGTTTCTGGATTTCCGAACATCACGCCGATTTTTTCGCGCAATTGATTGATAAAAATGCAGCAACAGCCTGTTTTGCTGATTGTTGCTGTTAACTTTCTCAATGCTTGTGACATAAGTCTTGCCTGAAGTCCCATTTTAGAATCTCCCATATCTCCTTCAATTTCGCTTTTGGGAGTAAGGGCAGCTACAGAATCGATAACGATAATGTCGATAGCTCCAGAACGGATTAGATTATCAGCAATTTCTAAAGCTTGCTCGCCATTATCGGGTTGCGAAACTAAAAGTTCAGCAGTATTTACGCCTAATTTTTCAGCATAAAATCTATCAAAAGCATGTTCAGCATCAATAAAAGCAGCAATTCCACCATTTTTTTGCGCTTCTGCAATGGCGTGAATTGCTAAAGTGGTTTTACCAGAAGATTCGGGTCCAAAAATCTCAATTACTCTACCTTTTGGAAATCCACCAACTCCTAAAGCTACATCTAAACCTAAGGAGCCTGTTGGGATAACATCTATATTTTCTGCGGGTTTTTCACCCAATTTCATAATTGCACCTTTTCCGTAAGTTTTTTCTAGTTTTTCAAGGGTTGAATTGAGCACTTTTAGTCTTTCTTCGTTTCTTTTTTCGTTTTCCATATCAGTAAGTTTTTAGAAGGTTAAACAATGGCAAAATTACAATTTTTTTAAATATGAAAATCGCTGTTTTTTATTTCCATAAATTTTATACTTTTGCAAACCATAACGAACTTCTAAAAGATAAATTGAAAGGTTTTTATAGAAAGTAGATTTTTTTCTTTCTCTCTTTTAGAATGTGCATTTCAGTTTTATAACCAAACATATAAGGTAATGAAGATTATTAACGGAACAGAATTAGCGAAAAAGATCAAATCGATTCTCGCTATCGAGATTGAATTTATGATGAAAAAATATGGACGCGCTCCAAAGTTGTCTATCATTTTAGTAGGTGATGACCCTGCCAGCGTGCAATATGTCAATAGTAAAAAGAAATCCTGTTCCGCTATCGGTATTGATTGCGATTTGCATATTCTTCCCAACTCTATTCGTCAAGAGGAGTTGATTAAGGTGATTGAAGGTTTGAATCAAGATGATATGGTAGATGCAATTTTAGTTCAACTTCCTATTCCTAAGCATATTGATAGAAATGCAATTTTGTCGGCTATCGATTATAGAAAAGATGTTGACGGCTTGCATCCGATGAATGTGGGCTTACTTAATAGTTCTCAAAAAGGTGTTATTCCTTGTACGCCACGTGGAATAATTTCGTTGTTGAAAGAGGAGGGAATTGAGATTACAGGAAAGCATTGTGTGGTTATTGGCCGAAGTAATTTGGTTGGTAAACCCATGGCACAGTTGATGTTGAACGAAAACGCTTCGGTTACCATTTGTCACTCTAAAACTCGTGATTTGGAAGTACTTACACGACAAGCAGAAATCTTGATTATTGCTATTGGTTGTCCAAATTTGGTGACTGCCGAAATGTTGAAGGAGGGTGCAGTAGTAATTGATGTGGGTATTAATAATGTAGATGGAAAATTGGTGGGCGATATCTATAATAGTATTGATGTTTCTGGAATTGAGAAGAAAGCAGCAGCTATCTCTCCCGTTCCGGGTGGTGTCGGTCCGATGACAATCGCTTCCCTATTGCAAAATACTGTAGATTTATACAAAATGCATATTCAATAGTTATCCAATTTTTGTATGCAAAAAATTGAACTTCTCTCCCCTGCAAAGGATTTGGTTTGTGGTATTGAAGCAATAAATCATGGTGCCGATGCCGTGTATATTGGCGCTCCGCGTTTCAGTGCGCGCGTGGCTGCTGGAAACGAAATTGGTGATATTGAGAAGTTATGCAATTATGCCCATAATTTTGGCGCAAAAGTTCATGTTGCTTTAAATACAATTCTGACAGATAATGAGTTGAATGAGTGCGAAATGTTAATAAAGCAACTCTATGAAGTGGGTGTTGATGTGCTAATTATTCAGGATTTGGGTTTACTCACTCTCAACTTGCCGCCCCTTGAGTTGCATGCAAGTACGCAAATGGATAATCGTACACCCGAAAAGGTGAAAATGTTGGAGAATTTGGGCTTCAATCGTGTGGTGTTGGCTCGCGAACTTTCTATTTCGGAGATGGCAAAAATTCGACAACAAACAAATATTGAATTGGAAGCTTTTGTGCACGGCGCACTTTGTGTGAGTTGCAGCGGTCAGTGCTACTTGAGCCAAGCAGCCGTCGGAAGAAGCGCAAATCGGGGCGCTTGCGCTCAGTTGTGCCGATTGCCCTATTCGCTGACGGACGCAAATGGAAATGTGTTGGTTCGAAATAAACATTTGCTTTCACTAAAAGATATGAATCGCTCTGATTATATTGAAGATATGATTATTGCAGGAATATCTTCTTTCAAAATAGAAGGTCGATTAAAAGAGGTGGAGTATGTAAAAAATGTTACCGCTTTTTACCGACAAAAAATCGATTCTGTTTTAGAAAAACTAAATCGTGAAAAATCCTCTTTCGGTAAAATAATTTATCATTTTATTCCCAATCCAGCCAAAACTTTCCACCGCGGAAAAACAGAATATTTTCCTTCAGAGAATAAAAATGAATTACAACAATGGAATACGCCTAAATCGGTGGGTCAATTCATTGGAAAAGTAGAAGTTAAAAAGCATAACTATTTGATTATTAATACGGATAAGGTGCTAAATAATGGTGATGGTTTTCTCTTTTTTGATGATAATGATGAAGCGAAGGGTTTCCGCGCTAATAGGGTAGAAGGAAACAGAGTTTTTCCTAATGAAATGCCTAAAATTGCAGTAGGACAGGAGATTTTCAGAAATTATGACCATAATTTTTTGAAATTTTTGAAGGGAAAAAGCGCAGAGCGCAAAATTGCTATCGATATCGAATTTTCGGAAACTGATACGGGTTTCCTTTTTGATGTAACAGATGAGCGAGGCTGTAATTGTAAATATAAGGTAATGTTGGAAAAGGAGTTGGCTTTACATGCAGAACAAGCCAATCAGCAGCTGCAAAAACAACTTTCCAAGTTAGGAAATACACACTATTATCTCCGAAATTTCAATAAAAAAACAGAAAATAGTTTTTTTATTCCAGCTTCTCTTATCACACAATGGCGCAATGAGATACTCACTGTCTTAGAAGAAAAATGGCAGATTTTGTGGCATCAAAATCGACAGATGTTTATGCACTCGCAAGAGTTTCCTCAACATTTTGAAAATAAAACAGCTACCTATTTGCAAAATGTGATGAATATGCGTGCAGAATTGGTTTATCAACAATTGGGATTTTCAGAAATTGCGCCAGCTTTTGAAAAACAGAAACCTGCAGAAAAAGTGCCGCTGATGTTTTGCAAATATTGCATAAAGTACACAATGGGATATTGTACTAAGTTAAATCCGAAAAATGTACCTGCAGAACCTTGGTGGCTCAAAAGTCAAAATCTTGAATTTATGTTGCAGTTCGATTGTAAAAATTGCGAAATGAGATTGTTATAATTCGAAATTAATATTATATCTCCTTATGTATAAAAAACGTAATCTAAATATTAAATTTTTCACTTGTTCATTAGTCTACAAATCGTTAAATAAAGTATAAAAGATGAAGAAGTTTTGTTTTTTATTGGGACTATTAGGTCTTATCTTCATTGGTGTTGCCCAAAACCCTACCACCCTTTCATTGGCAGATTGTATTCGTTATGCAGAACAACATAGTTTGACTTTGCAAACCGCAGAGATCTCAAAAGAGATGTCTGAAATCTCTTTGAGGCAATCTAAACTCAATCTTACACCAACTATTTCTGCTTCTGCATCGCAAGGATTAAACCATTCTATTGGTGATGGCTTATCGTTAAACGGAAATTATGGAATCAATATGGGTATGAGTCTTTTTAATGGATTGTACAACTACAACGCCATTAAGCAGAATCAACTTTCCGTACAACAATCCGAACTCCAACGAGAAAGAGCTTTCAATCAGTTGAAAATAAGTATTATACAAAGTTATCTTTCCATCTTGATGAACTATGAGATGATAGATTATCAACAAGTAGTATTGAATGCGAGCCGTGAACAATTTGAACAAGGAAAACAGCAATTCAAAGTAGGGCAGATTTTGGAAAGTGATTTTTTAATGTTGGAATCACAATATAAATCAGATTCTTTAAATATAGAAAATACGAAAATTACAATTGCTAATCAATATGTAACATTACGGAATTTGTTGGTAATGGAATCTTCGGCAACATTTCAATTGAAAATTCCAGATAGTGTATCGTTAATGCGCCAATTAGAGGTTCCTGAATTATCGGAAGTTTTAAACAAAACATTAGGTTATCTTCCTGATATTAAAATAGATAGTAATAGTGTAAAATTAGCGAAATATGATGTAAAATTAGCGCAATCTTCCTACTATCCATCGCTATCGTTAAATGCAGGAGCAAGTACGGGCTGGTCTTGGTTGTCAAGAAATAATAGCAATCCTATAGGTGACCAAATGAAAAATCGTTTTGGTGAATCTGTCGGTCTGAATTTGAGTATTCCTATTTTTAGTCGGCATAGTGTGAAAAGCAATGTGGATATGAGAAAATTGTCGGTTCAACAAGCAGAGTTGCAGCTAAAACAAACACAAATGGATATCCAGCGTGATATTGAATCTTATTATCATACATTATCAACTACACTCAATAAATTTACCATTTCTGAAATACAGAAAAATGCATATTTTGCAAATTATTTAGCTTATATACAACAATTTAAATATGGCTCAATTACAGCAGCAGATCTTTTGCAACAACAAAGCAACTACTTAAATATTCTTCATAATTATATGCAAAATAAATACAACTTTCTTTTAGAAAGAAAAATTTTAGATGTTTATATGGGAGAAGAAATCAAATTATAATTTTGTTATAGAATAAAAATCAATAATATGAAAAAATCTATCAAAAAGTTTTTATGGATTACTCTTTCGGCAATAATCATAATTGTATTATTAGTCGTTATTTTCGGAGGAAAGAAGAAAAGTACAATTGAATTGAAAACGACTACTGCTCAGATTGACAGTGTTACTATTACCGTAACAGCAACAGGAGAAATTCAGCCTGTGTATAAGGTGGATGTAGGTACTCAGGTTTCGGGAATTGTGCAGAAATTATATGTTGATTTCAATTCGCAAGTAGAAAAAGGAGACCTTTTAGCAGAATTAGACCAATCCACCTTATTAGAGCAGGTAAACCAGTCGCAAGCAATGGTTTCTAATGCAGAAAGCAATTTGAGTTTAGCACAACAGAATTATGATAGAATCAAGGCGTTATACGACAACAAAGCGGCAACACAAGCGTCATTCGAGCAAGCTACAAATCAGTTTATTCAAGCTAAGAATCAACTTCTTACTGCAAAATCAGATTTACAACGTGCGCAGGTTAATCTTTCCTATTCACGTATATATTCTCCAATCTCTGGAGTAGTTTTGAACAAAGCGGTTGAAGAGGGGCAAACTGTAGCCTCTTCTTTCAATACACCAACATTATTTACCATTGCCAACAACCTAACACAGATGCAAGTTGAGGCTGATGTTGATGAAGCTGATATAGGACAAGTAAAAGAGGGACAAAATGTTACGTTTACTGTTGATGCTTTCCCTAACGATATTTTTACAGGTATTGTCAAACAAATTCGTTTAGAGCCAGTTGTTACTTCTAATGTAGTAACCTATACCGTAATTATTGATGCACCTAATAACGAAGAGAAACTTTTTCCGGGTATGACCGCCAACGTAACTATTGAGGTGAATAAGCAAGTTGGGTTAACAATTCCGATGGAAGCACTTTATTATATGCCGACTCCAGAAAGTATGGAATATTTTAAGCAAAAAGGAATTACCCTCAACGCTCCAGAGATGCCCAAAGGAAAATTTGATAAAAAAATGGGTAAAGGAATGATGCCACCACCCTCAATGGATATGGCTCAGAAGATGAAACCAACCCATAATAAAATGGTATGGATAAAAAGAGATAACCTTTGTGAACCTATTCCCGTAGAGATGGGCTTAAGCGATGGTGCAAAAGTGGTTGTTTTGTCGGGGTTGGAAGAAAATAGTGTGATTATTGTGGGTGAAGATGTACAAATGGGGAATGAGAAACAACAAATGTCAGGTGGAAATCCATTTATGATGAAACCCCCACAACAAAAAAAGCGATAGTTATGGTAGCAGAGAAAGAGGTAATACAAGTTAGAGATTTAACTCGAATTTTCAAAGTGGGAAGTGAAGATGTTCGTGCATTGAAGGGAATATCTTTTGACATTCACGAGGGCGAATTTGTAAGTATTATGGGTACGAGTGGCTCAGGAAAATCTACCCTTTTAAATATTTTGGGATGTTTAGATAAACCTACTTCTGGAGAATATATTATCAATGGAACAGCAGTGAGTTCATTGTCGCGCAATGAGTTATCGATAATTAGAAATAGGCAGATTGGATTCATTTTCCAGAATTACAATTTGTTAGCACGTACAAGTGCCATTGAAAATGTGGAACTTCCGTTGTTATACAACAATTCCATCTCGGCAAAAGAACGTCGTGAGCGTGCATTGGCAGCTTTGGAGGCAGTGCAACTTACCGATAGAATGTACCATACACCTAGTCAACTTTCTGGAGGTCAGCAGCAAAGAGTGGCGATTGCACGCGCATTAGTCAATGAACCCGTAATTTTGCTTGCTGATGAAGCTACTGGAAACCTCGATACTAGAACCTCTTACGAGATTATGACCCTTCTGCAAGATTTTCATAGCAAAGGAAAAACAATAATTTTCGTTACTCATGAACCTGATATTGCAGAGTTTACAACCCGAACCATCAAGTTGCGCGATGGCAATATTATTTTGGATAAGGAGATTCCTCAACAATCAGCTGCCGAAGCGCTAGCATCGTACAAACAAGAACATTAAAATTGCATATGAATATTATTAACCTTATAAAAATTGCTATTACTGCACTCTTACGTAACAAAGGTCGTGCTTTTCTTACGATGTTAGGTATTATCATAGGTATTACCTCTGTAATTGTAATGGTGAGTTTAGGTCAAAGCTCTACATTAAGTGTGCAACAAGAACTCTCTTCAATGGGTTCCAATATGATTATGATTAATCCTGCACGGCAGATGCGTGGCGGTGTAAATATGGGAAATTCTAGCGCTAAGTCTTTGGATATGAAAGATTATCAATCATTGGTAAATAATACAAAATATGTCAAAGCGGTATCTCCTCTTGTAACTAGCAATGCACAAGCAATTTTTGGCTCTAACAACCACCCAGCCTCTATTCAAGGGGTTTCACCCGATTATTGTGAAATTCGGAAATATGAGTTGGCTGACGGAATTATGTTTACCGAAGAGGATGTAAAAACCTATTCAAAAGTTTGTGTTATCGGACAAACTGTTGTAGAAAATCTCTTTACCGAAGGGGAAGATCCAATTGGACAAACCATTCGTTTCGGTTCCATTCCAATGAAGGTGATTGGGGTTTTGGAATCAAAAGGGCAAAATCAGATGGGGCAGGATCAAGATGATGTGGTGTTGGCACCTTATTCAACAGTTCAGAAACGAGCGCTGGGTATTACGCACTTTAGTATGTTTTTTGCCTCAGCAGTTAGTGAAGAGCAATCAGAATTAGCTGCAACAGAAATTACACATATTTTACGAAGCACTCATAATATTCCTGCTAACGGAGATGACGATTTCGATATCAGAACTCAAGAGGAGTTGTTGTCAACAATGAGTTCTATCTCTAATATGATGACAATGCTTTTAGCAGCTATTGCTTCTATCTCACTCATCGTTGGTGGAATTGGAATTATGAATATCATGTATGTAACAGTAACAGAAAGAACTAAAGAGATTGGCTTGCGTATGGCGATTGGTGCGCAAAGTCGCGATGTATTGTTGCAATTTCTTTCAGAAAGTGTAATTCTAAGTCTGATTGGAGGTGTGATAGGAATTATTTTGGGTGTATTGTTGTCGAAAGTGGTTTCCTCTTTCTTACATTGGCCATACGTTATCAGTTACAGTGCTATTATTATCTCTTTTGTGGTTTGTGCCATTACAGGAATTTTCTTTGGTTGGTATCCTGCAAAAAAAGCAGCAAATTTAGATCCAATTGTAGCTTTACGCTATGAATAAATCGTTTATCAAAATGCTCGGAATGAGGTTCAATTTTGTCCGAAGATTGAATTATAAGATGGATTTTTTAGAATTAGACCTAACAATTTAGATCAAATTATATTTGTAATATACTTAAAATCATTGTTTTACTATAATTTCCAAGAATTTTTTTTGAAAAATCAAAAAGGGAAGTTATATCAAAAGAAAATTATATTTTTGCCAAGTCATTTCTTGAGATTTTGTTTTAATGGACTTCGGCAGGATTTAGGGCAATGATGAAAAATGTACAAAAAAGAGGTCCACATATATAAAAAAGGGTTTTGCAAAAGATATTTTCATTGCAAAGCCGTTGAAAAAATTATTTAAGATACGAAAGAAGTTTTCGTATTTAACGCTGTTAGGGGTGCTAAGTTTTGGGCTTGGCTGAGATAATACCCTATGAACCTGATATGTATAATAACAGCGCAGGGAAACGGTATGGAATTCATTGTTTAGGCTTTATTCAAAGCCGTATTCTCTGGGTTGTAAAATAGAATAAAACAATGAAAACCAAAATTTCTAACAATCTATTTTTTACCATAAAAGCTGATGTGATGAGGTTAAAAACTTCTCTTCTGTTCAGCTGTACGCATTCTGTAATGATGAAAAATTTTGTCAATACTTTAATCGCTATTGGCATATTTCCTATTATAATTCATTGGGAAAATGAGATGGAGAAGTTATCCGTAAATGTTGGAAGTTTTAAGAGTTGTAGTCATTGTGAATATGAATTTATTGGATATAAATACTTCTAAAAACTATGACAAAAAGATATTATAGAGTGCTCACGATTGCGGGTAGTGATTCTGGTGGAGGTGCAGGTATTCAAGCAGATATAAAAACTATTAGCGCTATGGGTTGCTATGCAGCATCAGCAATAACTGCTATAACAGTACAGAATACTTTAGGTGTCCAAGCAGTTCATCCTGTTCCATTGGAAATATTGAAAGGACAAATTGAGGCTGTTCTTTTAGATATCGGCGCAGATGCAATAAAGATTGGTATGCTTCATTCTTGTAATGTTATCAATATTATTGCAGATACGATAGAGAAATACAAAATTAGTAATGTTGTGCTTGATCCTGTTATGGTTTCAACATCTGGACATAGGCTAATAGAAGAAAAGGCGATAGAAGTGATTAAGAGTAAGTTGATACCTCTATCTCGAGTAATTACTCCAAATATTCCTGAAGCAGAGATTCTTGCTGGTTGCTTAATATCAGGCGAACAAGAATTTGATAAGGTTGCTCGCAAATTGTCGGATAATGGAAATGTGTCGGTACTTTTAAAAGCAGGTCATCTTGATGGAGAGTACCTTGTGGATTATTTCTACAATGCAGAAAATGGAACTATGACAAAATTACCTTCTAAGCGAGTACAGACAAAAAATACGCACGGCACAGGATGTACTTTGTCGTCAGCATTTGCCGCTGCTCTTGCAAAAGGAGAAGAGTTGACAACTGCAGCAAAGTCCGCTAAAAGATATATAGAACAAGCTATTTATGCTGGTGCACATCAGTCTATTGGTAATGGTTTTGGGCCCGTCAATCATAATTTTAATCCGCAAAAAATGTTAATCAATGAGAATAAATAACATAACACTTCAATTTATAACACATTTTTCAGATAATTATTCCTATATCGATTCTGCAAAAATAGCATTGGAAGGCGGCTGTCGCTGGATACAGTTGAGAATGAAAGATGCCAACGAAAGTCTGCTGGAAGAGACGGCTCTCTTTGTTCAGAAAATGTGCAAAGAGTACGGCGCGACTTTCATCATCGATGATAATGTTCATCTCGTAAAGAAAATAAAAGCTGACGGCGTACATCTTGGTAAAAACGATATGCCAATATCAGAAGCACGCAGAATCTTAGGCGACGGCTTCATCATTGGTGGAACTGTCAATACTTTTGATGATATATTAAAACAACGGACAACTGACAATGGACAACAGTCTTTGGGTATGCCTGATTACTTCGGTTGTGGACCATTTCGTTTTACTTCTACAAAGAAAAATCTCGCTCCTATATTGGGTCTCGAAGGGTATGAAAATATCATTAGCAATATGAAGAGAAACAATATAAACATCCCTATTGTCGCAATAGGTGGAATAAATAAAGATGATATTTTGGATATATTAAAGATAGGTGTCGATGGCATAGCATTGAGTAGCAGTATTTTAAGAGCGGAAAATCCGATAGAAGAAATGAAAGATATTGTGAGAATATTAAGCATAAATAAATCATAACTATTAATTAAAATCTAAAACTATGAAAACAGATTTGAAAATTTCATATCCAAGTTCAGAGAAGGTTTATGTTAATGGAACAATCCATCCGAGTGTGAGGGTGGGCATGCGCATGGTGACACAGATGCCAACGGTTTCTATTAAAGATGGAGAACGTGTAGAAAAAGCAAATCCATCTGTTTACATTTATGATACTTCCGGACCTTATGGCGATAATAATATCGACATCGATTTGGAAAAGGGGCTGCCGCATTTGCGTGAGACTTGGATTAAAGATAGAGCCACGAAAGACAATAATGTTTGTCAGATGTATTATGCAAAAAGAGGCGTCATAACTCCGGAAATGGAGTATGTGGCAATACGTGAAAACATGAAATGTCAGATGCTCGGCATCGACACTCATATCACTCCGGAATTTGTTCGCGATGAAGTCGCCAATGGCAGAGCCGTCATTCCGGCGAATATCAATCATCCCGAAGCAGAACCTATGATTATAGGCAGAAACTTTCTCACAAAAATCAATGCTAATATCGGCAATTCTGCAACCACATCAAGCATAGAGGAAGAAGTTGAAAAAGCGATATGGGCATGTAAATGGGGCGCAGACACCATTATGGATTTGTCGACAGGTCCTGACATTCACGAGACTAGAGAGTGGATTTTGCGTAACAGTCCGGTGCCAATTGGCACAGTGCCCATCTATCAGGCAATGGAGCGTGTGAACGGCAAAGCTGAGGACCTTACATGGGACATATATCGTGATGTGCTGATAGAGCAGTGCGAACAAGGCGTAGATTATTTCACCATACATTGCGGAATAAGACTGAAGAATATCATGCTTGCAGCTGAACGACTTACAGGTGTGGTGAGTCGTGGCGGAAGCATCATCTCGAAATGGTGTCAGATACATCAAAAGGAGAGCTTCCTTTATGAACATTTTGATGATATATGCGATATCGCTGCGAGATATGATGTAGCGCTTTCTCTCGGTGACGGCTTGAGACCAGGAAGTATTTACGATGCCAACGACGCTGCTCAGTTTGCTGAGTTGGATACGATGGGAGAGTTGGTAGAAAGAGCTTGGGCTAAGAATGTTCAGGTGTTTATCGAAGGTCCAGGACATGTGCCAATGCATAAAATCAAGGAGAATATGGAACGTCAGATTGAGAAATGCCATAACGCACCATTCTATACTTTGGGGCCATTGGTGACAGATATCGCACCTGGCTACGACCATATAACATCAGCTATTGGAGCGGCACAGATAGGCTGGTACGGTACTGCGATGCTTTGCTACGTCACACCTAAAGAACACCTTTCGCTTCCTAATAGGGAAGACGTTCGTGAGGGAGTAGTCGCATTTAAATTAGCGGCTCATGCTGCTGATTTGGCGAAACAACATCCAGGAGCGATGGTGCGCGATAATGCGTTGAGCAAGGCGCGTTATGAGTTCCGATGGAAAGACCAGTTCAATCTAAGTTTAGACCCAGAGAGAGCTTTGGAATACTACAAATCTTCAAACAATGTCGGAGGCAAATACTGCACAATGTGCGGACCGAACTTCTGTGCGATGAAGATAAGCCATACTATATGTGAAGAAAAATAAAATAACCAATAAAATAAAATTATGATAGAACAAAAAGTATCACAAGGTATTATTAGTACCTATTTCAGTAAGTTAGAAAAGAATTTGGAATTAGATGTCGCTATTGTCGGCGGCGGCCCTTCGGGTATTGTAGCAGCGTATTATCTCGCAAAAGCAGGTAAGAAAGTAGCTTTGTTCGATAGAAAATTATCTCCAGGCGGAGGCATGTGGGGAGGCGCAATGATGTTTAATCAGATTGTAGTGCAAAAAGAAGCTCTCGACATCATCAAGGAATTTGATATCAACTACGAACAATACAGCGACGATTTGTTTGTTATGGATTCTGTAGAAAGTACATCAGCATTGCTTTACAAGGCTGTACATGCTGGCGCAACGATTTTTAACTGCTATTCTGTTGAAGATGTTGTATTTAAAGATAATAAGGTGAGCGGTGTTGTCGTTAATTGGACACCAGTGTTGAGAGAAGGACTTCATGTCGATCCACTCAATATTATGGCAAAATGCGTTGTCGATGGAACAGGTCACGACAGCGAAATGTGTAAGACAGTTGCACGCAAGAATGGAATACGTCTCGCTACTGATACTGGTGATGTTATTGGCGAGCGATCTTTGGATGTCGTAACAGGTGAGAATGAAGTCGTGAACGGAACCAAAGAGATTTATCCTGGACTTTACGTTTGCGGAATGGCAGCATCAGCGGTTAGTGGCACGCCACGTATGGGACCGATCTTCGGAGGAATGCTTTTGTCGGGGAAAAAGGTTACTGATCTTATAATGAATAAGATAAAGTAATGAAAATTATAGCGATAACAACGCCAAAGGTTATTGATGAAGATGCTTCTATCATTAAGTTATTGCTTGATAGAGGCATCGACATCATCCACCTGCGAAAACCAGATTCGGATATTAGCAAGTGCCGTGATCTGTTAGCTAAATTAACCGAAGAGCAACTATCAAAGATTATCATTCACAATTATCCAGAACTATACTTTGAGTTCTCTTTGAAAGGAATCCATATTAACCGTAACATAACAACTCTGCCAAGAGAGTATAGTGGGTTTAAAACACGTTCGTGCCATACATTTGAAGAGATTGTAAGGTACAAAAATGATTACGATTATCTATTTTTGAGTCCTATTTTCGACAGCATTTCTAAAATAGGATATAAATCAGGCTTTGGTAAAGAGGAATTACAAAAAGCATCCGAAGAGGGTATAATAGACGAAAAAGTAATTGCTTTAGGTGGAGTCAGTTTTGATAAAATATTGTATTTGAAAAGTTTAAATTTTGGCGGTGCTGCAATGATAGGGGCTATTTATAATATTGATATTTTGAATTGTTTGAAAGATATTGACTCATATAGATAGAATTTATCTTCTGATAATTAAAATAGAATTAAGTAGTATTTTGCGAATTATGGTTTCAAATTTTTATTAATGATAAAATTGGTACGAATACACACAAGATTACAAGAAGTTAGCAATCTACATTGATAATAATACGTACTTTTTTGTATGGGGAGGTGGATTGAAATTGCGTTACAATCTCTTTCAATCTCTTTTTCCTCTCTATTAGGGTGGAATCTTTGGGTAATTTTAACCAGAAATCTTTTAGATAATAGTTTTGGATTCGAGAAACTAAAGGAAATTCTGGTCCTAAAAACATTCCAGGAAAATGTTGTGAGAAGTACTCTTTCAATTCTTGCGAAGCTTTGTTAACACACTCTAAATCATTATGTTTTATAGTAACTCTAATAAGGCGATAGAGAGGTGGATAGTGGAAAAGTTTACGCTCTTCCATTTGCGACAGGTACATATCTAAATAGTTGTTGCTAACCACATATCTAAGTGCAGGGTGCCATGGTTGGTAGGTTTGGATAATCACCTTTCCGGGAATCTCTTTTCTGCCTGCGCGACCGCTTACTTGTGACATAATTTGGAATGCTCTTTCAAACGATCGAAAGTCGGGATAGCTGATGAGGTTGTCTGCCTCTAAAATTCCTACAACACTCACTTTATCAAAGTCTAATCCTTTGGTAACCATTTGCGTACCAACAAGAATATTAGTTTTATGATTTTCAAAATTGCTGATGATCCGTTGGTAAGCATTTTTAGTGCGTGTGGTATCCATATCCATTCGGTCAATTACTGCATTTGGGAATAGAAGTGCTAAAGTCTCTTCAACTCTTTCTGTACCAAAGCCCTTCATCTCTATGTCGGGGCTACCGCAATTGGGGCAAGTTTGGGGAACGTCAATAGCATAACCGCAGTAGTGGCACTTGAGTAGATTGGATCGTTTGTGATAGGTGAGAGTAACATCGCAATGAATACATGTAGGCATTGTTTGGCAAGTGTTACAAAATTGTCGCACTGCATAACCGCGCCGATTTTGAAATAGAATTACCTGCTCTTGATTATCTAACGCCTTTTTAATACATTCAATGAGATAATTTGAAAGCTGTCCATTCATTTTTTTTTGCCTTTGTGCTTCCACCAAATTCTCAATCCAAATTTCTGGTAATTGATTCTGAGAATAGCGTTGCATCAGTTGTACCAAACCGAATTTTCCCTGTTTGGCATTGTGATAACTTTCCAACGACGGCGTTGCTGTACCCAAAAGCGTTTTCCCATGGTGAATATTTGCTAAAATGATGGCGCTGTCGCGGGCATGATAGCGAGGTGCTGGGTCTTGTTGTTTGTATGAACCGTCGTGCTCCTCATCTACAATAATCAATCCTAAATTTTGATAGGGGAGAAGAAGTGCAGAACGGGCTCCCAATACTAACGAATATTTCTTGTCGCTCTCTTTTCCAAAGTTAAGTACTCGATTCCAAATTTCTACGCGTTCAAATTCATTGAAGCGAGAGTGGTAAACACCAACTTTGGCACCGAAAAATTTTCTTAATCGATTGACAATCTGAGAAGTAAGAGCAATTTCAGGAAGAAGATATAAAACTTGTTTCCCTTCAGCAAGTGTTTCCTCAATTAATTTCATATAGATTTCTGTCTTGCCGCTACCTGTAATACCATGTAGTAGAACTGTTTTTTGCTTTAGAAATTGTTCTTTAATTTCTTGAAATTTCTTCTCTTGTAGTTCTGTTAGGTGGATAGTTTCTGTAGGAAAGTTTCCTTCAAATTCAAAAAGTCGAGAGTTTTTTACAATTTTTTCTTCTAAAATTCCATTTTTAAGAAGAGTTTGTAAGGAGGATGCGGAAACTTGTGCCTTTTTAAGTAAATCCGTTTTTTTTATTCCCTCGTTATATTTTTTATTTTCTGCTTGAAGAAGAGAAAAGAACCCCAAAAGCAATTGAACTTGTTTTTCATTCTTTTTTGAATTTTCTAAAGATTCAATAATCTTGAGTAGTTCTATTTCAGATTGATATTGAGAATTTAAGAAAACTAGGTTTTCGGTTTTCGGTTTGTAAGGGTCTTTAATTTCATCAACAACTTTCAGAACTAATTTTTCTACTAATGAGTTGATAATGGGGAAGATTTTAGCAATACCTGCTATTTTAGTCACTTCCGATAGGGAAATTTGTTGGTGTGCGTTAACAATCTCCACAATATGAAGTTCATTGGGTGTGAGCAATGAGATGTCGCCATTGAAATTTTCGTCCAAAGTAACAGCTGACTCACCCGTAAGTTTTAAAGCAGAAGGAAGCGCAACAGCCATCACTTCTCCTAATGAACAAAGGTAATAATCGGCGATCCATTGCCATAGTTCAAATTGTTGTGCAGTAATAATGGGTTGCGTATCTAAAATATCAAGTATGTATTTGGCTTGAACTTGCGGCGTTTGGTTGTGAATTTTAGAAACAATTCCTGAAAGTAGTTTATTACGACCGAAAGGCACAACAACTCGAATGCCAAAAAGCACTCTGTCCTCTAACTCCACGGGAATTCGGTAGGTGAAGGTAGTGGACAGAGGCAGTGGAAGAAGTACATCAGCAAAGTATGTAACTTTTTCCATTTGAACTATTTAACGCTATCTATATATGAGATGAGTTCTACAACTTTGCAAGAATATCCCATTTCGTTATCGTACCAAGAGATGAGTTTAACAAAGTTTGGGTTAAGCATAATTCCAGCGTTAGCATCAAAAATAGAGGTGTGAGTATCACCAATAAAGTCGGAAGATACAACAGAATCTTCAGTATAGCCCAAAATACCTTTCATTTCGTTTTCTGCAGCATTTTTAATCACTTGTTTAATTTCATCGTAAGTAGTCTCACGTTCCAAGCGGCAAGTAAGGTCCACTGCAGAAACATCAAGAGTAGGCACGCGGAAAGCCATACCTGTAAGTTTTCCTTTCAAGTCAGGGATAACTTTGGTAACCGCTTTAGCAGCGCCAGTAGAAGATGGAATGATATTGCCAAGGGCAGCACGACCTCCGCGCCAATCTTTCATAGAAGGTCCATCAACAGTTTTTTGAGTAGCAGTAGTAGCGTGAACTGTGGTCATCAAGCCTTCTACGATACCGAAGTTTTCGTGGATAACTTTGGCTAAAGGTGCCAAACAGTTGGTAGTACAAGAAGCGTTGGAAACGATACGTTCACCAGCGTAATTCTCATTGTTTACACCCATTACAAACATTGGAATATCCTCTTTGGGAGGAGCAGACAATACTACAATACGTGCCCCTGCTTGTAGGTGTTTGCTAGCAGCATCTTTAGTAAGAAAACGACCTGTAGATTCTACAACATATTCAGCCTCCACTTCATTCCATTTCAAATTTGCAGGGTCCACTTCTGATGTAACGCGAATGGTTTGTCCATTTACAACTAAGTTGCCATCAACAACTTCAATTGAACCGTTAAAACGACCATGCACAGAGTCGTAACGAAGCATATAAGCCATATTTGTTGCATCTAACAAATCATTGATGCCGACAACTTCCATATCATCTCTTTTAATGATATTACGGAAAACTAAACGACCGATACGGCCAAAACCATTAATACCAACTTTTATCTTTTTCATATCTATTTATTTTAGGTTGATTTAAAGTGTATTTTTTCTTTTTTCTCATTTTTCTCCGAAATTTTATTCCAAAAATGGAGTAACTATTTTTTTAGAGTGCAAAAATACATTAATAATTTTGATTTTTCAGGGTGAAATATAGAAAAAAGAATATTTTTATTATAGATTGCAACTATTTGATTATTAATGATTTTTACTCATGAAAAGAAAACAAATATCAAAAAGAATTGTTTGAAAAAGAAAAAGAAAAAAAAATTTTTCTTTTTTTGACTGAGTGAAAGAAAAAAGTTGTACTTTTGCACTCACAAAAACAAGCATGGTCCGGTAGTTCAGTTTGGTTAGAATACATGCCTGTCACGCATGGGGTCGCGAGTTCGAGTCTCGTCCGGACCGCCAAACAAAAAGAGGGTGAACAATGAGTACATCCTCTTTTTTTATGTAAAATATCAAATAATTTATCTTTGCAATCCAATCTTTCCTTTAAATTTCGATTTTAGGTGCGCAGTAATATAAAAAAAGTCGGCAGTTACGCCGACTTTCTTTTTTATACAAACATATTTCCTATTTTTGAATCCCTTTCATGATAACTTTTACGTTGTTGTTTTGTTTTAGAAGGTTATCAATTGCTAAGCGAATATCTTCAGCAGTAATACTTTCCAAAATATTTTCATATTGAGTGAGCAAATCTTGGTTATAGAGAAGATTGGTTTTTAATGCCGCAGCAAAATAGCTGTTTTCGCGCAAGTTTTCTTGATGTTTCTTAATCATATAATCTTTTACTTTCGCCATATTTTCTGCAGAAGGACCACTCTTGGCAAATCCCGCAATAATCTCTTCAATACGTTGGTTCAAATACTCGTATTTATCAGGGTCTGTTTGGTAAAATACTTCCATTGAACCACTTGTTTTAGGCAATGTATTAATGTCGGCAGAAATGCTTACACCATATGTACCGCCCTCTTTTTCACGAATTTCTTCAGTCATCATAATGTCAAGCACTTGTCCTGCAATACTATATGTAAGTTCATTTTTCAAATTGTAGGTTACATCACCAAATTTATTCATAAAGATGGTAGCAATAGGAGTTTCCATTTCGCGGGTGAAAATATTTTCACGAACGCCTTTTCGTGGAGAAGCTCCGAAGTCTTTGAAGTTTTCTGCTTTTCCTTTTGCTGGAAGAGAAGCTAAATAGAGTTCTATCATCGGAATGAAAGTAGCTTCATCAATATTTCCTGTGAAGATAAAAGTGAAATCAGCAGCATTAGCAAAGCGTTCTTTAGCAATTTTCATAATTCTATTGTAGTCAACTTTTTCTACCTCATCAGTAGTGAAAGATTTCAATCTTGAGATTTCAGGATAAATCTCTTTGCGGAGAGAGTCTCTGAAAGCAGTCATTGGATTGGATGCAGCGTTGGTAAGTATGGCAATTTGTTTGGTTTGCCAAGATTTAAATGCCTCTTGGTCAACACGAGGAGCAGTGAAATAAAGGTAGTTTAACTGAAGCATTGTTTCAAAATCTTTCGGTGTGGTAACCCCATCAATGGTTTCGCTGTAGGTGTTGATAGCAGGTGAAATTGATACTTTTTTGCCAGCAAGAAGTTTGGAAAGGTCTGTTTGACTGAAGTTGGAAACACCTCCAAGTGTGAAAACTTCGTTTGCTACTTTTAGATTGATAGCATCATTTTCAGAATATAAGCTGGTTCCTCCTTTGCTGAAAGCATTCATTCTGATTTGGTCGGCTTTAAAGTCAGTGGTTTTATAATAAACAACCACTCCGTTAGAAAGGGTTACCTTTTTGTAACCAAAAATGGCATCTTCAGTTTTGCTGACTTTTCCTGCTTTAGGAGCCTTGGAAATAAGAGGTTCGTTAGAAACTTTATCTTCGTATGCAGCAATATCTTCTGCAGCTACATTTTTCAAAAGAGTTTTCAATTCCGCTTCAGTAGGATAATCAACACCCTCTTTTTCAGGTAACATACAAGCTATAACTAAGTTGCTATCAGAGATTAAAGTGTTGATATACTGATTAATAACTTGTAGAGGGATATTTGGAATAAGTTGTTGTGAGAGAGCGAATTCATTTTCAATACCAGGAATAGGTTCATTGTCGATAAAGTGGCGAACATACTCTTTGCAGTAGTTTACACTTTTTACTTTGTTGCGTTCATTATAAGCAGATTCAATAAGGGTAAGAATTTCAGCACGAGCGCGTTCATATTCACTTTCAGTGAAGCCATTTCGAACAGCACGCAACATTTCACGATATACAGTTGAAATTCCTTTAGTTACTTCTGTTTCATTAGTTACAGCAATGCCGCAAAGTGCTTTTTTAGTTTTTGAAAGAAGGAAATCCCCATCATAAATGCTAGCTTGAATAAATGGAGGTGTTGCACTTTGTGCTAACTCTTCCAAACGTTGCGAAAGCATAATTTGCACTACATTGGCAGCATATTGATAAATATAGTATGTTAAATCGCCCTTTTCATTGTCTGGGTAAGCATCGTGTTTGCAGAAGATGTAGGTGAGTGCGTATGGTTGCTCTTTATCTTTGGCAATAGAAATGATTGGTTCTTTGTTGTCTTCTACTTGAATATAATAGCGTTCCGCAGGATTCTCAGGCTTTGCAATTGCACCAAAAATCTCTTTAATCTTATTTTCTACTTGGTCAACATCAATATCGCCAACAACTACAATGCCTTGTTGATCAGGTCTGTACCATTTGTGATAATAATCACGGAGAGCTTTGTAAGGGAAGAAGTCCACCACTTCCATAATACCGATAGGCATGCGAGTTCCGTAGCGATTGTTAGGATAGATTTCAGGAAGAATTTTATCAAGCATACGCATTTGCGCATTGTTACGACTACGCCACTCTTCATGGATTACACCGCGTTCGTCATCAATATCTTCATCTAAAAGTAATAGCCCATCAGCCCAATCTCTTAAAATCCAAAGGCAAGAATCAACAGCAGAAGGAATAGTGACTACGGGAACGTTGTCGATGTTGTAAACGGTTTCATCAATAGATGTGTAAGCATTTAAATCAGCACCAAATTTTACGCCAATAGATTCACAATATTTGATGACACCATTACCAGGAAAATGTTTGGTTCCATTAAAGCACATGTGTTCCAAAAAGTGCGCCAAACCACGTTGTTCATCCTCTTCAAGTATAGAACCCACCTTTTGAGCAATGTAAAAATTGGCTTGTCCTTTCGGCTCTTCATTGTGACGAACATAGTAAGTAAGTCCATTTTCTAATCTTCCTATGCGTACGTTATTGTCAATAGGAATAGGCATTTGCGCCCAAGTAAAGCAACTTAAAAAGATAGCTGCAATCAGTAAAAAAGTTTTTTTCATTCGTTTATAATTTTAGTTATTTAGTCGTGAAAATTGATATTTATTACAATGTTATTCTATTCCAAAATAGTATTGCCCTTTCCCTGCTGTTATGTTGCCATATTGAATCGCATTTTCTGGACAGAAATGGTAACACGCCAAGCAGTTGGTGCAATTTCCGTTCCATTGTGGTTGTCCATTTTGAAGTGAGATGTTTTGCAAAGGACAAACGGTTACACATTTTCCGCACGAAACACAACGTTCAGTGGTGTGAAAAGGTTTATCTGTCATCGATTTGTTGAAACCAAAACGAATGGGATAACTTTTTAAGAGAGGAAAAATACCTTTGGGCAGTTGATTACAAACTTTTTCGTGTCGTACAATTTTTTTTGCAATTTCTGGTAGAAGTAGTTTTGCATTGTCAACTTTTCGTTGCGCCAAGTTTGGTTTATCCAAGTTCATTCCGCGCATAATTATGTATGTGTTGGGCATAATTACGCAAAATGAAGC
>JAEZOU010000034.1 GCA_023413895.1 Bacteroidota bacterium | reverse complement strand
TACATATACCATTTCGGGCTTGACCGCTTCAACCAACTATGTAGTTCGCGTAAAATCGGTTTGTGGCAATGGCAACGAAAGCGATTGGTCTGCTGAAATTCCGTTCACCACCTTGGCAGCGCAAGTAAACACTTACACCATTACGGCTACCGCTACGGGTCCTGGAACCATCACTCCGACCGGCGCAATTACTGTGAACGAAGGCGACAACGCAACCTTCACCTTCACGGCCGACGCGGGCGCAGTGGTTGACCAATTGTTAGTTGATGATGTGGAAACCGCAATTCCTGCTGACAACAGCTATACCTTCTCTAATATTGTAGCAAACCACACTATCGCGGTTGAATTTGTAGAGGAAACTGGAATTGAAGAAAACGACCTCAACGCAGCAGTAGTACTCTATCCAAATCCAGCAACTTCACAAGTGCAGATTCGCGTGGCTGATAGTCGTTTAGTAGGCGCAGAAATGCAACTCTTCGACGCTTACGGCAAGTTGATCGCAACTACTACCCTCGAAAGCACCACAGCACAAGTTGACGTTTCACACTTGGCAAACGGAATCTACTTGGTGCGCATTAATGCTGCCGAAGGAGTTGTAACGAAACGATTTGTAAAGAGATAATTGTTATAGCACTCTATACTCAAAGCGCGCTCAAAAAATGAGTGCGCTTTTTTATTTGTGGTGGAATGGGGGAGAAACTGTCTCAATTCTTCCCAGCCTAAAATGCTCCTCTTGAAAAATTAAGAAATTTTTTCGTACAAGAGATTTTTTTATTATTTTTGCGCTGCTATTTCTGCAATACGCTATCAGTAGTTTTGCAGCGTAGCAGACATAGATAAAGGCGTTTACTACGCTTTGGTTTTGACACCTTGAAATCGTAGGAAAATTTCAAATTGTCTGTCAAATACCAAGCAACGTGAATGCTCCGTGGGTGTGTTGATGCATACCGACTATGCCTTGATAGCCATTGGTGTATCCGTACACCAATGGAACTATCGGTATGGTGGATTGTTATACATATCGGCGTGAGGTTTCTGCGTTGCTCGTTTCGACAGACAGGGCAATTCCTACGAGCCTCAAGGTGTGAAGCGAGCGACAGTGCAGGGCTTCACGCTTTTTTTATGTCTTGAAGTTCAATCGTTTCTTATAAACCTGAGGGTTGCCGAAGTCCTAAGCCCTACAAAACTTTGATACAGCATGAGTACAAAGTTTTTCAATAATGGACTTGGCAATACGCTTTTCGACAAACTGAAAGGCATTGCATCGGAGATGGCAACATTTGACCGCTTCTTGGCGGTTGTAGGTTTCTTCCGTTCATCGGGTTACTTCAAGTTGCGTAAAGAGTTAGGCGATATATCCGAGATTAAAATCTTGGTCGGTATCAACATCGATGACATTTTCCGTAAGCACAACAAGGCTCTCCTGATGCTTGCTGATGAGGAGAAGGCAAAGGAAATCTATCACAATGGTTTCAAGGAGGACATAGTAAATGCCCAATATTCTCCCGAGGTGGAGGAAGGTATCTTGCAGATGTGCGAAGACCTTGTTTCGGGACGTTTGCAGATGAGAATCCACGCCACTAAGAATCTGCACGCCAAATTCTACTTGTGCTTGCCACAAAATCATAGCGAGAACAGCGATGGTTGGGTCATTATGGGTTCTTCCAATATTTCCGATTCGGGCTTAGGTATCAAGCAACCGCCACAGTACGAGCTTAATGTAGCAATGAAAGACTTTGACGATGTGAAGTATTGCTCCGATGAGTTTTGGGCTTTGTGGAACGAGGCAGTACCATTGACCGCAGAAGATATTGAAGAATATAAGAAGAAAACATACTTAGGTTATCAGCCAACGCCCTACGAACTATACATCAAAGTGCTTATCGATACTTTTGGAGACCAAGTTGAAGATGATTTCTCCATTCAGTTGCCCGATGGTGTCAAGGATTTGAAGTATCAGAAAGATGCCGTTATTCAAGGATACCAGATGCTGATGCAACATAATGGTTTGTTCCTTGCCGATGTGGTGGGTTTGGGAAAGACGATGATAGCCACAATGATAGCCAAACGCTTTGTAGAGGCTAACGGTAAAAATACCAATATACTTGTTGTCTATCCGCCTGCTCTGGAAGACAACTGGCGAAACACATTCAAGTTGTTCGGCATCTACAAAAAGGCTCAGTTCGTCACCAATGGTAGTCTATCCAAAGTTCTTGAAGGTAAAGATAACTACAAGGATAAAGAAGAGTTTGACTTAATCATTGTAGATGAAGCACATGGTTTTCGCAGTGATAGTTCGGGCAAGTATGACGAGTTGCAAAAGATATGCAAGTCTCCTTGTATGAATATGGGCTTGTTGAAGAGTTCCCAGAAGAAAGTGATGCTTCTTTCTGCAACCCCACTTTGTAACCGCCCTGAAGATTTGTTGAATCAGTTGTTGCTGTTCCAAAACAGTCAAAGCTGTACCATTGATGGAGTACCCAATCTCAAAGGCTTTTTTGCTCCACTTATCGATGACTATAAGAAACTGATGCGTGAGCGCGACCAGCGTGATGTTACTGCTGAGGTAGATAGAATCTACGAGCAGATACGCAGTAAGGTTATCGACAAGGTAACAGTCCGCCGTACACGCAATAACATTCTAAATGACTCCGATTATAAAGCAGACATCAAGTCGCAGGGTATCATATTCCCCAACATCCTGCCACCAAATGAATTGGAGTATGTGATGGACTCCGATACAAGCAATCGTTTTTACGAGACTTTGAAACAACTGACCGATGGCAAAACAGAAGATAATCCAGAGGGCAAGGGACTTACTTATGCCCGTTATCGTGCCGTTGAGTTCCTAAAACCTGAATATCGTAACAAATATAAGAACGCTGTACACATCGGTCAGACATTGGCAGCAATCTATCGTGTCCATATGGTTAAGCGTTTGGAGAGCAGTTTCTATGCCTTCAAGAAGTCGCTTCACACACTTCTTCGTATCACGACAGATATGATTAAGATGTTCGATGAGGACAAAGTAATCATTGCACCCGACTTGAAAGTGAAAGACCTGCAAGCAAAGAATATGGAGCTTGATGAGATTATCGAGTATGCCATTGCCAAGGGATATGCAGCCGAGGATATTCTCTTCTCAGCTAATGCTTTCACTTCCGATTTCCTTAAAATGCTCCACCACGACCGTGAGATATTGGAACAACTCAATGCAGATTGGGCAAAAGAGAATGATGACCCGAAGTTTGATAAGTTCCGAGAAAACCTGACTTATAAATTCTTCGACAAAGAGATAAATCCATCGGGTAAATTGGTGCTGTTCTCCGAGAGCGTGGATACACTGAACTATTTGTACGATAGACTTACAAATGAGATTGGTCGTACCGATGTGTTGATGGTAACAGCCGCAAACCGTAACCGATTGGGGCAGACTATTAAAGAGAATTTCGATGCAAATTTCGATAGCGATTCTATGAAGTACAACATCATCATTACCTCTGATGTGTTGGCCGAAGGTGTGAACTTGCATCGCTCCAATGTGATTGTCAATTATGATTCGCCTTGGAATGCAACCCGATTGATGCAGCGTATAGGTCGTGTAAACCGTATCGGCTCAGTGGCTCCGAACATCTACAACTATATGTTCTATCCATCACAACAGGGTGATAAGGAAATCCAACTCTACAAGAATGCCCTTGTAAAATTGCAGGGCTTCCATTCGGCATTTGGTGAAGATGCTCAAATCTATTCCAAAGAGGAGATTGTAAAGGAGTTCCAGATGTTCGATAACAATGTTAAGGATAGCATTGACAAGAAGATTGCCCTATTACGTGAGGTGCGTGAACTCTACAATAGCGATCGTGAACTGTATCGCAAAATCAAGGCTCTGCCAATGAAGAGTCGAGTAATGCGTGATACAGGAAAACATAGTGGAAAGTCAGTAGTCTTCGTCTCTTCTAATGTTAAGACCGAGCTCTATTTGGCCACTTCAACAGGCGTAGAGGTCATAGACTTCCTCGAAGCGGTAAAATATCTCAAAGCCAAACCCGAAGAACAGCCTGTACCATTCGCAAATGAGGAGCAACATTACAAGCATGTAAATAGTGCGTTGGCTCAATATACGACTGAATATGTAGAGGCCGCCGATACATCATCTATCAATCGCACCGACCTTGACAAGACTTCGCTCGAAGCCAATAAGTTTTTGCGTACCATCAAGCAGATAACAACAGATAGCGAATTGAAATCGCAGTGCGATGTCTTGATGGGATATATCAATGAGGGTATCTATGCCCAACTACCTCGCTATCTGAAAGCCTTGTCACGCGAGTACAAGAATGACCGTGCAAAGATAAAACAGGACGAGTATATCCTGCAAAACAAAATCTCGGAATTGCTTGGCGAATATCAGACGATGAACAAGGAGCAACGCCACGATGCCCAAGATATTTCCAATCCACAGATTATCATATCCGAGAGCTTCAAATAAACATTCACTATAACCCAATATTACTATGACAACCGCATATACACCCGATAGTTTGAGAAATCTGTTCCAATCATCATTTAATTTGGCACAGTGGTATAGTTTCTTGCAGCAGTTCTTCAATGCTACGGAATTAAAGAGCACTCCCGAAAGAATCATTGAGAATACCTCTGACGAGGGTTACTATTTGGGAAATATAGACACCACTGATAGTTACCGTATCGGTTTGTTCCAATACAATATTACAAAAGGCTCTGTCGCCAACAAGCGTGTAGGGCTTCGCAATCTTGTAAAGTCATTTATTAATCCTACTTGGGGAGAGTTTGATGCAGCATTGGTGGTGTTTGATAGTGGCGACCATTGGCGTTTGTCATTCATTTGTGATATTAAGGGCGAAGCAACATCGCCTAAGCGATACACCTATGTTTTCGGTAGTGATGATTTGCTATACAGAACGCCTATCGAACGTTTCAATTTTTTGAAGAAGAAAGGAATATCGTTTGAGAATCTGAAAACTGCCTTTTCAGTTGAAGCTCTTTCTGATGAGTTCTTCGATAAATATCGTGAGCAATATGCCGACTTTATCCAATATATTACAGGAAAACGTTTTGTCAAGGTTGGCAGCAAATGGGAAGAAATGGTGCTTGATGAGCCTAATGCTGCATTGATGCAGGCATTTGACCACAACGAAAAGAAAATTCGCGACTATGTTAAGAAGATGATGGGACGAATTACATTCCTACACTTCTTACAACGCAAAGGCTGGATGTGTGGCGATCTCAACTATATGCAGAATATGTTTGAGAACTCGGCATACAAGAATAATTACCTTGATTCCGTTCTTGAACCGTTGTTCTTTGGCGTCCTCAACACCAAACCCGACGAACGTGAAGCCCTGTTTACGGAATATGGATGGGATAAATCGCTACTTAATGAGTGGAAAGATATTCCTTATCTCAATGGTGGTTTGTTTGAACGTGATGAGGAAGACGAGCCAGAAAGCCGTTTCCCTGCCGATTACTTCAAACGCTTGTTCCAATTCTTCAGCGAATACAATTTTACCATTGATGAGAACGACCCTAATGATGCTGAAGTTGGTGTTGATCCCGAAATGTTGGGTAAAATCTTTGAGAACTTGCTCGAAGACAACAAGGATAAAGGTGCGTTCTACACTCCCAAAGAGATTGTACGCTATATGTGTCAGGAATCGCTTATCGCATACCTCGAAACCAACACAAGCGTTGCAAAGGATAAGATTCGTCAGTTTGTACTTTCTCCAGAAGAGGGTGTCGTGGATATACTGGAGAATAAAAAACCTAAATTGCTCGCAGCACTTGAAGAAGTTAAAATCTGTGACCCAGCCATTGGCTCGGGAGCATTCCCTATGGGTTTGCTCAACGAACTGCTGCATTGTCGTGAGGTGTTGAGTGGAGAACATTACGACCGAGCAGAAATCAAAAAGAGCATTATCCAAAACAATATCTACGGTGTGGATATTGAGAAAGGAGCGGTTGATATTGCCCGTTTGCGCTTTTGGCTCTCTATTGTGGTAGATGAGGAAACACCATCGCCACTGCCTAACCTTGACTATAAAATTATGCAAGGCAACTCGCTTATTGAGAGTTTTATGGGCGTGGATTTGAGCAAACTGACATACGAAAAGCAGCACAAGAAGGATAAGGGCGAAATTTTGCTTTTTGATGATGAAAAGAACCGTCAGCAAAAACTTGTCTCACAGTTACTATCTTCTTATTATTCTTGTTCCGACCATGACAAGAAGATTAGACTGAGAGCGGAAATTGCAGAAACCATCAACAAGCAATTAGAGGCACAAGGATACAACCCTTCAATCCTTCGTGAACTTAAAAACATCGACCCATCTGAGAATAACAAATTCTTCCTTTGGCACACTTGGTTCAGTGATGTGTTCAACCGAGAAGACAAAGAGGGATTTGATATTGTTATCGGTAATCCGCCGTATGTGGTTGTTTCAGATGTAGATAAAGAACGCCTATACTATAAGTATAAAACCAAGAACTGCTTAGAATTGTATTCCTATTTCTTTGAACATAGCATAAATATATTACATCACAATGGTGTGCTATCATTTATCACCGGATCGTTGTACACAAAAGGAATTAAGTTCGAGCCATTAAGAATCTTTCTCGAAAACAATAGTCAACTGATTGCTTATCGTAATGAAGGGGATGAGGTGTTCAAAAATGTTAATATGCCCACATCCACAATCTTACTATACAAGTCCAATATTCACAATTGGAGTTTTGATGATTTATTGGGAAACTCAAACAATATATTAGCAAAGATGAATGCCTCTTCAAAACCATTATCAAGTATATCTATAATGCAAAGAGGTTTTGAGGTAGGCCGGGATAGGGTTTCTAAAGTAGAAGGTAAATACAGATTTCTTACCGGCAGCAATGTTGAAAAGTATTGCTACAAGACTATTTCATATGTAAACCAAGATGTTGTAACTGAGTTCCAAAAAGACGCAATCTTTTATACAGGGGAACGCTTGCTTATAAGAGAAACAGGCTCTTATTTGACCGTGGTTTATTTGGACGAAAATTTATACTGCAATAGAAGCCTTTATTCTACGATAATAAAAGACTCTATGTTTAAAGTTCAGTATGTTGTTGGAATACTTAACTCAAAAGCTATACAATACTACTATCAACAAAAATTTAAGGCCGAAACAGAATTGTTCCCCAAAATAAGAATTAAGCAGGCAAAGCAACTTCCAATACCCGTTGCCTCATTAACTGAACAACAGTTAATCATGACATTAGTTGAGCAGATTAGAACTTCCAAGAAGATGACTCCTAATAAATCTATAGAAAAACTCAAAAGAGAAATAGACAAAATAGTGTACCTTCTCTATAAACTAACCGATGCAGAAATAAAAACCATCGAACAAAGCATCTAAATACAATGGGGCTGACCCAAATATTCTCATAAATACAAATGACCTCTTCAGAAATCATTTGTATTTATGAGAATAATGATGAGATTTTAGTTGAGGTTTGGTTTGGAAGCACTAATGGGACTGGTTTGTTGTTATAAAAATGAAAGTCAATGGCTTCTTTAACCCCCTTGTGTGTTCCTAATTCTTTAAATAAACGATCTCTATATTCTTGTATTTCGACACCCTGGTGGGTACTTTTAAAAGCCTCTATTTTCCCATTGATAGCTTGGTTAATTTTATTCTTAATCCAAGGTTTTATTATGCAATCATATAAATCATGACCTCGCATTAACGCATAGAATTGTTCGTCTGTATACCCTGCATTATTCAAGTCTTTATGAATTATTGAAATTTCCGCTTGTTTTGCATTTAATAGCGACTTATATTTATTGCTCCATTTATTTTTATATGACTGAGATTTAGAAAAATCCCCTAAGTCTTTAAGCGGAATTTCATTTAAACAAGATGCAAAATCTTTAAACCAAAATGCTCTATTTGCACTACTTTCTTTCGAATAACTTAATAATAAGAAGAATATATCAATACATGTCAATGAAACCCATTTCAACAACTCTTGATATGTTAAAATTGGTTCCTCTATTTTTAGTAATTGTGCTAAAGATGTATAGAAATCACTGCTTGACAGAATGTTTTCAATTGAATAATATGTCGTGTTTATTACATAATTGTTTTGTCTAATTTTCTGAGTGTGTGCTGAATAATTATCTATAATTAAGTCTAAATCAGCATCAACACAGATAATCTTATTTGAGCCTAAGTTCTCCATCCTTAAAAGTGCTTCCTTCCCATTGTCCTTCCCATTGGTACCTTTTCCCCAAAAAACAGCTCTTTTATTGGTCGAAATAGCAAACTGGAACTTTGTCTTATTCCCAAATTGATTTAATGCGTGAGTCCAAAATTCAACATCATCATCCCCTTCTACATATGCTTGAACAAGGATACGATTATCTTTTGTAAATGAGTTTAATCGCTGGATATATTCACTATTCAAATAGTCTTTTAAATCAGCCATGTTTATTTGATTTTAGTTCTAATATCATCCATACTTAATACAAATTGTTCCCAACCATCCATTATTATGGCAGGTGAATGGGAAGTTAATATTATTTGACAATTTGGATTAAGTGAGATAATATTACTAATAAGCTTTCTTTGCCATTCAAAATGCATAGAAATCTCAGGCTCATCCATCAACAATATATATTCCTCGTTTTTCTCTAGAAGAACTGTTAACATAATAATTAACAGTTGCTTTTCTCCACTTGATAGAGATTTGCTATCTAAAGTTCTATCATCAATTTTAAAACTCAACTTACTTTGGCTAGTATCTATAATTTTTTCTGTTATAGAGAATGCCTCATTCATTATTTTAAGAAACAAATTATTCTGCCTATAGATTTCTTCTAATCTATCAATCTCTATATTCCCTTCTTTAACAATAATTTGTGTTACGCTCTTAGCTAAATCTGATAAATAATAAGCGTAATCTCTCTCTAAATTTATAAGAAGTAAGTCCAAATAAGATGGTCCAGCTTCAGGTTGAGGCATGTCAAACGTTGATATGAAATCTACCTTACATTTCTCGCTGAAAACTTTACGGGGCATTTTTTTGCCATCCATCTTGAAAGCCATAATATCTGCTTTTAAGATACGTTCTGAAAGAGATTTATCATCTACATTCTTTAGGTCAGATTGTACTTGAGATGCTAAATCTTCTAATAATTCATCATCCTTTACCTTCTTCAGACTTAACAAACTGTCCTCGAAATGCTTGTAAAATAAGCGGATATTGGATAAAAAATCGATATCAGCTCCATCAATTGGGTCATTCTTTCTTTTATCATCATTTCCTTTATCTACCAAACGAGATAACAATAAATCTCTAATTAAACGCAATAAAGTTGATTTAAAAGCACCATTTATACCAGAAAGGATATTTACCTTTGCATCAAAGGTACAATTTAGATTCCATTCTTTATGCAAACCTTTTATGTTAATATTTTTAATTTTCATAATTAGTCAGATATTAAAAATCTATATCATCAAACAATGTTGGTTGTTCGTCTTCAATTCTTTTCTTTTTGCCCTCTAGAGTTTCTTCATAATTATCATCAACTCCATGCTTCGAAACAAAAGTCACTCTGTAATCGGTTTTATGTTCTTTACCTTCTTCGTCAATTGCCTTTTTATACTTTAATGTACAAACAATGTTTGAACCAGAACGAAAATCAACATCGCCATTTTGAGACTTTACTTTGAATTCATTAGAACGCAAATCAAAAGTAATACTTTCACCTTCAAATATTCCTTTCCATTTATTCTTTTGTCCTTTTATTAGTACTGGGCTTACAATGTATACTACTGCATCATTTATTGTAACCTCTTCTGGGGCTAATTCTGTAATGTATTGTTTAAAATCTTGGTTCAATATTTTATCGCCTTTATTTTTGTCGAACGAAAAATTGTTGCCCAAGTTTATCGTTACTGATTTAATGTCTTTATCTGAAGATATCTTCTTAAAAAAATTAGCTTTATGTCTTATTACAGCATAATCAGAAGGAATACTTCTTAATTTATTTTCTGTTATATGTTTTTTCTTTAAAATAGACTTTAGATGCTCCTTCTCTTCATCACTTAGGGAGTCAAATATCGTATTAAAATGTTCTGCGTTTTTTTCAAACAAAGAACATCTCATTAATGTCATAATTAAATACAGCAACCAGCCATGTTCGTCTTTTTCATCAACAACTATACGGAAATAGCGAATAAGACTGCCTTGATCCAAAGATGTTGTTTCAATATTCAATCTTACTCCAATAGCATTAGAAATATAATTTACAGCTTTCAAAAAAGTCACAGTAGATGCTGATTCAACTTCAGCATTCATTATATGACAATTTTCATCTGCCAATTCATAATGCAATTCGTAACTATTATTTTCTCTATCCGTATTCATTGCTTATTAATATAATATATCACGCTACAAATATACAGCCTTTTTCTCGGATTGGTTTCAAATTAGGAATAAAATATAGCATTCCACCTAAAAGTTTAAGCAATAAAACAAGCCAAAGTGGCACATCATGCCAAATTTTGTACTCAATTCATACTTTTTTGTTCTAAATTGTTAATAAAGAAATAACATACCTTCTTTTTGTACTGACAAACACTCTCCAACACTATTTTCCTAACCCTACTTGCTTCGTATGTGTTCAACCTAAATGCAAGAGCAATGACCACTTCAAGGTTATAGAATGTTGCCCAGCTTTTAGAAGTCGCTAAATCACACCGTTGAGTAGTTGTAGGGTTAAGTGCTCCATTCTTGTATATCGCTTTCATAGCGGCTCGGAGTGTCGGGGCTATTATTCCGAACAACTCCACTAATTCCATTTTAGACATCCAAACATTACCGCTTGGGATATTCACTTTACTGTTTTCGCTGATTGTTATAATTGCTCGTTCCATAGTTACATTGCTATTGAAATTTCACTGAATGATTGGTAAAAGTGTTGTTGAATTTATTCTTACATTTTATGTGTGCAAAAGTATAAATTTATTTGACACAATAATAAGTTATTGTAGTGTAAGTATGAAACTTATTGTTTTTTCTATTCTCCTCTATCTCTTTTCAAAATTTAATCGATAACTTTTTCGGTTATTTGACTTTTTACATAACTCTCACTCGTTCTTGCAACTCTTTCATTTTCTGCATAAGTGCATCAAATTCTAATGATTCACCATAAATGAAGAAGCGCTTCATATCGGTATAATCATCTTGCCACGCTTCCATAACCGATTCCGGTATTGTAATACCATCTATTGAATATTCATTAGTCATATCACCTTTGAAATTTTGATGATTTTTCAAATGCAAAGATACAAAAACATTTGATTAAATGATTATTTGCCAAATAATCTATTTCTAGCTGGACATCCTTTTGCAATGACAATATGAGTGTTATCTTCAACACCAGCGGATTCCCTATCGGTAACCCAATTATTTTTACACTTACCGATAAAGAATCTAATATTTTCGTTTGTGCGTATTTTTATCTGTCGGTTTTCAATCTCCCTAAAATAAAAAAAGCAGCCCTTGTGAGGCTGCTTCCGTATGCTTTTTTTAAAGTTAGTCGTCTATTCTTTTAAAATTCCCGTTTTTGTCAAATTTTAACTCTAAATCGTTATTCAACTCTACATCATAACCATGGCAGTTGTGACTGATTTTTGTGATGAAATTTGTAGGAAAGTTCGCTGTTATATAGTCATTAATTAATTGAGGTGCAAAACCTACAGGGATAGCATCTTGCTTGCAATCAACTTCTTTCCAGTTTCCTTTTTTGTCAAATTCAACTTCATATCCAATACTTAATTTGACATAGTATGAGTTGTAGTCTTCTAATATGTAGGAGATTTCAAGATCCGCAAAATATTGATTTAAAAATTGTTGAGATTTTGCAGGGAGTTGTTCTTGAGGAATTGTCATCTCATTGTCGCAAGAGGTTGCAAAAATAGCGAGAGCGCTAAATAATACTAAAAAAATCTTTT
>JAEZOU010000029.1 GCA_023413895.1 Bacteroidota bacterium | reverse complement strand
TTGTTTTTCATAACATTAAATATTAAAGGATTATTGGGTACTTTTTTCACGGCGGTAAAGTTACAAAATATTTTTTATACAAAACAACAAAAAGTAGTTTTTCTATAATTTATTTTTAGCACATAATAAGAATTTATGGAAAGTAAGTGCTACACCTTCGCGTACCATCAAGGCTACGCAGGCTCATTCAGCATGGGATTCTGCCTAATAGAAAGGGGAATTTGAGTACAGGTTGGGGGGCAAGTGAGGTGTTGCACAACATTGATTCCTACTCCTTTTCATTAATGTAAATAGCAATCTCAAAAGGGTAGTAGGTTTATGTTTGTAGCGACATATTGTCAGAGCATAGCACGCACATACGTAGTTGCAGCACTTTCCTCTTTGGCAACCTTACTTTATTACATCGCTATCTTTTTAGGTCGCCAAAACGACTAAAGAATTAGAATTTTATAAATATATTGGTAGATAGAAGTCTGCCATTCATTTCAGTATGGGTAAGGGAGAATATTTTCAAATTTTGAATAAGTTCTCCTTTTTGTGCATTTTCTGAAAAATAGGTTTTCCATTCTTCAGCAGAGGAGCGCGAAATAAATAGTTCGTAGGAATTTTGTGTGGGTAAGGTATTCTGCGTATAACGATAATAAGGATTTGTCTCTATCGAACTACTATTAATAGCATTAATATAGCTTTTAAGAGGTAAAATACTATCTGAAAATAGAATCACATCATGATACTGAATATAGTAATTCAAATGGGTACTATTTTTACTCCATAAAATTGGAAAATCACCGATATTTGCTCCTTTAATGGTAAAATTTCTAAAATCTAAGTCCTCTATACTATCGTTAGTAAAGAGAGTCATATCCATCAAATTTGTATCACATCTAAATGCTAGATAAGAAAATTGATTTGTATCTTTACTTATTGTAAAACAGCAATTTTCAAGAGGTTGCAATGCATTAACGATATCTACATATTGTTTAGAAAAATCATTTTTCGATAGATTTTCAATAAGTTGTTGTTGATTAGGAGTGTAAGAAATGGCATAGGAACTGATATGACCTGGAAGATACTTGGTCATATTGCCACGCTGAGCGTTTTGCGCGATAAAGTTGTCGGCTGCTACTGAATTCATTAAGGCATAACCTGAAAGCATAATCTCAAAGTTATGAATATGCATTTGGAAAGCAGACCATGAACTACATTTTTCGATTGTACTCAAAATAGGATAATATCCTTCGTTGATGATTTTTTTGGCTTGTTGAAAATACCCTTTATGATTAACGACTAACCAATTTTGATTAGGATTTTTCTCAATCATCATATAAATTTCCGCAAAATCTTCATTAGAGAGAAGATTGTTTCTACTTTTCAATCGATCAATGCAATTTTTTAGCAGTTCTATATCTTCAGCCACTGAAAAAATTCCATTTTGAAAAGTGAAATAGAATTTTTTATAGTGTGTACCATGAGTATAGATTTTTTTATCGCTGTACGCAGTAAAATTACGCGCATCGATTTTAAGATGTTTAAGAAGATTTGTAAAAACTCTCTCCTCATTTTTGCAGGACATTAACAACTTTGTGGACTCTCCTACTGCATGAGCAGAGATAATAAATTCTGTATTAGTTTTGGGAAATTGTTGAATAAAAAATTGCAATCCTTGCAATGCTTCTAGATGCAAAAGTTCGTTAAGGGAGGGCAAAATAGGATTTATATTTTTTACAAGAGATTCATTATCATTAACTTGAATAATATATTCTACATTATCTGGAATAGTTTCTACCAATTGTGCATTGGGTCTTCTTAAAAAATAGTGATAGAGAAAAATTCCTCCAAGGATAAGAACTACCAACAAAAAGGTAAGCCAAACCAACCAATTTTTGCTTCTTAACGAACTTCTGCTCATTGTAATATTATTCTTCAGTTTTTTCGTTTTGTTTAGCTTCTAAATCGATAAGATTATGTTTGATAAGAAGATTGTACCAAGCATATACTTTCTTTATGTTAGATACATAAACTCTTTCTTTATCATAGTTAGGAAGAATCTCTTCAAAATAGGTTCTCATTTTAGCACCATCATTACCAAAATCTGGAGTAGCAGCACCATTTTCTTTTCTATAAATACTTTGAAAAACAGATTCGAGCGTTACATCATCATCATAAGTAAAGATTGAGATGTTATCTAATGTAGCGATTCCGTCGTGAGAAAATGCTGGCATACGTTTTCCATCTTCAAGAGACTCTACAATGACATTATTTTTACCTTGGTTTACAAGTTTGAAAAGACCATTCTTTCCACTGATTGATAAGATTTTACTTAAGTCCATTTTTTTAGTAATAAGTTATTGTTTGTTTTCTGAAATAAATATTTTTATCGTTTCTTGAGTAATTTTCTAAACCCCAATTTCCATTAGCATCATGTTCGGAGTATGTTCGGATTTCACGAATTGAATGGAGACAATCTTCATAAATAACCTTTAGAATTTTTCCAACATCATCATATTGTGAGTAAGTATATTCAATGAGTTGATTTTTACCTTTGAATGCGCGGCGATTTACCTCATCTCCGAAGTTATCATACTCGTACGTAATATATTTGTATAGATTTCCTGCGGGATCATATTCATCTACACGAACGACAAGTCCTTGTGAATTATATTGATAATGATTTCGGATAGAATAATCCGAGAAATTCCGTTTCATTTCTACAATACCGCCAATACCATCTGTTTTATAATCAACAGTATAGAGTAGAGAATCGTTAGCGAAATATTGTTCCCCTGCCAAATAGCCATTGATATCATATTTGTACTGACATTTGCGAAAAGTTCCTGCTTCGTTTTCTTTTTCAATCCAATAATTTTCAGTAGAATTTGGATTGTAGCTGATATTCCTTTCTGAAATGGTATCATTATCTTCATTCAGGATAAAATATTGGGTCAGAAAACCATCAGAACTATAATAAAACAGTTTTGTATTCAAGATTTTCTTTATAGAATCTTCTGTAAGAATGTAAGTTTCAATCTGTTGAGTTTTCACATTTCCCAAGAGTCTATTACGTTGTAGATGATTTTTTTGTGCATCAGGAACAATAACTATCTCCTCAGCCTTCTTCTTGCAACCCAAAAGAAGGAGCATTACTACTGCCAAGAAGATAGTTAATTTCGGGAATTTCCGAAAGACAGTCATACTATTCTACAGATTGGTTGATGAGATCGTCGTCAGCAAAGTTAGGCAAAGTAACCACCAAATTAGGATTATTTTGCATAGCACGTTTTATAGCGAAGATAGCACCATCGTTGCGTGCCCACGCACGGCGACTGATTCCATTATTCACGTCCCAATAGAGCATACGTTGGATTCTGCATTCTGCGCTATCGCTACCATCAATAACCATACCGAAGCCACCATTTATCACTTCGCCCCAACCAACGCCACCGCCATTGTGGATTGACACCCAAGTGGCTCCGCGGAAAGAGTCTCCGATAACGTTATGGATAGCCATATCTGCAGTGAAACTAGAACCGTCGTAAATATTAGAAGTTTCGCGGAATGGAGAGTCTGTACCTGAAACATCGTGGTGGTCGCGACCTAACACTACGGGAGCGGAGAGTTTACCCTCTTTAATCGCCTTGTTGAATGCCAAAGCAATCTTAATACGTCCTTCGGCATCTGCATAAAGGATACGTGCTTGAGAACCTACGACGAGTTTGTTTTCTTTTGCACCACGAATCCAAGTAATATTATCGCGCATTTGTTGGCTAATTTCTGCTGGAGAGTTTGCACTAATTTCGCTCAACACCTCCATTGCGATATGGTCAGTAAGGTCGAGATCTTCTGCTTTTCCTGAAGTACAAACCCAACGGAAGGGTCCAAAACCGTAATCAAAGCACATTGGGCCCATAATATCTTGAACGTAAGATGGATATTTGAAAGTTCCATCTGCTTTAAAGATATCTGCATTTGCTCTTCCAGACTCCAAAAGGAAAGCGTTACCATAGTCGAAGAAATACATTCCTTTATCCGCTAACTTATTGATAGCAGCCACCTGACGGCGTAAACTTGCTTGAACCTCTTTTTTGAATTGCTCTGGACGATTAGCCATCATATCGTTAGATTCTTCATAACTATAACCTACAGGATAGTAACCGCCTGCCCAAGGGTTGTGCAATGAAGTTTGGTCGGAACCTAAGTCAACGGTAATATTATTTTCCACGCAATACTCCCAAAGGTCAACCACATTACCTTGGTAAGCAAATGAGCGTGCAATTTTCTTATTTTGCGCATCTTTAACCTTTTCAAAAAGAGTTGGAAGGTCGGTATGAATTTCATCTACCCAACCTTGATTATAACGTTTTTGTGCGGCTGCAGGGTTAATTTCAGCGGTAATAGAAACCACGCCAGCAATATTTCCGGCTTTGGGTTGTGCGCCAGACATTCCGCCTAAGCCAGCGGTAACGAACAATTTTCCTGCAATATCACCACCAATTTTACGGGCAGCATTAAGCACTGTAATTGTGGTTCCGTGTACAATTCCTTGAGGGCCGATATACATATAAGACCCTGCTGTCATTTGACCATATTGAGAAACGCCCAAAGCATTAAATTTCTCCCAATCATCTGGTTTTGAATAATTTGGAATAACCATACCATTAGTAACAATTACGCGAGGTGCTTCCTTATGAGAAGGGAACAATCCCATTGGGTGACCGGAATACATCACCAATGTTTGTTCATCGGTCATATTAGCTAAGTATTGCATTGCCAAGCGATATTGTGCCCAATTTTGGAAAACGGCACCATTTCCACCGTATGTTATCAGTTCGTGAGGGTGTTGAGCGACAGCTGGGTCCAAATTGTTTTGAATCATCAGCATAATAGCAGCGGCTTGTCTGCTTTTAGCTGGATAATCATCAATAGGGCGCGCATACA
This sequence comes from Bacteroidota bacterium, assembly GCA_023413895.1. GTDB lineage: Bacteria > Bacteroidota > Bacteroidia > Bacteroidales > WCHB1-69 > JAEZOU01. The sequence continues at coordinate 43,207 of JAEZOU010000029.1, read as the reverse complement.
TGGCGTAAGATGGGCGGAAGCGGTACATATAAATTCTTCCGTATGTGCGGAGTTCCTCCATAAATTCGGGTGCTAAAGTTGCGTGCCACTCTTGAGGGAAATAGCGCAATGCATTGCGAAGTGCTAATTTTTTCTCTTCGTGGTTCAAAATCTCCTTTCTTTTAGGAGCATGGCTTACCGATTTGTCGTAAACGGCAGGGGCTGGAAGTTGTGCAGGAATCCCCTGTAATATCTCATTTTGAAATTCTTGTAGTGTCATAATTTTTATATTTTTTCGAGTTGGCAAAAATACACTAACTTTTTGTATTTTGAGGAGAATTTTCGCATTTTTTCTTTAAAAATATCAATAAGGTGTGGGTTGCTCATTCCCCTCACTTGGAGAGTAAGCTATGGCCTTTCAAAATTTGCGTGAAGGATTGAAGCGGTTATGAGCGCCGGTTTTAGTACTTAGCACTTAGAATTAAGAACTTGGAACTTAGAAATTTGATTTTAGAGAGAAATTGAAGTGTGAGAAAGAGGCGCGACATTTGAGCGGAAAGCCTGACGGCGAGTGGGGAGATTTTGTGCGGAGGATGAGCCGGCACGCCCAAATAAAAAAAATTGGAATTTGTTCTAAACTTAATCGTTTTGAAGCACAACTTTTATGAAAATATTTTCGGAAATCGAAAAACTTTGTGTAGTGTATAAAAAAGTTTATGTATTTTTGCGCCTTGAATTAAAATCTAAAACTATGGGAAGAGCTTTTGAATTTAGAAAAGAGAGAAAATTTAAACGTTGGGGTAATATGGCAAGAACATTTACCCGTTTAGGAAAAGAAATTACAATGGCAGCAAAAGCAGGTGGTCCCGATCCAGGTTCAAATGCTAAATTAAGACTGCTCATTCATAATGCACGTTCAGAAAATATGCCAAAAGACAACATCGAAAGAGCGATTAAACGTGCATTTGAAAAGGACACTTCCGACTATAAAGAGATAACATATGCAGGTACTGCTCCTCACGGTGTAGCTATCGTAATAGACGCTGCAACAGATAATAACCAACGTACAGTTGCCAATATCCGTAGTTATTTCAACAAGTTGGGTGGCTCATTAGGAAACTCTAATATGCACGACTTTATTTTCGAGAGAAAATGCTGTTTTACCGTTGTAAAAAAAGAGGGTTTAGACCTTGAAGAGTTGGAATTGGAATTAATTGACTGCAATGCAGAAGAACTTTTTGCAGAAGAAGATAACATTGTTATTTATGGTGAATTTACCGCTTTTGGCCCTATCCAAAAATATTTAGAAGACAATGGTTTTGAAATTAAAGAGTTCAAATTTGACCGAATTCCTACCACAATGAAAAACCTATCCGACGAAGAGAAGGCAGAAGTAGAAAAACTTATTGAGAAAATTGAAGAGGACGAAGACGTTACCAACGTTTTCCACAACATGGCGTAATTTATTTATAATCAAAATTATACTCCTATGTTCTATTACAAATTCCGCGTTTATTATGATGAAGTAGAAGATTTCGTAAGAGATATAGAAATCCTTTCTACCGACAACTTTGAATCATTCCACAACATCCTATTCTCTAGTATTGGCTTAGTAGGTCACGAATTGGCATCATTTTCGATTTGTGATTCCAAATGGAACCGAAAAAATGATATTACCTTAATAGATATGTGCGATGACAACGAATCTCAGGTACCGGATTATGACGATGCAGACGATTTTTCTACCAAAACACATATTCCGAAATTTGTAATGAAGGATTCAATTTTGAAAGACTTTATTACGGATCCTCACCAAAATATTATCTACGAGTATGATTATCTGAATCCTAAGATTTTCTACATTGAGTTATTAAAAACACAACCAGCATCACCAGATGTACAATATCCTCGTTGTACCAATAGCGTAAAAGAGATGCCAAAGCAAACAGAAAGATTGCTCACTGACCCAGAGGGCGTTTTACCGTTGGATGATGAGTTTGTAGATGACTCTTACGACTTTGACGACGGATATTCTGATGAAGATCTTATGGATTTTACAGCTACTGATGGCTATGACGACAGCTTTTAGCAGTCCTACTTTATGGGTAATAACAGGGGCGACAGCCGTTGGAAAAACTGATTATGCCATAAAGGTTGCTCAGCAACATCAAACTTGTATCATTTCGGCAGATTCTCGACAATTCTATAAAGAGATGAAAATAGGTACAGCAAGTCCAACTCCTGAGGAGTTAGCAGCTGTACCTCATTATTTTGTGGGAAATTTATCTATTCACGATTACTATAACGTTTCTCAATTTGAGGAACAAGTTTTATTGTTGTTAGAGAAACTTTTTCAAAAGCATGATGTAGTAATTATGACTGGCGGCAGTGGTCTTTATATCGATGCTGTTTGTCGTGGTGTTGACACGATGCCTGACCCTGATCCTGAAGTACGCCAAAGAGTGATGCGACTTTGGGAAGAAGAGGGGGTTGAAGCATTGCGCGCTCACCTACGTCTTCTAGACCCCGAATATTGTGAAAATGCTGATTTAGCAAACCACAAACAGATGGTACGCGCCTTAGAAGTATGCTTACAAACGGGCGTACCATATAGCAGTTTCCGAACTGGGCATAAGAAGCAACGTCCTTTTTCCATCGTTAAACAATGCTTAGAACGTCCACGCGAAGAGCTCTTCAATCGTATCAACCGAAGAGTTGACCTAATGATGGAACAAGGATTATTAGAAGAGGCTCGAGGCTTGTATCCACACAAGCAGTTGAATGCTCTTAACACAGTAGGCTACAAAGAACTATTTGACTTTTTCGAAGGAAAGCTCACTTTGGAGAGAGCCATAGAAGATATTAAAACCCACACGCGGCGTTATGCAAAAAGGCAAATGACTTGGTTTAAGCGTGATGGAGAATATGAATATGTAACACAATTTTAAATTATGAACGAAAAGTGGCAGGAGAGAACGCGACTGCTTGCAGGGGAAAAAACGATAGAAAGATATGCTAACGCTCACGTATTAGTAGTTGGGTTAGGTGGCGTAGGCGCATACGCTGCAGAGCAGTTGTGCCGCGCAGGAATTGGAGAGATGACCATTGTTGACGCTGATAGTGTTGATATAACCAATATCAATCGGCAGCTATTAGCTACTACAGAAAGCATTGGTTCATCGAAAGTTTCGGTAATGGCTCAGCGACTTCGCAGCATTAATCCCAACATTCGGTTGCATGAAGTGCAGGAATTTCTCCGCGATGAGGGCACAATTCGTTTATTAGAAAGCACTAAATTTGACTACGTTGTAGATGCTATCGACACACTTTCGCCCAAGGTTTTTCTGATCTATTTTACGATGAAAATGAACATACCGTTGGTGTCGGCAATGGGTGCTGGCGGCAAGTGGGACCCAACCATGGTCTCCGTTTGCGATATCAAAAAAACCTATCAGTGTCGTTTGGCACATGCCATCAGAAAACGACTGCACAAATTAGGCATAAAAAGTGGCTTCAAAGCAGTTTTTTCCCCTGAAATTGTTTCAGAATCTGCCGTAATCATCGACTCTGACCCAGAAATTAACAAACTCTCCGTAACGGGAACTATCTCTTATATGCCTGCTGTTTTTGGTTGCCATTTGGCAGCTACCGTACTGCAAGACTTACGCTTATCAACTGATTAGAAGTTATTTACTATTGATTGTCAATAAAATGTGATTTCTTGTGCTGAAATTGTAGTAAAAAAGTGTAATTTTGCCACGTTCATTTCAAACCATTATTTAGCTTATGTCGTTCATCAAAAATATTTTTCCATACATCTTTGTTTTATTCTTTTTTATCCCTGAAAATTTTGCACAAGTTACTGGTAATAAGAGTAGTACACTTGAATTTGACTCTTCAGACACCTTAAAAATTATTGAAGATTCTGTTAATGTTGAGAATCCAGATAATATGCTACAACCTGAAGATTATTATGAAGTTCCTGACAATGAATCTATGATTTACATCTATTTTGATTGGATGCCAGGACATGGAAAATACAACAATTTCGACATTCTATCCACCCACTATAAACACACCACCTCTATTATGCCAGACACGTTAATTTTGGGTGAATATGCACATCCTGCACCATACAAAATCTACTCTAACTACGGATGGAGAAGAAGAAGAATGCACTATGGTGTAGATTTATCTTACCCTATGGGCACACCTGTTGTAGCTGCCTTCGATGGAATTGTACGTGTTTCTAAAGGTAATGCTGGCGGCTATGGCCAATTGGTGGTAATTCGCCACGATAATGGTTTGGAGACCTACTACGCTCACTTATCAAAGCGATTAGTAAATCCTGGACAATTGGTAATGGCAGGAGACACTATTGCATTAGGGGGTAGTACGGGAAGAAGTACGGGGCCACACTTACACTTTGAAACTCGCTATATGGGAGTCCCATTTAACCCCACTAAAATTATCGATTTTAACAAATTCACCTTGGCTGTTGACACGTTATATACTAATGGGAAAGAGGTTAAACTCTCACCAGAAGCGGAAAAGAAAGCCGCCGACCAAGAGATGCAATCTCGTGTATATCACAAAGTTAGAAGAGGCGAGTGTTTATCAACTATTGCCCGCAAATATCGCACATCGATCACTGCCATCAAACGTTTGAATGGTATGAAAAGCGATTTCTTACGCGAAGGCCAACGACTCAGAGTGAGATAATGCGATATGAAAAAATTATGCATTGTAACGATTCTTTTATGGTTGAATGTTACAATTGCGCAATCTCAAACCTTTGACTTTTCTTTTCAACGAAATCAGAATATTGTGGTTCAGGATACTGAGAACCACTCGTTATCCATGCCTTGGATAGGCGGTATTAATTCTATCTTTGCTTCAGAAATAGATATTGATAGAGATGGACATTTAGACCTTTTTCTTTTTGAAAAACATGGAAATAGAATTGTTCCATTAATATGGCAATCAGACGGGGGCTATCGTTATGCCCCAGAATATCGTTATCAATTTCCTAAATTACACAATTGGGCATTTTTGAAAGACTATAATAGTGATGGGAAAGAGGACCTATTCACATACGGATTGGCGGGAATTCGCGTTTTCAAAAACATCTCGAACGCCTCTCTTCAATTTCAACTTGTAACAGAACAACTCAACTCCTACTATTACAATGGATATACCAATATTTTCACCTCGACGGACGATTATTTTGCTTTAGAAGACGTTGACAATGACGGTGATTTAGACATTTTAAATTTCTGGTTATTAGGAAAATATCTTCATTTTCAAAAAAATTTATCGATAGAGAACTATCAAACCACAGATTCCCTCAATTTTGTATTAGCAGATGAATGTTGGGGAAAATTTTCGGAAGCTACTGATAATAGTGAAATTACGCTTTTTACAGATTGTTCTAACAAGGAAACCTCACAAAATCGGCATATTGGTTCTTCCATATTTGCTTTTGACTTTACAAAAGATGGACTGCTAGATCTTGCGATTGGCGATGTTGATTCTCCAGAACTTATATTTTTACAAAATGGAGGAACCATAGATGAGCCACTGATGATAAGCCAGACTACGCTATTTCCTACACCCACCTACCCTATCCATCTTTACTCGATGCCAGCGGTAAGCCACATTGACCTTGATAACGATGGTGAAAAAGAGATGATTGTTTCCCCGTCCGACCCATCGCTCACCAAATCGCAGGATTATAACTCCGTTTGGTTATATAACTATGACAGCAACACTGAATCGTACGCACTAGAGACACGCGCACTTTGGCAGGAAGAAGCCATTGATGTGGGGAGTGGAGCACTTCCTATATTATACGATTGGAACTCTGACGAACTCTTAGACCTATTTATTTGCAACTATGGAAGATACGACAGCACACAAATCATCAATGGAATTCCAACTTCATCATTTTCATCCTCTGTATCTTATTATCAAAATGTAGGAGATTCACAAAATCCTAAATTTAAACTTATATCTGATGATTTTGGCAGCTTCCGAAGCAGAAATCTGCAAGCACTTTTTGTTACTTTCGGAGATTTAAATTCAGATGGGCTCATCGATTTAATCTGCGGCAATCAAGATGGCACACTTTCGTTATTTTACACACAGAGTGTTCAAGGAGATCTTCCTCAGTTGTCAACTCCGGAACAACCATTCTCTTTAGCAGACGTAGGTCATTTCAGCACGCCACAACTTTTTGACATAGATAACGACGGTGTTTTGGAGTTGTTTGTGGGCAACCGCCGCGGAAATATTGCCTACTACAGAAATGACGGCACAGCACAAAATCCCAATTATGTACTACGCAGCGAGGAGTTCGGAGGTGTGGACGTTCGCGACGAGAACATCTCCTTTTTCGGCTATGCTGTTCCCAACTTTGTGCGTATCAATGGAGAAACACATCTCTTTTGCGGAAATGAACAGGGAACTATCCTTTCATATAAAAACATTGATGGCAATATTGATGGAACTTTTACGCAAAGCCATAACTTGGTAGAAGAAGTTACAGGCCGTCCACAATATATTTCGGATGGCATCCGGAGTGGAGTTGCTGCCGGAATGCTTAACAATGATAATAAAATCGATGTGATTGTCGGGAATTGGGCTGGTGGAATTTGTTATTATGAAGGTTGTGCACCTTTACCTACAAAAGTTCCCGAAATCGCAGAAACGGAGGATTTCTACCTATTTCCTAATCCCACAAAAGAACAAATTACTATAAATTCCACCTATTGCGGAGGAGCACAACTTTATATTTATGATGCTATAGGAAATTGTGTAATTAATTATATTTCAAAAAGTTTCCCAACTACTATATCACTTCCTGACCTTTCGTCTGGCATCTATTTTCTTAAGATATTTCCAACCGAACAAAATATTTCCTTAAAAAATAAAAATAATGCGCCTATAATCAAAAAAGTTATTATATTTGCCAATCATTAAGTTTAATCATTAATCATTAATAATCAACACATTACAATGAGTTCCAATGTTGCTTTAGTTGCAGGTAGAGCTAATCCTAAATTAGCTCAAAAAATTTCAGAATACTTAAACATACCACTTCTTGATGTGGACATCAAGCAGTTTAAGGATGGTGAAATTCAAGTTTATTATAATGAAACAATCCGTGGAAAACAAGTTTTCATTATTCAACCTACTTTCTCTCCATCAGATAATATCTTGGAATTACTATTGTTAATTGATGCTGCTCGTCGTGCATCCGCAGAAACTATAGTGGCTGTAATTCCTTACTATGGATATGCACGTCAAGACAGAAAAGATAAACCAAGAACATCGATTGGTTCTAAATTGATGTCGAATATTTATAGTGCAGCAGGTGTTAATCGTGTAATTACCATTGATTTACATGCTGACCAAATTCAAGGTTTCTTTGAAATTCCTGTTGACCACATGTTCTCTTCCAATGTATTTGTACCCTATATCAAGAGTTTGAATCTTGATAATTTGTGCATTGTTTCTCCAGACACCGGTGGTACAAAACGCGCATCAACCTATGCAAAATCTTTAGATTGCGACCTTGCTATCGGATTTAAACAACGCGTTGTACAAAATGAGGTAGCTACTTTGCAAATTATTGGAGACGTAAAAGGCAAGAACTGTATTATTGTAGACGATATTATCGACACTGGTGGAACACTTTGCAAAGCTGCAGAGCAATTAAAGATGCAAGGAGCATTAAGTGTTCGTGCAATGTGCGCACACGGCTTGCTGTCAGGCAATGGTTTGGAAAACATTGAGAATTCTGTTATTGATAAGTTGATTCTCACCGATACAATTCCTTTGAAACGGACAAGTCCTAAAGTTGAAGTTGTTTCAGTTGCAAAATTATTGGCTGAGGTGATTCAAAGTGTTACAGAACAAACCTCTATTACGTCACATTTTCAATTTAATTAATAGGAATGATTACAGAAAACGCTGTGCGTGAAGAGATTGCATCACAAGGCAAAAATGCACTCATTCAGCGCCTCAAGGAGTTTTTTAAATTAGAAAATACGACTTCTGTTTCTGGAGTTGAGAACGATGCTGCAGTATATTGTCATAACGATGAATGCGAAGTTTTGGCATCTCAACTTTTTGTGGAGCATGTTAATTTCGACCTATCCTATTTTCCATTGAAACATTTGGGATATAAAGTCATTGTTGCAACGGTTTCCGACCTATTAGCGATGAATGCTTTACCAACTCATTTACGTTTGAACTTGGCAGTATCGAATCGTTTTTCTGTAGATGCATTAGAGGAATTTGTTTCTGGCGCTGCTATCTGCTGCAAAAGATTAGGAATTGACTTAGTAGGACTTGACATTACATCTTCAGTAATGGGATTTGCCATTTCGGTAACTCTTTCGGGTAGTGTAAAAAAGGAAAACGTTGTAACACGTGCAAACGCCAAGGAGAACGAATTAATATGTGTAACGGGAGATTTAGCGAGTGCATACACCGGGCTGCTGATTTTAGAGCGTGAAAAGAAGGTATTCCAAGTAAATCCTCAGGAACAACCCGACCTTGCCGGCTACGACTATGTATTGGAACGTCAGTTGAAACCCGAAGCACGCATCGAAACCATTCGCAATTTAGCACAACAAGGTATTCTTCCTACTTCAATGATTAACGTGAAAGATGGTATCGCTAGTGCATTGTTACATATCTGCAACGCATCTAAAACGGGTTGTCAAATTTTTGAGGAAAAACTACCTATTGATACGGTAACTTTCAACACTTTAAAAGAGTTGAAAATTGTTGCTACAACGGTAGCCTTAAGCGGTGGCGAAGATTATGAACTTCTTTTTACCGTAAAGCAAGATGATTACGAAAAGATTAAGAAGATTCCTGAAATTTCTGTAATAGGTTATATCACACCCCAAAATAGCGGATGTCATCTTATTTCAAACGATAATCGACAGATTGAATTACGAGCGCAAGAGTTTTACGCTGAAAACACAAACTCCTAAATATAAAAAGAGCCGCTTTTGAACGGCTCTTTTTTTGTGGATTACAAATATCAGATTACAAACCTATCTTGATACGACTTCTATCAAACTCCTCTTTCTTTCCTGTTTTTCCACCCTTGAAACCATTGAGACGATAAGAAATTCCCAACCATAACATTCTGCTTTTGTTGTAACTGATATTCTCAAGCGAGAAGACTCGATTATCGGAGTGAATTTCCCAACAAGCCGTTCCCAATACATCAGTCATCCAGATAGATGCAGATAAAGCTCCTTTAAAGAATGATTGCTTGATAGCAATATTCAATGAGTGTGAAAATGAGGTGGTAAATTGCGGATAGTATTGTGGGGTTTCAATAAAGTATTGCAGTTGGATTTGCGTAGTTTTGTGCGGTTGAAAACTAAACATCACATTACTATTATTTGACCAACCGCTATTATTGACCTCCATATTATCAAATTCTCCAAGTGCATTAACAAAAAATGTATTGGCACTAATGCTAATTTTCAACCATTTTGCAGGATCCACCACGATATTCAAATCAACTCCGCTTCTTATATCAGAAGTTCCGTTGATATAGGTTAGCAACAGCAACTGCTCGCTTGTAAGTCGAGTAACTTGCGTGATATAATTGTTTGTATGAGCAAAATAAGCGTCAGCAAACAACGAGAATTTCTTGATTTTCAAGCTATAACTCAAATCTAAATTAGAGGATTTCTCAGGTTTCAAGCGCATATTTCCCTGCTCAAAAGTGTTACCATCAATCATACTCATATAGGGATTCAGTTGTGGATAAGCAGGGCGACTGATACGACGCGAAAATGCTAATGCAAGTTCTTGATTCTTATCTATTTTAAACTTAGCAGAGAGTGTAGGGGAAATAAAAATATCACTATTTTTCTCCTGCAAATTTTCCTTCTCACTTTTTAGACTTACAACACTATATTCTGCACGCAAGCCCACCTTGTAGGTAAATCGTTTTCCTGCTTTTCCGCTAAACATAGCATAAGCGGCTGGGATCACCTCGCGATGCAACAGGTCGTTACTAAAGGTTTCTGAATAGTTCCAAGCAGAATCGATATAGTTATAAAACTCGTGGAAAATATCATTTTGCCGATAGGTAAACTTAGCACCAAAATCTAACGTACCGGGTTTGAACTTCCACTTAAAATCTGCTTGTAGGGAACTATTGAATGGTGAGCCCCCAGAGTTGGAGCGGCCTATGGAATCGCCATCCAAAAAGTAGAATGATGGTCGGTGTCCCCAAATTTTAGAAACAGAAGTTCGTAGCGTAAATTCTGATTTTTCAGGGTTCATAACGTGACGGTATGAAATTGCGCCATCAATATTCTCACGATTCCAAGAAACATCGCTAAAACGCTGCTCTTCGTAAGTTGGTGGGTTCTCGGCATTTTGAATATATGTGTTGTGAAACTCCTGTTGCGTGTTCAAGCGTGGAATAATCAAGCGTAAATCGATAGTAAGAAAATTTTGGGGATTGATACGAAAGTTAGCTCCCAAGCCAATATTATTGTTGTAGATTGTTTTGGCTGAATGAAATTTTTGAACTATTCCGTAATCCAACCCTTTGAGCACTCGTTGTAAAGTTCCATCAATAACATCATCTTCATATTTAGTATTATAAGAGAATCGAAAGGTCGTTTTCTTTGTGCCATAATTAAGAATAATATTAGCATTAGTAAAATTGGCAAATCCATAATTCACCGAAAACATTCCGACGAATCCTTGAGTACTAGACTTTTGCGTTACAACATTGATGATACCGCCTGTACCTTCCGCATCATAACTTGCATCAGGGTTAGTAATAACTTCCACATTTTTAACATTGGCAGCAGGAAGTGCTGTCAGATCTGTCATTGTCGTAGGAACTCCATCAAGTAGCACCAACACATTGTTATTTCCACGAATGGAAACATTACCATCATTATCCACAGTAACAGCAGCTGCGGAACGAAGAATATCGACCACATTTCCCTGACTTGCAGTTACATTCGTCGAAGCATTTATGGTAGTATGTTCCACATTCATCTTTTTATCTTCCGCCTTAGCCGTAACCGAAATCCCTTCAATCATCTGACGATTTCCATCCAAAACAACTTTTCCCACTTCAAATCGCTCAGATGTTGGCGTAATCGGAATTGTTTTCGATATATAACCTATCGCTTCGATTGTCAAGTGGTATTGCAACGAGCAATTTCCAGATTTCAAGAAAAATTTCCCTTTATCATTCGTAATTGCGCCAGAAAGAACAGAGCTATCGCAACTTAGACGAACTGAAGCATACGGAATAGGTTCCTGTTTATCACTAATAATTGTACCCCAAATATTCAATGTATGATTTTGCGCAGATATCAAACCTATATAAAATAGCATAATGAAAAATATAATCGTCCTTCTCATAATATTTATATCTTTGATTACCAAATATTTATAAAACAAAATTAGATATTACAAATATACATATTCTCACTTATATGTCACTAGAGAAAATAATAGGATAGAATCGTAATAATGAAATCTATTCCATTTTAAAATTTTGGATACAACAAACCCCAAAAGTATTCCAGCTTTTGGGGTTGCAGCAAGAGAAAATTCTTGTAGTATCAGATATTCAAAATTATCTAACAATAATCTTTTGAGTAATAGCGGTTCCGTTAGCAACAACTCTAATAAAATAGATTCCACTATTATATTTTGCAGTATTCACCACAACTTGGTTTCCGTTTGCGTTTAATGTCTCTATGGATTGACCTAAGGAGTTGAAAATGGAAACTGAATTAATATTTTCTGCTACGATATTAATATAATTATCTGCAGGATTTGGATAAATCTGAACATTGTTATTTTCATACTCATTAACACCTGTAGTATTTGGACAGACCAAAGTATAGGTTAGAAATTCATTGTTTTCAATTTCTTGAGTCATTTCTAGAGAAGAGGTATAAAGGAGAGAATCTCCGAAATAAATAGTAAAAGAGCACTCGCTATCCCATTCACCTGGTACCCATTCAAAAGTCAAATCATCAGAACAAGATGGAAGTTCAACTGTTTTTGTTCCTATTTGTTCTTTAAATTCAACTAAATACTCCATACCTTGAGCCGTAGAGACTTTAATTGCAGCGCCATTCCAGCCATCAGCACAAACATCATTCAAAACGAAAGTAATATTACACATTTCAACAGCGAGGCAAGGATTAACAATGACAGAGGCACTATTAGATGGAGCTGAAACACAACCATCAGGCCAAACCGCTTTTACAACAAATGATTTTTGACCTAAATCACAATTTGTAACAGCATATTGGGTTGCAGTAATTCCTGTAGCGAGTGGTACAGAATCAAAGATACTTCCATAAACGTCATAGGTAACACCTGTTGGATCAGCAGGAGCATCCCAACTAAGGTTAATCGTTGAATATTCTACCTCGTCGATAGTAGCTGTTAAATTTTCAGGACCATCACACTCTGCAAGTGGGTCTAAAGTAATAATAAAAGTGAAAGCATTTTCATCACCTTCGGAAGCAGCGCCAACAAAAGTATTACCATCAGCAGATACACTATAAACAGCCTGGATAGTCCAAGTAGCAGCAGCTGTAAAACCACGCATTAAGAGATAGTCATTAAAAGAGAGATAACTTCCTCTAAAACAAGCGAAAGCTGATCTGAAGAATGGTGGAAACGAATTGATAAAACCAAAAACATCACCATCGTTTGTAACGCAAGTAGCGTGCAATCCATCTGTAGATCCACTTAAATCAGGAACATAAGTCATGGTTTCATTAACTCTATCATAAATAAAAGCCTTTGGAGCGGGGGCTTCTTCCGAATATCCTGCCACGTATCTTCCGTTAGCAGACACAGCCATAGCTTCACCGAATAACGGTTCCAATGGAGTAAGCTGATTATCTACCCAAAATGCTGGGAGCCAGAAACCATTTTCATCTACCAAAACGCCTGCTACTACACTTCCATCATCAGAAATTGCATTTCCACGACCACCTTGGTAAGTACCATACGGCATTGCTTGAAAGCCATTGGCAACAGTATATTTAAATGGAAACATATTATATTGTGCATCAATATGTTTTACCACATAAACATCACCAGCGTTGTTCATACAGCCCATTGAATTATACTCCTCTGGGAAAATTGCTGTTGGATATGCAGGATTGATAGGAAGAGCTGTCCAAGTCTGGGTTGAAGGGGTCCAATATCCTGATGTATAAACACCATTATTTTGGAATGTTCCAGCTACTTTACCATCATCAGAAACTGAAAAAACGATACCTGAGATAGGAACTAAACCACTTGTAGCAGACCAGTAATATGAAGAACCTTCGTCAAACCCCTGAATAGCAACATGTTGTCCATTATTAGAAACATCGTAGGGAACTGTCATGTCGTTAATCATAATAACATAACTACCCGTTCTTGTTTGCCCTGTACGAATACCATTAGATTGAGCATTGGTAGTAACAACTCCTACAAGCAATATCGCTATAAGAGTAAATACTGATAAAATTTTTCTCATTTTGTTAAATTTGTTTTTGTTATAAAAAGAATTATACTTGGATTTATCTAATAACATAGAAAATCGGGTGCAAAGATATAATTTATTTTCTGATTCCCACTATCATTCAATATTTTATATCACGTTAATAATCAGCAAATAAGGATAGTATAAACAACTTACAATATTTAATGGTTCAAAATTTTGTTGAATTTCATTTCAAAAAGTACAATTTATGAATAAATTCATATCTATCCTGTATAAACAAAAAAGTCCGTACATTTGAGTGTACGGACTTTCACATATATTTAAGTAGGAATTATTCTTTCACAATTTTTTGTACGTGAACACCATTTTCGGTAGCTACACGAACTACGTAAATACCGGTTTCCATCTCATTAGTAGAGATTTGATTAACATTTCCAGCTATACGTTGTACCATACGACCTACAAGATCATAAACTTCGACGTAACGAATTTCACCATTGAAAGAGATATTCAAAACATCAGCAACAGGATTTGGATAAACAGACACATTAGTTTCTGCTAAATCATCAATACCTACTGATCCATCGCCGTTTGTAGTTACATTAAGGTAATAAACAGCCTTATCACCAAATTGACCATTATTGCGGAATACTAAATCTCCATCGGCGTCATTAATTTGGAAATATCCTGCACCGTAACCAGAATTAATACCATCTCCATAAGCATCATAAACTTCAAGAATATAGCAACCTGCTTCTGGATTTATAGTATATCTATGAACAACTACACTATTAGTATTAGCATCGCTAAAATTTCCACCTTGACAAAGAACTGTTCCATTAGGTCTTTTAAATTTAAAACTAGTTTCGCTAGCATATCTATCAGTTGCCAAAACAAATTCGAAAGGTCCTGCAATATCATAAACATCTTTACGTACGGTTTCAGTTAAGCTATTACCTGAAAAATCAGCTCCATTAACGCCTGAAAGGGCAACATTTAAAGAGTAGTTTGTGCCACTTACGCAATTATCACCGAGAACAGGAAGTTCAATAGTTGCACTTGCTGAAGGTTGGATTGAACCCGTCCAAGTATAAGTAGCATTTACATTATTAAATACATAATCCAATTCTGCAGAAGTAATTTCTACTTCGCTAAGGTTTTTTAAAGTTACAGAAGCATTAAACTGAATATCACAATCAAAGGTAGAGTTTAACTCTAATTTTGCGATTTTAGGTGCTGCATTCAAGTAAGAGATTTCAGCTTGGCATCCTGAAAGGATCTCTTGGTGACCTTCAGCGATAAACACAATCACTTCAAGATCTTCCAATACCATCTCCTCATTACTAATAGTTTGAGGAACTGTATAAGTGTAAGTACGAGACACGAAAGTACCTTGGGTAGTAGTATCAATAGTTTCGCCCCATTGGCCTGTTACTAAATCGCGCAACATGTGCATGTGGCGATATAGAGCACCTTCTACTTGTGCAGGATTAGCACTTGCACCTCCTTGAGGTCCTAAGATATTATTTTGCAAAATAGCAACATTAAGCATATTGGTAGATGCACTACTATTTGCAGTATAGAATGCTTCTACTTCAATAGTCATAATTCTTGTATTGAAATCCAACGTTGCTCTTGCAGCCACATTAACAGGTGATGTTTGAGCAAGAATTTGATTTACTGCAGAATTCCAACTACCTCTTCCAAGTGCTGTTGAAGAACCCGAAAACACGTGGCGATTTACTGTTCCTGATGGATAACCAGTTAATCCAGTTTGATTTGCAAGTGCATCTCCCCATTGAGTAGTATAGGTATTTGCGGCGAAACTACCTTGGTGAATATTAATTGCCCATACTCTTCCAGGGTTTGCGGCTACAATTTGGTTTGCAATTCTATGACCATCAGGGCAATATCCACAGTTAATTCCTGTATATTCCTCCAAAATAACATTCTTGTTTGCTACTTCTGTAGAAACAAAAGTTTGTGCAAAAAGTGCACTAGATAACAGCATTATGGCTGCAACGAATAAGATTTTTCTCATAACTTTATTTTCCGTTTGACTTAAAATTATTTTTTGAATATCGTTGCAAAAATACATTTTTTTCGTTACATCACGAATTTTCCAAGAAAAAAAAATTTGTGACGGAATCTGTCAAAAACAAATTCTATTTTTGCGCCAAATTAATTTAAAACCAAACATTAATATGGAAACAATCTATCTTATTATCGGATTGGTATCAGGGGTACTCATTGCAAGTATAATTGCCTTATTTTTAAGAAATTCAAACAATAAATCTCGATCTTTAGAAAGTGAGAATCTAAATCGACATTTAGAAGATGAACTAAGGAAGGCGGATGAACTTTGCAGAGAGATTGAGCGGATTCGGCGCGAAAACAGCAACTTAAATGCAGAAAAAGCAAAAATTGCTGCCACTTTAGAGAAAACTACAGAGCAACTTACAGATGAACGGAATGCGTGTCGAGAGAAGGAGTTAAAGTATGAAGAGACTCTAAAAATGAATCGTAACTTAAGTGGTGAGAAAGGCCGATTAGAGAAAGAACTTGAGATGTTGCAAAAACAGAATCGTGAAGAAGCTGCCAAGCGCGATGCTTTATTTACAGAACAACTACGCCTCGCTAAGGAGGAGATTAAGACGTTATCACAAACGATTTTAGAAGAACGACAAAGGAAACTCCAGGAAACAAACAAAACTCAGATGGAGTCAATATTAACTCCATTAGAAAAACAACTTAAAGATTTAAAAGAGCGAGCAAATGAAATTCACGAAAAAAACATTTCGGATAGAGCCACAATGGCGAAGGAGTTAGAGCAGTTGCGCAAGATGAATGAGAATATTAGCAAGGAGGCCAATGACCTAACCCAAGCTTTGAAAGGAGAAACCAAAGCACAAGGCAATTGGGGTGAAATGCTTTTAGAGCGACAATTAGAATATATGGGGTTTGAAGAGGGAAAGCATTATAAGAAACAGAGTTTTATCAAAGATGAATATGGATTGGAAATTAAGAATGAAGAAGGGAAAAGATTGCAACCTGACATCATTATTCAATATCCGCAGGGAAGAGAAGTTATTATTGACTCAAAAGTTTCTCTCACCAACTATGTAAACTTCATTGGGGCAACAGATGAGCAGGAGCGTACAGATCAACTAAAGAAGCATATTTCATCACTGAAAAGACATATTGAAGTGCTTTCCGCCAAACAATACGGACGTTACAACAGCAAATCACCTGAATTTGTAATGATGTTTGTCCCTAACGAATCTGCTTATATCACAGCCATAAAAGAAGATAGCAACTTATGGAACTTCGCTTTTGATAGAAAAATTCTCATAGTAGGCCCTACCTCAATATTAAGTGCACTACAATTAGCATTGGATTTGTGGAAAAGGGAAGATCAATCTGTAAATATTCAGAAAATTATTGACGAAGTTTGTAAATTGTACGATAAAATGGCTTCTTTTTGCAAAACTTTCAAGGGCATTGGAGATAATATCAGCAATACACAAAAAAAATATGATGAGGCATTAAAGCAACTTTCTGAAGGCAGAGGTAACATTATCAGCCGCTTTGATAATATACAAAAGATGGGACTTTCACCCAAGAGTAAAATTGCGTTATCTGCAAAGAATGACACCGACGGAAGTTCTGATAGCTCAGATAATTCCAATGAATTGAGTTAAGCAAGATTGTAAAATAACACAAGAGACTTTAGTACACTAACTTTCTACTATTAGTTATAGAAAACTAGAAGCGAAGTTCATCTGGGGGAAAGAATCAGACAACCTGATAAAAACAAAAACGCCCCAGAAAAGTTATCCTGAAGCGTTTTGAAAAGTGAAAAAAATAGAAGGTTAGTCTTTTTTAACATACATTTGATTATGAGGAATTTTAACTCCTTTAGCTTGGAATTTCTCATAAACAATTTGATGAAGTTCTGAAAGGGTATCCCAATAATGTTCTTGTTTTACCCAAACGCGGAGTTCTAAATTGATAGCGCTTTCACCAAGATTTGCAACACAAACCATTGCTGCAGGATCTGCCAAAACAGCTGGATAATTTTTCGCGATTTCGAGCATCATATCGCGTGCAGTTTCAATAGACTCACCATAAGCGATACCTACTTTAATATCTGCTCTGCGTGTTTCGCTTGTTGAATAATTGATCAACGTTTTAGTTGCTAATTCAGTATTCGGAACGATAATAATCTTATTATCAGGGGTTGTCAATGTTGTATTAAAAATTTGGATATGAGAAACAGTACCTGCAATGCCACCTTGTTCAATATAATCACCTACGCGATAAGGGCGCATCAACAGAATGATAACACCACCAGCAAAATTTTGCAAAGTTCCTTGCAAAGCCATACCTACTGCCAAACCAGCAGCACCAATTACTGCAATAAATGAGGTCATTTGAATACCAATCATACCCATAACAGTAATTACCAAAAGTACTTTCAACGCAATGTCAACTAAAGAGCAGAGAAAATCTTGTAGAGATTCATCTACACTTCTACGTTTCATAATTTTCTTAATACCTTTCACCAATACCTTAATTAACTTCAAACCAATCCAGAGGACAATGAGGGCAAGAATTAATTTAGGCACATTTTTAAAGACTACATCTGTAATAAATTGTTGTAATCCTGCTAATAAAGATTCAATTTTCATAATTTAGAAATTAATTTTGTTATTGATATTTTCTATAAACTCTTATTTTTCAATATGTTAAATAAATACTAGTAGTATATTTACGCAATGCAAAGATAGCATTTTTATAAAAAAGGCAAATCGAAAAAACGATTTGCCTAATATTTCAAAGATTAATTATCTGAAATTTTATCTTTCATCTACATGCTTGCGAAGTTTTTTCTTATCTTTTTGCCATAAGCCGTATACTTCGCTAACGTTTCCAGCCGTAATAAATGCATTGATATTATTTTTGTTTACGAATGTCATCAATTGAGAGAATTCATCCTTTGTCAACAAACTTAACAACTCAATAGAGCGTTCGTTAGTGTATCCCCCAATTACCTCATACAAGGTACAACCACGTTGAAGGTCGTTGATGATAAATTGACGAATTCGTTCGTAATCTTTAGATACAATACAAACACGTTTGCGCATATTAAGACCTGCTGTAAAATAGTCAACAACTAAACCATTAATCCAAGTTCCGATTAAACCAATAATAACCAATTTAGCAGGATTAATCATAAATGCAGTACAACAAATACACCAACCTGCGACAGAAACAGATGTACCGATATCAAAGTGCAAATATTTATTTACAATCTTTGCTAAAATATCGAGGCCACCCGTTGATGCATTAATCTTGAATAACACGGCTTGTGCCAAACTTAATAGAAGTACAAAACAGCAAAGATCGAGCCAAAGGTCACCCATAATAGAAGGTATCTCTGCTGTTGTATCTATATAATTTTCGTAAGGAAACCATTTCTCTAACACACCAATCATAGGACCTAAGATGAGTGCCGTATAAACTGTTTTAATACCAAACTCTTTATCTATCAATATGTAAGCCAAAATTAATAGAATAGCATTAATAACAAGAATAACCGTTGATACATTCAGCGGGAACCCGAAAAATTGTTCACAGATTCCACTGATTACGATTGAAAGACCAGAGATTGTACCGATAATAAGCTTACTGGGTACAAGGAAATAATAAACAGCGCAAGCCGTTACAATCATTCCCACAGTCATAATTATAAACTCAACCCAGAACTTTTTTGTTTTTAAAAGCGACAAAACTTTTTCCATAACTTACTTTATTTCAATAATTTAAATTTTATTTCACTTTATTTTTTAGCGTTGCAAAGGTAATACTTTTTCTATTGCAAACACCTATTTTTCGATTAAAATTGAAAAACTACATAATTCAATTAATCTTGAAAAAAACTGAAATATCATAAAAAAAACAATCTCATTCCGTTTCTACTCACAATAAAGAACTGCAAGTTTTGCAAACAGCGATTCTTCACTAATTCTTTGGAATTCTTCTAACTCCTCTATTTTTGTTACTGATTTTTTTATCACAAATAGAGTCGTTCTTTCCTTCTCATTAAAACACAATGAATCAACATATTGTGAATATGGAGCGGACAATAAAATGATATTATCATATTGATTTGTTAGCAATTGTATTAGTGCATTAAGGCGAGGTGATTGCAAGAGTTCATTTGGAGCAAGGTTGGATTTTCCAGCAGGTAAAAAATTTGCTTTGGCAATGGTTCCAATCGAAACAACTTGAGAACTAACATCGGAGATTTTTTCCTCAATCCAAGCGGCAACACCTTCATTTTGTGGAAGATTTTTCCACGAATCTTGTTCCATTTTATCGTTATGGAAATTCATATCCACCAAAAGCACTTTTTTCCCCATCTGCTCCAATATCTGCGTCAAACGAATAGCTGATTCACAACTATTTTCACGATATGAAAACGAAGTGATTACTGTAACAGCTGGCAAATGAGCATAGATACGTGGCTGAATAGGTTTCTTTTGAAAAATGGAACAGATTTTTAGCTTTCCAGCGCATTGACAATCCGTTTTTGCGGGAAGCACCGACAAAATAGGCACATCACAATTTTGCTCAATATCTTTTCTGAAGAGAACTTTTGTACGGAAAGTTCTACGTAATATCTCAACAATTATCGGGAGGAATATACCGAAGAAAACGGCGGCAATATAGACCATTTTAGGATTGGGTTTTGCAGAAATACGTGAGCAGGAAGCCTTATCGACCACGCGCGCAGTTGGTGACACCGATTTCAAAGCGATGAGAGACTCTTCACGCACCTGAATAAGGTACTGAACCAAAGAGTTTTCCACCTGCGGATTAGGATAATGCTGAACCGCTGGCATTACCTCTGAAGAGTCTTTTGCTAACTCCTCCAAACGTTTATCAATAATATTGATCGTGTTAAGAATATCGTCGCGTCGCTCTTGAAAAGTAATAGCATTATAATTATCGATCAATGCATTAACGAAATCTTTTGAACGTTGTGCATTCTGATTTTGGAATTGTATGCTTACCATATTGGTAAGTTTAATATTTTGACTTACAGGTTTGTTCACCAAAGTCAAATGGTCTAAGAAGGAATATGCCATATTTATCGAAGAGGTTGCTTCAATTTTCAACTCTTCATATCGAATTTTACTCATTCCACTCTCCGAGAGGGTGATTAAGAAGTTATATTTTCGGCAAGATACTGTATCACCAAAACGAATTTTCTTCATCTTGTCAACATTACATTTACTACCTTTCAGTTCCATACTTTCGATAGAATATGTAGCTGTATCGTGGATAGTAAGTTCTATTTCTGCTTGCGGATAGGAATCTAACTTTAAATCACAAAAAGCAAACACAACCGGCACTTTGCTTCCGTACAACTCCATCTCCTTTTCTCTTCTTGGTTTCGTAAAGTATTTTATGTTCATTGCTTTACTTTCCACAGCTGACATAATTACAGGAATAGATTGTAAAATTGACATTTCATAATCTACCTTAGTACGTGTTTTTGGCATGGTAACACGTTGAATTTCAGCAAATTCATCAGAGACAATTGTATTATAATAACGTTCATCAAGGTCGAGAAACACTTTTGCGGTTGCTGTATAGATTTTTTCAGCATTTCGTGTATAAACCCAAGCAAAGATGAGAAAAACGGCAAGCGATGCCAAAATCCAATATTTCAAATCCTTGATAAATTGAGCCACCTCACGTGGGGTAATCTCTTCCGAATTTTGATTCTTTCTCATGATAATTATATTATTGATTTTTAACTAATTAACGATTTGACTCTACATTAAAAGGGCGTTTTAGAGCAATTTTCATCAATCCTACTAAATATCCCCAACCATAAGCTATATGTACGGCAGCAAAAACGATAGGCATCCAAAAAAGGAGCGCGCTGCAGTTTGATTTTTTTGCTTCACGCACTGCCAACGTTTCCGCAATAGCAAGATATAAAAGTAGCACAGCGAAGTAAGGATAAACGATGTAGGGAACACACGAACTCAGCACACCACCCACAATCAACCCTATAACAAAGAGTAAAGGAAAAAATTGACGCAACGTAGCAGGTGAACCCAATTTCTTATTTACCAAAGGTTTATAAAGTCCATACTGATAAAACATCCGCCAAACCTTAGCAACCTTATCGCGTGCAAAATAGCGAATTTCCAACTCTGGAAGCAGATAGATTTTACCTCCATTTTTGATAATTCTACCATTCAATTCATCATCTTGATTCCTAATTAATTCCGTATCATAAAAGCCGATTTTATCAAATAATTCCTTTCTAAAACAACCAAAAGGGACAGTATCCACACTTTTCACCTCATTACAGCCGATGCGGAAGTATGAGTTTCCCATTCCAAACGGAGAACTCAACACGGCGGCAATAGCTTGCGCGCGAGCTGTAGAATTGCAAGGTAGCGTAAGACAAACTCCACCTACATTTTCTGCTCCATCTAGTTGTTGTATTGCTGTAATCAACTTTGAAAAGTAATTTTTAGGATACTCAGCATGAGCGTCTAAACGCACAATAAATTCTCCTTTTGCCTCTTTAATTCCGCAATTCATCGCATACGGAACAATCTTTTGAGGATTATCGAGCAACTTAATAAACGGATATTTTTCGGCATAATTTCTTACCACTTCGCGAGTTCCATCATCACTCATTCCATCTACAAACAGAACCTCCATCTCCAAATGGGGAAAGTCTTGCTCAACAATCGAAAGAATACAATCTTCGATATATCTTTTCTCATTGTAAATAGGACAGACAACAGATACTTTCATATTATCAGTTTAGGTTTAATGTTCTCTTTTCATTCAACGAAATCTGCCTCAAGCTAAAACCTAATAGCAAGTATGATAGCGTGACCGCAGTTCCAGGTGCGTATGGTAGTGAAGGTTCTACTAAACTGATAATGAGCAGTACCAACAATACCCAAAAACCTATATTTTCAAAGGTAAAACTATTTTTCTTCAGATGTTCTCTCACTACAAAAAAGATAAGATAGAAGTAGGAAAGTAGCAAAGGTAATGCGCCCACTATTCCATAATCGGAAAGCTTCAGAAGCAAGTAATTGTGTACCCATTTTATATCAACATTATATACCATTTTACCCCAAATTGGACTTTCGCGAATCACCTCTATAGCAGCAATATTACGTTCCATTCTTCCAGAGGAAAAATCGCCCGTTTTATTTAGAAAAAAGGAATCGTAAAAATAATCATAAATCGACATTATGGGGAATCCACATACAAGTAGTAACAAGAGTAGCACGATTGCACCACCACCTAATATTTTCAGATAGCGAAAGAAGTGGTTTTCATGTTTAAATCTACACATTTGCAATAATGCAATAATGGCACAAATTCCTACGGTTAACATGGCTCCACGTGCGCGCAGGGTTACCATTACCAAAAGTAAAACGGCCAACATGGCAAGTGTTACGCAACGCATAGGGAAACTCAGTTTGTCGCGGTGCGCAAAGTAAAGCAACAGCAAAGAAACAATTGCTACCGCCAACATTACGCCGGCAGCATTCTTCTCACTGCCCATAATGTACTCTTCAGCAATCTGAAATGCACCGATATTAGTCATAATCTGCGTAGAAAGTACAAATATTAAACTTGCACAGTAAATCAGTAGTATAACAACCCAATCTTTTGTAGGAATCGGCGCATTGTGCCCAATTATCATCAATACGCAAGGCAGTAGAATGGCTGGAATTTCAGAGAGATATTCGCCAGCAAATCCTATCGACTTAAAAACTAACGCTGCCGCAATAACAACCATTGCCAGCAGCAGAAAGGCTGGTAGGAAACGCATATTCAGAATGCGCTTCGGATAAAAATTGAGCAACAGAAGCATCAGCGTGATAGCATATACATAAAGATTGAGTGATAGTGTCTCTGACTGTAGGAAAAGAGGATGGTACGAGAACGCCGCCAATATCAAAAGTATCGTCAGCAGAACTCTTTGCAACCAAACCATCAAAACCTTAGGAGACGTCATCTCTACGCTTTATAATTTAAATCTACCATATCGCCAAACAACCTTTGAGTTTCGGGTAAGCGGTTAGGATCGAAACCTCCTGCTGGCGTGAAGGTTAATTCCCCAAAGGTTATTTTTCCATTTTCTAAATAGAAATCTGCACGCACAAAAGGAAAAGGTTGCGCCAAAATGGTAGCATATTCAAACAATTTTTCAAAATTTTCAGGTTTCGGAAGAGTAAAATCTTCTGGCGCTTCTAATCCACGTTTGTTGTAACGTTTCAATTTCCAATCTTTATCAAAGAAATAGTATGCAGCATTGTGCCCTTCCGTATCGCGGTTGGCACACAACAAAACGCTATCGGGCTTGCCATTAAAGCAATACAATTTATAGTCCAACGGCAACTTCCCATTTTCTGTTTCTATCAACTTTTCACATATCAATTTCGGCACAATGTCCTTATATTGCATTCCCGAATAGATCATATAAAAGGTTTTATGCTCTTTATACCATTTTTTCAATTTTCGTTTTGCTTCATTAATATCTAAAGTCGATTTATCAAAACAAATTAGATTATGCCCACAGCCAAAGTTCCATTTCAGTACAAATTGATTGGGTAGTTGCTCCCAAGGCACCTCATCTACGCTGTCGTAAGCGCCATAAATTTCGTTCAAAATCTCTCCGCAACCACACTTTTCAACATATTCGCGCACAGCATATTTGTCAGCACATTGCGTCACCAACGGGTTCGGATAGTAGCGATTGAACTTCAACCACTGTATTTTTTCATCTAACGTTTTAGGATTTTTTAGGTCTATCCTCCGTTTAAAATGAAAAAAATAGAGTGCTTCTGTATTCAATTTTGGCGAAATCCAGGTTAGCCAAATTTTAAACCACTTCCCTATCACGAAGAATAACTTTTTCATATCTATCTGTTTATCACATTTTTAGTTTTTCTTTTTTTTTTATTTGGGCGTGCCGGCTCATCACCTTCGCACAAGCCTCGCGCTCGCCGTCGGGCTTTCCGCTCAAATTTCGCGCCTAGTTCTCTCGCTTCAAATTTCCTCTAAAATCCAATTCTAAGCATTAA
Source organism: Bacteroidota bacterium (assembly GCA_023413895.1). GTDB lineage: Bacteria > Bacteroidota > Bacteroidia > Bacteroidales > WCHB1-69 > JAEZOU01. The sequence goes on along the minus strand of JAEZOU010000029.1, from coordinate 18,559 downwards.
GTTCTAAAAACAAAATACTAAAACCGGCGCTCATAACCGCTGCAATCCCTCACGCATTACGATCCAAAGCCAAAGTAACGGCTATCAGGCAAGCTCATCACCCGCTTGAAAATCTCTTCTGTCATCTCTCCGAATGCAGGTCCGTGCGCCACTTGGCTCAAGTCAGGACAACGATTCCACTCTATTAAAATTGGTTCACCTTCTGCGTCAACGGCAATATCCCAGCCTATTAAGTTGAAGTAAGGCAAACGAGTATGGAGTTGTTTCACAAATGCAATCACCTTCTCAAAAGCAGGAATCTGATAACCTTTCAGCACAGCACCACTGTCTGTTTGATACATTTTGGGTTCTTTATAATTTCCATACGCACATTCCAAAATCGTTCCCGTTGACAAATCAACATCAGCTTTTATTCCTCCTGCTGTTTCATTATCCACACACTCGCCCATTCTCCCGATTCTCACCACCATATACAGCACAAAAACCTCATTCCCATCACGATATGTCATCACTCGCAACGTATTCAACGAAGTTGGATTCAGTTGTGACATCTGTTCGTGCTGTTGTACTCGCTCCTGTACAATATAATAATCTTTATAACTATCAAAAAGCGACTTAACGGAGATTTTCTCATCTACCATTCCCTCATTCACCGAAATCATTCTTACTCCACCTCCCCACGTTCCAAAAGTAGGTTTAATTACTACAGAATCCAAATTTTTACATCTTTCCAACGCCTCTTCTTCCGTTATTGAGTTCTGATTATCATAAAAATAACCATTCATCTTTTTCACAATCGTCTTCGGACGATTTACATCTGGAAAGAAAATGTCGTACGCTCCCTTATCTACATACGCATGACGCAAAGCATAGTGGTTAAGACGATAGATTACCATTGTGTGATAGACGCATGCGGGCACAAACTTCACCGAAAACGCCTCGTGTCGTGCAGAGAGATATTCGTGCCAATAGGTTGGAATTTTCCGTCCAATCAACTTTTGATAATAGGCTTCAGCATCTCGCTTTTGTGATGCTGACAAAGTTGCCGTTTGCGCTTGCTTAATTTGCTTCTTAATCGAAGCTATATCATTATTCCACTGTCTTTTAAGAATATATCCGTGGTAAAGTTTATTAATCATCTTTTTCTAATTTAATCTTTTTCTGCAAAATCTTTCAAATATGAAAATCGTTCTGTTAATTCTCCATTTTTGAGAATTGTTGCACGCTCAATAACGGAATCGTTATCCAAATTACCTTTTAGAATAGGTTCCATCACATATTTGGATAATGCTTCCCCAAAATAGCTACTTGTATCAATAGCCAAAGCATTGGGCAAAGTATCTACTGCCATTACAGTAATATTTTCCGTTGATGAGAACGGAGGTTCCTCTTGAGCTGTGGTTGGATTATAATCATAGAAAGGTTCGGCGTGCGTAGAAGCTCGGAGCGTTGACTTGACACTTCCCAATATATCGCACGTTACATCACCAACCACTGAGATGCGTAACTCTGGACTTTTCAATTCAGTTTCAGAGAGGTAAACTGGGTTCTGTGGTGCCCAGAAATGGCAACATAATAGGATATCAGCAGCTTTTGCAAAGGGAAAGAACGCACTTTCGTAAGCCTCAGGATTTTGGATAAAATGGTTTAAATCGAAAGGTAAATTTTCCACATCGTTACGTTTCACTAAAAGTTCCACATCGGCAACTGTATAGATTGGCGTTTCAGTTTTTTCTATTGTCAAAAACTCAGACGAAGAAACGCGTTGATAACCAATTGCTTCTAAAACATGCTGAGCGCCATGCGATACACGACCATTTCCTGTAATCATAATTTTAGCCCCAAACTGCGGAAGAGTTTGAAGTGTAGAAATCAAGCGCTCCAATGTAAATTGTCTATCTGGAGCTGGCAGATTGAACTTATTTGTTTTGATTCCATAAGCGCGCAACGTATTGTAAACGCCCACAACTCCTGCCCACCAACCAAACGCACACAAACGTTGATTTTTATCATCTACCAGATATTCATAATCCGAAAAGGTGATCTTCTGTGCAATCATTTTTTGCAACAGCGGTTTATTGTAGGGCTGCATTTTTGCAATATGACCAAAGAAAAAATAGTGCTTATTAGGCAAAAGCGTTTCAATCTTTGCTTCTTTAATTCCAAAGAGCAGATCACAATCGTCAATATTGTCTCGCACTTCAACTTTCTTTGAACGATATTCCTCATCGGAGTAAGCACGCGTAGGTGAAGATTGTACAACAAACTCTGCATTTGGAAATTGTTGCTGCAAACTCACAATTTCATCTGGTGTTAGTGCAACTCTATAATCTTCTGGCACTTTAGTTTCCCTAATAATTCCAATCTTCATATATTCAATTCTATTATTTTCTAAATCTATCTATATATTTTTTCACAATTTCCCAATAAACATAAAATCCTTCCTGTTTTAAAAGGATTGTTACCCCCACATACATGGCTACATAAACAATCACTTGTGCAATCATCTCCACCACATAATGAATCTCTATTTCTTTAAAAATCCAATAAACTAACGCTCCAATTCCCCATGCAATAAAATAACAGGGTGCAATATCTCGCAACTGTTTACGGATTCCATAATTCACCAATCTACCACTTACAAATGCACTTATCAGGAAACTGACATATACATTGATAGTAACTGCCCACAAAAGCCCTTGAATTCCAAAAAATATTCCTGCTACTAATAGAGCCAATCCAACAAAACGCTTTGTCAGTTGCAAAACGAGATAGACATTTCCTTTCCCTAAAGATTTTACCACATTCACATTCAGAGTATTTAAAGTATAAGCCATACTTCCGACGCACAAAATCTGAAAATAGAGCACAGCGCCGTCCCATCTGTCAGTATAAAGCAGGTGAATTAAGGGTTGAGCAATAATAATTAGCATTACCATCATTGGAAAATTCATATAAGTAATACTTTTCACAACTTTTCTTAACCCTCTGACCATTTGGGTTTTATCATCTTGTAGTTTAGAAAAAACGGGAAAAGAGACATCGTTTACAATAGAGGAGAGTGCCATTGTAGGAATCTCCTCTAATTTTCGTGCTTGCGAATAATAGCCCATATCATCGGCAGTATATAGTTTTCCGATAATCAACCCTTGGATATGTGTATAAAGTGTTTCCACAACACTAGAGATCAGAATTAAACCACCAAAGCCAAAGAGTTCTTTAAATGATTGAATACTAAACTCAAAAGTTGGGCGCCAAGAACTCATATTCCAAAGAAGAAAAACACTCACCACACCACTCACAAGTCCATTTGCGACCAAACTCCATACGCCAAAGCCTTTATAAGCCATAATCACAGCCACCGTAACTCCGCAACCTGTAGAGATTATATTTCTAATTGCCAACGATTTGAATCTTAGTGTTTTCTGCAAAATTGTAGATTGGACAGCAGAGAATGAGCAGATCAGTAGCATAAGACTCTGCACACGAAGTAAGTTCGACAGTAACGGCATTTCATAAAATCGAGCGATTGCAGGGGCTGCCAAAAACAAAATTCCCATACAGAGAATCGAAACGGTTAAGTTCCAGTAGAATACCGTTGTATAATCAATAGCTTTTGCATCTTTTTTCTGGATTAATGCCGTAGCAAGTCCGCCATAAATAAAGGCCTGAGAAATGGCGATAAAGATATAGAGCATTCCGATGCAACCAAAATGCTCTGGTAAAAGCAGACGTGCGAGCACCAAATTGGCAACAAAAGAGAGCCCCATAGCACCGAATTTTCCGATGCTACTCCACAACATTCCGGCAACAGTTTTATCTTTCAACGAGTCAGCCATAAAATGCTACAGGATTATAAATTTTATCAACCACTTCATAGACTCAAAAAGTTTCTACTCAAACTATACAACATATAATTTAAGCAGGAAATGAATTGGCAAAGATATAAAATTTAACGTAATAAAATGTCACCTAATTTAAGATAAAAATCTGTAAAAACGAGCGTAGAATTTACATTTCTTTCTATATGAAAAATTGCTTTATTACATTCGTCCAACAAAGGAGAGATTCTTTTCAAGGTAACAAAATTTTGATATTGTGTATGCAATTGTTTCTCTTCAGCAGTAGCATATACTACTGCATTATTTCCAACGTTCAGCATAAGCATACTGCGTAACATTCGAATAAAAAACTTCAAAAATCCCTTTTGATATTCTCTTCCTTTATCAATAATTTCAGATATAACTTCTTGAACAGCAGGATAATTTACCACATTAATTGGCTGTGCTTGCCCCAACGAAATTGCACTACTCATCAGCGTATTGAAGTAGGATAACATTTCTGTTAGTTCTTGACTACCCCGTACTAATTCTCGAGCTTTTACATAATTTCCTTCTGAAATTTCTGCAATATCTTCCGCTTTTTCTTGTTCCAAGTTATAGTCTCGTTGCAAAGATTGTACTATCATTTCGCGACTCATAGGTGGAATTTTCACCATCTGCGTACGCGAACGAATTGTTGCCAAAAGTTTATCAGAATCTTCAGTTAGAAGAATAAATAAGGTTTGTTTTTCAGGTTCTTCTAAAGTTTTCAGCAATTTAGGCGCAGCTTGATGATATAAGCGTTCTACATTCCAAAGAATAAATATCTTATATCCACCCTCGTATGAACGGGTACTATTATGATTGATAATATCGGAACAATCACGAATATTAATCGTAGCCTGCTTATTTTCTCCGCCCAAAACTTGCAACCATTCATCAATCGAAATCATATAATTGTTATCCAAAACAAATTGCGTAAACTCACGCACAAATTGCGAAGAATCTGGGTCTTTTTTTATGTTTTTGGCAATACAATTGGGAAAATAGATATGTAAATCGGGATGTGAAAGTTTATCAAATTTCTTACACGATGGACACACACCACAAGAATCATTCTCGCCTCGATTATGACAACTAATGTAACGGGCGTACGCCATTGCCAAAGCAAAGCTATGCGTTCCTGCTTGGGAAACAAACAGTTGTGCATGACTGATTCTGTTTTCCTTCACTAGGGTTATCAGTTGCTTCTTCAACTGATCTTCTACCATAACATCTTTAAAGTACATAACTTTTGATTTTAAAAGAAAACATTATTGGGTGAGCATCAATCGTACTGTTATACCTGCATCAATATTCATTGTATCGTAACTTAACTGAATATAGGGTTTGTTAATACTTTGGGTATAATAGAAGCGAAGACCTACCATTTTACTAATTTGATAATCTGCAGTAGCATTGATATCGATTGCCAACGCACCTGCTGACACCTGTGTTGTTTCCTCTACTAACTTACGCAAGGTTGTCATATTATCTTTGATTGAAAATCCTAATGTGACATTCAAATCACTAACAATCTGACGTTTGGCTCCTGAGAAGACCACACCAATTTTCAAATCTTTAAATCGGTATCCGGCTGCAAAGGAGATTTCATTAGAGAGTATTTCAGTAATTTGGTTATTTGCAAAACTCAACGATACATTACGACTCTTCTTAAATTCCACCTTCAAGGTCAAACTATTCTTTAGAGTCATATCAAAACCGATTAACGGGCTAAATTGCTCATTCAATGATATTTGAGACATTTCGCGTGAGTGAATAAAGTTTCCTAACGCATTCATTGTATTCGGGTGGCCATTAGCATCTTGTGAGAAGAGTAGATTGGAAGCAAAATTTCCAACTGCATATTGACAAGTATAAGTATGCGTCAAGGTAAGATTTTGGAACACCTTATTGATACCTTTAATTTTAGAAAAACCGTTATAATTCAATCGCCAGTTTGGAAGAGGGATAGAAGGGAATACCTGCATTGGATCCATTTTTGCTGGGTTTTTCCCCACGTATGTTGCCAAGAAAGAAGCAGCAAGTACTTCAGGACTCACGCCATTGTAACCGATAGGGAAACCTTCTGCATCTACACCTACAGAGTTTGGATTTTGCGCTGCAATTTGCTCTGCCATTTGGTGACGTATAGCTCTAAATTCTTGGAAAACATCTTCTGCTTTTCTAAAGAAAGTTCTTAGTGCAACCGTCGTAATCGTAAAGTTTCCATTTTCTTGAGGAGAAAAATGTGTCAACGAACCATTAGAAGAGTATCGATAATATTCCGAGAAGTTCCTTGAATAAACTCTATTTGCAGTTACATCAATTCTAAAATCTTTAAAAGGTTCTATTGTTGATCGGAAGTTGATTGTTTGATTATGTCGCTGAGAGAACGCCGATGTCATCAGTGAATCTGTTGTAAGCCACCCACCTTCAGCACCCGCTTTCAACATATTGGGTTGACCTCCAAAAGCAAATAGGAATCCTGGAGAGCTATTTGTGAAATCTATACCGAACAGGTCGGGTTCACCCATATAACCTGGCAAAGATGTTCCATTACCTTCGCTATAATTCAAAGATGCATTTCTTACTAACATCAACACACGTAAAGTTCCATCCAAAATCAGTTTACCGATTCCACTCTTAGTTTTTACACTATCTTTATCATTCTTTGCTGTTTCTTTTCTTCCTGCTTTTTTAACATCATCGTCAGAGTCTAAAGTTCCTCTTTTATTATCCTTACCATCATTTTTCTTCTTATTATTTCGTTTTACACCTTGGTTTACCTTCTTCAAATAGGGGATATTGTTATAAAGAGTGACAAAATTAATAGAAGCATTTCCTTGAAGAGTATTGGAGTTTTCGATTGTATTTCCCAAATGTTGCATTGAAAGGGCAGACCCTGTATAGTTGTAAGTTCCACTATAGCGAACATTTGCATTTATCCAATTAAATAGAGGAATTTTGTTAATAGGAACATTCCACGAAGCATCAAAACGTTGAGTAAAGTAATTCATTCTTCCTCCTCGACCAAAAGAGTGCCAAATTGAATCCTTTTCTTGGCGGGTATCAATTCTACCGTCAGGTTCATCAAGGCGGGCGGTAGCATCGGCACGATATTCAAACTTCAAACTTTGAGCCAAATCCCACTGCAAAGCATAATTACGCGTCCACATAAAGTTTTTCACGAAACTAGTATCAACAATGATATTTCCTTGACTTTTGGGACGGAATTTAAACTCATTAAACTCGCGGAGCACAGTTGTTCTAAACACAAAACTCTTCGGCATAGGAGTAAAATTAAAATCCTTAATCAGCTGTAGCCATTTCGATTTCATTTTCCTTGCTTTTGCAAATACGCGAATGTTTTTGGGATTATGACTGAATGTATATCCCACCTGACCTTCGTGTGAAAATTCATTATCAAATTCCACATCTACATCGTGAATTTTCACCTCAGAATAGGCGTACGAAACATCGAAGTTTTCTATATCCCAAGGTCTCATTTTAAGTGGCTTATCTAAATTTCTCTCCTTACGAACATTTGTCAAGTTAACATTTTGACGTTGCACAATGGCTGTAGTCATGTGACGGATAGAGTCGCGTTCGTGCATTGTCTCGTAGGTCAACAAATCCTCTGCCAAATGTACATCAGGATTAAGAGGATTGTAAAGTGGCATTTCACCCGTGAGAGAATAATCGTAGTGAATTGGAATTTTTACATTCCATTTTTGTGGGAAGAGTACTTTTCCACCATCTATGTTAGCGGCTACGTCAACCGAGTATTGGGTTTCTTGAGCACGCTGAGTGATGGATTGTTCCAGAGAGCCAAATCCTGCTGTTGAAACTGTTGTTGAAAAACTCACATCTCCAAGGTCAGCAAGGTTCATTCTCATTCGTGCCAATGCTGCTACACCTGACTTATCATCAAATCCAGTTAGGCGCAACTCATTAAGCCAAATCATCACCGACTTTGGCATCATATCATCGCCATCATTAAGACCTCGTTTTTTAGGATTTCGCACACCTATCAAAATAGCACTTACATCAGATAGGTTAGGCATACCCATCACTGTTATTTTATTTCCATTATCTAATTCCTGAGTAAAAGGCATAATGTTGCTCGGGTGTGAGCCTGCGCGTACAGCAATATTTCGAGCTTGTTTAACAGCTACTAACGAGTCAAGGAAAATGTCAAGGCGATTAGCAAGAGGCCAAATAGCAGCAGAATCTTTTCCAATTCCCCAAGGGGTAATAGCAACAGGAATTTCATATTCATAGTAGTTATCAGTGAAATCGGAACCAATTCTAATAAAAACTGTGATATCACCAGGATTTAAGTCACCAGAAGTTTCAACATCTTCTGCGTGGATAAACATTTTTAAGCGTTCAAATTGGCGCAAATCATATCCCATATTTTTATAGACAGCTCGTGCATCACCATCGCGAAGATTTGTAACTTTCAAGGTCAAAGATTGCTCATCACGTTGAATTACATTAACCCCCGATGCATCTTTTTCACGCTCAATACCTGGAGGTAAAACGTACGGCACGGGTACACGATTTGCATTTTCTTCATAACTTAATGTTCCTATATTGATTTGAGTATTATCATCACCAGTTACTGGTACCATATAATCACCCTCCTCAATCAAACTCTCAGTACAAGCACGCCAATCACTTCTAATCAATTCAAAAGTTGCTAAACGACAAACAATTGGCTCACTGAAATCACGCATAAACACACGAAGAAAACGGATAGAACTAAAGCCTGAAATATTACCAATTACTGCATCTGGATTTTTAATAGGAATACGGAATTGATACCATTTTGTAGCTGGATTAGTTCCATTAGGCAAACGTTCGGGGATTGCTTCATAAACATCGTTGATATAGTTTTCTCCGACCACCATTTTGTCAGGACGCAGGTCAATTACATATTGGTAATAGCGTTCATCTTCACTCAATGTATTATCATTATTCACATCCTCCACATCTGGCTGAGAACGTCCAATTGTTAAATAACTTTCGTTAGTGGACGATTGGGTAGGCGTATTTCCTTGGGCGTTGTTATAATATCGATAACGTTCTACAATTCCTATTTCTTGCTCATCATAATCAGTACCTCTGAAGTGATGGAAGTTATCAGACGAAGGGTCTATTGCTGCTTGTTGATACACGGGAGAATCCATACCAAACTCTTGTGCCAACATACTTAAATAGGAGTTTTGGAAGTGAGTGCGTTCTTGATCATCTCTCAAACCATCAAAACCCACATCTTGATTAGGACGTGCATTTTCGTCACTACTTTCAAAAGCATTTATAATCTGTTGTTGTGTTGGCACACGACCCCAAGCTGTATATTCTACATCCGTATCCGAGCCATCACCTGGCAATCCATTTTCAAAAAATTTCCGTCCATCCCGTAAGATATCTTCAGAAATATCTCCTAAGTTGAAATAGAGTTTTCCTCCTTCGTGATTAGGATTTTCAATAAATGGATCCATCATCCAAAATTCGATATATTCGTAATTATATGAATCGAAATCTGTATTATCAAATTTCCTCATTATTCCTCCCCAACGAGATTTCGGGTCTTTCAAAGTTCCATCTTCATTAACACCGGCAGAAAAACCCTCATTACCTGCAACATCATAGTTATATGGACCACGTTCAGTAGGATAAAATGTCATATTAAAAACAGACATATTAGTAGATTGCATATTGTTTTGATACTCTTTGCTTGGGAAAAGTTCTGGTTCATAAACAGCACGAGCATACGGTTTTGATTGTTCCTCTTTATCAATATTGGGTGGTGTTGCAGCATCATTATAGTAGAACATTGGGTCGATGATATACCAGTTAAAATTGGCACGATTGAAACCATACGCCAATTTACGTCTGTCGGAATCATCTTCAGAAACAGCAAGTGCCTCACGGAATAAAGAGGGTTGTCCTTGTGGAGTAGAAGCTAAAGACCAGTTAATATACGATTTCAAGTCGATTGTACTTTTAGAAGCTTCAAAATCATCAATATAAGTAATTCCCTCTTTACCAATTAGGCGTGAGTGACCTGGCACAAAGTGGGCAAATTCAGCATCAACTTGGAAATTAGATTCTGCTGTTGTACTATAAAATGGTAAAAAGTCAACGAGTTTAGTAATAAAAGGAACCTTTGTTTTATAAGACAGATTCAATCCCCAAATCATATTATTTATAGGTTCATCACCATAGTTAACTTTCGATGAGATAGGAAGTTCACTTAAATTAAGAATTGAGCCTCCGAATCTAAAATTTCGATTTACTTCATAATCCAAATTGGCACCAAACATTCGCTTGGTATTTCCCATCATAGAATTTTCTTCTGTTGTAATCGAAATCGGTGTACCCGACTTTAAAATTCCCTCATCAATGATGGTAACTGTGGCCATCGAATAGTTAACTGTATAATGCACATTTTCTATTAACTTGTTACCACCAGCGGTTACAACAACAGAACCTTCTTGCAAGTTAGCGGCTCCTTGAATCACAAATTCAGAACCTGTTGATGAGCTATAAGTACCTTCAATGAAGAATTTATTTTTACTTGTATATTGCTGTGCTAACTCTTGCGTCATAGTATAAAGCGAATCGAAGCAGTAGCGATCAGCTATTTCGGGGTCTGTAAGTACAGCACGCAAATCTTTACCAAATGGTTCAATAGTTGGGAAGAAAATTCTACCATTTTTTGAAACTATGGTACCTCCCGCAACGTCTGCGTTATCAATAAAGTCAAAAATACCATCGGGTGCAGGATCTTGCTGTTGATTTAATCGGTCCAATCCCATCAATCGAATCAATGGTATTCCCTTTTGAGCTCCTAAGTTAAAAAATCCATTAGCAACTCCTTCATCATCACCCGTATAAAGAATATTTAATCTAAATTTTTCATTTGAAATTTGGTAGGCTTGCAAGTTGTAAACATTCTTCATCATCAACTTCCAAAGTGGTGATTTGGTATTTAAACTTGTACTCTTCAGCAACTTCACACGAATACAATTGGGAGAAGCCACTTCGTTAGAGAACTCTCCGACTTGATAAATTTGCTCATCACCAATTACTTGATACTGGAAAGCCACCGCCAAAACCTGATCTGAACTAAGTGAAGTATTTAAGGATATAAAACCCAATTTAGAGTTAAAGGTATATTCAGATGGATTTAACAATCTCGCACTTTCCACCTTCTCGTAATCGATTCCAGCGGTTAATCCTCTCGCACGCAAATTATTGGAAGCAGTAGCCAAATTACGATACAATGAAGTATCAATAGCTGTCAAAAGGTTGTTACTATTATCACATGGATATCCCATTTGATTGGGCATTAAAATTTGTGATTGAGGTTCAAATTCTCCCAAATCCGTAAATGCAATAATATTTCTATTATCTTGTGTTGCCGCACCTACTGTAGTACGCCAAACTTCAATCTTGGTAATTACAATCGGAGAACTTATCAACGGAAGTGTTGCCATTGCTTCGTTGTAATGATCACGGAAATATTGAGCTATGAAAAAGTGCTTATTATCTTCATATTCATCAGCTTTGAAGTAGAACTCTTCTGTTTGTGCACCGCCAGAGATTACTGTTGTCTGACTTTCTGACGACTGGGAAGATGCCACCGCTGTAACCGTTAACTTACCGAATTTCAATGCTGTTTTTAAACCAAAAAGATTCTGACTTCCAGTAATTAAGGTTGTACTTAACGGCAATGTTACATCTCCAAACTCCAATAATTGAATTATATCATCCTCTTTCCCTTCATACTTCAACTTCATTTTATTATCTATATCGAAGTTAGCTTCTGAATTATAATTCAAATTAAAGTTGATTTTGTCTCCAACTTTTGCCATTAAACTCAACTGGATGTTTTGGTCAAAATTGAAATCTGTATGCCGTTGTGAATTGATGGTAAGATTTGGATTTTTATCGTAATTATGCAAAATACCAAAAGTAATCTCTATATTTCCTGCTGGGCGAATGTCTATCACATCACTACCGAAAATACTTTCAAAAATATCACTTCCAACCTTAATTTGAGGTATTAAACCGCCCCCTCTACGATTGGCGCTTCCTGCATAATTTGCCCCTTTGTCTCGCCAATAATTTCTTAACTCCTGCTGCAAATCGTAATCAATAAAATCATCTATTGATAACGAAGAGGCTGGCCCGTATGGCGTATTACCAATCATATTTTGAAATTCATACGTATTGGTTTCAGGATTATATTCGATAGAAGTGTTAAGTGATGGAGGTGTAGAAAGATGAAAAGGAGTGTAGTGATCTTCTGGATCTAATGGATTATTATCAGGCTGAGGAATAGGTGATTGTAATCCCGTATCGGGAGGTGTTACCGGAGATTCGGCATTCCTAATCAAAGATTGAAGCACCTCTTCTGACACTTCCAAAGTAGATAGTTCTTCAATATCGGACTCTGTTAAAGTACCTGAATCAAAATGATCTATTTCTTGATTATAAAAATCTCTTTCAATAGGTTTTGCCCATACAAAAGAGATAAAAGCAGCCAAACTCAAGGCTGAAAGTATATATATTTTAGAAGATTTTCTCGACGTCACGTTATTTCAATCTACTTAATTACAATAATTTAAGAGCTTTTTTAATTAAATCCTCAACAGAGAGATTCGCACTTTCTGCCTTAATGATTTTATCTAAAACAGATTCCGCAGTATTTTTTACAAAACCCAACGAAATCAAAGCAGATAACGCCTCATGCTTATTATTATTGTATGTAATTGAAATTTTATCACTATTTATTATCGATGTTTTCCCTGCTTTATCTTTCAAATCCAAAACTATTCGCTGAGCAGTTTTCAACCCTATTCCTTTCACACTTTTGATAACATTTACATTTTCCGTGGCGATGGCGTGCAACAATTCACCCACATTCAACGAAGACAATATCAAGCGCGCCGTATTTCCGCCAACACCATTTACCGAGATTAGCAAACGAAAAAGGGCACGCTCCTCCTCTTCATAAAAGCCATAAAGAGTATGACCATCTTCCTTCACTACATAATGAGTAAATAAAATACCTGATTCAATATCTTTAATTTGAGAAAATGTTACCAAAGAGATATTTACATTATAGGCAACCCCCCCAGCAGTTTCTATCACAACGTACGCTGGTGTTTTTTCAACAAACTGACCTTTTATATATGCTATCATATCTAATTTTCAACAAGTTAAAATTTACTTTTCTAAAATTAATTTCTAAATTACCCCAAAAAATTCAATTTGCAAAAATATATAAAATAGTCATAAAGTATAGATTCATTTCAAAAAAAGATGAAGAAAATTTCGACACATTTGTATAAAAAAAGGACGCATCGAATTATGCGTCCTTAGCAACTAACTTACCATCTTTTTCAAATCTAACTGAACCTGCGAAATGGTTCCTAAGTTAAACTTATCGACCAATAATTCAGTAACTTTAGGAGATAAAAATCCTGGTAATGTTGGGCCTAAATTGATATTTCTCACGCCCAAACTCAACAATGCCAAAAGCACCAATACAGCCTTTTGCTCGTACCACGCAATGTTGTAGGAGATAGGCAGGTCGTTAATATTTTTCAATCCGAAGAGATCGCGCAGTTTCATTGCTGTGAGCACCAACGAGTAACTATCGTTGCATTGTCCCGCATCCAACACTCTCGGAATTCCATCAATCTCTCCCAAATTGAGTTTAATATATCGATATTTGGCACATCCTGCCGTTAAGATTATCGTATCTTTAGGAAGGGCTTGAGCAAATTCAGTATAGTAGTCGCGACTTCTCATTCTGCCATCGCAACCTGCCATTACTACAAATTTTCTAATTTTTCCTTCCCGAACAGCACTTACTATCTTATCTGCCATCATTAACACCTGATTGTGCGCGAAACCTCCCGTGATGCTTCCTGTTTCCAACACCTTGGGTGGTGAACAACTTTTTGCCATTTCTATAATTTCAGAAAAATCTTTGAGACCATAATTATTGGATACAATATGTTTGCAACCCGGATAACCAACCGCTCCCGTTGTAAAAATTCTACCCGTATAACTACTTTCGGAACGTGGCGGTACCAAACAATTCGTTGTAAAAAGAATAGGACCATTAAACGCCTCAAAATCTTGTAGCTGACGATACCAAGAGCCACCATAATTTCCTATTAAATGTGCATATTTTTTAAAATATGGGTAGTAGTGAGCAGGCAACATCTCCCCATGCGTATATACATCAACATCTTCATTTTCAGTCTGTTTTAAAAGCATCTCCAAATCCTTCAAATCGTGACCAGAGATTAAAATTGCGGGTTTATTTCGCGGTTTCAACGGCACTGTCGTCACTTCTGGATTCCCATAGGTTTCGGTATTCGCACGATCAAGTAACCTCATCGCTTTTACTCCCATTTCTCCACATCCTAAAACCAATGCTATCAGTTCATCTGCAGATTGACTTTCAGAAAGTGTACTTGCTAATGCAGTTTGCATAAAACTAAAAACTTGTTCGTCAACGTAACCTAAATTGTAAGCATGCTCGGCATAGGCAGCCATTCCTTTTACGCCCAAAATCAACAGCTGACGCAAGGCTCTAATATCTTCATTCTCAGTAGATAGAATACCTACAAGAATCGATTTTCGCTCAAAATCTGTTACACTTTCTCCGTTCCAAGTCAAAGCGTCTAAGTGACTGATTCTGCACGGATTGCATATACAATTTGCTTCTTGCAACAAACTATTTCGCAAACGCAATGCCGCACGGATTGCATCCTCGATTCTATCATCATCAAAATTGGTATTAGTAATTGTCATAAACAGGCCATTCATTACCATAATATCTGCCTCGCGGGAAGCTTTCCTTTTTTCTCTAAGTCGCTTATTTACAAGCGATAATCCTTTAAGCGCATAAATTAACGTATCCTGTAAATTTGACGTACGGCTTTTCTTTCCGCACACACCCTGAGAAGTGCAACCCGCACCCCGCGCAGTTTCTTGGCACTGAGAACAAAACATTTCATTCATAATTGTTTGATTTTAAATATATTAAACTAAAAATAAATATCTCAATGTTTGATTCATTAAGATAAACAATGCAATAAAAACATTAGAAAAAACAATATAGTTCACAATAAAAACGTTTTTGTAATTTTATTGTCACAATTAGTAACAAGAGCATTATGCGAATATATATCCTTATTATAGTTATCATTGTGGTAACTTTCATATTAACGAATCACATCGTGAGGAATCGGGGGAATATAGTCACATCGCAACACCTATCAGAGGCTCGAAAGTTCATTCAAGAAAACAATCTTAACAATTCTATCTGCATCTTTATAAATTACAATTTGCATTCAGGGAAAAACCGTTTTGCTGTTTGGGATTTAAAGCACGACACCACCATTTTTACCTGTCCTATAGCACATGGGCGCGGACATAGCCTTACCATCAAACCTCAATTCAGTAACAAGGAGAACAGCTGGCTCAGTTCTTTAGGAAAAGGAGTCGTGGCAGAACGATATGTAGGAAGTTTTGGCATATCTTATCGTTTAGACGGATTAGAGTCTTCCAATGACAATATCCGTAAACGCTATATTGTCTTACATGGCTATTTCTCAGTACCCTCAAGCCCCATCTTTCCTCTCCCCTCTGGGCTCAGCAAAGGTTGCTTGATGGTCTCGCATAAAAATATGAAAAAAATAGATGAAATCCTATTACAACAAAAACAAGTACTATTCTTCTCTTATTACAATAATAAGTAATGAAATTGATTTATAAAAAATGCCATAATCACTTTTTTCTCTATTTTTGCAGAGTGATTTTTAACTTCAAAAAATGATCGAAAAGAAACTAACTTACAAGAATAAAATCTCTCATTTTTTATCTAAAAATGGATTTTTTATCTATATAATGATGATTTTTATACTCCTTTTTGTAAGTAGTTGCAATAAAACTATTCAAACAGAAAAGCCTTCCGACCTTATTCCCTACAACCAGATGATTGATATCACTACGCAAGCATACGTCATCGAAAGTATGCTCTATTTTCTTCCTCCTGATTCAGACAAAGTAACAATCAGCAGGTCAATGTACTATAATATGTTTGAGGAAAATAAAATTTCCAAAGAACAATATGTTTCTTCTATTAATTATTACCTTGCAGAGAAGAAAAGTGCTGAAAAATTTTTGCGAGCTGTTCAGGATAAAATTTCGATTCAAAGAGATAAATATTTTGAAAATCTGAATATTTCCTATGATTCCCTCACTCAACATCAACCGCAATTGGACACTCTTCCTTGATCGTGATGGCGTAATTAACGAACGTATCATTGATGGCTACGTAATGGATACCCAAGATTTTGTACTCAAGAAAAATGTACTGGAAGCAATCCAAATTTTTCGACCATTATTTGGTCGTATTGTTGTAGTAACCAACCAACAATGCATTGCTAAAGGACTGTGTTCACTTGAAACCATCCAACAGGTGCAAGCCTACATGGAATCTATCTTTGCACAAGCAGGATCTCCAATTGATGGTGTTTTTTTCTGTCCACATCGTACTACCGACAACTGCAACTGTCGAAAACCCAAAATTGGATTAGCACAACAAGCTAAAGAAAAATTCCCTGAAATCGATTTTCAAAACTCTATTATGGTGGGAGATATGCCCTCCGACCTCCAAATGGGACGAAATTGCGGAATGAAAACTGTATTTGTCGGCGAAATTACCGATGAAAACCGATCAGAAATAGAAAAAAATGCAGATTTCATCTTTCAAAACCTATATGATTTTGCCACACATTTAAAATAATATATATGTATCTACTATTCTACGGCTTACTTTATCCACTTTCTCTTCTTCCGATGCAAATTCTTTATACACTTGCATATCCCATCTACATTACACTTACATATATTATAAAATACCGAAAAAGAATTACCATAGAAAACCTAACTTTCTCCTTTCCCAATAAAACTCATGCCGAAATTCTAACACTTTACAAACTTTACAATCGGCATCTCTCACATATTATTGTTGAAATGCTAAAAATGCTAACAATAAGCAAGAAAAATTTAGACAAGCACTACTATTGTAAAAATCCAGAAATCGTTAACAGCTATTTTGAACAGAAGAAAAGTGTTATCCTACTTTCTGCACATTACAACAATTGGGAATGGATGATTTTGCAGTTAGATTCAATGTTTAAGCACCACGGCGTTGGCGTTGGAAAAGCAAATAGCAATAAAAAGTTCGAATATCTAATTAATAAGGCACGTACTCGCTATGGCACTGAAGTTGTATTTGCCGACCACGTCCGCGAACTTTTTGAAAAAAATAATACGGAACAAACACCTGCAGCTTACATGATGCTCTCTGATCAATCTCCGAACAATCTCAAAAAGAGCTATATTACCAACTTTCTCAATCAAGAATCCTGTATGATTTTTGGAGGAGAATATTTTGCAAAAAAATATGATCTTCCAGTTTTTTACTATCAAGTAGTACAAGACAAACCGGGATATTATCACATTGAATTAGAATTAATTACTAAAAACCCCAACACTACACAACACGGAGAGATTACAGAAAAATATGCTCAACTTCTAGAAAAAACAATTCGGCAGAAACCTGAATTTTGGCTTTGGAGTCACCGCCGATGGAAAAACAGAAATCAAAAATTACAATAATATGAATCCAACAATCGAAACTATTCTAAACCATAGAAGTATTAGATCTTTTACCGAAGAGAAAATTACTTCTGAAGATTTACAACTTATCCTCAAAGCCGCTTGTAACGGTTCTACAATGGGAAACATGCAACTCTTCAGTATCATTGTTACCCAAGATAAGGAGATGATGCAAAAAATGGCACCCGCACACTTCAATCAGCCTATTGCCACCAATGCACCATTAATTCTCACCTTCTGCGCGGATTTTCATCGCTTCAACAAATATTGCGAATATCGAGGCGCTGAAACAGAAGCCTATTCTAATCTACAAGCTTATCAATGGGCAGTTACAGATGCACTCATTGCTGCACAAAACGCTTGCGTTGCCGCCGAATCTTTAGGTTTAGGTCTCTGCTGGTTAGGAACTATCACTTTCAACGTGGATAAATTTGTTGAAATCCTACAACTTCCTAAACACGTTGTACCTGTAGCTTGTATCGCAATAGGACACCCAGCAAACACTCCCGAACTTACCGACAAACTTCCCTACTCTACCCTCGTTCACCAAGAAGTTTACCAAGATTACGACGAAAATCGCATCAACAAAACATACGCTGAAAAAGAAGCACATCCTAATACAATTGCTATTCTTAAAGAAAATCAACTTCCAGATTTAGCTCACGTTTTTACTGAAAGACGATATAAAAAAACTGACAATGAATATTTTTCAAAAGTACTTGCAGATATTTTGAAACAGCAAGGATTTTAAAACATTACATTACCAATAAAAGAAAAACGGATTGTCAACCTAAACAATCCGTTTTTCTTTTATTATAATCCAACAAGTATCTTAATAAAAAGGAAATACTATTCAATTCCTTTTAAAGCATTCAACATAATCTTCACACGGCCATCACGCTCCAATTGTGGATTTTGCTCCATATCTTTTGCTTGCCGAAACACCTTTACTCCTTTACTATATTCTCGCTTTC
>JAEZOU010000017.1 GCA_023413895.1 Bacteroidota bacterium | reverse complement strand
TTACATCAAGCTATGAAATGGAACGCTACTGTTTTTACAAAACTTCAAGACTCGCTTCCTGAAAAATGTATCGTGTTCAATGTAGTAACTTTAGATCCCAATTTACCACAATTATATATCGAAGCCTCTTTCTACACGCAATGCGATTGTTACCCAATGATACCTTCGCAAGCAACCCTTGAAAAGCTGAAACAGCAAGGTTATAGCATTGCTGTTTTTACACAAAATCCACTTCCCGAAGAGATTCTAAACGACCCTGATATTATTCTCATTCACGATAAATATATTTAAAAATTTCGAGCATGAAAAACAAATTTATATTTTTTATACTCAGCACTTTATCTGGAATTATGCTTTGGTTATCTTGGTACCCAATCAGCATTACTTTCCTAATCTTTTTTGCTTTTATCCCCTTGTTTTTCATCAGCGAAAAGATCGTAAATTCCTCTATGCGCCATCCCTTTTGGCAAAGTGTAGGATTTAGTTTTCCAGCATTCTTAATTTGGAACGCAGCTACTACATGGTGGATTTGGAATAGTACTGCGGAAGGTTCTCTAGCAGCATTTATCCTCAATGCACTATTTATGAGTATCATTTTCGGTTTTTGGACTCACTACCGAACTCGTCGTCACACCCTAATTCCGCATTCTATATTTTTAATCTCCCTATGGATGAGTTTTGAATTTCTGCATCTTCATTGGGATTTGCAATGGCCTTGGCTTAACTTGGGCAATGTTTTTGCACCTTGCACCCAATATGTACAATGGTATTCCGTTACAGGAACTTTCGGAGGAACTTTATGGATATTAATTATCAATATACTGATTTTCAATATTATAAAATCAATAAAGATAGATAAAAAAGTGATGTGGCGCAATATTTTCATCACATTTACCCTATTTTTAATTCCTATTCTTATTTCAGTAATTACATTTGCAAACTACAAAATACCTGAAAAGAATGGCGTTGAAGCAGTCGTTGTTCAACCCAATACTGATCCTTACTCAGAGCAATTTTATTTAGGCAATGATGACTTTGTAGCACGAATTATTGAAACGGCAATGCCTAAAATCACCGACAGTACAGCTATCATTCTTACACCAGAATCCTCAATCCATCGAACTGTTATCGAAAATTTACTAGTAAGCAGAAAATTCTCTCCTGAAAATCCAAGTTATTATGGCATTACACTTTTCGATTCGTTGTTTCAATACTATCCAAATATCAATATTATAGCAGGAATTTCTACTGTTAAATTCTACAACTATCCAGCAACGATAACAGCGCAAGATAATGGTAAGGGAATGTTTGTGGACGTTTTTAACACAGCGATGAGTTACAATCGCCACGGGGCCGTTGACTTTTACCACAAAAGCCATTTAGTACCCGGAGTTGAAAAGATGCCATTTGCAAAAGTACTTCACGCCATTGGATTTGACAACGTAGTGATTAACTTAGGGGGGCCGCGTTCCCCTTTAGGCACCGATAGCATTTCTCATCCACTCATTGCTTCTACCAATGATCGTAACATCAAAATTGGCGTTCCCATCTGCTACGAGTCTGTTTTCGGTGAAGTATGCGGAGAATTTGTTCAGAATGGTGCAGCATTCCTCGGCATCATCACCAATGATGCATGGTGGGGAGAAACACCTGGGCACCAGCAACACTTCATTTATGCAAAACTTCGTGCAGTAGAAACGCGTCGTTACGTAATTCGCGCTGCGAATACAGGTATCTCTGCCATCATCAACCCTCGAGGAGAAGTGATGAAGAAAACCCGCTACAACGAACGCACGGCTATCAGTGGTACCATCTATCCCAATGAAAAAATCACCTTCTACGCAAAAAATGGAGATTATTTAGCCAGATTTGCTGTCGGAATAATGCTTTTATCATTGATTTCACATCTTTTTTATTCCATTTATAAGCGAATCAAAACAAAAAAAAGATTAGCATGATTTTGTGATTCTGCAATTTATTATTGCTATTTTTCAGAATTTAGAAAGAACTTTTTTCTTGTAAAGAGAAACGGAAAATTATGTAATTTTGCAACCTTAATTGAAAATCATACACTATGTTAAGAACAAATACTTGCGGAGAACTCAATAGTTCTCATATTGATCAAAAAGTAACCCTCTGCGGATGGGTTCAAAAAGTGCGCAAATTAGGCGGAATGACATTCGTGGATTTGCGTGACAGATATGGAATTACGCAATTGGTTTTCAATGCGGAAACCCATGCAGAAATGTGTGAAAAAGCAGAACATTTAGGCAGAGAATGGGTTATTCAGATTGAAGGAACCGTAGCAGAACGATACAATAAAAACAAAAATATTCCTACTGGAGATATCGAAATTATCGTTGATAAAATTAACATTCTCAACACTTCAGAAATCCCTCCATTCACGATTGAAGAGGATACCGATGGAGGTGATGAGTTACGAATGAAATATCGCTATTTGGATTTGCGTCGCGAAGTGGTTCGTCGTAATTTAGAACTTCGTCACAAAGTAGCTTTCGAAGTAAGAAGTTACCTTAACGATCAAGGTTTTTTAGAAGTGGAAACACCAATCTTGGTTAACTCTACTCCTGAAGGTGCTCGCGATTTTATCGTTCCTAGCCGTATGAATCCAGGACAATTCTACGCACTTCCTCAAAGCCCACAAACCTTGAAACAATTACTTATGGTTAGCGGCTTCGACCGTTACTTCCAAATTGTAAAATGTTTCCGTGATGAAGACCTTCGCGCAGATCGTCAACCCGAATTTACCCAAATCGACTGCGAAATGTCATTTGTGGAACAAGAGGATATCCTTCAAATGTTTGAAGGAATGAGCCATCATATTTTCAAAAGTTTAAAAGGTATCGATTTACCCAAATTTCCACGTATCAGTTGGGCGGATGCTATGAAATATTATGGTTCTGACAAACCAGACACCCGTTTCGAGATGAAATTTGTCGAACTAATGGATGTAATGAAAGGTCACGGTTTCTCTGTATTTGACAATGCTGAGTACATCGGCGGAATCTGTGCAAAAGGTGCTGGTAGCTACACACGTAAACAGTTAGATGCTCTCACAGACTTTGTAAAACGTCCTCAAATTGGTGCCAAAGGTTTGGTTTACGCACGCGTAGAATCTGACGGTAACGTAAAATCAAACGTAGATAAATTCTTTACCCAAGAAGTTTTACAGCAACTGAAAGCGGCTTTCAATGCCGAACCTGGCGACTTAATTTTGATTATGAGCGGTGATAACGCCAATAAAACCCGCAAACAACTCTGTGAACTTCGTCTTGAGATGGGTTCTCAATTAGGATTGCGTGATAAAGAGAAATTCTCCTGCTTATGGGTTGTTGACTTTCCATTGTTAGAATGGAGCGAAGAGGATAACCGTTACTACGCTATGCACCACCCATTTACAGCTCCAAAACCAGAAGATATTCCATTATTGGATAGCAATCCAGGTGCGGTACGCGCTAACGCTTACGATATGGTTATCAATGGTGTTGAAGTAGGTGGTGGCTCTATCCGTATCCACGATAGCAAGTTACAGAAAAAGATGTTTGAGGTTCTAGGGTTTACTGAAGAACGCGCCGAAATCAACTTTGGATTCTTGATGAATGCTTTCAAATTCGGAGCTCCCCCACATGGAGGAATCGCTTACGGACTTGATCGTTATGTCAGCCTTTTAGCAGGCTTAGACAGCATCCGTGACTGCATCGCTTTCCCAAAAAATAATCAAGGTAGAGATGTGATGTTAGATGCTCCAACCCTCATCAGCCAAGAACAACTCGATGAATTAGGAATCTCCGTTAATCTTAAAGAAGAATAATACAACATGATAATAAAAAAGCCGCAGTGATAAACATTGCGGCTTTTTTAGTGAAAGATTCAGGGAAAATTATTTCCAAATAATCGGAATATTTTTGATTGTAATAGGATTTATACCTGCCATATTGCTACCTAGTCGTAAATCGCCACCTATTGCATAAAAGCCTACTCGTAACAAATAGATTGATTCCCAATCACCCATATCTGAGAATTGGTAAGTAAATCTATAAGGAATATCTTTCGAAAATTTTTCGCCAACTGCGCTTCCTCTATTTGTACTTATAAACTTATTACCTGACTTATCGAAAGCCTCAATTCTATAATCATTACTACCGAGAGACAAACTTGCTTCTTTATGTTTTGTTGTGGCTCCAATAACTACAATTACAGTTCCTGTAGCCTTATCACCCTCACAACTTACAATATTTATATCGGTAATTGCTGATAATGCGTAACTCTCGTCAACAACATTTTGAGTAGGCATCTCTTTCCATTTAATTGGAATATTGCGAATTTGCATAAGCTCAACACTAGCAGCATTACTACCAATTCGGAAATCTGGAGTTACAATATAAAAACCCATCGAGAGATGTTCCATTGCTGTAAGGGCTGTAGGAACATCTTTCACAATAAATTCATAGCGAGTTGGAACATCAACCATTAAATCTAAATGACCTATTGATTTTGATGTACGGGGAACAATAGTGTACCTATTTCCCTTTGCATCAAAGGCAAAAGAGTCACCAGACCCTAATTCCATTGTAGTTCCATTTTTCTTGGCTTTTGCTAAGATAGTAACCAACAACTCCCCACTGGCAGGATTTCCTTCACAAGCAACTTCAAGAATCTGAACTGCTGTTTGTGCTTTCATATCGAAACTCACAAAAAGCTCATTGCTCATATTGATTCCCGTAGCACTTTCACCTACACGACGAATAAAAGTACCAAATTTGGATTGCTTTTTCTCTTTGGGTTCACTTTGTGCACTTACCGTAGATAACAATAGAGCACACATTGCAAAAATAATAACTCTTTTCATGTTCCCTAGAATTGAGAAAATTAGTCTTCTATATACCACTTTCCATCAATCTTCTCTACATCAATTGTCTTTTTATCTGTATCTTTTTCACCCTTTTTATCTAAAACGATTTCAACAGCTACCTCAGCATGCGTATCATCAACCATAGTTACTTCACCAACTGTGAATGAATCAATTGTTTCTTTAGAGCCACCAAAAGCAACAGCCAAACCGATTAAAGCTTGTTTTTCTTCTTCATTCAAACCAATAGCACTCTTACATAAATCTGCCATTTTTCCCCATTCGTGAGCTTGACGTGCTTTATAGTATTCTTTCACTACTGCTTCAGGACCATTAGAAGAAGAACAACTTGCCATAACCAAGGCGATTGCTAATGTTAAAAATGCAAAAATTTTTTTCATAATTGTATTGTTTTTAAAATTAGGACTTCTAATTAAACTCTTAATAAAATCTCCATCAACTTTGCGAAGCCCTTTAAACAAAATCGACGAGATTAGTGCTGCTAATATGCAAAATATTTGAATATTATTTCATCTTACAAAGAATATTCAGAATAAACTCTAATTTTACCAATATTCTTGACAATCATACACATAAGAAGAAGACTCTTGCATCAGTTGTTGTGTTCCTGAGGAGAAATCGCCTACCGTAACTTCATAACATTCCTTATTGGTTTCCACAACCTCATATCGGTCTTCGTAGAAAACATCTCCATACGTTACACCATTATAATCCCAATCGTCGTATGCTCTTACATGGCAAGAACACTCTCTTTTGTTACAAGAGGAAAAAAGAAGAATCGTCACAAATGTGAAGATGAATAAAAAAAACTTTTTCATAGCAATAAATGGTTTTCAATTTGTTACTTATATTATTCTCCTTCATTTTGCGAAAAATCTTTAAACAAAATGACTTTGCAAATATAGTAATATTCCAATAAAAACAGATAACATATCCATTTTTTTTACAAAAAGTACAATATATTAATATTCAATTACTTAAAAAGAAAATGAATATTTCATTTTAAGATAAGCAAGTACAAGTAATTCGATTTAAATTACTTTTTTGAAATTTAGGAATAGAAAGAAAGCTGGAGTCTAATAAATTTTAAATCAATATCAATTCATGATTGCAAGCAGGGAGATACTTTCCCAAAAGATCTTCCATTTTTATTTTAATAAAGCAATTAACCGTTCCATCGGTACAGCAATAGTAAGGTTGTTCTGTCACTTCTCTATCCATCACAAAAACAACATCTTGTGCAGAGTGAGCGCACGCACATAAAATGGTAGCAGCCCCGTGCTCTGTTCCAGCAATTTCCAGCAATTTCTCTGCAGAAGCAAACGACACACGCGAAATTCCCAATGCCTGACTAAAATCGCGTGTTACAAAGGGCTTATCGTCACGGGTAACATAGATGTAGAAACGGGTTTGCTGACGGTTACAGAGAAAAATTGTTTTGACAATTCTTCCTCCAATACCACTATTGATATTTTGGCAATCTTCCATCGTAATACCTGGGTCTGTATCTACACGCTCGAAAGCGATTCCCAATTTTGCTAATAACTCATACACGCTCTGTTGCAGTGGCGAGCTGAACACTAGCGGCGGAGTGGTCATTCGTGAACTTACGTAAAACATAGCTTATCTTTCAAATAACTCTTTATAACGTGAATTTATATAATTATAAGTATCAATATAACATTTGAAAAAACCTTGCGTATCTTGCGTAATCACTGGTTTTTCCAACTTCATCTTGCGAATTTTTTCAAAATCATAGCGTCCATTTACCTTCCAGCCTTGCAAAATACCGATATCGATAGCGGCGGTAGGACAGAAAAAGGAACAGCGCATACACATCAGACAATTGTGATGAAACTTAATTTGACCTTTATCGTTACGATAAATATTTTGAGTTGGACATTGTTTAATACACAAGTTACAATCGATACATTTATCCTTTTTAACCTTGTAAAAAAATGAGTTAACATCACCTCCAATAAATTGGATAGAGACAACACGAGTTACAATTTTATGCCACAACTTATACCTTTTAATATTAGGAATGTGGTTCTTCACCTCATACAATAAGATCTCGTATAATTTTTCATCCATATCCAAAATCTCTTTCACTAACTCCTCCTCAAAGCGGAAATGAATATTGTATGGCATCATAAAGTGATACTCGTTTTCGATAATAGCCTTTGAACGTTTCAACTTGCGCCAAACAAAGAGTGAAGAGGCATCGTTAACCTTCTCTGTTTCTCCTGAATTTTTATAGATAAACGTCCGGATTCCTTTAGGAAATTTTTGGTAACGGATAAATTTAAGAAATGGCCATGGAGCATTGTATCCATAAATTGGATAACCCAACCCTATAATATCGTAGTGTGATAAATTCAATCGTTCCAATTTTAACGGGTCAATTTCGTATAAGTCAACCTCATCACCCGCTTTTTCAAACTTCTCTTTTAGAATATTTGAAGTATAACGAGTATTAAAAGTTCCTGTAAAATAGATTAATAGACATTTCATTTATAATCACTTGTTTCGCCAAATCTTTGATAAAAAATATTTACCATACTTTCCCAAACTCTCAGGATTTTTTCTTCTTGCTTCTTTAAGAAAGTTAGTTTTGTGCAATGAAAAAAGATTTACCGGACCTCGCAATTCGAAATACTCATAACAACGCTTATAACCGATAGATTTTATCTTCCACACACCTTCAACTTTCTTATAAACAACATCGTAAACGGCTGCTCCATGCAATTTTACAAAGAAAATTTTATGTTGTAGAAAATCCTCAAGATACCATTTGGCTTTTGCATTTGAAGAATCTAAAATATCAACTTCGCCGCCGTGGATTAGATGAGTAGAGGTCATATTCAGCGACATCACCTTACAAAGAAACTTTATAATCTCCTCTTTCCCTCGATAAGCCATTTTACCATCTCCATACGAAGATTCAGCATCTTCTGCAAAACATTCTGCTACACCATCAAAATCACGCGTATCCAAACATCTTTGGTACTTTGCCTGCAGATAACGAATCGCCTCAATATCTTCAAGACGCAAAACTCTTTCCTCTAAAGTCATACACAATATATTAATTATCAAATACTTTGTATATATTGTAGATCCTATTTTTAATTCTAACTTTTAATTCTGATTTTTAAAATTTGATAGAAAAAAAATCGTGCGAAAGTACAATTTTTCGATAAATATATATTGAGGTTTTAAAAAATATATTGTATTTTTGCCGAAACTATAAAAACAAATATGTATGATATGTAAAAAGTGCGGAGCACCTATAAGTGAAAGTCAAAGATTTTGTCCTGAATGTGGAGAGAAAATTACTATTGAAATAGATAAGATAAATCCCAATTTTCAAGTTTCCCCGCAACCCACACATTCTCAAACTCCACCTGAAAATTATTTGATTTGGGCTATTTTAGCAACAATATTTTGTTGTTGGCCCTTTGGTATTCCAGCCATAATAAATGCAAGCAAGGTGGATTCTGCTTTTTCTCGAGGAGATTACGCAGCATCTTTAGAGGCATCACGAAATGCAAAAAAGTGGACTATCGTATCTGCTGTTGTAGGATGCTCAGTTTTTCTACTTTACATAATATTTATTGTTGCAATGATGATGCTAGAAATACTCTAATAGGTCCTCTATAAAACATGAAAAAATTGACATCTTGGGGAATCATAATTGCGGGAGTAATTATGTTGGGGGTAATCTATTTTTTTATTGATCCTTCCAAATACCACATGCCTCGTTGCCCGTTTAATGCATTGACAGGGTTGCTTTGTCCAGGCTGCGGTTCACAAAGAGCAATACATGCATTGTTGCACATGAACATTTGCCAAGCATTCAACTTTAACGCTCTATTGATAATTGCATTACCCTACGTTGTACTTGGAGGATTACTTCAGCTTTTTAATAAGAAGAATAGATTTATATTATGGCTGCGTCTCAATCTTTTCGGAAGATGGGCAGCCTATATATGGGGAATTGTAATTATAGCATATTGGATTTGTAGAAATTTAAATTTTTATAATCCTATTATTTTCAACACTATTTAGAGGGGAAGAAGAAATTTCCACCTCAATCAGTGCCGCGAAAGACAACCTGAAACGTTACATCCATTGCATTCTCTCGAGCAATTAGAAGAACTTTTTCTTCGAAATACAAAATAGCAAGCTACGGCGAAAGCCAATAAAACGAGCAACAAAACGATACAAGTGGCTGCATTCATACTACAAATTTTAGATAAAAATTGCTGCTAATAGATACGATAAATAAGCACATATCCAAGCGACAACACATTGTAAAACAACGACAAAGAAAGCCCATTTCGCTCCCAACTCACGATTTACTGAAGCGATAGCTGCCACGCATGGTGTATAAAGCAGACAAAATACTAACATCGGAATTGCTGTAAGTGGCGTAATTACCGACATCACTCCCAAAACACCTAATGTTGACACCACCATCTCTTTTGCAATAAAACCTGTTACCAAAGCAGTTACGATTTGCCATTCTCCCAATTGCATCGGAGCAAAAATTGGCGCCAACGCACCACTAATCCTTGCTAGCATACTCTCAGCAGAATCTGATGCAACATGAAACTGGAAATCAAACGTTTGCAATGTCCAAATAACAACTGAAGCCACAAAGATTATAGTAAATGCTCGCTTCACAAAATCCATCGTTTTATCCCATAACAAATGCCCTACATTTTTAACTTGTGGCAAACGATAATTAGGTAACTCCATTACAAAAGGAGATGCCTCTTTTCTTCTATACAATTTCTTAGTTATTAAGGCTGTTATCAATCCAATAATCACACCTAAAAGATAGAGAATCACGACCACCCAACCTGCATAATTCGGGAAGAAAGTTCCTGCAAAAAAAACATAAATCGGAATCTTTGCGGAGCAACTCATAAAAGGCGTCAACATAATTGTTCTTTTTCTATCGTTGGTTGAGGAAAGAGTTCGTGTTGCCATAATTGCAGGAACGGAACAGCCGAAACCGATTAGCAACGGAACTATACTATGCCCAGAAAGGCCTAACTTTCGCAAAGGTTTATCCATCACAAAGGCGATCCGTGCCATATAACCACTATCTTCTAGGAGACTGAGGAAGAAGAAGAGAATAATAATAAGAGGGAGGAAAGAAAGAACGCTTCCCACACCTCCAAAAATTCCGTCAACAACAAGTGAGCGTACCGTAACGCTAACATCATTACGTTCCATTGCGCGATCCGAAAGATTTGCCAGATATGTAATTCCATTTTCCAAAAGATCCTGCAAAGGAGCACCGAGTAATTCTATTGAAAGGTAGATAATTAAAGATATAATAACCAAGAAGATGGGAATTGCACTCCATTTTCCCGTTAAAACCTTATCGATTTTCCGACTTCGAATAAACTCCTTACTTTGTTTGGGTTTAACCACCGTTTGTTCACACAAATTCTGAATAAAAGCATAACGCATATCTGCGATAGCTGCCGAACGATCCAACCCACGCTCCTCTTCCATCTGCTCAATAATATGTTCCAACGTATCTTTTTCACGCTGAGATAGATTTAACTCGTTCAAAATCAGATTATCGCCTTCAATTAATTTGAGTGTTGCAAAACGAACTGGAATTTTTGCCTTTTCAGCATGATTTTCAATCAGGTGCATAATACTATGAATGCAACGATGCACAGCACCACCAGACTCATTTTTTCGACAAAAGTCTTGGCGCGCGGGCAACTCTTGAAACTTTGCCACATGGATAGCATGCTCAACCAACTCTTCTACGCCTTCGTTGCGAGCAGCGGAAATAGGAACAACAGGAATTCCTAAAATCTTTTCTAACTCATTCACACGAATACTTCCGTTATTATTCCGAACCTCATCCATCATATTCAATGCTAGCACAAGCGGAATGCCAAGTTCCATCAATTGCACTGTAAGATATAGATTTCGCTCAATATTTGAAGCATCAACTATGTTAATAATAGCCTTAGGTTTCTCCTCCATTATCACCTTTCGAGCCACTAACTCCTCTGCCGTATATGGAGATAGGGAATAGATTCCTGGCAAATCTGTAACCAAAGTTTCAGGGTGCCCCATAATCACACCATCTTTTCTATCAACGGTTACGCCAGGAAAATTTCCTACGTGCTGTTTAGCACCTGTCAACTGATTAAAAAGTGTTGTCTTTCCACAATTCTGCTGCCCCACCAAAGCAAATGTTAATTGAGTTCCTTTAGGAAGTGGATTTTCATCTTTTTTAGAGTGAAACTTTCCCTCCTCTCCAAAACCAGGGTGCGCATTATGGTCGTGCAAAGATTCAAAATATGGGAACTCTTCTTTAAGGGAAACATGATTATTAAATTTTTCTGTTGTTCCCTGAGAATCAATCTTTTTCACTTCAATTTTTTCTGCATCTGCAAGACGTAACGTCAAGGAATATCCATGTATTTGCAACTCCATTGGGTCCCCCATAGGAGCAAACTTCATAAGCGTAAGTTGAGTTCCAGGTATCATTCCCATATCCAAAAAATGCTGACGCAAGGCGCCCTCACCTCCCACATTTTCAACAATGGCAGCCTCCCCTATTTTTAAATCTTTCAACAACATATAAAATAATATTTATTTATTTTAAATATATAAACTTCAAAAAGGTATGTAATTTTGAATATGCAAAGATAATATTTCTTTTTCAGAAATTTATCATCATTAGTAAGAAAATGAATATAAAAACTCACCATAATTAGTGATTTAGAGAGAAGAATGCAAGAAATTAGCAAAAGGAGATTCATCATCGAAAGAAAGAAAAAATAAACTCTCAAAAAAATGGTGTTTTATATTAAAAAAAATCATATTTTTGTCGTTTGCACATTATTTTGCATTTAATTAGTATTCAATCATTTATAAAAACATGAAAGAAAAAAACAACGACTTTAACTCCTTTGGGCTCATTCGCTTTATGTGGCAATGGCGTATTCTTCTAATTGCCGTCAGCATCACGGCAGCCATTTTGTCCTTTATTTTTTCTATGCCTTGCTTCATTACTCCACAATTCAAATCCACAGCAGTAGTATATGCACCACGAACCAATTCGGTATCTAAAATTTTGACAAACGAACAAAATTACAACGAACGTTTAGATATTAAAGCGTACGCCGTTGAAGAGGAAACCGAGCAGATGATGCAAATTCTGAACTCTCGCGAAATGCAAGATAAATTGATCAAAATTTTCAATTTATCTGTACATTACGACATTGACAGCACAAAAAAATATTGGAAAACAAAACTTTACAAAGCGGTAAAAGATAAAGTTGATATCAAGCGCACAGAGTTTGGTGCTATTTCCATAACCGTAACCGACCATGATAGTCAATTTGCTTCAGATATGGCTAATGAGATTACTCGCCAACTTGACACCATCAAAAATCGCATAGAATACGAACGTGCAAAAGCTGCATATCAACTTCTTGCTCAACAAGTTGTAGAAATGGATGCCGAAATCAAACGTGTTGACGACTCTCTCCGAGTTTTAGGAGAAAAGGGCGTTTTAATGCTTGAAAAACAGAGCGACCGTTTGAGTCAACAATACGCTATTGCAGTGGCGCAAGGCAATCAAGCAGCCATGAGCCGCTTAGAAAAAGAGATTGAAAAAGTTGCACTTTGGGGCCCTACCGTACTCTCACTCCAAAACGAACAATTAGAATATAGTCATTTCAAAGCACTTTGCAAATCTAAAATGCTAGATGCAAAGATGGATATGGACGGTGGAATGCCTGTAAAATTTGTTATCGATAATGCAATTGCTCACGATAAAAAAGCATATCCTAAAAGATCGGTTATTATGATTTTATCCACTTTAGGAGCTTTCATTCTTACCTTAATGACCCTTTTAATTATCAACAACATCAAAGAGGACACAAGTATCCCATCTCATAAAAAAGAGGAATAAGATAGTGAATAGGAAGCAGTTATATATTACTATTGCAACATCCATTGTCTTTTTGGCATTGAATAGTTACGCTATCAGTAGGGAGTTTTTTCTACTTCCGCTATTGAGTATCGGCGTTGTGCTACTCTATATGCTGATATATAAACTAGACATATTGCTCTATATTATGGCATTTGCCACTCCTTTCTCTATTCCTTTTCAAAATGAAAAAGTCAACCTTAGTCTCTCTGTACCAACCGAAGTGATTATGGTTTCTGCCACACTTTTGTTCGTCTTGAGAGTTCTTTACGACCTTCGATACGATAGACGTGTGCTTAAACATCCCATTACGCTTGCTCTATTCGGCTATCTTATTTGGATGTTGATTACTTGTATAACTAGCGAATTACCAGGAGTATCTTTCAAATACCTCGCCTCTACACTTTGGCTGATTATCTCTAGCTATTTTCTGGTTATCTTACTTATTCGTAAGAAATTTCAAGATGCTATCAACTATATGAGTTGCTATTTGGCGGGATTGGCAATTGTGATTATCATTGTAACGATTAAGTTTGCGCTTTGGGGATTTCCCGAACGCGGAATGCACTGGGTGATGTCACCATTCTACAACGACCACACTGCGTACGGAGCCGCCATTGCCTTTATGCTACCCTTCTCCACTGCTTTTATCTTCCTGAAAGAAAATTCAAAACAACGCCGTATATTCTACATTACTACAACACTAATTCTTTTGATGGCGCTCTACCTCTCCTATTGTCGTGCGGCTTGGCTCAGCGTAATTATATTTACTGGCGTTTGGCTTGCTATTCGTATGCGTATTAAATTTTCATGGTTACTAACAGGCGGCGCACTAATTTTCCTAACATTCTTCTATTTTGCTGATGATATTTTGTACAAAATGGAGAAAAATACGCAAGATTCTTCTGGAAATTTTGTAGAACACGTCAAATCAATCAGTAATATCAAAACTGATGCTTCGAACGTTGAACGTTTAAATCGCTGGGACGCTGGCTTCCGAATGATAAAGGAACGTCCTATTGCAGGTTGGGGACCAGGAACCTATCAATTTTTATATGCTCCATATCAACGTGTTAAATATAGAACCATCATCTCAACTAACTTTGGTGATGTAGGAAGTGCGCACAGCGAATATATCCGACCATGCGTAGAGAGTGGATTCATAGGTCTACTAACTACGGTTCTTTTATTTTCTATCATAATCTACTATGGTATAACTACACATATTCGACTCAAAAATCACACAGCCAAACTTCTAACACTTGCTGCAACGCTTGCTCTCATCAGCTACTATACTCATGGTATTCTCAACAATTTTTTAGAAACTGACAAACTAGCACTCCCCTATTGGGGCGCAATTGCTATCATCGTTCTAATGAATCTGTATCTTAAAGAGGAAAATAACAAAAAGAAAATCAAAACAATTGAAAATCAAGAACAATGAACAATATTAGTATGATTGCTGCTATCGGAAAACGTAATGAGTTAGGATTAAAAAACCAACTTTTATGTCATCTTCCAGCAGATTTGAAACATTTCAAAGAGATTACAAGCGGGCACACTGTCATTATGGGAGATGTTACTTGGCACACACTTCCTGTTAAACCACTTCCTAAACGCCGGAACATCGTAATGACCTTAGACCAAAATGCAGAATTTGAAGGTTGCGAAGTAGTTCACTCCGTAGAAGAAGCGTTGAAAGCTATTGAAAATGAAGAAGAAGCGTTCATCATGGGCGGAGCTACCATCTACAAACTTTTCATCAATATCGCATCAAAACTTTATATTACACGCATTCAATCTGAATTTGAAGCGGACGTTTTCTTCCCCGAAATTGATGAAAATCGTTGGCAAATAGCGGAATCGTCTTTTCGTGAAAAAGATGAAAAAAATATATATGATATTGAATTTCAAACCCTTATCTTAAAATAGAAAATATGAAAAAAAGAATCCTATTCACATTGTTCATCACTTTTGTAGGCGTTTTCAATCTCTTCGCACAAAAAGGAGAAGAAATTATTCCTAATCTTCCCATTGATGAGGATACAAAATTAGTTACATATCAAGAAGTTGTACAAGAAGCTGGCACTCCAGAAATTCTTTTCGACCGTGCGATGGCATGGGTTAAAACCTACTTTAAAAATAGTGAAAATATCCTTCAAAGTAGCGACAAAGAGAAAGGAATTATAATGTTGCGACCAAGCATTCGCATCTACACAATTCTGAAAGATGGTAAACAACATTACAAAAACTTAGTATATTACAATTTCAAAATTGAGTGTAGAAATGACCGTTATCGTTACACATTAACAGATTTTAACGAAAAGGCACAATCTGCAGCTCCGATTGAAAATTGGTTCAAACGCGACCATCCACATTGGGAACCTAATTGGTACCTATGGCTGAATCAAGTTAATGATGAGGTAATTAAGGTTACACAAGCCTTAGAAGAAGGAATGTTACCTGTGGAGGAAAAAGTTGACGAATGGTAAAAAGAAATATATCTATCAATTTATTAACATAAAAAAATAATTATGGATTTTAGTTTAACAAAACAAGAAGAGTTGTTTTTACTGATGATTCGGGAATTTGCCGAAAACGAAGTAAAACCTTTAGCAGCGGAAATTGATGAAGAAGAGAGATTTCCAATGGAAACTGTGAAAAAGATGGGAGAAATTGGTTTAATGGGCATCCCTGTTCCTGTTGAATATGGCGGACAAGGCGGTACAAACCAAATGTACTCTATGGCGGTAGAAGAACTTTCTCGCGCTTGTGCAACTACTGGCGTTGTTCTTTCGGCTCATACCTCTTTGTGTGTAGCTCCTATTCTAGAAAATGGTACCGAAGAACAAAAAATGAAATATTTGCCAAAACTCTGTAGCGGAGAATGGATTGGCGCTTTCGGCTTAACCGAACCTAATGCAGGAACAGATGCGGCAATGCAACAAACTACTGCTGTTGACGCTGGCGATAAATGGATTCTTAATGGATCTAAAATTTTCATCACTAACGCCGGTTATGCTAACGTTTATATCGTTATGGCAATGACTGACAAGTCTTTGGGCACAAAAGGCATTTCTGCATTCATCGTAGAAAAAGGAATGCCAGGTTTCAGCATTGGTAAGAAAGAGAAAAAATTAGGTATTCGCGGTTCTGCAACTTGCGAACTTATTTTTGAAAACTGCGAAGTTCCTAAAGAAAACCTTTTGGGTGCATTAGGAAAAGGTTTTGGTATTGCAATGAAAACGTTAGACGGCGGCCGTATTGGTATTGCAGCTCAAGCACTTGGTATTGCACAAGGCGCAATGGACGAAACTATTAAATATACCAAAGAACGTAAACAATTCGGAAAGTCTATCGCTCATTTCCAAAACACTCAATTCCAAATGGCAAACTTGGAAACACGAGTTCAAGCGGCTCGCTTGTTAGTTCGCTCTGCTGCTTACAAGAAAGATATGAAACTTCCTTACTCTGCAGATGCTGCTATGGCAAAATTATTTGCTGCTGAAACTGCAATGGAAGTTACTACCAAAGCAGTACAATTCCATGGTGGATATGGTTACACCCGCGAATATAGCGTTGAAAGAATGATGCGTGACGCTAAAATTACAGAAATCTACGAAGGAACTTCAGAAGTTCAACGTATGGTTATTGCAGCTAAATTATTCAAATAACAGAAAATTAGAAAACATAAAGATATGAAAATTGTAGTTTGTATAAAACAAGTTCCTGATACTACCGAAATTAAGATTAATCCGGCTACAGGAACTATGATTCGCGATGGCGTTCCTAGTATTATGAACCCAGATGATAAAGGCGGATTAGAAATGGCTTTGAGATTGAAAGATCAATATGGCGCACATGTTACCGTAATCACAATGGGATTACCTCAAGCTGACGCAATCTTACGCGAAGCTTTCGCAATGGGCGCTGATAGAGCTATTCTTCTTACTGATAGAAAATTAGCAGGTGCAGACACTTTGGCAACCTCTAATGCATTGGCAGGCGCTCTCCGTTGCCTCGACTATGACTTAATCATCACAGGTCGTCAAGCTATTGATGGCGATACAGCTCAAGTAGGTCCTCAAATGGCAGAACACTTAGATCTTCCTCAAGTTTCTTACGTTACTAATGTAGAATGGAAAGAAAACAATATCATTGTAAAGAAAGAAAATGAAGATGGCTACCAAATGTTAGAAGTATCAACACCTTGCGTACTTACCGTTTTGGCTTCCGCTAACAAAGCTCGTTATATGCGCGTAGCTGGCATTATGACTGCCTTCGACCGCGAAGTGGAAATCTGGAATGCAGACAAAATCAATGTTGACGAAGCTAAATTGGGGCTTAATGGCTCTCCTACTCGCGTGAAAAGATCCTTCACCAAAGGACAAAAAGCTGCTGGAGAACAATATGAAGTAGATCCAGAAGAAGCTGTTGGCATTATTATCAGCAAATTGAAAGAGAAATTTATTATTTAACCTTCCTAAAATTGTATAAAATGAATAAAGCAGATTATAAAGACGTATATGTTTTCATCGAACAAAGAGAAGGAAATGTGCAGTCAGTAGCGCTCGAATTATTAGGTAAGGCTAAAGAATTGGCAGCTGCATTAAATGAAAAAGTAGTAGCACTTTTCCCTGGTTATAATATCAGCAATCAAGCCCAAATGCTTATTGAATATGGTGCTGATAAAGTTATTTGTATCGATCAACCTGAATTAAAAGACTATTTAACCGAACAATACAAACAAGCTCTTTGCCAAGCTATCGACGAGTTCAAACCTAGCATCGTACTTTTAGGAGCAACAACAATCGGTCGTGATTTGGGTCCAAGACTTTCTGCAAAAGTAGGCACTGGTCTTACCGCAGACTGTACCCGTTTGGAAATCTCTGAAGAGAGAGAACTTATGATGACTCGTCCCGCTTTCGGTGGCAACTTGATGGCAACAATTATGTGTACCGAACACCGTCCACAAATGTCAACTGTTCGTCCAGGCGTTATGCAAAAAGCTGATAGAGATGCTTCTCGCAAAGGAGAAATCATTGAGTTTAAACCCGTTTTCGATGCTTCTAAATTCAAAGTTCGTATTTTAGAATCCGTAAAAGAAAATAAAGATAAAGTCAACATCACTGAAGCTAAAATTTTGGTTTCTGGTGGTAGAGGTGTTGGAAATGCTGAAGGATTCAAAAAATTGGAAAAAATGGCTAACGTCCTCGACGCTCAAGTTTCCTCTTCTCGCGCTATGGTAGATGCTGGCATTATGGACCACGATCGCCAAGTAGGTCAAACAGGAAAAACCGTTCGTCCTGACCTTTACTTCGCTATTGGTATCTCAGGTGCTATCCAACACTTGGCTGGTATGGAAGAATCTGACTATATCATTGCTATCAACAAAGACAAATACGCTCCTATTTTTGGCGTAGCAGACTTAGGTATTGTTGGTGATATGAACAAGATTGTTCCACTTCTCACCGAAAGATTAGAAAAAGAACTTAAAAAATAACCCTTTAATCTGAATAAAATGGAAAAAGTTACCTCAATGATACGTTTGAGAATGAGTGCTCACGATGCTCATTATGGTGGAAATCTTGTTGATGGAGCCAGAATGTTAGGCCTTTTCGGTGATGTAGCAACCGAATTACTTATTATCCAAGATGGCGATGAAGGTCTCTTCTGCGCATACGATAACGTAGAGTTTTTAGCTCCTGTTTTCGCTGGCGATTATATCGAAGCTGTTGGTGAAATCACTCACGTGGGAAATAGCTCTCGCAAAATGGTTTTCGAAGCTCGCAAAGTGATTGCTCCTCGCACCGATATTTCGGCTTCAGCTGCTGATGTTTTACCAGAACCTATCGTAGTTTGCCGCGCTAGCGGAACTTGCGTAGTTCCTAAAAAATGTCAACGTAAAAACCAATAAGTTAATACTATATGAAGAAAACGCTCCGAATTTGCGGGGCGTTTTTTTTATATTATCTTTTCGGCTTAATTCATTTTGACGTGCAACTCTTCCCATTCAAAGTCACTTGGGTAGTATCCCAAAAAGTGTGTAATTTCCGGCAAATATGATATATTTGCAAAACTAAAAAATTAAACAAATGGAAATTACACAAGCGCAAAAGTACGAAATTTTAGAACACGAATTGCTCAACGGAGCAGGATTGGAAGAGATTTTGAAGAAATGTCTCGAAATTTTAAT
>JAEZOU010000073.1 GCA_023413895.1 Bacteroidota bacterium | reverse complement strand
AAGGCGTTAGATTAACAATCCAAAAACCATTTTAGTTATGAAAAGAGTATTTGTTATTTTATTAATGGCAGGTTTGCCATTGGTGTGATTCTCTCAAGAGTCCAAATTGACACACAACTTAGATTTTTCCACAGGTTACTCATATTGCGGCGGCATGTCAGGTTGGGGAATGCAAATCCAATATGATTTGGGCGTTATTAAACACCTTGACGTTTTATTTGCTTTATCGGCACATTCAGGCGTAAACCCAAATATGTTAGACAATATCGGAGGTGATAATATGTATCTTTCATTAGGAGCTTCTGTCGGAGTACGCACCTATTACGATTTTGCAAAAATCTGTTCTGCAAGAATATCTCTGCTTTACGGGGGAATTTTTCGATTTTTAGCACACGACTGTCAGCCGCCAACTTTTAAAGGTTATCTCATAGGCTACAACTTACAAAACTTAGATACAAAAGCGGAGCTATTGTTTCAAGTTTCTCCAAAAACAAAATTAGGAGTTTTCTACGATTATTCGTTTATATTCCACCCGCAAGTTCCTATCCA
The DNA here is from genome assembly GCA_023413895.1 of Bacteroidota bacterium. GTDB lineage: Bacteria > Bacteroidota > Bacteroidia > Bacteroidales > WCHB1-69 > JAEZOU01. The sequence goes on along the minus strand of JAEZOU010000073.1, from coordinate 4,742 downwards.
TCGGACACAAGATATTCACACTGCAGGCATTGTAATTTCTACTAAACTAAATTAATACACAACATTTTAAAGAAAATAATTTTCCCCTTCCTCCTGCAAAGTTAAAGGGGATTCTTTTGGGTAGAACTTCCCAAATCCTCCGAAATTGGGCTCAAACAGTTTTGAGAGAATAGCGTTTGAGCCAAGTTTTTTAGAAAAACTAGATGAATTAAACCGAAACAAAATTTATAACAAACTAATAATCAACCAATTACCACCGAAAAATTATCAAAAAATCAACAAAATTTGATGACATATCAAAAATTATTAGTAAGTTTGCAAGGTCATTTTCTTGGATTTTATTTAATGGACTTCGGCAAAATTTGAGAAAATGATGAGAAAGATAAAAAATAGAAGTTTCCAATAGTTTAAAGCAATAAAAAAGCCGGCTTTTACACCGGCTTTTCATATTAAAAGAATAGATTAGTCTAATTCGTGAATTACAAGACCTGAACGTAATTTAGGTTCAAACCAAGTGGTTTTTGGAGGCATAATGTTGCCTGTATCAGCAATGTCGATAATTTGTTGCATTGTAACAGGATAAAGTGCGAAAGCAACAGCCATTTCACCACTATCTACGCGGCGTTTCAACTCTCCTAAGCCACGGATACCGCCCACAAAGTCAATACGTTTGTCGGTACGAAGGTCTTTAATGCCAAGGATAGCATCAAGGACGTGGTTGCTCAAAATGGTTACGTCCAATACGCCAATTGGGTCATTGTCGTCGAAAGTACCAGCTTTTGCAGTCATTTTGTACCATTTTCCATCTAAATACATGCTGAATTCGTGCAATTTAGCAGGTTTATAGATTTCAGCGCCCATCTCTTCCACTTCATAAGCTTTATTAAGCGCATTCAAGAAATCCTCTTTGCTCAAACCGTTAAGGTCTTTTACTACGCGGTTATAGTCAATAATCTTCAATTGGTTATCTGGGAAGATAACTGTCATAAAGTAGTTGTATTCTTCGTTGCCAGTGTGATGAGGGTTTTTCTCTTTTTTCTCTTGTCCTACCAAGGCAGCAGCAGCGCTACGGTGGTGACCGTCAGCGATATACATTGCTGGAACTTTTGTGTCGAAAAGTTCAACGATACGTTTGATAGTAGCGTCGTCTTCGATAACCCAGAAACGGTGACCGAAACCATCTTCCTTAGCGATGAAGTCGTAAATTGGTTTTTCAGCAGTGATTTTACCAACAATTTCGTCGATTTCGCTAACTGCAGGATAAGCGAAGAAAACAGGTTCAACGTTAGCATTAGTGATGCGCACGTGTTTCATACGGTCTTCCTCTTTATCTTTACGAGTCAACTCATGTTTTTTGATAATTTTGTTTACATAATCTTCACTATATGCGCAAGCCACAATACCATATTGCCAATGTGCATTAGCATCTGTAGGATTCATGCTTTGTGCGTAGATGTAAAGGTTCTCTTTTTCGTCACGTTTTAACCAGCCGAAATCTCTGAAAGAGTGGAAATTTTCCACAACTTTAAGATATACCATTGGATCGTGATCGTCAGTTCCCTCTGGAAGGTCGATTTCCGCTTTGGTTACATGAAGTAATGAATATGGATTACCGTCAGCTTCAACGCGAGCTTCTGCTGAATTTAAAACGTCGTAAGGACGAGAGGCTAATTTTTCTACAATTTCTGTTGGAGGACGTAATCCTCTGAAAGGTTTTACTATAGACATAATTTTCTGTTTTTTATAGATTAATATTCTAAATAGATAATTTCTTAGTGTTTTACCATAAAATCAACGAAAATACCTTGTGTATGGAAACTTTCCAATGGAATTTCATTATTTTCTACCACCTCTTCTACTTCAGCAATAACCAAGTCGGCAGCCATTGCACAAGTTGGGTTGAAGTTTTGAGAAGTTCCTTTGTACCAAAGATTTCCGAATTTATCAGCTTTTGTTGCACCCAAAAGCGCAATATCAGCGCGGATTGGTTTTTCCAAAAGGTATTCTTTGCCATCAACGGTAACTTTCTGTTTTCCCTCTTCGATAACAGTACCGATACCTGTTTGGGTAAGCACACCACCTAAACCAGCACCACCACAACGAATACGCTCTGCTAAAGTGCCTTGTGGAACAAATTCCACTTCAAGTTCCTTATCGTTGAACTGTTGGATAGTATTAGGATTTGTACCGATATGGGAAACGATAGCGCGCTTTACTTGTTTGTTGGTAATTAACAAACCAACAGCTTTATCAGGATAAGCGGTGTCGTTACCAATAATGGTTAAATCTTTAACATCTGTTTTTGTTAAAGCTTCTAAAATTCTGCAAGCGGATCCGTTTCCTAAAAAACCGCCAATCATAATCGTCATGCCACTTTTAATTTTAGAAACTGCTTCTTCAATTGAAATAAACTTTTCCATATTGTTGATTTTAAAACATTTTTACGTTCAATATTCAAGGGGGCAAATGTACATATTTTTTTTGAATTAACCTCCATAAAAATAAGGTGCTTTGAATGAAACAAAAAATGAATAGAAAATTGGCACAAAAAGAAAGTCTTTTCACAAGTTTCTTGGTCTTTCTAATAGAATGAAAAAGGAAAATCATCTTATAATTATAAGCTAAAGATTGAAAATACCTAACATAATTCGAACCTTGTAAAATACTACTTCTGATTATTTTCAACTGAAATACAGTGATTTACAGCTAAAATAACATAAAAGGTACTAAATATTTACAATTCAGTATCTCTTTATCTTGAATATAGGACAATGATACTTTTATTAAAATACTGAACTATTGATAAAGATAAATAGATTCTTAACTGCAAAAATTTCATAATCTCTTGAAGTTGGAAAGAGGATTTCTCCGAAATGGAGCTCATATCATTTTAATGACTTGGACTTACAATAAGGGCCATTACGAATAAATAGTGAGAATTGGATTGAATCAATGTATTTAATAAACTATCAATCGACAAATTACCACTCCCCCAAAAAAGACAAAAAATCTATAAGAGGTAGTGATGTATCAAAAAATAATTTGTAAATTTGCAAGGTCATTTTCTGGATCCGTGTTTAACGGATTTCGACAATATTTGAGAAAAAGATGTGGAAGATAAAAATAGAAATTCTTATTAGTTAAATGAAAAAATATCTATTATTCGTAATGGTTGTATTCATAGTTGTAACTTTTAGTAGTTGCGAAAAAGAAATGGATTCAACAAATAATGTAATCCCAAAAAATGTTCTTCAAAATCCATACGATATTTTTGGACAATATCATAATGAGGCAATGCAAATAATATATGATTCTGCCGTAGCTGGAAAGCCTATGGATTTACCTAACTTTGTATGTAACTTCACTGCTAAAAAAATGTCAATCTATTCACATTACGATTACGAATATTGGATGAAAAGATTTGTTCCATGTATGAATTTCATTAACAATCAGTTTTTTCCATTTTATAATAATCTCACAGATATTGATTTCTCAAATGATTTTTTTAAGTCTCTTACTATTTATCAAAGGAATTATTTAGATAGAATATTTAATTGTATGGAATCTGCCCATAATAAATATGAATACTATGATTCTTTGCAAACTATAGAGATGACAGTATTAACCAACAATATAGTTCCCGAATGGGAAAAAGGTGTGGTTTTAGGAACAATTTCTATAGCTAAATATAGCTTTGACTTTGTAGTAAAACATTTTCCTGAGGGAAAAGCTCCTCGATGGTTTGAAAAGGTTAAAAATGTCGCTAAAGCTGATGCACTAGGATTTGTGAGTGGCGCCATTGGCAGTGTTATTAGCGAGCACGCTGCTGCTGCCACAATGACCTTTGGCCCACACGGAACTGTAGCCGTTATTGCAGGTGATGCAACAGTTGGCGCAATAACTTCCTCTGGCTTGGCAGTGGTTGGACAAATTGCAACTCCTTAATTTTCTATTATGATTTTTTGCATTATTCTTTACCTGTTATTTTTTCTTATCGCTTGGATTTTGTATGAAATTTCATACATGAAATCTAAGGTTTGGAGTAGGATGTTACGATCCCCATATCAATATGTGGCTAATATATTTGTGTATGGTTGTATAGGTTTGGGAATAAGTTTTTGGCCTAAATTGTTAATCGATGCATTGTCTGTAAATAAAACAGCTATAGAATGGATAGGTTACGTAATTGCAATCATTATTCCTTTAATTTTTATGTATGCTGTAAAAAGATACTATAATCAAATTCAAAAAAATATTGATTATCATTAATTTTGGTAGTATCCCAAAAGTGTGTAATTTGATATACTTGCAAAACTAAAAAAATAAAAAAATGGAAATTACACAAGTGCGAAAGTACGAAATTTTAGAACACGAATTGCTCAACGGAGCAGGATTGGAAGAGGTTTTGAAGAAATGTCTCGAAATTTTAATGAAATCGTAACGCGAAATCCACAATGAGAATTACTCGGATTACAGCAATGGCTATCGTTACCGAAAGATTTACGGCAGCGGAAAGTTGCTGGAACTGCAAGTTCCCAGGACCAGAAATAGCAATTCTCTCCAATTATCTTGGATCTTCTGAAAAACTAACAAGATTAGGATCAATGAGTTTCATATACTATATGCCGAAATAGGTTAGTCCGTTGGGTTAATCCCAATGTGGAAGCGGGACTATACTTTTATATGGTGTCGCAACGGAAATGAGCTGCTACAACTACCCGATTACTGCTTTTGTTCACGAG
>JAEZOU010000052.1 GCA_023413895.1 Bacteroidota bacterium | reverse complement strand
CATAATTACCTGCAGAGATTAGGAATAGTTTTCCACTATTGTGAGCGACAAGGCGACAAGGATTGCAAACTACCTCAATTTCTTTGATTGGCGTAAATGTTTCAAGGTCGAAAACCGTTATGCTATTCCCATAGTTAGGATAGTTCAATCCACCGGAATTAGCAACATATAGTTTACCATTTGCCACGCAGATTCCGTCAGGGTTTGCGCCCGCTTGCGCAGTAGCAGCAATTGTGTGTGTTACGGTATCGATTTTCAAGACTTCCCCATTAAAACAACTGAGATATGCATATCCGTCGTGGAATGTTATACGTCGCGGTTGACGCCCGGCAAGTGATATGGCTGCAATTGACTTTCCGGTTTTGAATTCAATAATCTCTAAGCGTTCAGACACATTGACAACACAATAGAGTTGATCTCCATAGCGTTTTAGGTCGTTACCTGTATCTCCTAACCCTCTATTGTTTTGTTGGAGGAAAAGGTCCGGAACAATAGTTCCTTCTTCAAGATTGTAAAATGAAATACTAGAGTTGTTCATCTGCCAAACGCCTTCGTTCAAAACAAAAATGCCTTTTTCCGCAGCTTCATTACCACCATTAATGGGTTTGGGATCACAAGAGCAAAGAAATAAAATTGCTACGTTCAAAAATAAAAAAAATCTCTTCATAATAGCTAACTTTTAATTTTTCGGAAGTTATTCTATCAAAAGAGACCCAATCTTATTGTCAGCCTAGCTCCCGAAGCATTAGTACAATCTTGCAGGCAGGTTTTCTGACTTGTTTCTCTACATCGCCTTCCCGATTTTTCAGTGGCATATTTGACGCAGAACGATGAAACTTACAGCAGCGGGTACTGTTCAGGACTTTCACCTGATTCCCTCTCGAAATATAAATTTCTCACCTTGCAATTCGGTGGCAAAAGTACACTTTTTTTTTGAAAATTTACGCACCTCATCATTTTTTCTGAAACAATCAAAATTTATACGAAATTATGTAATTTTCTCCATTTTACTAAAAAAATAGCAGTAAAATCAGTTAGAATTGGGTATTTTTCTCTAAAATACGTAACATTTTTATTGATTTTTACTTTATCTAATAAATATTATAGTATTTTTGCAACCCTTAAAATGAAAATTATGAAACGACTAATCATATTCCTCTTTTTGCAAACTCTTCTTCTGACTTCATTTGCCCAGAAATTTTCTTTTTTTTCTGACAATAAAGAACTTACGATTGAAGAGATGAAAAGTTTTCTTTCTGAAGTTCCTAAAGAGAAACAAAAAGAGGCTGATAAATTATTAGATGAGTTTACAAAATTCTGGTTAGAAAGTGGCGCAACTGAAGAGAATCAGGATGCTTTTATTGAGATTTCAAATCAGATGTTAAAGCGAAAAATGAGACCATTTCCTCAATTTAACGCATTTATTCATGCTCATATTCAGTTTTGCCAAAGTGAGTTGTCTGAATCCAATAAAGAGTGGATTGCAATTATGAAGTATCATATTGCCAATGATGCTCAGCGTTTTCACATAAAGATGAAACAATATGAGGATTTTTTCGGTCATCTTTACTTAAATAATGACCAAAACAGCCGTTGGACTTTGTATGGCCTACCTGAGGAGATGGGAATGGAACAGGAGCCATATATTCTACTCAAAGATGTTGATTTGGTGGGAGCTTCCAAAAATGATAGTATCACAATTTTGGGTACTTCTGGAAAATTTTTCCCTGCTACCCAAACTTTTAAAGGAGAAAAAGGAGAAATTAACTGGGAAAGAGCAGGTATGTTTGATGTAAATGCCAAATTCGGTGCTTTTATTTTAGATGTCCGATTTCCAAATCTAACAGTAGAAAACGCTAAATTGACTTATCCAGAACTTTTTTCCTATCCTTTGGAAGGTCGCGTGGAAGATAAAGCAACTATCGCCGTAGAACCAGAAAAGATGAGCTATCCACGTTTCAAAAGTTATGACAATAAGATTCCAATCAAGGAAATTTATAGAAATGTCGATTATTTGGGTGGAATCGAACTATTAGGAGCCTCTATTCAGGGTTCAACAGGCGAAGAGGAGTTGGCACAATTGACAATCAAAAAGAAAGGGAAACAGATTGTCGGCGTTGAATCCAAGAGTTATCTTTTCCGCGCAGATGGCGTCTTGGCAAACGATGCTCGCGTAAAAATCTTTGTCGAGGAGGATTCCATCTACCACCCCGCCGCTAATATGAAGTTTACAGAATCCACACAAGAGTTGCTAGTTACTCGCCCAAAATTGGGTGTTGGGCGCGCACCTTTCTTCGATTCCTACCATCGTATGGATATTACTGCTGAATCTATCAGTTGGAAAACAGAAGAGGAGCGTATTGAGTTTAAACCTTTGGTAGGAAGCACAAACTATAGCTCTGCATTCTTCGAGTCGCAAAACTACTATGAAGAGAGTGTGATGCGAAAAATTCAAGGGTACAATGATGAATCTCCCCTACTGACACTTTTTAAAGCGTATAAATCTCACCAATTTCAGCCCCTTCCCCTGCGCGTTATCGTTTCTCACTTCCGTCGCTCTGAAAACGATATCAAAAATCTACTTATCGACTTTGCCGCAAGAGGCTTTGTTGAATATGATGTTATCAACGACAGAATCCACTATCGTCCAAAGATTATGCAATATCTCAACAATGAAATCGGACAGCAGGATTATGACAATATTGTTTTGGAATCGAAAGATCACTATGCAGCTTTTGACTTGACCAATTTCGAGTTACGAGTTACAGGGTGCGAATTCTTTGTATTGAGTGATGCCCAAATCGTAAATGTGTATCCTACAAATGAAAAAGTTACTGTAAAGAAGAATCGAGATATGAACTTCTCCGGTCGAATCATTGCAGGATTGTTCGATTTTGTCGCTTCTAACTGCGTATTCACTTATGATAAGTTTGAGGTAGAGATGAATGTAATCGACTCGATGATAATGTCGGTTGAAGACCCCAACGGCCGTATGAATGTTTACGGAGAACGAGAACTCCGAAGAGTTAATAGCACAATCGAAGAGCTAGCAGGAACACTTTATATCGATGCACCTAATAACAAGAGCGGACGAATCGATTTTCCAGAATTTCCAATCTTCGAAAGCCGAAAAGGCGGTAAGGTTTTCTATGACCAGCCTTACGTTTTGGGAGGCGTTTACAAACGCGACCGTTTCTACTTCTACGTTGATATTTTCCGTATCGAAAATCTTGATAACTTCGTAATCGACTCTCTCTCCTTCAACGGACATTTGGTCTCTGGCGGAATATTTCCAGATATTCACGAACCTCTTCGTGTACAACCTGACTTCTCGTTAGGTTTCCATCACGTAACTCCTGATGGCGGTATTCCAATGTATAATGGATTGGGCAAATATACTAGCGAAATTGATCTGAGCAACAGAGGATTACGAGGAAAAGGGACAATTGACTTTATGACTTCAACAACCGTTTCTGATAGTTTAGTATTCTTTATGGATTCAACAAATGGAAGTATAAAACGACACGACGTCGCACCCAAAGAAACTGCCGTTGAATTTCCCATCGCTTATACTACAGACGCATATCTTCATTGGACTCCCTATTTAGACAAAATGCATATCCAAACGCTTGAAAATCCAGTGAATATCTTTGAAGAAACCGATCTCGTAGGCGAATCTATTATTACCTCACAAGGAATGTTGGGGGTAGGTGTACTCACCTTCAAACGCGCTGACCTAACCTCCAAACTCTTTAAGTTTAAGCACCACGAACTGCACGCAGACACTGCTGATTTACGAATTTTCAGTTTAGAAGACAATACAGATTTTGCTTTCCAAACTTCTAATTATAAATCACATATCGACTTTAAAACTAGAATTGGAGATTTTGTTTCTAATGGAGAAGGTTCTGAAGTTTTCTTCATCAAAAATGAATTTAAAGCTAAAGCGAAAGCGTTCGAATGGAATACAATTGACGAGAATATCCTGAAATTCCGTTGGGACGAAGACCCATACAAAGATATTAATATTGACGCAACGCCATCGCGTGAGTTGGTAGATATGATTAGTCAAGGAAACGAATTAATCAGTACTGACGATGGTATGCGTGGTTTGCAATTTTGCGCTACAGCTGCTGAATTCGACTTCGGCAAGAATATCATCAATGCCCACGGAGTCCGCTTCGTGCCCGTTGGCGATGCCGCTATTATCCCTGAAAAAGGTGATGTAACAATTTTGGAAGAAGCTCAAATCGAACCTCTTAAAAATTCTAGAATCTTAGCAGGAAGATACAACAAATTCCACGAAATCTACAATTGTAACACCAAAATTCATACGGGTATCGACTTCCGCAGTTCGGGAGACATAGATTACATCGATGAAAATGATATGAAGACAGTTCTGCATTTGGATACCATTTGGTTCTATCAAACCACACAAGCTATCGGAACAATTCCTGCAGAACGAGAATTTATGCTTAGCCCACATTTCGGCTTCGATGGCCGTATTGAGGTTACTAGTGTAGATACGTTCATTCATTTTGTTGGTGGCGTCGAACTAATTCACGATTGCGATTCTGTCAAACGCCCTCGTATGAAGATTATGCAACAAGTAAACCCGAAATCGATATACTTAGAGGTACACAACCGAACCAAAGATGTTACAGACCGCAAAGTGGTGGTAGCTATTGCATCAGAAAACAAAACAGGAAGAATCTATACCGCTTTCGGTACAGCAAAAGACCAATTTAACGATGCTGAATATATCTCCGTCTTTGGCTATATCACCTATAATCACGCAACACAAGAATTTTGGGCAGCTTCAATGGATAAACTAAAAGACCCTTCCTTGCCAGGAAATATGTTAAGACTGAATAAGTTCGATTGTATTACCGTGGGTACTGGAGCCGTGGATATGGGAGCTAAATTGGGTAGAATCAAGTTCAATACTAATGGATCTGTAACCAACTATATGAAAGCAGATTCCGCTGAAATGAACTTAACAACTTCTATCGATTTCTTCTTCAACGAAGATGCAATGAAAAGTATGTCTTTCCACTTGACCAATGCCAGCGACCTCGATTACATCGACCCAAGTGAAGATGAAGGGTATCAGGCTGCATTGCTCAATATTTTAGGTGAAGAGGGATATGAACGATATGAGAAAAACGCAGATGCTTTCGGTCAAGTGCGCAGACTTCCAACTGAAATGCAAGTACAATTTCTATTTGCTTCCATCAACTTTAGCTGGGATAAAGAAACTTCTGCATTCATCTCTCAAGAGAATCTTCCGATTATAATCAGCGGCAAGAAACAGATTTATAAGTATGTTCCCGGTAAATTGGTAATCGAGAAACGAAGTTCTAGAAACCGACTCTATCTATACTTAGAAGCTGATAATGAGTTCTATTTCTTCCAATTTGAAAACAATAGTATGTACGGTTTTGCTTCTGATAAAAAGTTTGTTGAAGCTATACGTAGTGTGAAAGCAAAACACCGTAGCCTAAAACCTGAAAAAGGGCTTCCTTCATTCAGTTATAAATTGGGAAATAAATCTCAACATCGCAAATTTATCAATAAATATTATCATCCAGAAGAGGAGGAAGAAGTTACAGATTAGAAAATTAAAAATCAAGAATGAACATTCCTAAAACTCATTTGTTAGTGAATCGTCTCATTTAATCTTAAATAAATCAAAATCAAATAACAACTAAAAAACAACCTTATGAAAGTAAACATTAAACCATTGGCAGACAGAGTGTTGATTGCTCCTGCGGAAGCAGAACAAAAAACAGCTGGCGGTATTATCATTCCTGACACAGCAAAAGAAAAACCACAAAAAGGAACTGTTGTTGCAGTAGGTCCTGGTAAGAAAGATGAACCTATGACTGTTAAAGTGGGTGATACTGTTATTTATGGCAAATATTCAGGAACTGAAATGCAGTTAGATGGTGAAAATTACCTAATTATGAAAGAAAGCGATATTTACGCAATTATCTAATTAAAAAAAGTTGAACTAATAAATTAAGAAATAAGAATATGGCAAAAGAAATTTTTTATGACTGGAACGCACGCGAAGGTTTGAAAAAAGGCGTGGACGCTTTAGCAAATGCAGTTAAGGTTACTTTAGGACCTAAAGGACGTAACGTAATCATTGATAAGAAGTTTGGAGCTCCTCATATTACAAAAGATGGCGTAACAGTTGCCAAAGAGATTGAACTTAGTACTCCAATCGAAAATATGGGCGCACAAATGGTAAAAGAAGTGGCTTCTAAAACCAACGACCAAGCGGGCGATGGTACAACAACCGCAACAGTTTTGGCTCAAGCTATTTTCAATACTGGTTTAAAAAATGTTACCGCTGGTGCTAACCCAATGGAACTTAAACGTGGTATTGACCTTGCTGTTACAGAAGTAGTTAAACATTTGAAAGGTCTTTCTCGCGAAGTAGGTGATAACCATCAAAAAATCGCTCAAGTTGCAGCTATCTCTGCTAATAATGATAGCAATGTCGGCGATATCATCGCAGAGGCTATGTCTAAAGTGAAAAAAGAGGGCGTTATTACTATTGAGGAGGCAAAAGGTACCGAAACTACTGTTAAAATTGTTGAAGGTATGCAATTTGATAGAGGTTATATCTCTCCATATTTCATTACCGATGGCGAGAAAATGGAAACCGTATATGAAAATCCTTTCATTTTGATTTACGACAAGAAAATCAGCAATATGAAAGAATTTCTTCCAGTTTTAGAGAAAGTCGTACAAACTGGTCGTCCATTGCTCGTAATCTCAGAAGATGTTGAAAGCGAAGCTTTGGCTACTTTGGTTGTGAACCGTTTGCGCGCAGGTCTGAAAATCGTTGCTGTAAAAGCTCCTGGCTTTGGCGATAGAAGAAAAGAGATGCTTGAAGATATCGCAATCTTGACAGGTGGTCTTGTAATTTCTGAGGAAAAAGGCTTCAAATTAGAAGATGCAACCTTAGAAATGTTAGGTAGCGCAGAAAAAATCACTGTAGATAAAGAAAATACCACTATCGTAAGCGGAAAAGGCAACAAAGAACAATTGGAAGCTCGCATTGCGCAAATCAAATCTCAAATCGAAAAAACAACCTCAGATTATGACCGCGAAAAACTACAAGAACGTTTAGCTAAATTGGCTGGCGGTGTCGCTGTTATCTATGTTGGTGCTGCTTCTGAAGTAGAAATGAAAGAGAAAAAAGACCGCTTCGACGATGCATTGCATGCAACTCGCGCAGCTATCGAAGAGGGTATTATCCCTGGTGGTGGCGTTGGCTATATTACTGCTATCGACAAACTTGAAAAGTTGAAAGTAGAAACTGAAGATCAGAAAATTGGTGTTGAAATCATTCGCAGAGCTTTGGAAGAACCACTTCGCCAAATCGTTGCTAATGCAGGTAAAGAAGGTTCTGTTGTGGTAAACCGCCTCAGAAAATCTCAAAATAAAGTGGGCTACAACGCTCGTACAGATAAATATGAAGATCTGTTCGCTGCTGGCGTTATTGATCCAACCAAAGTGGCACGCGTAGCTTTGGAAAATGCCGCTTCTATTGCTGGTATGCTTCTTACTACAGAGTGCGTTTTAGCTGAAATTAAAGAGGAAACACCTCAAATGCCTGCTGGCGGTGGAATGCCAGGTGGAATGCCAGGAATGTACTAATAGTACCATATCCATAAATCTACTATGAACGAAATTCATAGTATAAAAGGCTGACTAAATAGTTGAAAAACAGATTAGTCAGCCTTCTTTATATCTAAAAGTGTATATTACAAAATATCAGTATGAGATGAAATACTACCGAAATAGTTCTACGGAGAAAGCACCAATGCCGTTAAAAATCAAATTTGGGTGACATTGATTGCAAATTTCTGTTGATGATAATGCAGAAACGATTAGAACGTACATGGAGTTTCTCTGGACTGGCCACAATGGTCAGAATAGCACTGATGTATTATGTGGATTTCTACAACTTGTTTAACAATCCTGAGAAAGACTGGGAGAACATGGCGGTTTTGATGAAATTTCGCCACATCAATTAACTCTTTTCTGAATCGGGGGGCTTGGAATTTGGAAAAAAAAATCTCAACCGCATAAATACTGCGATTGAGACTCACTTTTATGCCCTTTGAAATTTTTATCGGACACCAATAA
>JAEZOU010000041.1 GCA_023413895.1 Bacteroidota bacterium | reverse complement strand
TTTCGAGAAGTAGGTTTGCGCACAAAAAACAGCAAATATGCACAAAAGAAACTCAATCCCTACAGCATATTCGGAACCTTATCACTGATTACTGCAGCCGTTTTCGCCACAGCACTTTGTGCAGAATTTTTCTCGATAGAGTTACAACAAAGTTGGTTATACGCCACAATGATTTACGTAATTTTCTACCTAATTAGCAAAAGAGTAGCTGAAGAATACGCAAGCCGAAAGTAATTGCTGGAAGGTTTTCTTTTTGTTAATCTGAATTACAGATATGGGATAAGGCTAACATTTTGAAAGAAATAATCTTAAACTCTTAATATATTCTGATCTCTTGGCAAATTTTCTTATAAGAACATCTGATTGTTCTCTTCTTCTTTGTCTTGACACAAAAAAATAAACATTCAAGGAAATTTTCAGAATTATTGAACGTGCAAATTTATATTTTTTATTTGGGCGTTCCGGCGACCTCCACGCCACTGCCCTGCCCTGCCGCCGTCGGGCTTTCCGCTCAAATTTCGCGCCTCTTTTCCTCGCCCCAAGCTCTTCCTAAATGCAAATTTCAACCTTCAAACTCTACATTCTAAGCCCTCAAACCGGCGCTCATAACCGCTGCAATCCCTAACGCGAATCGAATGGCGTCAATTTCAACTTTGAAATAAAAATAATTCGCCAACGCAGGTAAATAGAAACAAAATACGGGAGAAATAGCTAAACTCCAATTTTATTTAACAATAACTTCTGAGTTGGATTTTCTCAAAAAAGATATTAGGAATTTCCAAAATCTTATTGTGCCAACAATTATGCACATTTGCATGAACAGATAATCCCCCAAAGGAAGCAAACCGAGAATGTAAAACTGCTGTTTCATCATCACACAAAAGAGATGCTGCAAGAGATTCCATCTCTTTAACAAACTGATTAAAACTACGTAAAATCCTTCTATTCAAAAATATTCCCCAAGGTTTAATTTGATAACCCAAAAACACAACTCCACGTGAAGCTAACTGCATATACATTTTATTGGGATGGAGCGTTAAGTGAAGTTCCTGACTCAAAAACCTCTTAATCTGACTTAATAAACCAAGTATAAAAGTTTTATCGTTATGAATAATGAAAAAATCATCCACATAACGTCCATAATATAAAATTTTCAGTTGTTCCTTTACAAACCGATCAAAAGGAGTAAGATAAAAATTGGCAAAAACTTGCGATGTAAGATTTCCAATGGGCAAACCACAATCAGAATTCGCATAAAAGAGGCTTTTATTGGTCGGAAGTCCAACCCAATCTTTGGGGTTTCCTTTTCTAATGCAATGGTTCGTCGGATTATTCAAGATTATGATTTTCAACAAGTAAAGCAACAAATCTCTATCTTCCTGATGATATTTATTTTCTAACAATCGCTGAACCTGATTCCATAAAATTCCTTTATGAATACTCATAAAAAATCCGCTTAAATCCAGTTTCAGAATATAAGCTTCCCGAGTGTAATTTCGCGTCGCACTCCGCAAAAAATGTTCAAGCCGTTTTACACCGAAATGCGTTCCTTTTCCTTTTCTACATGAGTAGCAATCGTAAATAAATTGATTTTCAAAAAGAGGCATCAATTTATTGATAACATAATGATGAACAATTCTATCGCGGAAATGTGCCGCAAAAATCTCTCGTTTAACGGGCTTGTTAACAATAAAGCAGATGGAAGGGGAAAGTTTGTAATTTCTTTCTGAAATATCTTTGTACAACACGCTGATATTATGCTCCAAATTTTGTTCAAAAGCGATAACATTCATGGTATTACGCTTGTTCTTGCGGGCTTCAAAATAAGCATTCCACAAACCGCACAACAGCTCATCGTTGTCAAAAATATCAAGTTGCATTGTTATTGAATTAGTGACAAATACAAGTGCTCAAGTTTTTTATTTATCGTTATGAAATAACTCTGAGAGATACGCTTCAAATCATTCATCAATCTGAGCAGCAAACGAATAATTTCTATTTTGTCTCCAGCTATCTGTTTGTTGTAGGTCACATCCTTATCTTTACCTATTTGGTAGGTTAGCAGAGACAACTCTATAGACTCATTTTTTATTCTCTCACCAATTGTATAACGATGCGCACGCGGCATAGTTTCTACATATCGATGCAACTCCAACATTATATCATAGCCGTTTTTATAAATTTGGAGGTTTTTCAAATCTTTCTGTTTTACATTAGGACGTAATAAAAGCTGAGGTTTAACATCCTCAACTGTGGGCAACTGAACCTGCTCTTTCCATACATTAAAATCATTTTTCGAAGGACAATTATAAACTATCACAAACTGTTCCGTTTCTGCAAAGTGAGCAATGCCGTTTTTCTCAAAAAGAATCTTAAAGTTATTATAAGGAAAGCCCAAATAACACACATCAGCATTTACTATCTTATAATGCTTTTTAAAAACCTTAAAATCAGCAATATATTCTGTAAAACGCATTGCGCTTCTTTCGTATGCCCGAAGGAAAATTCCCTCTTTAAACAAGAATATTGAATCTTGATTTAGAGATTCATATTTTAAAACTTCTTCTATCTTCATAATATAAAAAAGTGTAGAGATTTTTAACAATCCCTACACCAAGTAAGAGATTTCCTTTTTATTGCGAATACAACGGACAGAGTAGCCGTTGTTCTTGTTGTTGTTGTTCCTGTTCACGTTGGCGTTGTTGTAGTTCAAGTTGCGGTTGTAGGCGTTGTTGCTATTGTTCTGCGTAGCACTCCAGAAGTTAGCGTTGTTGCCGAAGTTGTTGTAGTTGCCGTTGTAGTTGCCAGCAGGACGGGCAATAAAAGCAACCGCTGCACTGTGGCATTCCCCACACGAAGTTTGAAATGACATCTTTTACAACTATGTAACGATACGTTACACAGTGGGTTGCCCAATAAAAATTATTTTTGCACACTCTCAGACATCGTAACATCTGAAACTCTGGCGGAAATCTTCAATATTTAAAAGAACTTTTTTTTCGCGACCCGCCATAGGCGGGATTTTCCTTTTTTTTTTGCTGCCCGCCCTTGCTTTCGCGGGGGCGGGCTGGCTCTATTCGGTAAAATTATCTCCCTGCCCTGCGGGACAGGAGATAATTTTGTCATTTTTGATTAATTGCGAATACAACGGACAGAGTAGCCGTAGCTCTTGCTGCCGTAGCTGCTCCTGTCCACGTTGGCGCCGTTGTAGTACAAGCCGCGGTAGTAGGCGGTGTTGCTATTGTACTGCGTAGCACTCCAGAAGTAAGCGCTGCCGCCGAAGTTGTAGCAGCCGCCGTAGTAGTAGCCAGCAGGACGGGCAGAGAAGCCCGTAGCGTTGTTGGCAATAGGATTGTACCCAACATCACAATTATCTGTACTGCTATTCCAACCCGTCTCGCTTGCTAACGCTTTAGCAATATTACTTGTACTACTACCGCACACATATTGGTTTTGGCTGCTTACGTAGTTCGTCAACTCTGTCCACTCTGCATCGCTCGGAACGTGCCAACCATCAGGACAAATACCTTGCACACCACTCGGATTGGCATCACTGCTGCTTGCGCCTTTCATTACTGCTGCCCAATTGTATAGGTAACCATAATCGGAAACATTAGCGCTGTTGCCATTAGGATAGTAACGGTAGGCTACGTCATAACTTGTTTCCGTTCCTAATGGAATAGTAGTTCCGTTGGCGTATTTAGTGGTACGAAGGTTTTCTCGCATCCATACTTGGTTGCCTATCAGCACGGTATTGTAAATGTTTCCATCAACATCGGTAATGGTAGAAGGAGTATAAGGTAACGTGGTTAAGCTCCGTTGCTCACCATACGCCGTACCCACACTATTGGTAGCGTAGGCGCGTACATAGTAGGTAGTACCTGGTATTAATCCTGTTATACTGCTGGTATAACTACCGGTTCCTGTACCATTTGTAGTATGAGCATCCTCAATAGTGGGGTTAGATGTGGTACTCCAACAAACTCCGCGGGCTGTTACGCTGGCACCGCCCGTTGCGGTAACATTGCCTCCGCAAGAAGCAGATACATATTTAACATCGGTTACCGCTTGTGTTGTTATGGTAGGAAGTGCAAGTGTAGTAAAACTTTTTT
>JAEZOU010000039.1 GCA_023413895.1 Bacteroidota bacterium | reverse complement strand
AAAAAACTCCGAGTAGCTCGGAGTTTTTTTATAAGGTTAGAACTTTAAATCGTGTCCCATTTTAATTTGTTTGGTTTTGAGATAGAACTCGTTTTCAGGTTTTGGAGGAATGATAATTGGCACTGTTTCAACAATTTCGATGCCATGACCACTCAATCCCACGCGTTTTGTCGGGTTATTGGTAATCAGTTTCAGTTTTGTTGCGTTTAGGTCTTTCAAAATTTGAGCACCGATGCCGTAATCGCGTTCGTCAGCGCGGAATCCGAGATCTAAGTTTGCTTGTACTGTATCGCGTCCCATTTCTTGTAAATGATAAGCTTTCAGCTTGTTAATCAAACCTATACCACGTCCTTCTTGGTTCATATACAATACAAGACCTTTTCCAGCTTCGTTAACCATTTGCATTGATGTGTGAAGTTGCTCTCCGCAATCACATTTGCAGGAACCAAAAATATCACCAGTAACGCAAGAGGAGTGAACGCGAGCCAATATTTCTTCACCGGGTTCCCAAGTTCCTTTTACCAATGCCAAGTGTGTAAGGTTGTTGTTGAGTTGCGTATAAGCAATTAAACGGAAATTTCCCCATTCAGTAGGTAGGTTTACTTCTTGTTCTTTACGTATAAGAGTTTCTGTTTCAACACGATATGCAATCAGATCGCGAATTGAGATGATTTTCATATCGAATTTTTTAGCCACTTCCATTAGTTGAGGCAATCGTGCCATTGTGCCATCAGGATTGATGATTTCAATGAGTGCGCAAGCGGGATAGACACCAGCAAGTCTTGCCAAATCGATACTAGCTTCGGTATGTCCTGCGCGCACCAAAACGCCGCCGTCACGAGCACGCAATGGATTCACGTGCCCTGGACGTCCCAAGTCTTCCGCTTTTAAGTTGGGATCTGCTAATGCTTTAATGGTGGCAGCACGGTCGTGCATCGACACACCAGTTGTACAACCGTTCCCCAAAAGGTCAACGGTAACTGTAAATGGAGTTCCCAATAAAGAGGTATTATCTTGCACTTGCATATCCAATTTTAGTTCTCTGGCGCGTGTTTCAGTTATTGGTGTACATAGAACACCGCGTCCATATTGTAGCATAAAATTCACCTTTTCAGGTGTTATCTTTTCTGCTGCAATGATAAAATCACCTTCATTTTCGCGGTCTTCATCATCAACAACAATGAGGAATTTTCCAGCTTTAAAATCTTCAATAGCTTCAGGAATTGAATTTAATTTGATTTCCATTATTTAGTGTTTTTTAGTTCTGTTTAAAAATCTCAATATTTTTAATTGTCCACTCTGAGGAGTGATTTCCGCCTTGGTTGTTATATCGGATAGCAATTCTAAATCTGTTATTTGGAATTGAGGATAAGTTTAGCGCATTACTATATGAAAATTGTAGTGGGAATACGCTAATCGGCGCCAACGGATGCCAATTATTTTCGTTAAATTCTCCGTCAACTTGGGTTGTATAATAAACTTGGTAGTAATCTTGCAAGCCCATAAACTCAATTTTGTGGAGTAATCGTAATGCAAGATTTGTGGTTGATTCTACTTCAATTATAGGAGAAATTAACCAATCATCCATAACAAGTTCCATCTGATTGTATTGGTGATACATTCCTTCGTAACCACTTTGGGGAATATATCTCCATTTGTAATTGCTATTTTCAGGATATACACTCCAACCTTCTGAAACTAAAGAATTTTCACTAAAATTGTGGTTGTAGAAAGTTTCGTTACCGGTATTGTCTTCTTGTTCAAATTGGATATCATCTTTTGTTCTAATCATCAATTGATATGATGAGTTGTAGATAGAAAGTATTCCATATAAAGTTCCAACGCTAGAAGGAACAAGAGTGCTTCGAAATTTAGCATAATTGGAAGTTCTGACAATGATAGGAGAGGAAACACCAGGGACAATCAATTCGTGCTCAGTAGTAAAGTCGTTGTAAGAAAATGGTTTGCCCCAAGATTCTTCTGCAAATTGACAATTTTCCAATTTTACCAATTTTCCTACGTCATTATAAGAAGTAAAGTCGATTTGGTCAACTGTCAAAGGTTCAGGAAGGTTATCTAATGAAGGAACACCATCTGCATATAAATAATCTCCAATACACATACTATTGATTCTCCCTACACTATAGGTTTCATATTCCCAACCTACTTGGAATTTATTGTGGTAGTCACCAATAATCAAACCACGACAATCTAATACAACTCTCTGGCCGAGTGGGTAATAGTTGTGTAATCCGTTTTGGTCTAATTGAATTTCGATAGCACCTGTTTCATCTTGAATTACTAAAGATTTATAGTAGTTTCCACCTTCGTCTGTGCTCACAACGATACCATCAACAATAAAGGTATCTGTATAGCTGCAGATAGAATCTAAAACGTAACTTCCAACGTTCACATGGCGGTCCAGCAACTCTTTAATCGTTTTATTAGGAGCAGGACCTACGTATTGTGGAGCTTGAAATTCGGGCTCTTCCCAATTGTTGCAACCTATAAATAAAATTGCTGCTGCAAAAAGAATAATAAAGTTCCTTATATTATTATATGTAATTTTCATAATTATAATGTGGTTTTGAAGGTTATATCTTGAATTGACCATGTAGAAGGTTGATTGTCATAGTATTGGAAAGCAACTTTAAGTTGTTGTGTTGTAATTGCAAGTTCTGGGAGTTCTACAGAAATAGTTGCCATATCGTCAGAAATTGCAGGCATTGCTACTTCAGTCCAAGTCGTTCCGTTATCGGTAGAAATATGAAGTTTTAAATTTTCTTGCGTAGCTAAATTATTGAAATTTTGCGAAGTAAGGAGTAGATTCACATTGTCAAGATGAGAAAAATTGAGGGTAGGGGAGATAAACCAAGCGTCGGATTGTTCGCTTGCATTTCCGGTAATTGAGATAATTTTGTACTGAGAATTATAGTTCCAATTACTACCAGATTTGCATACTGCGGTCCAGCCGTTATCAAAAGGATTACTATTCATATTGTATTGGCAAATAGTTTCAGATGCCACATCTTTAATGTCTCGAATTACTAATTGATAATCGCTACCATATTTTGTTAAAATTCCCGTAACGTTAATTTTACCATCAGGAAGTACATTTAATGCAAAATCAGCATATTGGCTAGTTCTGACAATTACCTCTTTTGAACCAGATTGCAGTTTGAGATTGCGTGATGTTGCGGAATAACCTTGTGAAGGGTCATAGTATGTATTGATACCATTTGCATCAATAAACTGACAATTAACTAATCGTACCAAGGTGTGAAAATCGCTTTCTGTAATTTGAGATGCATTCGTAATATCTTTCGGTGCAGGAACGGCTTCTGGAACTCCTGAGCGGAAAATGTGCTTTTGGTCGTAATTAGTTGGGAGATATTGCAACTCACCATTTCCCCATAATCCCAATTGGTACCAACCTGTTGAACCATTATTGGCAATATATCCACCTAAATAAAGGTCTTTGCAGTTTACAAAAACGCGTTGTCCCATTCTATATTTGTGAAAATAAGCAGAATTGGCAGTTTTAATACTGATACCACCTGTAGAATCTTGAATGTAAATCTCTTTGTAGCAGCTTCCAAATTCATCTGTTGAAACCACAATTCCAGAAATAACGATGGAATCGGTAATCAGTGTGGCATCCGTACCTAAGTTGTGAAGTGCAAAAAGATCTTCAATATTATGGGTTGCCTTTCCATTATAAACCATTAATGGAATTTCTTCGGTTTGGAAACAAGAGGATAACCCGATAGCTAATCCTAAAATTAGTGCGAATATTTTTATTTTTTTCATAACTTACAAATTTTCAAATAATTAGAATGAAAAATTGATACCTGCGTAGAAAGTAGTTCCTAAAGCATAATAGTATTTATTTTGGAACTTATTGACATTGTTTTCTCTAAAGTCAAAACGATATTGTTCCCATGCTGTAGTTACTAAATTTCTGTTGTTAGTGATATTGTTAACACTGATATTGAATCCTAAAGTGGTATTTTTTATTTTCCAACTTTTGCTTACTGATATATCCAAAGTAAATTGACCTTTTAGACGTGTTTGATCTACAATTTGATGATATAATTCATTGTCTGCCGGGTTGTTAAGATCGAGAGTTCCTGTAGCATTAATAGTTCTTCTTTCTGGGTTCAAATCGCAGTAGATTTTGTCGAAATAGTTAGCATTAATATTTACCCACCAATAGTTATGGTTGAATTTTAAACCTATAGTTGAAGCCACTTGTGGGGTTCCCGCAACGTGGTAGTTTTTCCAATATACAGTTTGGCGTTGGTCAGCACCTCCGTTGCCTAAAATGTCGTAGCCATTTTCAGCATTCATATATACAGAAGCATTGTTACTATATCGATAATCGCCATAATTGCCTGCCAAAACGAGAGAAAACATAGAAGAAAGTTTCACTTCGGCACCCAATTCAACTCCTAAATGGCGTTGATTAATGTGTGTCATGGCATAGTTTACCATCGAAGAGTAATCATCATGATAGAAACTAATAAGTTTTGTTAAATCAAGTAGTTGAGTAAAATATCCAGTCAATCTGAGTTTAATGCGAGGATACTTCATGATGTATGAGAAATCAGCGCTAACTGATTTTTGCTCATCAAGGTCATTGATATATGTATTGCGGATACGAGAAGCGAGAAAAGCGTTGAGAATTCCTGGGGCTTCTTGCATAAATTGTCCGTTCAAAACTAAATAGTTACGACCAGAAATTTTATATGTAATTCCGGCTTTTGCTCCTGTTTCTAAGAAAGCGCGTGTTTCAGATTTTCCATAGGAATCGTTAGCAAAACGTCCGTTTTTCATATTACCAGTACGCCACATCTCAACAGCACCAATATTTGCACCTAAGTGAAAATCTATAGCGCTATATTTGAAACTCATTGTTGCCCAAGCTTTTTGAGAGTAGAGAGTTAAATCGTAATCATATCCAAATACATCACCTTCTTGTAAGGTGTCGTTTATGTTATTTAAGTCGTTGTAAATTACAGATAATGAATCTGGAAATTCTCCTTCAGAATATTTATCTACATCTAACCAATATAAACCACCTAACATATCGTCAATGGTTTTGTAATTTCGTTGATTGTAACCTCTAATATCTACACCTGCAGCCAATTGAATATTGTCGTTTATGTCGTAAGTAAGGTTAGTTGCACCTCCCAATTGGAAGTGTGTGATGTTGCGACTTTCAATCATATATTGAGCTCTTTTGCCTTGAAGAGCTGCCAATTGGTTTACATTATAGAGTTTATCCCAATTAATCTGACGGAAAGATTCATCTGTTAGCCAAGAATTTTGGCAATCATAATATAAATCAGAAATTACACCATCAACAACTTGATAACTTGGAAGATAACGATAATAATCAGGACGAGGGTCTGGAGCGTCATACCAGTTGAGAGAGGTGGTGTTTTTATGTCCGAAAGTGGTTGCTAAAGTTGTATTAATGACTAAACGGTTGTTTTCTGGAGTGAAAAAGTGGCTCAACATAATTACAGGTTCGTGGGTGTCGCGAACGCGCGCATTGCGGCGTTTGCCTTGGTACCAGCCCCAATTAGGGTTGTAATATGGGTCGTCAAGAAGTTCATAAACTTCATTTACTGAATTTCCTTGCATTCCGCGAGTGGTTTGTGCTCCGAAAGCGGTCAAACTTAATGCGTGCGCTTTGTTGAAGCGTTTCTCTGCTCCTACAAAGTAGCTGAATCCTGTGTATGAAGTTCCCTTTACGTACGCAAGTTCACTACCAAATCGGGTGGACAATTGTGCTGCAAATGACCAACCTTTGGACGAAATTCCTGAAGCAATGGAAGCAATAAAACGATGATTATAAGATCGATTGGAAATAGAATAACCTGCGCGTACTTGTTTGCGAAATGATGAAGCTCGCAAGTTGTAATCAGTAGCACCTCCAATGTTACCGAAAGTAAATCCCGCAGGATTCATTCCTAACACATTCTCAGGATAGCGAAAAAAGTGATTCAAACCGCCCCATTGTGAAAATGATGGACGACCTGTAATCATATTGTTCATCATAAATCCATTTAAACATAAACTTTGATAGCGATTGTCTAAACCACGCGGACGGAAATAGGCAATGCTAAAAGTGTAGGAGGTGTTGTTGGTATATACATCCCGAGAGGAATGAAGCAAGCCAGGAATGTTATTTCCAGAAATTCCTTCATCATCATCTTGGTCTTCACCAAAATTTTCGTTGGAATTGTCCGAAATAATCTCCTCAACTCCTGAATGTTGTGTTGTATCTGTTTGTGAAAAAAGATTTCCAAACATTAACAATAAACATAATGTAAAGATTACTTGTTGTTTCATATTGTTATATTTTATCTGCTTCCAATAATTAGAATTAAGTTTAAAATCAATGTGTTATGTTAAAAAATTATCGTTTTTTAATGGGTTGCAAAGTTACACATTTTTATCAATCTACAACTCCTATAAATTTATGTGTAAATTTAAAATATGATTATTGTTTTGAAAAATATTTTAGTTTTATTTTTACGAAAAATTAGGTTGAAATATTTCCTTTTTTTTCGTAATTTTGCAAAATATTCTATTTCTTGTTTATGAAAAAAATATTTCTTCTGTTTTTATCCTTGTTTTGCATAGGATTTCTCTTTTCCCAGAATACGCAAAAAGCGGTTGTGGCATTTTACAATGTTGAAAATCTGTTTGATACAATTAATGATCCCAATAAAAATGATGAGGAATTTCTTCCTGAAGGTAGTTACCAATGGACCGGAGAACGTTATTTTCGGAAGTTGCAGAATTTATCACAAGTAATCTCTTTGATTGGAAAAGAGGAAGGTTGTCCTGTTGTTTTAGGCGTATCAGAAATTGAGAATGCTACTGTTTTACAAGATTTGACGCAACAACCAGAATTATTGCCGTACAAATACAAAGTTGCACATCACGATTCTCCCGATTTACGTGGCGTTGATGTCGCTTTTATTTACCAAAGTGAACGTTTTGAAATCCTTTCCCTACATGCTCACCGTTTAGTAATTCCTGAAAAACCCTATTTTATAACTAGAGACCAAGTAGTGCTTACTGGGGTTATGGATAAAGTTGATACTGTGAATTTTATCGTTAATCACTGGCCATCAAAAAGGGGAGGGGAGTCGAGAAGTCTTCCACTCCGTATTGCAGCTGCGCAACTCACACGCTCTATTGTCGATTCACTTTTTGCTATAAATCCCAATGCTAATATTGTGATTATGGGTGACTTTAACGACAATCCTAATGCAAAGAGTTTTTCTCAAGCGCTAAAACCCGTTAATAAAATTAAAGATGTAAAACCGGGAGCTATTTATAATCCAATGGCTAATTTGTACCAAAAAGGTTTGGGTTCGTATGCTTACCAAGATAGTTGGGATATGCTTGATCAAATTATAATTTCAGCAAATCTAGTTTTAGCACCCCAAAATCATTATAAATATTCACAAACACAGATATTTTCAAAGAAGTTTATGTTTACTAAAACAGGTTCATTTGCAGGTTATCCCTATAGAACTTACGCCGCAGGAACTTACCAGGGCGGATATAGTGATCACCTTCCTGTTTATATCATCCTCGAAAAATAATAAAATAACTTAATATTACAATGATGGACAAAAAACTTGTCATTATTCCAACTTACAACGAAAAGGAAAATATTGAAAAGATTATTCGCTACACATTTTCCGTTGCAGATGTGCATATTTTAGTAGTTGATGATAGCTCTCCCGATGGAACTTCTGAAATCGTAAAAGGTTTACTTACAGAGTTTTCAGATAAATTATTTTTGGAAGTTAGAACTCAAAAAAATGGATTAGGAAAAGCATATATTCATGGTTTTCAGTGGGCTTTGGATCATAATTATGATTTTATCTTTGAAATGGATGCCGATTTTTCTCATAACCCTAATGATATCAATCGTTTGTATCAAGCTTGCATAGACCAAAATGCCGATTTAGCGGTGGGATCTCGCTACTGTAAAGGCGGTCAGGTTGTGAATTGGCCTCGCTCACGTCGAATGATTTCGTATTATGGCTCTGTATATGTTCGCAGTATATTATGGATTCCAATCCACGACACAACTGCCGGTTTTATTTGCTATAGAGCCTCTGCCTTGAAAACCGTAGATCTTTCTCAAATCCATCATGTTGGATATGGATTTCAGATTGAAATGAAATATACATTCTTGAAGCTTAATTATAAAGTTGTTGAAGTTCCGATTACCTTTACAGATAGAACTGAAGGAACTTCAAAAATGAGCGCAGGAATTTTTAAAGAAGCTATTATGGGCGTTATTGGCTTGAGATTTCGCTATCTGTTTAAAAAACCGAAAACACTATAAAATACTATAAATTAGAATTTTAGAATATTCTATTTAACATAATATATATTATAGGAAAACCACATACGACAATTTAAGGCAGAAATTTCGTAGACAGAAATTAAAAAATATTTCGTAGAAACATACAAGAATTAAAAAGAAATAAAGTATCGATATGACAGTTAAAGAATTAGCAGAAAAATTAAATTTGACAATTTTTTGTGGTGAAGAAAATTTAGATAGAGAAATTGTAGGCGGCTACGCATCTGACTTACTGAGCGACGTTATGGGATTTGCTCAAGAAGGAAATGTTTGGATTACACTTCAAACACATAAAAACGTAATTGCAATCGCATCATTAAAGGAGTTAGCTGCTGTCGTTTTGGTAAAAGATAGTAAACCAGAACCCGATGCTTTAGAACAAGCTAAAGAGGAAGGAATTGTACTTTTAGGAACTAAAGAGGAAACATTTGAAACTGTTGGTAAGATATATCAATTAATCAACTAAATATCAGTATTTTGATTAGATATAAGGCAGATTTACACAACCACACTCTCCTATCGCCATGTGGCGATTTGGATATGACACCCGAATATATCATTGAGCGTGCACTTCAAAAAGGAATTGACATCATTGGAATTACGGACCATAACAGCACGCGCCATTGTCGCTTAGCAGAACATTACTCCAAAAATCGTAATATTTTTGTCTTATGTGGTGCTGAAGTTACGACACACGAGGAGGCTCACTGCCTAGCTTTCTTTCCTAACCATGAAAAATTAGATCTCTTCCAAGAGTACTTAGATGCTCATTTGCCCAACATTCCCAATTCCCCCGATTTCTTTGGCGATCAAGTGCAAATTGATGCTGATATGAATATTGTTTACGAAGAACCGCGTTTACTTACTTCTGGTTTAGATGTTGATATTGAGTCAATTGCCAATAAAGTGATGGAACTCGAAGGAATCTTTATTCCTGCCCATATCGACAAAAGTAAAACAAGCGTTATTTCTCAATTAGGTTTCATTCCGCTTGATTTACAATATGATGCAGTCGAAATTTCAGGACATGGAGATAAGGACGTTTTGTTGAAACAACATAAATACTTGAAAAATAAAACATTTATCAGAAGTTCTGATGCACATCTCCCCGACTCTATCGGCACAGCTACCTGTTTCTTTGAACTAAAAACGCGTAGTTTTGAAGAGATTCGAATGGCGTTGCATGGAAAAGAAGGAAGAGGTGTGTTTTTACAATAATTTATTGAATATGAAAGATTTATCAATGCATATAATGGATATTCTCCAAAACTCTACTCGCGCAAAAGCGACTGAAATTACCTTGAGAGTTATTGAGAATCCTGATAATGATACACTTACACTACAATTTATTGATAATGGCTGTGGAATGAGTCCAGAAATGGTAAGTAACGTTATCAATCCCTTTTTTACGACCAGAACAACCCGAAAAGTGGGGTTAGGAATTCCGTTGCTGAAGCAAAATGCAGAACTTACTGGTGGTTCGCTCCAAATCCACTCAGAAGTGGGTAAAGGAACTGAGGTTACTGCAATTTTCGGGCTCAGTCATATTGATAGACCCCCTATGGGCGACCTTGCTGGTACGGTTGTTCTTACAGCTTCTGCCTACCCTACTATCCGATTTATTTTTCATTATAAGAATGATAAAATAGATTATCTTTTTGATACAGACGAAGTTAATGAAGCTTTAGATGGGGTTTCAATTCAAGAACCAGAAATTATTCAATATCTTCGAGAAATGATTGAAGAGCAAATTAATGAAAAATAGTTTACAACTTAAAATATTAAACATGACCATTGAAGAGATTGTACAAAACGCAAATGCTAAAGTTATTACAAGTAAAATTCCTGCTCAACAGGAAGTAGAGCAAGTCTTTGCTTCCGACCTTATGAGCGATGTTTTAACTATTGAAACAGATAAAAATCTGTTGTTGATAACAGGATTAGCAAATATCCAAACTATTAGAACTTGCGAAATGTCAGACATTTACGTTATTCTTTTTGTTCGTGGAAAAAAAGTTACTCCTGAAATGAAAGAGTTAGCTGAAGAACATGGTATGACACTTCTTGAAACAGATTATTCCATGTATCGCACTAGTGGCGTTCTTTATGCTGCCGGATTATCACCCGTATATTAATCAAATAGAAACTTATGAATTTTACTTATAATGTTGAAGGTGGCGATTTTACAAATGCAGGTATTGTTTCAAGCACAGTAAAAAAAATGCTTAAACAAATTGGGGTAAATCCTGCAATCATAAAACGTACTGTGGTAGCTCTTTACGAAGCAGAAGTAAATATTGTCGCTCATGCACGACGTGGTGTTATCACTGTCGATATTGATGAGGAGAAGATTTATATCAAGTTGGAAGATGAAGGTAATGGTATTCCCGATATCAATAAGGCGATGCAAAAAGGTTACTCTACCGCTTCGCCTAAAGTTCGTGAAATGGGCTTCGGTGCAGGTATGGGATTACCAAACATTGAATCTAATACAGATAAACTAACTATTAACTCCACTGTTGGCGTTGGAACTACTGTAGAAATTATCAACTATTTTTAGTATGGAAAATTTTCACCACGCACTAAAATTTAACGATGATCTTTGTATCGGATGTTCGCATTGTACAAGTGTTTGCCCTACAGGTGCAATACATATTAGTCATGGAAAACCTATTCTGAATAACAACCGATGTATTGATTGTGGCAAATGTTACATCGTTTGCCCGACTAATTCAATATATATAGAACAAGATGATTTTCAAACTATTTACAACTATAAATGTCCAGTTATCTTGTTGCCATCTATTTTTAGTGCGCAATTTCCAGAGCGAATTAGTCAACGCGCAATTCTCTCGGCCATTTACCATTTAGGCTTTAAATATGTGTATGAGGTTGAAAAAAGTGCTGATATTATCAAGGAGGAGTTAATTAATAAAGTGCAAGATGAAAATCTTGATAAACCAATTATTTCATCTTTCTGTCCTGCTATTGTACGTCTTATTCAGGTTAAATATCCATCACTTACTGATAATCTTCTATTAATAAAACCACCGTTAGATATGACAGCACACTATATAAAGAAAGTGCTTACCGAACACGGAGTTTCACAGGAAGATATTGGCATTTTTTATGTTTCCCCTTGCGCAGCTAAAATTGCTGCCATCAAAAGTCCTGTTGGTGAAGAAAAATCTGTAATTGATGGCGTTATTAATATGAACTATCTCTATAACAAGGTTTTCCGAGTTATCAAACAAGGTTTATATCAACTTCGTGAAGATGAGTTTGACTTCCATCCTATTTCAAAAGGAAGTTTGCTTTGGTCACTTACTGGAGGAGAGGTTAATGGAATTCCAATGGGAAGGAATTTGGCTATTGATGAAATTTATAATGTAAGTGAATTTTTAGAAAAAGTTGAGAATGAGGATATTACAGATATTGATTTCTTAGAATTACGTGCATGTGACGAAAGTTGTGCAGGTGGGATTTTGTGTGCAGGAAATAGATTCTTAATTACTGAGCGCCAAAAGATTAGAGCTCAATCGAAACCAGAATCGGTAACTGCTGATGAGAATAAAATTTTTAAGTATAAGGATTATCTGCTTGAACATATTGTCGCTGAAAAAATTGAGCCACGCTCAATGGATAAATTGGATGACAATATTGCCGTTGCAATGCGAAAAATGAAAAAAGTTTACGAAATTACACAAGATTTGCCTCAGGTTGATTGCAGAATTTGTGGATACCAGTCGTGCAAAGCATTAGCAGAATCAGTGGTGAATAACGAAGCCGATGTGCGTCAATGTCTTTTTGTACAAAGAATTTTAGAGCAGACAGATAAAATGACCTATAGCGAAGTGTTAAAGATGACTCGTGAGATCTGGGGAGACAAAAAAGTAGATAAAGATAGTATAAAACACTTGGATTTAGAATGAAAATTACTTTAAATAAACTAATTTAAGTGTATCTAAATCATCTTATTATCTCAATTTCCAATCTTCAATTTGCATGTCATCATCTGCAAGAATAGCCAAATAGTTTTGATAACGCGAAATCGGAATTTCACCATTCTCAACAGCTTTTATCACTTGGCAAGCAGGCTCGTGCTGATGCAAACAATTGGTAAATTTACAACAATTGTTGAAAGCACGAATTTCAGGAAAATAATCCCGAACTTCCTCTTTTGAATATTGAATCAATCCAAACTCCTTAATTCCTGGGGTATCTATGATATAGCCGCCCATCTCTAACGGAAACATCTGCGCAAAAGTTGTCGTATGTTTTCCTTTATTGTGAACTTTAGATATCTCACCAATTTTTACTTGTAAGTCTGGTTGAATATGGTTTACAATTGCTGATTTTCCAACGCCAGAATGTCCACTCAATAAGGAGACTTTACCTTGCATTCGCAATTTCAATTCTTCCATTCCCCTACCCTCCACTACTGATGTGTGGATCACTTCATAACCTATTGATTTGTATAGGTTTGTATATTCTTCTACCAATTCTAATTCTTCATCAGAATAGAGATCCATCTTGTTGATTACAATACAAGTAGGAATACGAAATCCTTCTGCTGCAACCAAAAATCTGTCGATAAATCCTAACGATGTTCTAGGTTCTGATACTGTAATAACCAAAAAGGCAATATCAATATTGGCTGCAATAATGTGGCTAATTTTTGAAAGCTTGGTAGATTTTCGGTCAATATAGTTTTTACGTTTCTCTATTTCGGTAATATATCCTACCCCATCTGACTCAATGAGAAATGATATATTGTCGCCCACAACGGCAGGATTGGTGTTTTTGATTCCTTGTATTCTAAATTTTCCCCTCAAACGGCAATTGTAAGTATTTCCATCTTCGCCTTGCACTACATACCATAAACCTGTAGTTTTTGTAATAACTCCTTTCATCGCTATTTCTCCAAAACTATACGAAAGCCTAAGTTATTCATCTTATAATCAGGCATTCCCGAATTTCTATTTTCTATACGTAAGTATGAAGCTACATCCATATAGCTTCCTCCACGATACACTTTTGCATTTCCATTTTCAGGACCTATAGGATTTACTTGCGCATCAGCAGTGTATGGAGCATACCAATCTTGACACCATTCCCACACATTTCCACTCATATTATAAATTCCCAACTCATTAGGGCGCATGGTGGTAATAGAATGAGTCTGATTAAAAGAATTATCAACGTACCAGCCTACTTTCTTTATGCTATCGCTGCCAGAATAGGGATAGTTTTTTGATAAATTTCCACCTCGTGCAGCAAATTCCCACTCTGCTTCTGTTGGCAAACGGAACGTTAAATCGGTTAGGTCGTTCAAATATTGAATAAATTGCTGACATTCGTTCCAACTTATATTCACTATAGGATGATCTTGGCGCGAGAATTTTGTTGGGTCAAGTTGCTGAAGTTCATACCAATAGCGTTGCATAATTTCAAACTTATAGATATAGAACGTGTCAATAGTAACTTCGTGAGCTGGTCCCATATACGATTCACAATCATTACATCCCATAGTAAATGTTCCGCCTTCTACTAAAATTAGACGATGAATAATGTCGTAAATTACATCTTTTTGTGTGTTAGTAACCTTGGGATGCCAATGTACCTCCAACGTGTCCTCTTCAACGCCTATAGGTATGCGTTCAAGTACCCTTTGTACATCTGCCTCAGTATTATTCGTTGATTTCGTTTTTTCAGTCTGCGAGCATGATGAAAATGCTACCGCAAATAGAAGTAAAATTAAAAACTTGAAATTAGTTTTCATATTGAGAGGTTTGGATTTCAGTAAAAGTTTTTTTTTGATTATAAACAAAGAATTTATTCAAAAAATACCCAATAAAACCAACAGGAATGGCTGTTATTGCTCCTGCTAAATAGTTGTTTATTCCCATGTTTTCTAACAAAGCAATACCACCAATGTTCAGAAAATAATTAAAAGTATATACGAGTATAAATTTGAATATCAGCTTGTTGCTTTTATTTCTGAAAACAATATGTCCGTAGGTTTTGAAATTAAAAAGCACACTGATAATTGTGCCAAATAGCGAAGCAAGTACGTAAGGCTTAGCCATTGCTAACGCATTCATAAGCGTTAGCAAAAGCGCATAAATACACCAACCAAAGGCAGTGTTTAGTATTGCAACGAATACAAAACGAATGAATTGGGGCGTTACTAACCTCTGAATTAAACCAATAATCTTTTTCATATTTTGAGCCCGCAAAAGTAAAGAAAAGTTTTGGAAATTTCTGGTCGAGATTTATTAAAAACCTAATCCAAATCTAACCCAAAATTTTTCTTCCATATCTTTCCAACATTTACGAGTATCTTCCACAAAATCAGAAGTGTACTGATTTAATAATCGATTTATCTTTGTAGATTTTCCCTGCATTTCTACAACTGTTTTTTCTAAGTTAGATAAGTCAGTTGTTAATTTCTGTTCGAAATGTTCGACATTTTTCTCTATCTCTTTACGCGTATTTTTCCAAGCTAATGTTGCTAACTTATTCGCTGGACGATAATACCACAAAATTGCATTTTCGTTAAACTTACGTTGTCCACAAAAATTGAACGCCTCAGGAAGTTCACTATTACCACAGAAAATTGGAATGCGGGGACTTTCTGCAGGGTTGTCCACAGAAATCCAGCAAACGCCACCAATAGCATCAGGAAGCCAATCACGTAGTTGAATTACATGTGAATAGGAACACCATGCCACAGATACAGTTCTTTGGAACGTTACTGCATTGTCTGACAAGAAATTATAAGTATTTAAAGCATTGGTTGTCATCCAAGGATTGGCAATCGGACTCAGGATTGTGTCGTTGCAGAAAGTACCATCTTCGTTCTTCACTTTCTTGACAATTTTTAGGTTTTTCAACATATCCATATCGGTACCTTCGTAAGTGCTGCGGAAAAGTTCAATTACCTTTAGTACGTTTACATTACTATCAGGTTTTACAGAAAATGGAAGTTCTGCCATCTCCATTGAAAGTTTTAATGATGGTGCTAAAGCATTCAAAATAAAGAATTCACGTTCGCGGAAATTTTTGCCGTTGGCGTATGAACTATTGAAAGCTTTCCAAAAAACGAATGGTTCTTTCCCATCCCAAAGACCATATTTTAATGCAACAGCTTCTACATTATCGGAAGCCATAAAGTATTCTGGATTATTCCGTTGCATTTTTCCGATGCGAGGAATGTTAGCAGAAACGCCCACATGATCATCTGGAATCCGTTGTGCAGCCCAAATGCCTCCAATTTTATCTGGACCTTCGCCTAAAATCTCCATCTGCCAAATCTCTTTTTTGTCTGCAATTGTAATACACTCGCCACCATCGCCATAACCATATTGTTGTACCAAATTACCAATCAATTGTACGGCTTCTCGTGCTGTTGTACAACGCATGAGCGCAATTCTCTCTAACTCCTCAATCATAAACATTCCCTTCTCATTTACCAAAGTATCTGGCCCTGAAAAGGTGGTTTCACCTATTGCCAATTGCTTTTCATTCATGCAAGGATATGCAGTGTTTAAATAGGCGTAAGTATGCGCCACTTGTGGAATCTCTCCAGCTAACTTAACTCCATGTGTATCAGTAGGAAATGCCGTTTGCATAGTGCCTTTGTAAACTTTATGAAGCACTCCTGCCTTATGATTTTGCGCAGGCTCAATGGTCATCCATGTGCGGTAGCGCCCGTCGCAAGTATGCGAAACAATTACAGAACCATCCGCCGATGCTTTTTTACCAACCATAATGCTCGTACAATTTGCACCGTCAAAATCTTGTTCATTATCAATAGTTTGTGCGAAAATAGGAAGACAAAATGCCAACCAGAAAAGGGATAAAATTGCAATTCTCATCGTAAAAATATTTTTTGGCAAAAATAGCGAATTTTCACAACTTTTGCCATAAAAAACGTACTTTGAATTAGGTTCCAAAGTACGATAAGATATTACTCATGGATAGAATTTCAAAAGCTATCTCATAGGAAACTTTTCTCTGTGTGGAAATTGTCCATATAACCCACTAATACTATTAATTTTGTATTCATTTCCCTTATAAACAGATACATTATAGGTGGTGGTTTTCAATCCTAAGGAGCTTTTAAAATCTATAATAACGTCAATTGTGCCATCTGATTTAGGAACGGAGCGAATGTCATTATAAGTATCTTTCGGACAATACATTTTAAGACAATATTTTACAGCTTCTATGGCTTGAGTTTCAACCGATTTTGTGTTTTCTGGTGCCGATTTTTTACTTTTTTCACTTGGGGATTGTTGCTCAGAATTTTCCTGTTTTTCTGATGTTACTAAAGTGTCAGAACTTGGGGTAATTCCAACGGCTTTTTGCAATTCGGCAACATCTTTTTCCAGCTGTTGGACTTTTTTCTCCAACTCTTTTGAGTCTTCTGCTACGGTAATGCAACTTGTAAAAGTTACTGTAATAACTACTAAAATCGTTAAAAAAATCTTTTTCATACAGAATGTTCTTTTTTTAGGTAAAAAATTATTGGCAAAATTAATATTTTTTTCTGAAAGATGCACATCAAATCTCACCTCCCTTTCAAAATGGGCATAAACGATAATTGTGTAATTTTGCAACCGAGAATTCTACATTGGCCAATTCTCAAACCAGACATTGAAATTAAACATAATCTAAATGAAAAGAGAAATAGACCCGCATAAAACAAAACGATCCGAAGCCTTTGACTTGTGGATTACTTCTCCAATGCCTATGGTTACTTTGACCAAGCGCTTTGATGTCAGCCCAATTGTGAAATTTAGTAAGCGATCTGGAATAAAACCTAATGCGCTGATTTGCTGGTGTATTGGCAAAGCTGCTAGTCAGATGGAGGAGTTTTATCTACTTCCAGAACAGGGCAAATTATTCCAATATGACCATATAGCTATCAATGTAATTGTTAGCAACTGCAAGGGAGGATTGAGTTCGTGCGACATTTCGTTCAACGAAGATATTAGGCAATTTTACAACGACTATCTTACATTGACCCAAAGAGTTTCTGCCGAATGTGCAAGTTTTTTCTTGGAGGATTGCATGATTATTGGCACTTCTGCTTTAATTCAAACGGAAATAGATTCTATTATCAACCAATATTCCGATAAATTTTGCAACCCGATGGTAATGTGGGGACGATTCCGCAAACATTGGTTTAAGACAGAACTTCCTATTTCATTCCAATACCATCATGTACAAATGGATGGCGGCAATGGATCTCGGTTTCTTATGTTGCTACAAAAAGTAATCACACAACTAAAGTAGTGCTTAATCAAAAAAGAGGTGCAACTTATTGATTTATTTTCCGATGCAGAATTTTCCAAAAATATCGTTCAAAATCTCATCAGTAGTCACCTCACCAGTAATTTCGCCTAAATAATGTAAAATTGTATTGAGATGAATTGCCAAAATATCTGTCGGAAGTTGTTGCGCAAAACCATCTTCCAAACGTACAATTTCATCTGCAATTTTTAGGAAAATGTCGTAATGTCTAACATTGGTAAGTAATGCATTATCAATAATTTTATGTTCGTTAACGTAATTTACCA
Organism: Bacteroidota bacterium; assembly: GCA_023413895.1. Classification (GTDB taxonomy): domain Bacteria; phylum Bacteroidota; class Bacteroidia; order Bacteroidales; family WCHB1-69; genus JAEZOU01. The sequence continues at coordinate 2,638 of JAEZOU010000039.1, read as the reverse complement.
ATCTCTCTTTTACTTGTTCTACATTTGTGCCAGATTTTGCAGAAAGGAGAATCATCTTTTGTTCTTGAAATTCTGTGCTATTAAAGCCTTCAGTTTTATCTATCTTATTGGCTAGCAATATTATATTCTTCTCTTTAATATCGATTTTAGATTTTAAAATTTCAATTTCAGATTGTACTTCTTGGATTGATATTTGGGAAATATCCACCATAAAGAGAATTATTTCCGCTTTTTCTATCGCTGCAAAAGTTCGATCAATACCCAAACTTTCGATTATATCTTCCGAATTACGGATGCCAGCAGTATCAACGAAGCGGAAGTTGACGCCCTGAATTGTCATTGTATCCTCAATTGTATCGCGAGTTGTTCCTGGAATATGGGAGACAATGGCACGTTCTTCGTTCAGCAGCGCATTCAACAATGTTGATTTACCTACATTGGGTTTACCCACAATTGCCACAGGGATTCCATTTTTGATATTGTTGCCCCATTTAAATGAGCGCACCAACGACGCAACCTCACTTTTCAACGTTGCTAATAGGGTCAGCAACTGTGTTCTATCCACAAACTCTACATCCTCTTCGCTAAAATCCAATTCAAGCTCTAAAAGGGCTGCGAGTTCTACAAATTGCGTCCGTAAATTGCTTATTGTTGATGAAAATCCTCCTTTTAGCTGACCTACAGCTAATTTATGTGCCATTTCAGACTGTGATTCTATCAAATCGGCTACAGCTTCCGTTTGGGGTAAGTCTAACTTGTTATTCAAGAAAGCGCGCATTGAAAATTCGCCAGGGTTTGCCATTCTTGCACCATTTTTCAGCAAAAGTTCCAAAATTTTCTGCTGAATATATTGCGAGCCATGACAAGAAATCTCTACCAAATCTTCACCAGTATAGGAATGTGGAGCAACAAATTTTACAACAACCGTTTGGTCAATCATTCTGTCTGCTTCATAGATGCTTAAAAATTTTGCATAATTAGCAGGCTGTTCTAAAAAATTAGAACTATTTCTAAATAAAGAACTTACAATATCAAAGGCATGATTTCCAGAAACTCGAATCACTGCGATAGCCCCTATTCCAGGGGGCGTGGACAAAGCACAAATTGTATCTAAAATTTTCATCTTTAAAATTTGGTGCAAAAATAAAAAAAACATATCTTTGCAGGATAAAAAAAGTGAAGATGAAAAAAATATTCTTGATAATCACGGCTACCGTTTTACTTTGCGGATGTAGATTTCCCGAAGGACCATTTATTAGTTTTAACGATATCGAAACTCGTATTACGGGTTATTGGCAATTGGGCTATAGTTATTGCAATGGCGAAGAGGTAACCAAAGAAACCACAATTGACTACAATCGTCCGGGTTCTTACTATGCTTTTTTTGGTGAGGGAACTTTAACGGTAACGGCTATTCATAATGGATTGCAGAGAGAATCGCCAGCGGGTAGTTGGTATTTTGTGAATAAGAGGAACGGCGAATTAGATATTCATTTTATGTTTATGGCCAATGAGTACCACTACGTTGCTAAAGTTAAAAAACTATCACTCAAAGAGTTGATATACGAATACGACGATCTTGAGGGTAATCATTGGCGTTTAGAATTTTTTACTCGTTCACACATTTAAACTATTTCAGTAAGATAAAATCGTGAAGTGGATGAAGTTTGGGAACGTTAGTATAATTTCGCTGTATGAGATTTATCTGTTGATGAAGAGCCATTGATTTCGTTGTATCGAAGTGTAATACCGCATAATAAGGTGCATTTTCTGCGCTAAAGCCCAACTCTTGCAATGCTAGTGCTGTCCAAATTTGGAATCCTTTTTTTGTCAGTTTGAATAGTTGAGGATTCTCTCCATTGGAGTGCAATAGCACATATCCCAAACGCTCAAAGCCCTTTTGTACAAGCAATGAACCTTTGCTATCTCCTGCTCGTAAGTAGCATAATCCTTTCTCAAGCATAAGTTGATAGTCTTTAGGGCGTGCGTGATTGACAAGTACCATCGTTTCCTCTGGTGTTTCACGCATTTTCTTGAGTAGTTTTTGAGCCTCTGTAGGGTTTTCTAATAACTCTCGGCGGCGTTGGCTCAACTCAATAAAACTTTTATCTTGCTCTATGCCTATAAACTTGCGACCTAACAGATTGGCAGCTATGCCTGTTGTACTACTGCCAGCAAATGGGTCAAGGATAGTATCACCTTCGTTAGTAGAAGCCAATACGATACGATACAACAAGCGAAGTGCCTTTTGTGTAGGATGTTTGCCGCAAGTCTTTTCCCACATACCCACAGCAGGAATACGCCACACATCTGTCATTTGAGAACCGCCATTGAGTTGTTTCATGGTTTCATAGTTGAACTTGTGCGGTTTCTTCTCATGCTTGCGTGCCCAAATAACAAGCTCAGTAGAGAAGTTAAAATATCTGCACGACAAGTTTGGTGGTGGGTCAGACTTTTGCCAAGTGATAACATTTAGTATCTTATAACCCAACTCTTGCAGACAGCGTTGCACTACAAATATGTTGTGGTGTGTACCTGAAATCCAGATTGTACCATTGTCTTTGAGTTTTGGACGGCACAACGATAGCCATTGTTTGTTGAAGTGGTAAATGTACTCAGGTGTTCCGCCTTTGTCCCA
>JAEZOU010000020.1 GCA_023413895.1 Bacteroidota bacterium | reverse complement strand
ATTCAAGACACCCATCACAATGGGTGTCTTGAGAGATATTAGTTCGCCTTTTATATTGAGCGTCATTGTTTTATGGTTTATTTACTTTTGATATTATCACCACAATCCTTAATAATCATTCTATACCAATTTTCAGGATAAGCAGGTTGTTCGGGGAATTCAGCTTGAGGTTTATGCGTGTCGGTAGTAATAAATTTACCATCTTTTTCTTTTTTTACATTACCATCGTGGTATTTAACAAGAAGGTATTCAAATAGTTGGTTCCATTCTGCGCAAACAGCAGCACTTTGTTGTGCAGAGAAGTTATTCAAGGTAGCAATTCCTTTTTCTGGGTTGCTTTCAAATGTACGAATCATATCTTTCTCCATTTCAGCAATTTTATGAATAGATCCCAACTCCCATTTGTCTTGTTTTTCGTTAACGTGTTTAATCATATCAGCGTAGCGAGAATAAACATAGTTGCTCACTTTTGTGAATGTCCAGAAAGCGGCAGTTGGAGAGTAATCTACCATTGAGCCGTTTCCTTCTCTGAAAGCTTCAGGAATTTCAGTAATACCGCAGAACATAGGAACATAGCAGCAACTTGCAGCATCGTCCACGCCGAACCAAAGGATACCACCGAATGCGTTAGGAAGCCAACCTCTACATTGAGCTACGAAAGAGAAACCTGTTTGTTGAGTAGCGGTAGCGCGTTCGTGAAGGTACTCTTGTCCATCTACAGACCAACCCATAGGTCTCCATCTATAAGGGCAAGCGTAAGGGCCAGCGCCGAGGTCTTTTGTCATATCCATTGTAGTGCCTTCGTAGTGGTCGCGCATATAAAGCATAAGGTCGCGTTCGCTAATTTTTTTCACGGGTTTAATCCAGAGAGGCATTCTATTATTTAAATCGTCACCGCGGGCGTAGCTTTCATATTTTCCCATTTCTGCAGGATTGCAACGGTTGAAGAAAGACCAAACGCGAGCTTCGCATCCGCGAGCAGCACCGAAGTTGATAGGTGCGTAAGTTTCGCAGAAACTGAATTCAGCGTCAGGAGCTTTTTGAGGGTAAAGTCCGTATAATCTGGCAATTGTAATTACATCGTGAGAGTATACGGTTTCAATTTTTTCATTAAAAATCTTATCTAAATTTTTATTGGTAATAGAGGTAACACCATCTGCCAATGGGAAAGTGGTGATACGCGCTTGGTTTGCGTGGCCGCTAATATATCCATCAGGAATTCTGCGAGCTACCCAAACGGCACCTTTAGACCACCCTTTAACGATTTTACCTTTAGCATTTCTCATTTCGCTACCTTTACCAATGAGTTCAAGAATCCAAGCTTCTTTAGGGTCAACGATAGAGAATGACTCACCACTACTGCAGTATCCGTAAGCGTCTAAAAGTTCAGAGATGCATTTGATAGCTTCGCGGGCATTTTTTGCGCGTTGTAAAGTGATGTAGATGAGAGAACCATAGTCCATAATTCCGTTAGGAGTTGCTAGGGTGTCTAAGCCTCCGTATGTGGTTTCGGCAATTGCTAATTGGTGTTCATTCATATTTCCGACCACATTATATGTGTGAGCTACTTGGGGAATTTGACCTAATAATTTACCAGAGTCCCACTCAACTACGTCCATCATTGTGCCTGGAGTATGATTTCCAGCCTTCCAATGATAAAGTTCACCATAAAGGGTGTGAGAATCGGCAGCGTATGTGACCATACAAGAACCATCTTTGCTAGCACCAGCGGTAACAATAAAGTTGGTGCAAGCGGAAAGATTTCCATGGAGGAGCATCATAATTGCAATTGCAAGACTTAAAAAGAGTTTCTTCATATTGTAATTGTACGTAGATTAATACTTTGGACCTATATATTTGGTTTTTCCAGCAGAGGTCCTTTTCTATTCTTGGAAAAACGGCACAAAAATACAAAAGAATTGCGAAATAGTCAAAATATTCTCTCTCTTTTCTAGATTTTTTTTGATTTTAGGGTAGACGTTATAAATATTTACGAAAATTGGAGAATAAATGGAGGCGAGGAGGGAAAATTGTGTAGAAAGATAGGATGGCGCAGGGGGTTGTGTGAGGGATAGGAGCGGTTATGAGCGCCGGATTTAGCATTTAGAATTTAGTGTTTTGACTATAGAGTTTGAAGATTGGGAAACATTGAAGCGAGATATAGAGGCGCGAAATTTGAGCGGATAGCCCGACGGCGAGTGCGCAGGCATAGTGCGGTAGAAAAGAGCCGGCACACCCAAATTTTATCCCAAAATAAAGTTGTACAAATGAAAAATTATGTATTTTTGCAAGTTTAAAGCAAAGTATTCTGAATGGATATAAAGGAACTGAATATAAATGAGGCAAAGAACTCTTCAAAGAATCATCCTTGGGAGTATGCAAGGGCTAAAATAGTTCGTAAACTTCTGAAAAATAGATTATTTGCAAATCAAGAATCTACTCCGATATTGGATATAGGATGTGGAGATCTCTTCTTTTTGCACTATTTCAGTAGTATAGTTGAGCATCCCTATCCCATAGCTGTGGATACAGCATTTGAGAATCAGATAATTTGTGCATTAAAGGAGAAATATCAAAATTTCAGTTGTACTTTTTGTCAATCGGTAGATGAAGTAGATTTAGGAGAGAAGAAGGCGAGTATAGTTTTTCTTATGGATGTGATAGAACATATAGAAGATGATGTTGCTTTTTTATCAGCATTAAAGCAGAAAAAATTTGTGGGTGCGGGCACACTTTTTATGATTACTGCGCCAGCATTTCAATCGCTGTATTGTTCGCATGATAAATGGTTGGGGCATTATCGCAGATATAGTTCGAAACTATTAAAAGAACGTGTAGCGCAGGCAGGAATGAATGTGGTAGATGATGGATATTTCTTTTTTTCATTGTTGATACCAAGATTTCTTCAAAAAAAGATTGAATTACTACGGAAGGAGAAACCGGTTACGGGAATTGGAGGGTGGAATGGTGGTAAAACGATTTCTTGGTTGTATGAGAAGATTTTGCTATGTGACTATTGTGTTACTTCAATCTTTCGAAAGATAGGAATAAAATTACCAGGTTTATCAACTTTTGTAATATGCAAGCAACAATAGTGATTCCTTGTTATAATGAGGCAAGTCGTTTAAAGAAGAGGGATTTTTTATCTTTTCTTGAAACGAACGATGATGTTGATTTTTTATTTGTGAATGATGGAAGTAGTGATGATACGTTAGAGATATTGCGAGCTTTTTCAGCAGAATCTCTCCGAGTACATTATCTCGACCTTCAATCTAATGGTGGGAAAGCGGAGGCTGTGCGACAAGGAATGATTTATGCTGAACAACATTTTGAGTCGGAATATATCGGTTTTTGGGATGCTGATTTAGCAACACCCCTTTTCGAGATTAAGAATTTTATGTTGCAGATGGAGTTAGGAAATTTTGATATGGTAACGGGATTGCGTCTGCTTCGATTAGGTGCAAAAGTTAGGCGCAAACGCAGTCGTCATCTATTAGGACGAGTTTTTGCGACCACAGCCTCAACATTAATTAATCTTCCCGTTTATGATACGCAATGTGGTGCAAAATTGTATAGAAGAAAGATTGTTACCCCCCTTTTCTCTCAACCTTTCATCACCAAATGGCTTTTCGATGTGGAGATTCTTTTCCGTTATAAAAAGGTATTTGGTCGTGATGCTGCTATCAATTTGGTGTATGAATATCCTGTTATGGCGTGGGCTGATGTGGATGGATCACAACTAAAGCTGAGAGATTTTATAAAAGCTCCGTATGAATTGTATAAAATTAAAAAGAAATATAAATAATTGTGTATGAAGAAGTTGTTGGAAGAAAACGGCAAAAATATTTGGTTCTGGTTATTTTCAGGAGTTGTTCTTATACTCTTTTTTGTGATGCCAATAATGAGCAGAACAGCAGGAAATACGGGTGATGAAGATAACTTTCAAATTCCGCAGGGAAGAAATGTTGTGAACTATTTTAAGACGGGCGGAGAGGATACCTCTTGTATTACTTTTGAAAATCTGAAATATTATGGTTCCTCTTTTGATGTAATTACAGAATTGTTCAACCAAACATTTGGTGTGGAAGATATTCATTTAACTCGTCACGCCTTTAATTCATTTTTGGGTTGGCTCTCTATTTTTATGGTAGGGCTTATTGCCTACTTGCTAACAGGCAGTTTTCGGGCAGGAGTCGTCACGATGTTATTGTTGTTCCTTTCTCCTCGTTTTTTAGGTCACTCATTCAACAACCCTAAAGATATACCATTTGCTGCAGCAGTAATCACTGCAATTTATGGTATATTATTGTTTTTTAAGCAATTCCCAAAAGTTAAGTGGTACACTTATCTCATTCTGATTTTATCAATAGCATTCTCTATTAGTGTGCGCGTAGGAGGGCTTATCCTTTTTGGATATTTTGCTTTTTTTGCATTGCTTTATCTTATTCGTTTCTACATTCAATCAAAAAATAGCAAAAAAATCTCAACTCAGCAACTTCCATTTGGTAAGCAGTTGGGACAACTATTTATGATGGGGATCTCCATCTTTGTTGTAAGTTATATTTTAGGTATTCTTTTGTGGCCATACGCATTGCAATCGCCCATTAAGCATGTTTGGGAATCCTTTACGGAGATGTCAAATTTTGATGTAACCATACGTCAAATTTTTGATGGAAACTTGCAATGGTCAGATCTTTTGCCTTGGTACTATACGCCAAAGTATATCTTAATCACTATTCCTATGGCTGTTATTATAGGTTTAGTTCTATTTTTTATCTTTTGTTGGCGCAAGAAGGAGACCCGTTTGGAGATATTTTTTATCTTCTTCACTTTCTTTTTCCCAATTTTCTGGATTATCTTAACCAATGCTAATGTTTATGGAGGTTGGCGTCATGCGATGTTTGCTTATCCTCCGATGGTAGTAGCGGCAGGATTGGGTTTTAACGAGATTTTTAATTGGTTAGAACAGAAATTTTCCAAGTTTTCAAAATCAATTCATTATGGAAGTATTGTGCTGATTTTAGTTTTATTGATGGGTCCTATTTCTCATATTTTGAGGAATCATCCATACGAATATGTTTATTTTAACAAACTTGTAGGTGGTGTAGAAAAAGCATACGGCAACTATGAGTTGGATTATTATTATCATTCCACGCGCGAAGCTGCAGAATGGGTGAAAGAAAATGCTGTACCTAATTCTGATGGTTCAAAAATTAAGGTAGCATCGTGGCATCAAGCTTCGGTTGCCTATTTCTTCCGTAAAGATACGGCCAACTTCTCTGTACCTTTTGTGCGTTGGTACGAGCGAGGAAATGTGGATTGGGATTATGCTATTTTTACCGTAACGGGAATCAGTCCTGAGCAGTTGCGCTCTGAAAATTTTCCACCCAAAAATATGGTCCACTCTATCAATGTAGATGGGAAACCGATCTGTATTATCTTGAAACGAGAAACAAAAGATGATTTTATAGGTTATCAGCAGATGAAAGCGCAAGAGTACGATTCAGCAATAGTTTCGTTGAAGCGTGCGTTGAAAGTTGACCCATTGAATGAATCGATTTATGTTAATCTTAGCGAATCTTATTATAGAAAAGAGCAAATTGCCATGGCAAAACCTTATATTGATAAACTATTAAAATTTGCTCCAACCTATGAGGCGGGAAGTTATATGTTGGGGATTTTTTACCTTTCTTCTGTTCTACCTGATGAAGCATTGAAGGTTTATAGGAATCTTATCAATATCAATTCTAAATATTCAGCAGCTTATCACATTGGATTTTTAGCATATGCTCATAAGCAGGATATTCGTGGTGCGGAGAAGGTTTTGAATGCAATGGTGGATGCAGAAGCTGTGAATGATCAGGGAATTAAGGATCTGCTTATTTTGTATATGAACCAAGGTTTAGATGAGTATGGAGCTTACAAAAAGTTGTACAAGACTATGTATCAGTCGTACGAAAGAAAGGGTAAGAAGAAAGAAGCAGATATTTATCGTCAAAAATATAATGAGTTCTAAATGAGTCGATATCTATTAAAAAGAGTGGGTTATGGTTTGCTGGTAATGTTCGGCGTGGTAAGTTTGGTATTTTTCCTATTTACGATCTTACCTTCCGACCCAGCGCGTATGATGATGGGACAACGTAGCGATATGCAAACAGAAGCTGCTATCCGCAAGGAGATGGGGCTCGATCTTCCCGTAGGGATTCAATATTTGGCATATCTCAACGATTTGTCTCCAATTTCATGGCATAAAACTCATGAGAAAGAATCGTTTTTCTTCCTGAATGATAATAATTATCAGTATGTAAAATTGTGCTCTTTCTCAGAATCTTCTATTGTGCTGAAAAAACCATATTTACGTCGTTCTTATCAAAGTAAGCGCCCCGTAGCAGAAATTTTAGCAGATGCATTCCCGAAAACGGCTTTGTTGGCAGTAGTTTCTATTTTCTTTGCTATTATTGTAGGAATTTTTATTGGAATCCTATGTGCCATATATAAAGATAGTTGGTTCGACAAATCTGCACTTTTTATTTCTGTGTTGGGAATGTCGTTACCCTCTTTTTTTGCCGCTATTCTTTTTGCTTGGATTTTTGCATTTATCTTAGCCGATTTTACAGGTTTGAGTATGTTCGGAAGTCTCTATTCTGTAGATAATTATGGAAATGGTCAGTATCTTGATATGAAAAATATTATTTTACCAGCTATAACTCTGGGAATCAGACCATTGGCTGTGGTTGTTGAACTTACGAAAAATTCAATGTTAGATGTTTTATCGCAAGATTACATTCGGACTGCCAAAGCAAAAGGGGTTTCCTTCGGAAGGATAGTTGTAAAACATACACTGAAGAACGCACTGAATCCTGTGGTTACAGCCATTTCAGGTTGGTTAGCATCTTTGTTAGCAGGTGCAGTGTTTGTAGAGTATATTTTCGACTGGAAAGGTATGGGAGTTGTAATAGTTGATGGTTTGGATAAATATGATTTTCCCGTTGTAATGGGCGCACTGCTCTTTATTTCTATCGTTTTGGTAGTTATTAATGTGATGTGCGATTTGATATATAGTTGGCTTGATCCAAGAGTAAAATATGAATAGTGTTATGAGACCAGATATTCGTCATATTTCAGAAAAACAGCTTGTTGATTTTTTGGAATCTATTGGAGAGAAAAGATTCAGAAAGAAGCAGATTTATGAGTGGTTGTGGAAGAAAAATGTTCTCACTTTTGAGGAGATGGGAAATCTTTCGTTGAAGTTGATAGAGAAATTGAAAGAGCAATTTACATTCTTGAAAACAGAAATTGAAAGTGAGGTAATTAGCAGTGATGGAACCGCAAAGTTTATCTTTCGCTTACACGATGGGCACGCCATAGAGGGTGTGCTGATTCCGACTCAAAGTCGCGTTACGGCGTGTATCTCTTCACAAGTTGGTTGCCCGCTAAAATGTGCGTTTTGTGCTACAGGAACGATGGGTTTTATCAGGAATCTTCATTTTTCTGAAATTCTCGACCAGTACGCACTGATGAATCGCCGTGCTTTGGAACTGTATGAAATTCCTATCAGCAATATTGTTTTTATGGGAATGGGTGAACCGCTGCTGAATTACGATAATGTAATGCAGTCAATAAATCTGCTTACCTCGCCAGAAGGAAATCAACTTTCACCCTCAAGAATTACGCTTTCAACAGTTGGTGTGGTAGATGGAATTATTAAGATGGCAGATGAAGGTTTTAAACCTGGTCTTGCAGTTTCTGTTCATATTCCAGATAATCTGTTGCGATCCGAAATAATGCCTATAAACAGAAAATTTCCATTGCCAGAACTACAATCTGCATTGCAATATTTTTATCAGAAAACGGGTCAACGAATTACCATTGAGTATGTTCTGCTAAAGGATATTAATGATTCTACAAAAAGTGCGGAACGTTTGTGTGCATTCTGCCGACCTTTTCCTGTGAAAATAAATTTGATTGAGTTTAATGAAACAAAATCGAGATTTTCAAAATCTCCTCGCGAAAATATGATTCGTTTTAAAGAGTATTTGGAAAGTAAAAACCTGATTGTGAATGTGCGCCAAAGTAGAGGAAAAGATATTGCCGCCGCATGTGGCCAACTTGTAAAAAATAGAAAGGGTCGGAAATGAAAAATAGTTCATCCAATTGGTTAAAACTTTTCTTAACCAATCTTTTTACTCTTCTTAATGACAATTATCTGAAAAATATTATCTATTTTGTAGGTGTAACTTGGACGCTACCAGAGTTTCTCTCCGATTCATTATTGCTGACATTGATTTCTGCTATGTTGGTGATTCCTTACTTACTCTTTACTCCACTAAGTGGACGTTTGGCAGTTATCTTCTCTAAACAAAAGGTGTATATGTATTGTAAGTTGTGTGAATTTCCAATAATATTGCTTGCTTGTATTGCTCTCATTACCCATTCAATCTTTTTTTGTGTTTTCTCTGTTTTCTTAATGGGGGTACAATCTTGTCTCAGTTCACCATCTAAATATGGTATTATCAGAGATATTGAGGGAGAAGAAAAGATTGCCTATGGAAATGGAATGATGGAGATGATGTCGTTTGTGGGAATTTTATTAGGAACGATTTTAGGAACAATGCTTTCAGAATTGGTTTCTATTTGGATAATATGCGCTTTGATGCTCCTTTTTACAACTATCAGTTTTATAACAGTATATAGATTAAAAATAGTAGAAATCCCTTCTGAAAAACCAATATTTAATACGATAAATCCTATTAAATATATGATGGAATCGTTTCGTTTTGCCCAAAAATATAAAGGGATTAACGATGCAGTTTTAGGCTCTTCTATTTTTTGGATGATTGCAGGAATGTTACAACTTAATTTGGTTATTCACTGTCGTCAGACATTGGAACTTAGCAATATAGGTACAGGTTTATGTATGAGTAGTGCGGCGGTAGGCATTGCTTTAGGGTGCGTTTTTGCGGGCAAAATTCTTCGTTCGGATAATGCTTTTAGGATGATAAATATAGGATTGCTTGCAATGAATATTTTTCTATTGCTCATTATCGTTTTCAATCCCAATGTCTATGTTTTTTCACTCTTAATGTTTGGAGTAACCTTTTTTGGAGGCATTTTTGAGGTTCCTTGTTTAGCAATAGTTCAGCGTGCGCCTATTGGTAGAATTGTCGGTGATATGATGGCATATCTTAATTTTGCTAATTTTGTTTTGGTACTTATCGGAACTGCTATTTTCTATGCCGTTTCTGCATTTTCCAACGAAAGTAGTATAGCCATTTTTACTTCTATTGAGGTAATTCTCTTTTTGTCACTAATCTATTTTGTTTTCAAATTTAGAAAATAAAAAGGGTGACTTTTTAGTCACCCTTTGTATTGTGTTATTCATTTAGTTCATAGTACTTTGCTTTGCTTTGCTTTGGAATAAGTATTGTGTAACTTTTTCCGTTAGCTGGAAGGGAGGTGCTTCGTAGCCATGGGTTCAGAGATTTTACTTCGCGATAAAGCACACCGTGCTGTGAAGCAAAATCGGAGATGCTTGTTATTCCTGAAGTTACGGTAATTTCTTTGCAAGGAATAGGTTTGTAATACTCCTCTTGTGTTAATTTTACACCATAATTTTCAGGATTTTCAAATAGTAGTTTGAAGCATAGAATGCGAAAAACGTAGCGTGCCGTTTCGGTATTGAGCCAAAGGTCGTAATATTCGGTGCCGTTTTGCGCTGCAATACTGCGTGAAAGCCCACCTTCTCCCATATTGTAGGCTGCAGCTGCTAACGCCCAACTACCAAATTTATCCCTTAATTTTTTCAAATATTTGCAAGCAGCACGTGTTGATTTTTCTAATTGGTAACGTTCATCAACATAGTTGTTTATCTCTAAACCGTAGCTTTTTCCTGTGGCAGACATAAATTGCCAAAATCCAGCAGCACCAGCAGGAGAAGTTACGTTCTCAAGTCCACTTTCTGCCAAGCAGAGGTATTTTAGGTCGTCAGGAACTCCTTCTTCTGCCAAGATTTTTTCAATTGTAGGGAAGTATCTTCCAGAACGTTTGAAAATCAGTAGTGTACGCGAGTGAAGATAACATTGGGTAATCACCTCTTTCTCCAAATTTTCACGAACCCAATAAACATCAACAGGAACTGTTTCTCCAGCAAAAGTCAACTCTGTAGGAATGGGTGGAGTTGCCAATGTGTTGGAGTAAGAAACAGCTGTCGGCTTCTCTTCTGGAAGTTCATCTCCAATCACGCAAACTGATAAACCAATACCTAAAAGTAAAATAAGTGCTATGGGAATAATCTTTTTCACCTTAGTTCTTCTTTAATAAATCTCTAATTTCAGTAAGAAGTTCTTCCTCTTTAGTCATTTTAGGAGCTTCTGGTTCAGTAGGTGTTTCCTCCTCTTTCTTTTTGCCCATTTCAGAAAGTTTATTGATTCCTTTAATCATCATGAAGATACAGAATGCAACAATAACAAAATCAATGAAAACTTGAATGAAGTTTCCGTAGTTTAAAGTTACAGGATCCATACCTTCGCGAACGGGTAGGTTAATACATAATTTGGTGAAGTCCATACCTCCGATTAACCAACCAATAGGAGGCATCAAAATGTCGTTTACTAATGAGGTAATAATTTTCCCGAATGCGCCACCAATAATAACACCGACTGCCATATCGATGACGTTTCCTCTCATTGCGAAAGCTTTAAACTCTTGTAAAAATTTTTTCATAGATTGTTTTTATTAGTTTATGTTAATTATGTTTTGATTTTAAGATAACATCATTTTTGCTTTTTTAACGGCTTCAACCAATCGGTCAACCTCTTCTTGGGTGTTGTATAGTGCAAACGAGGCTCGTACGGTTCCTGGAATTTGAAAATGTTGCATTACCGGTTGTGTGCAATGATGTCCCGTACGTACTGCAACTCCCAAGTGGTCAATTATTACGCCAACATCGTAGGGATGAATTCCCTCTAAATTGAAAGAGATAATAGCAGCTTTGTTTGGTGCCATTCCATATATATGAATGCCTTCAATTTCTAGAAGTCTTTGAGTTGCATAGGATAATAACCGTTGCTCGTGCATTAATATATTTTCAATTCCTACCTCTTCAATATACTGAATTGCTGCTTGTAACCCAAGTACTTCTGCTACAGCAGGTGTGCCAGCTTCAAATTTAAAAGGTAATTCATTGTATGTGGTTTTTTCAAATGTAACCTGTTTAATCATTTCTCCGCCACCTTGATATGGTGGCATTTCGTTAAGCCATTTTTCCTTGCCATATACTACACCAATTCCCATTGGAGCATACATTTTATGGCCAGAAAAACAATAAAAATCACAATCCAATTGTTGTACATCCACTTTTTCGTGCGAAACCGCTTGTGCACCATCAACCATAACCGGAATATTGTGCGCATGTGCTATTTTAATGATATCTGCAATGGGATTGATGGTTCCTAAACTATTAGAAATATGTGTAACGGAAATAATTTTTGTCTTTGGAGAAATCAACTCTTTTAGTTGATCAACTTTTAATATTCCAGCATCATCAAAAGGGATAACTTTTAATTGCGCTCCTTTCGATGCACAAGCAATTTGCCACGGAACAATATTGGCATGGTGCTCCATCTCAGATATAATAACCTCATCACCAGCTTTTAAAAATGCATTACAAAAAGAGTTTGCCACTAAATTTATAGATTCGGTGGCACCACGCGTAAATATTACTTCATAACTATGCTCTGCATTTATGTAGCGACGTATCGTTTCGCGTGCTTCTTCAAAGCGGGTGGTTGCCAATTGACTTAAATGATGAACCCCTCTATGGATGTTGCTATTGATAGTTCTATAATAGTCTGAAATCACATTGATTACTGATTCAGGCTTTTGTGTTGTGGCAGCGTTATCTAAATAGACTAGATCTCTTTTGTTAATTACTTGATCTAATATCTTAAAATCCTCTCTCCTCATTGTTGCTGTTTCTCAACTTGTTAAGTTCTTTTGTTTTTTTTATTTGATAATAATAGATAAAGTACAACCCGATGATAAGAAGTGTTATTATAATAGCTGTACTATTCAGACTAAAAGTACTATTCGGAACCATGGTAAGTGCAATAATAAGATTTAGGAATTTAGAAATAGCATAAACGTGAAATCCCTCAAGCTTTAATTTTAGTAACATGGCAGCCCCAACAATTGAACCTAAACAACAGCAAGCAAGTGCATAAAATTTCCAATCAGGAATCATCATAATTTCTTCAAAAACAGTAAACATATCTGTAGGAAGAGATTGATATATAGAATCATCAATATGAGATAAGTAGTTCGGAAGATGTGGCATTACAAGATAACTTATAAAATTGGTTCCGGAACTTATAAATGTAAGTATACACAAAATTACTAACATTATAGGACGTGTATATTTAATAGGAGGAAAAGGAAGTTCCCCGTTTCTGTTTTCTTCCATGATTTCTGTTTTTAATAAACTTTAGCTTCAATATTTAGTGCGCGTACGCGTGATGCAATAACTTCTAACTCTTCATTACTATATTTATAAAGTTTTTGCGCAGGTGTTTCTCTATCTAAAGAGTAAATCATAACCATTTTAGGTTGAACTTGTTCAACGAATTGGAGCCATTTTTGAAGTGCGTCCCCAGTGCCATTGTCGAAAGCCCCTTTTTCGGTTTCTCCTCTGAAGAAAAGTGTTTGAAGTATAAATTGTTGCTTCATTTCGCTCAGCCATCTGATAACATCAGAAGCATGAAGTTCGATAGTAGGGCTACTTACAATTTGAAATAACTCTTCATCAACAGCATCTAATTTCAAAATCGGATTCTCAATCTTTTTCAAAGCTTCACGTACTTTAGGATTTCCCAATTTTGTAGAGTTAGAAAGGCAAGTGATTACCGCCTTTGGATAGTAAATATCGCGGAGTTGTAGTAATCTGTCGATAATGGAAGGAAAATCAGGGTGTAACGTGGGCTCACCATTTCCAGAAAAAGTGATGCTATCTACAGGCGTACCCTCTTGACTGCAGGTTTTTATTTTCTGTTCAATTGCATCAAGAACGGTTTGTAGCGGATAGAAATATTTTTCGTCAAGGCTTTTTTCTAAAGTCCAGCCACATTCGCAATATAAACAATTAAAAGTGCAGATTTTTACATCTGTAGGAAGTAGATTGATACCTAAAGAATTACCTAAGCGTCTGCTGTGAATTGGTCCGAAAGCAATTTTATCCCAAAGAAACATAATTTTCTAATTTAAAATGATTACCATAATCCGTCAAATGTTGTCCAAATAAAATCTCCAGTTTCCCAAGCTTTGTCCACGGCAAAGTTACCGCAACGGTTGCTATATTGTGTCAACAACTGAATAGCTTCGTTACGTTTGCCCTTTTGAAGCAGTTCTAATGCTTGTTTTTCGATTTCAGGTTGTTGTGTGAAAAACTGATTTTGAAGAGGTTTCCATGTTTTGTCAATTACCTTGCGCATATCACCCCATCTTTTAGCGGCAAGGGTGCCTAAACGGTTAAAAGCCCACCAAGCGGCATCGCGGCTGAAACCGGTAACTCGACCATCGGTTTTGTAAGTTTGTGGAAGGTCGGAGATAGATGCGTAGAAAGGAACATAAACGGAAGATGCTACATTGTCAAGAGCAAACCAACAAAGTCCGCCTACTTCATCAGGTAGGAAGTTGCGGCATTGAATAATGGTAGCGTAAACGGTAAAGTGAACGGCTATAGAACGTTCTCCACGCCAATGCCAACCGCCATTGATTTTGTGAAGTTTCAATTCGTCAGATTTCATAAAAGGATTGGCAAGCGGAGAGATTACGGTCTTCCCCTCTTTATCGGTAACAGTCAATGTTTTACGCATATCGTATTCGGTTCCTTCGTAGTAATCTTGAAACAGACTAACCATCTTTTCCATAGTGATAAGAGTGTCTGGCTTTACAGAAAATGGATAGTTTTCTGCATTTGGGTCTAAATTCAACGAAGGTGCTACTAAGTCGAAGACACGCCACTCGCGGCGGCGACAAGCCAACATTGCGCGGCTTTCTGGTGCGTAAGCGTATGCAAAACGGAAGGTTTCTCTTTTTTTGTCGTACCAACCATTCTCTTCAGCAACGGAGAAAACATTGTCCGATGCCATAAAATAATCTTTGTTTTTTAAATCAATTTCGCGAATGGTTGATGCGTTTGCATTCACCGAAATGTGGTCGTCTGGAACGCGTTGCGCAGCCCAAACAGCACCCAATTTTCCCTTTCCTGGTCCAACAATTTCTAAGTGCCAAACTTCATTTTTATCGGCAATGGTAAGTGCTTCTCCACCATCAATCCAACCATATTTCGCCAAAAGTTCTCCTGCCATCTTAATAGCTTGACGTGCCGTGCTACAACGCTCTAACATCAATTGGCACAACCGCTGACAATCTATCAATCCACTGTCAGATTGTAATTCAGGTCGGGGCGTAAAGGTTGATTCACCAATACCTAACTGTTTTTCGTTTAGACAAGGATATGCCGTACTGAAATATTGGTAGGTGTGGCTTACTTGTGGAATTTCTCCAACTATAGTGTTTTCGTAGTGCGACATCTTGCCGTACTCCTCTTTGGCAGCCGTGCGTTTATACATCTTTACGGTAGCACCTTCTGGATGGTCTTGCGCAGGAACTACTAAAATATTGGTTCTCGTTCTATGACTATCATCAGTATGCGAAGTCATGACCGAACCATCGGCAGAGGCTTTCTTGCCAACGGTTATCGTAGTGCATTCCATTCCCTCTGTAATTTCATCAATAGCAGAATTTTGCGCACCCAATTGCAAAATCCCAAATATCAGCATTAAAAATAAAAAATTCTTCATCTTTACTCCTTTTTTATGAATTTGCAAAAGTAATCTTTTTTATGATTTATTTCAATAGGTTTCTGTTTTTTGTTTTATTTCAATATTTTTAATGGAAAAATGGAGTGCACGAAAAAAAATTATATCTTTGCCGCTTGTTTTAATGTTAAAGCTATGAATCAATTTGAAAAAACTAATCATTACACTGAATCGGGCTCAAAGAAGTTCTGGAGAGTAGTCTTAGGTTCAATGCTGGGTTTTATCCTATCGTCAATAGTGCTCTCAATCCTTTCGTTTATCTTTTTTATTGGTATTCTCGTTGGACTTTCTGGTGAGGAAACAACAATGGTAAAGGATAATTCTGTTCTTAAACTGAAGTTAGAGGGTACAATGATGGAGAGAGCAGAGAAAAATCCTTTTGAAGGAACCTCTTTTGCTCAATATTCTAACCAAATAGGATTGAGAGAGACAATTCAAAGTTTGAAGAATGCTGCTAATGATGATAAAATAAAAGGTGTCACTATCGAATTTTCTGCTTTTTCTTCCGATTTCGCATCTTTGAAAGAACTTAGAGATGCTATCGCTAAGTTTAAAGAATCGGGAAAGTTTGTGTATGCGTACGCAGATAACTATTCGCAAGGAGCTTATTATTTGGCTTCTGTGGCTGATAAGGTGTTTGTAAATCGATTGGGTGGCGTTGACTTGAAAGGATTAGCATTTCAAATTACTTTCTATAAAGGATTGATTGATAAGTTGGATGTAGATGTGCAGGTAATTCGTCATGGTCAGTTTAAAAGTGCTGTAGAGCCTTATATGTTGGACAAGATGAGCGAGGCAAATCGTGAACAGATGACTGTTCTTTGCAATACTTTATGGGGAACAATGTTGTCACAAATTTCTGAAAGTCGCCATATTTCCATCAATTCCCTTCAAGAGATTGCAAATAACCTTACAGCAGCAATTTCACTTGATGCTTTAAATTGTGGCATTGTTGATGGTGTTTGTCAATATGCTGAGTATGAGGTAGAACTGAAAAAGATGTTGGGAATTGAGCTTTCAGAAAAGGTAAATTATGCGCCGATTAAGAAATATAATAGTGCAACTCCTGCCACACCTAAAAAAGATAATATTGCCATTATTTATGCTGTGGGTAGCATTGTCGATGGAAAAGGTAATGAAACTACCATCGGTTCAACAACGCTATGTAATGATATTCGTAAAGCATACGAAAACGAAGAGGTAAAAGCGATTGTATTGAGAGTAAATTCACCTGGTGGTAGCGCGATGGCTTCGGAGGCAATATGGAATGAAATTGAAAATGCAAAAAAAGCTGGGAAAAAAGTGGTTACCTCTATGAGTGGTTATGCAGCTTCTGGCGGATATTACATCTCTTGTAATTCTGATAAAATTATCGCACAACCCAATACTCTTACCGGCTCTATCGGTGTTTTCGGAATTGTGCCCTCTTTCCAACGTATGTTAGAAAGTAAACTCGGTATCACTGTTGATGTGGTGAAATCAAACGAACATGCTGATATGAGTAGCGGAAGATTGATGGATGAGATGGAAAGAGCTAAAGTGCAAGCTTCTGTAGAAGACGTTTACGCATTGTTTATGCAACGTGTGGCACAAGGTCGAAATTTGAGTGTAGAACACGTGGATAGTGTTGGCCAAGGCCGTGTGTGGGCAGGTAAAGATGCAATCTCTTTAGGTCTCGTAGATGAACTCGGCTCCTTAGAAGATGCAATTGCCGCAGCCGCTGAATTGGCAGGCGTTTCCGATTACGGAATTATCAACTATCCTATCCAAAAAGATTGGCTTACTCAAATGCTCGAAACCGATACGGAAGTGAAAATGGATAAAGCCTTGCGTCAAGAGTTGGGCGAACTCTATTACACTTATAAAAGTTTGAAAACAGTTACAGAGGCTAAAGGGGTACAAGCTAAATTACCTTTCGATATTGTTATTAATTAATCTTAAAGTTTAAAATATGCTTACAAGTGCTTTTTATATTTACCTTTGGGTAATGATTGCTATTGCAGTGGTTGTTTTTATCGCGCTCTATTTTGTAGATGCTGGTTACGGAATGCTCATCTCTCCAAAATGGGGAAAAGCAATTAATAATAAGGTGGCCTGGTTTTTTATGGAGGTTCCAATTTTTATTGCAATGATAATACTTTGGGCTTGCTCTCCTCACCGTTTTGAAGTGGTGCCTTTTCTATTCTTCCTGATCTTTGAAATGCATTACCTCCAACGTTCTCTTATCTTCCCTTGGCTAATTAAAGGAAAAAGTAAAATGCCATTAGGAATTATGTTTATGGGAATTACTTTTAATATCCTTAATGCAATGATGCAAGGCTATTGGATCTTCTACGAATCTTTTAACCAAAATTATCAAGTTTTAGGATTAAGTTACCAAGATATAGAATGGTTGTGGTCACCACAATTTATCATTGGTACTCTTGTCTTCTTAGCAGGCTTTGTTATCAATCTACATTCAGATTATATTATACGCCATCTCCGTAAAGATGATAGTGATACGAAACATTATCTACCTAAAGGTGGAATGTTTAAATATGTAACGAGTGCAAACTATTTCGGTGAGTTGATGGAATGGTTAGGTTTCGCTATTCTTACTTGGTCTGTTTCTGGTTTAGTGTTCTTCCTTTGGACTTTCGCAAATCTGGTGCCTCGTACCAATACTATTTATAAACGTTACTTGAGCGAATTTCCAGAAGAGATGAAACAGCGTAAACTGAAACGCGTAATACCTTTTATTTATTAGTCTTCTTCTCTTTACTTCTCAAATGACGGATGAGGTTGCGAATGTGTGGTTCGTACATCTCTAAAATAACAATGTCAGGCTGCTCTTTCTCGATAATGTCAAAATTACGTGCGTATTGCCAAGCATCAAATATAAAAAGGGAATTGTTGAAGTGATATTTGAGGAAATGTTCTTGAAATACGACATATGAATCGCGGATGAAAAGTGCGTTCGGAAGCAAATCACATCCTGTACTATGGCGCGATTCGTACGAGTCTGGATAGGCAAATCCTGGAGGCGCAGGGTAACCAACTTTGGGCAAAGTTTGACATTGCAAATCTCCTCGATTCAGTACAATGTTCTCATAACGAACATCTTTTACAAAACAATCTGTATAGTTGACAAGATTGATGCTCTCTACAAGATTGCCAATCATCTTATGTGCTGTATCTCCTTTAAAATCTTCCCATTCGTAATGAGGAAGCATTGGAAAATCTTTCCGAATTTTGTTGATAACGGCATTCGTTCCGTAAAATCCGCCTAAATCACTCCAGTGATTGTCATTCTTGAGGTATAATAATCCTTTCTCTTTTTTAGATAATAAACTATCTTTTAAATAGATGAATGGAATTTGAGGATATTCGTTTTGCATTAATTCACAAAAAAGGTCGGTGTCGGTTTTTTGGGTTCGTTTGATATATGCTGGTAACATTTCAGGATAAACCTCAAATGAAGTGGGCGCAATGAAAACGTAAAACTTAATTCCTCTTTCTTTCAAATAGTTATATCGATATAAAAGCTCTTCTGCGGTGGCTCTACGTTCCTCTTTACAAAAATCGTATGTTCCCTCATATAAAGGAAGTTCCTGATTCCCAGAAAATAGAAACGATTCTTTTCCGAAAATAATGGAAGGAATGGGACTTTGATGCATTTTAAGTTGAAGTTTAAAATAGCTGCGTGTCAATTTTTTACGGTAAGGGAAATAGTCGTTGTAGTGTGCGTCAAATTGTGTAGGAAATTTATGAAGGTCTTTTAAATCAAGAGATGGCATTGGGGTTAATGCTCTGTTTTCGGAGGTCATCAACTCTGGTTTGCTAAAATGAAAAATCGATTGTAATGTAGGAAAAATTAACATTACAATAAAAATGATTATTAAACCTATCTGAAATCTTTTCTCCATAATTAAAATCTGTAGTAGATGAAAGGATTATAAGAACCCACGCAAAGTAGGATGGTAACACCAATGAAAGTTGCAATAACAAGTGCGTAAATGATGAGGTGATTGAGCGCTAAGGTGAGCTTCCTTTGCTCGCTCCAAATGGTAAACCACTCGCTTATTCTTGAAAAAATGGGCGTGGTGGTAAGAATCGCAATAATGAAAGCAGAGATGTTTATCCAATCTTGGAATTTTGTTAGGTATAGAGAGTTTTTTCCATCTCCACCCATAAAAAACATCGTTTTAATAAAGGTAAGCGCATCAGGAAGTGTTTCCGCCCGGAAAAATACCCAAGCAACAAGGACAATGAGTAGCGTATATAGGTGTCGTATTGGCGACCAAATCTTCTCTAATGTTTTCTTGAATCCGATTCTTTCAATTACTAAAAATGTGCCATGTAATAACCCCCAAATTACAAAGTTCCAACTTGCTCCGTGCCAAAGCCCTGTGCAGAAAAAGACAATATAAAGGTTGATAAGTACGCGCCTTTTGGAGCAGCGATTGCCTCCTAACGGAATGTAGAGGTAATCTTTGAACCATGCGGAAAGAGTGATGTGCCAACGTCTCCAAAATTCTTGAATAGATTGGGCAATGTAGGGAAAATTGAAGTTTTCGGGAAAGGTAAATCCAAACATTTTTCCCAATCCTATCGCCATATCGGAGTAGCCCGCAAAGTCATGGTATATTTGTAATGCATAACATAAAATGCCTGCCCAAGCAATTAACGGGGTCATTTCTGAAGTATCTAACGCAAAAATAGAGTCAGCAATAAGTGCTAACTGGTTGGCAAGGAATACTTTTCGTGCTAATCCTAGCGCAAATCGCTTGATCCCATTATAAAAATTCTCTATAGTAAAATCACGCTTCGTAAATTGTGCCTCTATTTCGTTGTAGCGGATAATCGGACCCGCAATGAGTTGAGGGAAAAGAGCAATGTAGGAACCGACAATTACAGGGTTGCGCTGTGCGGCAACATTTCCTCGAAAAACGTCAACAATATAGGAGATGCCCTGAAAAGTGAAGAATGAGATGCCAATAGGTAAAATCACTTTCTGAAGGGTAATGGGAGAGACTCCCAATCGGGTGATAAGAAAATTGAGATTGTCAACGAAAAAATTTGCGTATTTGAAATAGAAAAGTGTGGAAAGATTGAGAATAATCGCTCCGAAAAGAATCAATTTGCTATATTTGCGATAACGGTCAATGAGTAATCCAGATAGATAGTTGACAAGAACCGATCCTAATAGCAGTAGCGTGGAGGAAACTCCTCCCCAAGCATAGAAGAGTAAACTGAACAGCAAAAGAATCCAGTTTTGATATTGCAACTTTCGAGAAATGAATAGAAATGCTAAGACAGCAGGTAAAAAAAAGTATAAAAATGTAAGTGAACTAAAAACCATTTTTTTGTTTTAAAAAGTTTGCAAAGATAGAGAAAAAATGGAGAAATGATTTTGTTTTTGGTGAGATTTTACTTTTTACTATTTTTGCAGTCGGAAAAGAGTTTAATTTTTATGATGAAAAAACTATTGCTGATTTCTGCGCTGATTTTCCTTTGTAATGTTACTTCTGCACAAATACTTTCGGGTAAAGTGTTGGAAGTGAGTAGTGAAGGTGATTCAACACCAGTAACTTTAGCGGCAATACAGTGGTTACGAACTTCCGTCGGAACCTATTCTGATTCGCAAGGAAATTTTGAACTTCCACGCACTAATACGGATACAATTGTGGTTTCTGTTCTTACGCATACTCCTGAAACTTTGGTGATCCCTGCAGATCTGAACAATATTCAGGTGGTGTTGTCGCATGCGCACCAGTTAGAACAGGTTCAAGTGGTGGCTTACAATGGTTCTTTTGTTTCTATTAAGCCAATTTTGACAACGGTAATTACGCAAGATGGATTGCGCAGGGCGGCGTGTTGCAATTTGGCAGAAAGTTTTGAAAGTACTATTGCTGTGGATATGGAGTATGCAGATGCTGTGACAGGTGCACGCCAAATATCAATGCTTGGTCTTGCTGGCGTTTATAGTCAAATTCTGCTCGAAAATGTTCCCTTTATTCGCTTGCTGACACATCAGTTCGGTTTGGGATTTGTTCCTGGTTCCTGGATGGAATCCATCAGCGTTTCTAAAGGTGTGGCTTCCGTAACTCATGGCTATGAAGCTCTTACAGGTCAAATTGATGTGGAGTATAAAAAGCCTGAAAATAATTATGAACGCCTGCACCTGAATCTCTTCGGAAGTACAATGGGAAAAGGTGAATTTAGTCTGAATAGTCGCTTTCGTATTGATGAAGAGGAAAATGTCTCAACTATGCTGATGCTTTTCGGTGGAGTCCAGTTTGCTAAGATGGATATGAATAAAGATGGATTTTTAGATATGCCTATCAATCAGCAAATTAATGCAATGAATCGTTGGGATTATAAAATCCCCGGAAAGTTCTCTGGCAGAAGTTTTGTCGATTTTGTATGGGATAACCGATATGGCGGACAAAAGGATTACAATTGGCATACAGATGCAGGATCTGGAGAGGTATATGGTTTGCATATCGATAATAAAAAGGTGGATTTAATTACAAAGAATGGTTTCCTTCTGCCTGGAAATGAAGAGAGTATTGGAACAATTCTGTCTTATACTTACCATAATACGAATGCAGTTTTTGGTCAGCGTTTCTTTACGGGTATTCAAAATAGTTTCTATGCTAATATTCTTTATTCTAGGAAGTTTGGAGAAAAGTCAAGGCATAAACTTACAGCAGGTGGAAGTTTCCAAATGGATCATTTACTGAATGATTTGAAAAAGATTGATAAAGCAGGAACGATGTTTACCCTTTTTGAACCTGTACCAGGAGTTTTTGCGGAGTATGCCTATATTTTAGACCCAAAGTTGGTGGTGATGGCTGGAATGCGTCTTGATTATAATTTTGCGTTTAATCAACTATTTTGGACGCCCCGTGTGCATGCAAAATGGCAAATCATTAAACGCTTGTCTTTGCGTGCGTCTGTGGGAAAAGGTTATAGAACAGCCAATTTCTATAGCGAAAATTTTTCGTTGCTGACCTCAAATCGTGAATTTAATCTTTTCCCAAACGAGATTCAAAAACCTGAAGAGGCATATAACGCAGGAATCAGTTTAGTGCATACATTCCCAATGCGTGGAGGAGATGCTACATTTAGTATCGATTATTTCTATACAGCTTTCGTAAATCAAACCATTGTTGATGTGGATAGAGATGCACAAAGTGTTTTCGTTTACAATCTTAATGGGGTGAATAATGGCTACGGAAATCGTTCACGATCTCATTCTTTCCAAGCAGAACTTACACTGAAACCTTTAAAGCGTTTTGAAATCCTGATGGCTTATCGTTATAACGATGTGCGTTATACTTCCCAAGGAAATTGGGTACGGAAAGCATTGATGAGTCCTCATAAGGCTGTTTTTAATATCAATTATAGCCTTCCTTACGATAAATGGAAGTTTAATCTATCACTAAATGTTAATGGCCCAATGCGTTTGCCTAATACCTCCAGTAATCCTGAGCAATATCAGCGCCCCGATAGGTCACCTGCTTATTGTATTATGAATGCGCAAATTACGAAGAAATTCAGGCTATGGGAAATCTATGTGGGTGGAGAAAATCTACTTAACTATAAACAGAAAGATCCAATAATTGCTTCCGAAGATCCCTTTAGTGAATATTTTGATGCTTCGGTCGTTTATGCTCCTATAACAGGAATTAGGGCTTATCTTGGCGTCCGAATTACTTTGCGATAGAATTATCAATATAAAATATTATAAATCAATTATTTAAAAACAAGTACTATGAAAAAATTAATTCTTCTTGCAATCGCCGTTGTCTTCTCTTGTGGCGTATTTGCTCAACAATCAACAGCAAAAGTTACCATTCAAACTAATGGTGTTTGTCAAAAATGTGCTGACCTTTTTAATTCACAAGTTCCCTATTTTAAAGGTGTGAAAGATTACTCTTATGATGCAAAAACTGCAAAAATCACTGTTACTTACGATGCTGCAAAGACTAATCCTAACCAATTGCGTACTCAAATTAGTAAATTGGGTTACAATGCGGATGATGTAAAAGCTGACCCAGCAGCTCGTGCTAAACTTCCAGCTTGCTGTCGTGGCGAAAAAAGTTGCGGAACACAAACCGCTCCGCAAAAAGATACACAACACAAGTGTTCTCACGACCAATCATCACATCATAAATGTACTCATGGTCAAGCATCTAAAAATGCACAACATAAATGTTCTCACAATCCACAAAGCAAAAACTTTCAAGCAAAACCAGCTCAATCCACAACACATAAATGTTCAGGACAAAAAGATCCAAATCACAAATGTTCTCATTCTAAATAATGAATATTATCTGAAACAAAAAAGGCTGCTCAAAAGCAGCCTTTTTTTGTTGTAAAATTGAACTATTGAATTTCAATTGTCCTTTCACCTTTTTCAATATTAACTTCTTGTTTTGGAAGTTCAACCAAGAGGATTCCGTGCTTTACGCAAGCGGTAATTTTTTCTTTATCAACATCTTCTGGAATATTGAAGCATTGGTGAAAACTGTGATGCATAAAGTCACGTCTTAAATAGGTGTGTTCTTTCTCTTCATTTTTTGTCTCTTTCTCCATTTTTAATGTTAGGAGATTTTTGTTAATGGTTAGGGAGAAATTTTCTTTGCTCATTCCTGGAACCGCAATTTCAATACTATAATCTTTGGATGATTCCTTTACATTGATAGGAAGTCCACTGTTTCTTACTGCTGGTGACCAATCATTTACAAAAAAGTTGTCGAAAATTTCTGGTAACCACATTGGATTTTCTGTTAGGTTTCTTTTCATTAGTTTCATAATGTTTCCTTTCTTTTAAACTGTTTTTATTTTGATTTTTAAAGACAGAGGAACTTAGCAATTCTTATGCCAATGAAAAAAAAGAATTTTTAATACTAAGTAAATGACAAAATGACAGAATATATTTAAATTTCATATTGTATTACTGACAAAATGACACTATGATAAAAGAAATATATGGCAATAGATATTGAAAAAACAATTTAGAAGATGAAAAAGCAACCGATTTTTTTTCTACTTTTGCAAAGTTAAAAAAATAGTTCTATGAAAGAGTTGGAGTCTTATTTTCAAGAGATTACAGATTTAAGAAAACCAGAAAATTTATATAAGCCCATCGGTTATATTTTACAGCAAGGCGGAAAGCGCATTCGTCCGCGTCTTGTTTATCTTGCAACAGAAATTTTTGGAGGAGATCTTGCTCAGGCACAGTTTCCAGCGGCAGCATTCGAGATGTTGCACAATTTCACCCTAATCCACGACGATATTATGGATAACGCTCCTATCAGAAGAGGAAAGGAGACAGTCTATAAAAAATGGAATGGAAATATCGCAATTCTTTCAGGCGATGCGTTAGCAACAATGGCACTCCAACAGTTGCTAAAAACTCCTTGTCCTGAAAATGTGAAATTGCAGATGACAGACCTATTTCTTCAAACTTCGTTAGAGGTATGTGAAGGTCAGCAATATGACCTCGATTTTGAAACTAGTAATGAGGTTTCAATCGAGGATTATCTGATGATGATCCGCTATAAAACCGCAGTAATGTTGTCGGGCTGTTTGAAAGTTGGTGCTATCTTGGCTGGTGCTACACCTCAAGAGCAACAACAGATTTATGATTTTGGAATCAAGGTGGGAATTGCTTTTCAACTTACAGATGATATTTTGGATCTCTATTCTGATGTGCAGAAGTTTGGTAAGGTAAAAGGTGGTGATATTAAAGAAAATAAGAAGACATTCCTATATCTATTGGCACTTCAAGAAGCAAATGAAACTCAGAAAGCTACTTTAAACCACTATTTCTCTAGTACAGATTTCGATTTTGAGGAAAAATTATTTGCCGTTCAAACTATTTTCGATCAACTTCAAGTAAAAGAAAAAACAGAATCTTATGTCGAAAAATATCTCTCGGAAGCTTTAGTAATAGTCAATGGTTTGAATATCAGTCAAGAACATAAAGAAAAATTACAAAAAATTGCACACGAATTTAGTCGCCGAAGCAAATAATGAATAACGCACTCCTCCAGAAACGATACTATTTTATAGTTGGCGGAATTGTTTTAGTTGCGCTAATCTATATGGTGCGTCTTTTCTATTTGCAGGTTATTGACCCGTCATATCGAAATATGGCAGAACAAACTTCTGTTCGGCGATTGGTAGAGCAGCCTGCACGAGGTTTTATCTATGATCGTAATGATTCTTTGTTAGTGTATAATGATGCCGCATACGATCTAATGGTAGTGCCCCGAGATATGCGAGAATTCGACACTAACGACCTTTGCCGTACGTTGGAAATTCCTAAGGAGGAGTTGTTGAAACGAATTGCAAAAGCTTCTGCCTACTCTAAAGTAATTCCTTCTATTATTGATCAGCAAATTTCAAAAGAGGACTATGGCTATTTGCAGGAAAAATTATATCGCTTCCCTGGATTTTTTGTGCAAAATAGAACCCTTCGTCACTATGCTTATCCCGTTGCTGCTCATATTTTAGGTTACGTTGGAGAAGTTGATGAAAGAACCTTAGAACGCGATTCTTACTACAGAATGGGCGACTATATTGGAAAAAGTGGAATTGAACGCTCTTATGAAGAGGAATTGCGTGGTGAAAAGGGCGTTAGAGTAGTTCTTGTTGATGTAAGTAATAGAGAAAGAGGAAGTTATAAGGATGGCGAAGAAGATTTACTTCCAATACAAGGTCAGTCGTTGTGGAGTACTATCGATCTGCCGTTGCAACAGTATGGTGAGAAGTTAATGACAAATAAACGGGGAAGTATTGTTGCTATAGAACCAGCTACAGGAGAGATTCTCTGTATTGTATCGTCTCCTACGTACGATCCTAATCTATTAGTAGGTAAAGATTTGAGAAAGAATTTTGCCCAATTACTTTGTGATACAATAAAGGTTCCATTGTTTAATCGGGCACTGCAAGCGGCATATCCTCCAGGATCAACTTTTAAGTTGGCAAATGGGTTGATAGCATTGCAAGAGAAAATAGTTACTCCCAATACGGTTTGGTATTGTAGTGGAGGTTATCACATGGGTTCTCATACAGTAGGTTGCCACCATGCTGGTCCAACAAACTTGGTTTCTGCAGTTCAGCACTCTTGCAATTTCTATTTCTGCAATGCACTTTATCATATCATCGGAAATAAAAAGTATAAAAATGTCCAAGAAGGTTACCAAGTTTGGCGTGAATATCTACTCTCAATGGGATTTGGTGTAACTTTTAACTCCGATTTGCCTTTCGATGTGAAGGGTATTATTCCAACTTCCGACTATTTTGATAGAATTTATCGAAAATCATGGAATCCCAATAGCGTAATATCAATGGGTATTGGTCAGGGTGAAGCTAGCGTAACACCTTTGCAGATGGCTAATTTTTTGGCAATTGTTGCAAATCGTGGGTATTATTATAAACCTCATGTAATTAAGGCGATAGGGAGTAAGGATAACCCCAATAAACGGTATGGAGAGAAGATATATTGTAAGGTTGATCCTAAATATTTTGACCCGATTTTAGAAGGAATGGATATGGCGGTGCAGGCTGGAACTGCGCGCGGAGCTAAAATTGATGGGATACATATCATCGGAAAAACAGGAACCGCCCAAAATCCACATGGAAGGGATCACTCCGTTTTCGCTTCTATTGCACCCAAAGATGACCCTAAAATTGTGGTTTTTGTATTGGTGGAAAATGGGGGCTTCGGAGCAACTGTGGCTTGCCCAATCGCAAGTCTAATTACGGAATTTTATCTCAATAGAGAAGTAAAAAGAAAAGATTTAGAAGAAAGAATTGTCTCAATGTCGATTAAGTAGTTATGTATAATAACGTTAGAAATAGAGTCTCAAAAAATATAGATATACATTTGCTGATATATTATGTGCTTTTAGTAATTATTGGCTGGCTTACTATATACTCTTCAGAATACGTTCCTAACGATACAACTCCTTTTATGGACCATCGTTATGCTAAACAACTTATCTATATTTTGCTAGCAATATTTTCTGCTATTGTGGTTTATATGTTCGATACTCGAAATTACTCCTATTTTGCCTATTTTATCTATCTTTTTACTCTGTTTGTAATGATTTTGGTAATATTTGTAGGTGATGAAATTTCTGGTGCAAAAGCTTGGATTAGAATAGGTTCACTAAGTATTCAGCCTACAGAGTTTGGAAAGGTTGGTACTGCTTTGGCTTTGGCTAAGTTCTTTAACGAGGGTAAAACAAATGCAGAACGAAAAAATATGTGGTTGATGGCAGCACTATTTATTCTTATCCCTGTTGCTATTACGCTTCTGCAGAAAGATACGGGTTCTGCTTTGGTATTTTTCTCTTTTATTATTCTCTTCTATCGCGAAGGTCTCGCAACGTGGATTTTATTATTTGGTGCTACATTTTTAAGTGTGTTTGTCTTTACGCTCAAATTTAACGAGGTTTACTCAATTGCAGTGTTGACCGCAATTTTATTGGGATTCCTGATTTATCAATGGAAAGA
This sequence comes from Bacteroidota bacterium, assembly GCA_023413895.1. Lineage (GTDB taxonomy): Bacteria > Bacteroidota > Bacteroidia > Bacteroidales > WCHB1-69 > JAEZOU01. The sequence goes on along the minus strand of JAEZOU010000020.1, from coordinate 53,158 downwards.
TAAGAAAAAGGTAGTTCGGAATATCCTCGTTTATGCCTGCTGTATCGGTTGCGTATTTTTGGTTAACTTTGCCTACCAATCGGTTTTGCAACCGCACCAACGTATGCGTATTGATACTCTTTTAGATAAAGTTGACGACCCACGCGGTGCCGATTTTAATGTTAATCAGTCTAAAATTGCTATCGGTTCAGGTGGCTTTTTGGGAAAAGGTTACCTGAATGGTACACAAACAAAGTTGCGCTATGTACCCGAACAAAGTACCGACTTCATCTTCTGTAATATTGGTGAAGAGTGGGGGTTTGTAGGTAGTGTTTTCGTCTGCGGGTTAATCATAGCTATGATTACTAGAATCTTATCGCTATCTGAAAAACAACGAAATCCATTTGTACGATACTATGGCTATGGTATTGCTGGTATTCTATTTATGCACTTCTTTATAAATATTGGCATGACCATCGGATTGCTTCCTATTATCGGAATTCCATTGCCATTTATTAGTTATGGAGGTACTTCATTCTTGGCATTTACAATTATGTTATTTATATTTCTTAGAATGTCAGATGTTTAGAAAATGATGAAATAGTAACTTTAAATGTAAATTCGATGAGAACATTGCTGATTCTGATTGTTTGTATCTGTTCCTTTCCATTTGTAAATGCGGATACTATTAGAATGATGCAGTATAACCTGATGTATTACACAACTTCTGCTCCCAGCGGTTGTAACGCTGATGAGGCTTATCTAGATTTGAAAGACGAAAATTTTAAGGTTATTATGCAGTATGCCCAGCCCGACGTGTTGTGTGTAAATGAGATTGGAAGTCAATCGGTGTATATTGACCGTTTTTTGAATAATGTCTTGAATGTTGATGGTATAACTCACTATGCAAGTTGCCCGTTGACTAATTTTTCGGGTGGTTCTATTGCTAATATGCTCTATTACAATACTGAAAAGTTGCAGTTTCATAGTTACTTCTATATTACTACAGCTTATCGTGATATAAATGCGTACAAAATGTACTATCGTTCCAGTACATTGTTAGAAGGGGATACCGTTTTTATTACATTTCTGATAGCGCATCTTAAAGCTGGTGGGTATGATAACAATGCAGAACAGCGTCTTGTACAAGTTCAACGTCTAATGCAACGTTTAGAACAAATGGGTGTAGCAGATAATTATGTTTTTTCTGGTGATTTTAATCTAACTAATTCTAATGAAGCTACATATCAGCATTTGATCAACTATCCCAATAGCCTTTATCGTTTTTATGACCCGATTGATGAGGAAGGAAATTGGAATAATAATAGTCAATATCGTTATATTCATACGCAATCTACTCATACCTATTCAGAGAATGGCTGTTATTCTACGGGAGGAATGGATGATCGTTTCGACTTTATTTTGGTTTCTCCCTATATCTACTATGGTAGTAAAAAAGTGAAATCTTTGAATGAAACATATAAAGCTTTAGGTCAGGATGGTTCATTCTTTAATGGTTCAATATCTGCAGATAATAGTGCAGTGCCTTCTGAGGTTGCCGTAGCATTGTACAATGGCAGTGACCATCTTCCTGTAATGCTTGATTTTGAGTTGCAGGCGGAACTTTCAATTCAAGATCAGGCGGATTTTGCCTCGGTAAATATCCTAAATCCTATTGATAATCAATTGAAAATAAATCTGTTTATAGATAGAGAATTAAAACTAAAATTTGAATTATATACTATTGACGGACGGAAAATAGACAGCTTTTCAAAGTTTTGTGAGGAAGGAGAAACAATAATTACTCACCCTTTCGATTATCCGTCAGCATTTTATTTACTGAAGATAAGCGATTCAAAAAATCGAGTTATGGTAAAAAAATTGATAAAGAAATAATCTTTAGTAGTTATTTTCCGAAGATTTTTTTAGCCTCTTTCATATTTTCGCGAATATTTACCTGAAATGGGCAGCGTGGTTCACAAGCCCCGCATTCTGTACACTCGCTAGCGTGATGTTCAAGAGCTTCATATTCGTCAATAATGGATTGAGAAATAGGACTTTCTCTTTTTGCGTCGTCTAAGAGTTTAGTCACTTTGTCAATATCAATACCGGCAGGGCACGGAGAGCAATGTCCACAATAAGTACAGTCGCCACCTTGTTTGATTTTGGGACTTTTTGAAAGAGGTGTGTTGTAATCTTTCTCTTCGTCTGTTGCGTGGTTGTAATGCAAACTTTCGAGAAGTTGTTCAATATTGTCTGCACCCGAAAGTGCTACAGAAACGCCAGGACGTGTAAGTGCATAGTGGAGGCACTGAACGGGAGTGAGAGCAACTCCGAGCGGTGATTTGTCAACTGAAAGAAGACGACCGCCACCTCCAAATACTTTCATAACAGAAATGCCAATTCCTTTTTCCGCACAAGTTTGATATACTTTCTCGCGAACCGGGTCGATTTTGGTAAAAGTCCCTTCGTAACTTTTAGAATCCCAAATACTTGCATTAGGAGATAAAAGGTCGAAAGCAGGATTTAAACTCAACATCATTACTTCAATAAGACCACTTTCTGCAGCAGCCAACGCAACCTCTGGATTGTGTGTGCTTAAACCAATATGTTTAATCTTATTTTCTTTTTTAAGGGATTTTACATAATCCATAAAAGGACTATTAATCAGTTGATTCCAATCGTTAAGGTCGTCGCTGATATGAATCATGCCCACATCAATGTAATCTGTGCGAAGTAGGCTAAGAAGGTCTTGAAATCCCTGTTTGCTCTCTTCTACATCACGAGTACGTTTGTATTGTGTGCCGTTCCAAAAAGCACCAATGTGCCCTTGAATAATCATTTTTTCACGACGACCTTCAAGGGCATAGCCAATATTTCCGCGGACTTGCGGGTCTGCGGTATAGATGTCGATATAGTTTATACCGCTATCCATAGCTACCGTAATGTATTCACGCGCAAATGTGGTGTCTTTATCCTCAAAACATCCGCACCCAATACCTATCTCACTGACTTTTAGGCCAGTATTTCCTAATTCGCGATATTTCATCGAACAACTCTTTTCTTTAATTTCGCTTTTTTGGGGAGTATTGCAACTTGTAAAGATAATAGCTATTAAGCTTAGTAAACATAAAAATGTTTTTAATATTCTCATAATTCTCTAATTTATAGATATTTGTAATTAAATTTGCAACGATAAGAATTGCCAACAAATTTACATAAATAATGGGAATATAACACTTCATTCATTCTAAAAAAATCCTAATTTTAGTTAATAGATTTATTGTATATTTGCAAAATGTTTTTCTTGAGGTAAATTTATGTTTATCTCATTGAAAATCAAATAAATATAAAATGTTAAAATAAGTTAATACACCAAATTAGGTGAGAGTTTCTGTTTACTCTAATCAACCATTGGGAAGAGTGTAGGAGGAAAACTATTAAATTGATAAAGAAGTGATGGATAATCAGATATTTGAAAATTTACGACCATATAACGAAACTGAAATTCCGGTAGCAATCGAAAGAGTCATTAGCGACCCCATTCTTCCTTTTATTGTTAAATACCTTTTTCCAAATATAAAGGTTGAGGATTATAGAGAGCAACTACGTACGATAAAGAGTGTTAAGCAATTCCAACTAGAAATAATGATGCCTGCTATTGAGGCTATTGTAAATAAAACGATTACAAAACTCACATTCTCAGGTTTCGAGAATTTAAGAAATCAAAAAAAGGGGATGGTGATTTCAAATCACAGAGATATCATTTTGGATGCTGCACTTCTTAATCTGATTTTGACAAAACATAATCTCGAAACTACCGAAATCTCTTTTGGCAACAACTTAATCTATGGGCAGACTGTGTTGGATGTGGGAAAAATGAATAAGATGTTTCGGATTATTAGAAATTGCAATTTTAGAGATTTCTATAAAAATTCATTAGAAATCTCTCTCTATATGCGCCACGTGATTACTGAACAGATAAACTCTGTTTGGATTGCCCAACGTAATGGAAGAACGAAAGATGGTTGGGATAAAACCAATCTTACCGTACTAAAAATGTTTTCTATTAGTAGCGAGAAATCTTTTGTAGATAATCTGGATGAACTTAATATTACGCCAATGGTTATCTCATACGAATATGAACCTTGCGATTTTTCTAAAACGCAAGAGTTATATGTATCTCGCTATCAGAAATATGAGAAAGACCCTAATGAAGATTTGCAAAGTATTGTCAAAGGAATTACTCAAATGAAAGGTGAGGTGAATATCACAATTGCTAAACCTATTACAAGAGAGGAGTTGGTGGCTTGCGATGAATGTGATAGAAATGATAAATACGTTACCCTTGCCAAGATTATTGATGAAAGAATAAATTCAAATTATAAGTTATTTAAAACTAATTATATAGCATACGATATGCTAAATGATACAAATCGTTTTTCGAATTTATATACTCAAGAAGAAAAGATAAATTTTATAAATTATATGGAGAAAGGTTTGTCAGTAATTCCTGGAGATAAAAATGAATTGAAATCTATTTTCTTGGCTATTTATGCTAATTCTGTACAAAATAGTATAAATTTGTAATTGCTTGAGAATATGTTGTTGTAAAAATTCTATTCTTCAAAATATTTTTAGTCATTTCTGCGTTTTATAATTTGGATGTTAAAGTAAAATTAAATATGATAGCAAAAGTGAGATTCTTGGTTGCTTTTTTCTTGATGATGTTGTTTGTGACAAATCTTTTCTCTCAAGCTGAAAATGCAAAGTATTATATTGAAGGTAATTATGAAATTACTAAAAAGAATGGTCAGTTAGTGTATAAACTATATGACATCACATCTCAAAATATCACTTTTGCCCCCGCAGACACTTTGTATGCTCATACGAATGAAGATGAAACGGTTTATTTTGAGTTTGAAAAAGCAGCCACTACATATCCCAATGGATTTAGTAGTGGAATGAAGTTTTGGAGATGGCAGAAGAGAACAGGTGAATGGCTTGAAGATAGTGAAATTCAAAATGCAGAGCAAAGTTTTAGCACAAATAAGGTGATGTCTATTGTACTGATTTTGGATTGTAGTCGCTCGATAGGTTCTGATTTTGTTCAGTTGCAAGAAAGCGCAATTAAGTTTGTAAATACGATTTCAAGCAAGGCATCAAAAAATAATAATGTGCATCTGGGCTTAATAGGTTTTAGTACGATGAAAAATACATCTGTAGTTGTTCCTCTTCAACCTCTCAATGCCAATACCGCCCCTAAAATCATTGAATCAATAAGTAATATGCAGTTGGGAAATGCTAATGGTACGGCATTGTATTATGCTATGCACCAAGGTGTTGATATGATAGAACAGTATGTGTCTCAATTGAGAATTAATGATGGTGAATTGTATGATGGAAGTTCTATTATCGCTTTTACTGATGGATATGACAATGCGTCGTTAGATGCCAATATTGGTCTGCCTAATGATGACGATGATATGTTGCGTACACCCTATTTCAACTATCTTAAAAATCAAGCTTTAACCCAAACGCCAAATGGAAAACCATTGGATAGTTACCTGATTGCTGTAAAGGGAAAAGATGCAAATTATGATAAAGCTGACTTTGAAGGCGCAATGCAGGAGCTCTCCTCTTCGCCAGAACAGTTTTATCCAGTGGAAAATTTTGATTTACTGCAAGGCGAATTTCAAAAAATTGCAGACAAGTTGGTGGATAGATGGAAAAATCTGAATTGTTATGTGCCTCGTAGTTTTGTAGGACGTGTTCGTTGGACTTTGGGTGATGTGTCTGCATCGCAACCGACACCGCAGCGACCTGTAGTTTCAGAGCGCTCAGAGGAATCGAAATCTTTCTCAATGCCAAAACTTTTCTGGGGCATAAATGTGGGAATCGGTTTCGAAGCAGTGGCAAAATTTAACCAAATAGGAGTAATAGAGGGTTTTGAAGATTATACTCTTCCTGATCTTCCGCAACGCTATAATGGATATTCAACATTTAAATTTGCTCTAGGGTTTGATGTAGGTGCATGGATAAAACCTAATTGGGAGTTGGGTGCTTACCTTACCTATTACTCACCATTCCTCTTCTCATTGGGATTACAAACCCAATTTGGCGATCCACAAGGTTGGGGCGGATTAGTGGGTTTTGGCTATAATGGAGGAGTAAAAAGAAATACTCCAATTCCAGAGAATTATCGCACTTTTGTTATTGAACAAAGATGTGGCTATAACGCGTTTGAGTTCCGTGCAGGTGCAAGATACAAGAATCTTTATGCATTCTTGAATTGCGCTATCGGAACTTGGAATGGTATTATAAACGATAAACTTAAAGGTAGTGGCTCTGGTTGTATTATGACCTTGAATGTAGGTTATAATTTTAGCGCATTAGTGAAAAAAAGAGAAAAATAAGAGCCCTTCGCCCATTTTTTATTACAAATGTAGCAAAAAAAATCCTATTTTTGCTGCTCAAACCAATTAATCTGAAATGAGTGATTATAATGAAGATAGCATCCGGTCGTTGCAGTGGAATGTCCATCTGCGTGAGCGCCCGGGTATGTATATTGGAAAGTTAGGTGATGGCTCCGAACCCGACGATGGAATCTATGTGTTGTTGAAAGAGGTAATCGACAACTCTATCGATGAATTTATGCGCGGCTATGGCCGTAATATTGAGGTAACTATTAAAGATAGTCAGGTTAGTGTACGCGATTACGGACGTGGAATGCCTTTGGGTAAAGTAATTGACTGTGTGGCGCGTATCAATACTGGAGGTAAGTTTGATGACCAAGCGTATGATACAGCTATCGGTATGAATGGAGTCGGAGTGAAAGCTGTTAATGCGCTTTCAACAATGTTTTTCGTGAGTAGCGTCGTGAACGGAAAAAAGAAAAGCGCTCGCTTCTCTGCAGGTGAAATTGTTGAAGATTTCCCAATTTGTGAAACTGATGAACATAACGGAACCTTCATTTCATTCCTGCCCGATGATAAATTGTTTGAAAATTTCCATTGGTATGGAGAACATGTAGAACGCTTACTTTGGAATTATGCCTACCTTAATCGAGGGCTAACGATTAACTTCAATGGTAAAAAATTCGTATCCAAAAATGGATTGCTCGACTTGTTGCATAATAATGTCTCTGGTGAGATGTTATATGAACCTATTCATCTGAAAGATAATGATTTTGAATTCGCATTGGTGCATACTCCCCGAAGATATGGCGAAGATTATTTCTCCTTTGTAAATAGTCAATATACTTTGTATGGAGGAACGCACCAACAAGCTTTTAAAGAAGCTATTGTAAAAGCAATCAGAGAGTTTTTTAAGAAAGAATATGACCCAGTTGATATCCGTACTTCTATTTTTGCCGCCCTTTCTTTGCGTGTGAAAAATGCAATGTTTGAACAGCAAACAAAAACAAAATTGGGGTCTATCTATATGGAACCTGGTGGACAAACTATTCGTAACTATGTGAACGATAACGTTTGCCGACTTTTGGATAACTATCTGCATATTCATCCTGAAGTGGCAGATGCAATTCAGAAGAAAATTCAGGAGTCTGAGCGAGAACGTAAAGCTATTGCTAATCTGAAAAAGGCCACAAAAGAAACCCAAAAAAAAGTAAGCCTTAATAACTCTAAGCTGCGCGATTGTCGTTACCACTACAATACAAATGATAAATTAGGTTCAGAAACCATGATATTTCTTACAGAGGGAAATTCAGCTTCTGGCTCAATTACGCAATCTCGCGATGCTAATACTCAAGCGGTATTCAGTTTGCGTGGAAAACCAGAAAATGTTTTCAAATGTAGTAAACAAACGATGTATCGTAATGAAGAACTGAACCTGCTTCGTGCTGCTATTCGCCTCGATGATGGTGTGGATGGTATTCGATATAACAAAATTGTATTGGCTACAGATGCCGATGTGGACGGAATGCACATTCGCTTGTTGTTACTCACTTTCTTTCTCCATTGTTACCCTGATATTGTCAATTCTGGACACGTCTATATTCTTCAAACGCCTTTGTTCCGCGTGAGAAATAAGCATAAAACGATCTATTGTTATTCTGAAGCTGAAAAACAATCTGCAATCCAAGAATTGAAAGGAAAACCAGAGATTACTCGATTTAAAGGACTTGGAGAAATATCTGCAAATGAGTTTGTTAATTTCATCGGAAAATCAATTCGTCTCGATAAGGTTATTTTGGATAGACAAACGGATATCAACGACTTACTTTCGTTTTATATGGGGGATAATGATGTTGACCGCCAAAATTTCGTTTTTGAAAACCTACGTGATGAAATTGATGTAGATGAAAGTTGATCTAATTGTATGATTTATAACAAAATAAATGTCTTATGTTGAAAGGAATGAATGCAATTAGAAGAACTTCTCTAAGTCAGATAGAAACAACTCTTTTGTTCCTTTTACTTCTTTTTGTCAATCCTCTTACTCTTTGGTCACAAAATAATGCAAAATCTGATTCCTTTTTACAAATAATCCAGAAAGAGATAGCAGAAAATTTTAGGACTTTAAAGCAGAAAGATAACAATCTTTCCCTTATTACTTATCGAGTTGATGAGATTCATCATTATCAGGCATCTGCAACTTTTGGAACGGTTGTTTCTGAGAATCAGAGTTTTGTGCGTCGATTAACGATTTGTCTATTCATTAATAATATAGGAAATTCACATTCCGAAGAGCGAGAAATATATCTCCCAATTGAAGATGGTGAGGATGCTATCACTCAAATTATAAAAAATGAAACACAAATCGCATACCAAAATTCACTACAGAAGTATAAGAAATCAACTTTACAGTCTTTTTATATATCTGAAAATCAGAAATATAAAATTGCAAATTATGCGGCACAAAATCATTATGAAGAGCCGTTAACCTTTACAGTTGATGGTGAAAAATGGAAACGAAAGTTGAGAAATTATTCTCTTAATTTCAAACCTTACGAATCAGTGATTAAAGGCTCTGCTTCGCTTGATTTTCGTTATGTGAGAAAATATTTCGTTAGTAGTGAAGGTGCTTCCGTAGTTCAAAATAATCTATATTCCTATTTGAATGTTAGTTTGTTAGGGTATGCTGATGATGGAATGGAAGTTCCTCTCGAAAAAAGTTGGTTTAGTTTTCTTCCCGAAGAGTTACCCTCTGATGACAGAATTCTAGAGGAAACCATTCAGTTGTTAGAGCTATTTCAACTTTTACAAAATGCACCCGTTGTAGAAACAATACCTGCACCAGCCCTGCTCAGCGATGAAGTTTCTGCTGCGTGGTTATTGGTCAATCTCATCCCTAATATAATTGCTAATGAGGGTTTAGATTTTGATAATTTAAATTATTTATCGAAAGATATCAATCTCATTGCAGACCCAACTATCAAATATTTTGAAAATTCTCCATTAAGTGGTAGTTATATATATGATGATGAGGGAACTATGTCAGAAAAGGTTGAACTGATCTTGGATGGGAAAAGAGAAAATTCGTTGCTGTCTCGGCTAGTAAGTAATGCTGAGACGACGACAGCCCACGCACGCGCCCACGCTGGTTATACGCCCGTAGCTCGTCCTTCAAATATTCGCTTTTTTTCTACTTCACCATGCACAGAAACAGAGTTGCATAACCTATTTCTTCAAGAGTTGAAAAAACAACAGAAACCTTTCGGATACAGATTGGAATCTGTAAAAAATTCTGTAGAAGAGTCTCATTCAAGGTTTTTTACAATTTCTCCAATGTTAACGTATAAGGTGTATGCAGATGGTACTCCTGATGAGTTAGTACGTGGTGCTGAGTGGAGTGGAGATCTGGTTGAGGTCTTGGAAAATATGGTAGCCGTTGGAAATACCTCAAAATTTTATGACTTTCGTTGTGATGGTCAATCTGGTGAAATCTCTGTTTCGGCAGCAGCACCTGCTATACTGCTTTCTCGAGTAGCTTTACATCCCATTGCATATACACCACAAAAGATGCTGCAAACGAGACCTTATCAAGATGTAGATAATTTGAAAGATTTTGATGCAGTGGCCTTCAAGGCAATGCGAGAGGAGTTGCAGCGCAACCGATTGAATCTTTCAACTTCTGGTTTGTCTGCTCCACAAAGAATATCTTATATTATTACAGATGCAAAAGTTAAATCTGCTAAAGCATCATTGGGGGCACTGATTCATACTAGTGAAAAACCGCAACGTGGAGCCTATTCAGAAGTTATAATTGGAAATCGAGATTGGAATACCTATAGTTGTGCAATATTAGATACAATTGATGATGTTACAGAACACTTACCTCTTCCTCTTGATAATAACTATAGCGCCATTCGTTCGGCATTATGGTTGTTAACCGAAAATAGGTATAAACTAGCAAATCTTCTTTGGTTGAAAAAGAATCAGTATTATTTGGATGATGGTGTATTCATAAAACCTCATAACGATAAGGAGATGAGTGAGATTACGTCTAGTATGATGAGCATTGAAAATGTGTATGGTTCTCTTGACCCATCAGTGATAGAAAATTGTACCCGAGAGTTGTCGAAAGTTTTTGTTTCCTATCCGGCATTAACTAGCTCTTTTGTTGAATCGTATGCTATTGAAGCAGAACTGCTTTCACTTAGTAGCGATGGTGTGCAATATAAACAACCACAGCAATTATTGTGCGTGCGAGCGTATGCAGCAACTCTTACTGATGATGGAGAAATGCTCTCGGATGTGCAAAATTTCTACTTTCGCTCTACTAGTCAGTTGGCGGAGCTAAATGAGATAGAGACTTTTTTACACACCATGGCAACTAACCTTACGCAGTTGCGCTCAGCACCTATTTTAGAAACAGCATATAATGGTCCCATTCTTTTTGGACAAGAAGTTGTAGGAGAAATCTTTTGTCATAACTTTTTGAAAGAAAATGAATTAATATTTGCACGTCGTCAAACGATAATGAAGGGAGATGCTCTATTAAGTTGGAAAAATCCTTTGGAAAGTACAGATTTTAATCATCGCTATTTTTCTAAATATTTTTCACTGTCAACAGATGATTATTTGAAATCTTTTGATAATCAATTACTTGTAGGAGATTTTTTCCTAGATGCTGATGGAACTTCTCCTATTGCAGAGATTGATATCATTAAAAAGGGAAAATTTAATCGTTTGCTGTCAAATCGTTTGCGTACCATAAGTTCTAAAGAGAGCAGTGGTCACCAACGTTTAATTTATAATGGCAAATATTTTGAGCCAGCATTGGCCCCTGGTGTGTTAAAATTGGAAACAAAAGGTTTATCGTTAAATAGGTTACGATCTAAAGCTAAGCGCGAAGCAAAGCGTGCCGGCTACGATTATTATTATGAAGTTGTCAAGTTAAAGGAGAATTCTCTTGAACCATTGTTGCTGTATCGTGTTAGTTTGAAAAATGGTGAAACAACCTTAGTACGTGCCGCAACAATTAATATGCCAGAAATAAGTGACTATAAGGAAAATATAATTTTTTCTTCAAGCAAAAAGGCATATAATATGATGTACGAGCCGTTTGATATGAAGGCGAAAGAGACAACCTTGCTTAATGGAGTTCCTTGTAGTTTTATTTTACCTGAGGCACTTCTCTATTTGGAGGGTACGGTTTTAAAAAAGAGATTTCTACCGATTTTTCCCTCTACTTTTCCCAAAAAACAATAACTAAATTATAGAAATATGAAAAAATTTGCTGTTATTTTATGTGGATGTGGTTCTATGGATGGTTCGGAAATTCATGAATCTGTAATGACAATGCTCGCTATTGATAGTGCGGGATGCAACTATACACTTTTTGCTCCAGATGAGAATCAATATCACGTAATAAATCACCTTACTCAACAGCCAATGTCAGAAACTCGCAATATGAGAGTGGAAGCTGCTCGTATCGGAAGGGGTAATGTTTTGGATATTAGAGATTTTAAAGCAGAAGATTTCGATGCTGTAGTTTTCCCTGGTGGATTTGGCGCAGCTAAAAGTCTTTTTACATACGCTTTGGATGGTGCAAATGCCACCGTACGTGAAGATGTACGCAAAGTGGTTGTTGATATGTTTCAAGCACATAAACCAATTGGTGCGTTGTGTATCTCTCCAGTAATGGTTGCCAAAGTTTTAGGTGATGTTACTATAACAGTGGGTACTGATATTAAAACAATTGAAGATGTATTGAGCTTTGGAGCAAAACATAAAGAAACTGCACAAGGTGAGGTGGTTGCTGATAAGGAGCATTTGATTTTTACAACCCCTTGTTATATGCTCCCAGCTACGATTAAAGATATTGCATTGTGTGCAGATAACTTAATAAAGTCGATGCTTGAAAGTATGTAAATGGTAACACGAGTTGCACTTATTGGTTTTCCTGGCGCTGGAAAAAGTAAAGTGGGCAAACGTTTGGCGAATGCTTTGGGTTGGAGTTTTGTGGATACGGATTCCTATTTTGAGAAGAAGTATCGGATATCTGTTCATGAGTTCTTCCGAAAATATGGCGAAGATGCTTTCCGAAAATGTGAACATGAGGTGTTGAAAGAGCAGTTTGATGAAAAAAATAGAGTAATTGCCTGTGGCGGTGGATTGCCGTGTTTCGAAAATAACCTCTCTTTACTTCTGAAAAATTGTTGCTGCATCTATCTAAAGTTATCTCCAGAATCCCTACACGATAGATTAACGAAAAGTAAGACAGTGCGCCCTCTCATCGCTCAGCAAAACCCTGACGAATTATTGGATTATATAAAAAAAATGTTGGCTGTTCGTGAACAATTTTACCTCCAAGCGCATATTATATGTAAAGGAGAGAGTATTTCTTTATCCGATTTGTGTAATGCTATCAAAAAAACTATAGATAACTATTGTAAGTAAGAAAAATTATTACTACTTTTGCTGCATAATTTTGATAATATAATTTAAATATAAAGCTATGAAAAATATTGTTGTCGGAGTTGATTTTTCAAATAACTCCTTAAATGTTTTGAAACATGCAATTGCCGCTGCTGTTCGCTTTGAAGCCGCTATCCATTTGGTTTGGGTAAGAACTCCATCAGTTATGCGTCACGCAGATGTTGAAGGCAAAGATGAATATTCAGAACTTAGCAAACAAAAACTTGCTGCCTTGTTGGAAGAAGTGCGTAAGGAAGCAGAAGGTTGTGATGTGCAAAGTGTTGTGTTAGAGGGAAAACCACCTATTGAATTATCAAAATATGCTAATAATTTGGAAAATGCTGTTTTAGCAGTAGGAACTCACGGAATGTCTGGTTATGAAGAGAAATATGTAGGAAGTAATGTGATACGCTCAGTAGCATTATCTCGAATTCCTGTTTTGACTTTGCGTGAAGGAATCAATATTGGTCGCGACTTAACTCAGGTGTTGGTTCCCATTGATACAAGTTTTGAAACACTTCAGAAAATGCGTCATGCAATCAATTTTGCAAAAGCTTTCAATGCTAAAGTGATGATTTTGGGCGTTTATACAGCGGCAACTAATGAAGTAAAGCATGTCGTTGATATCCAAATCAATTTTGCTAAAAAGATGTGCGATAATGCTAATATTCGTAATGATGTAGATGCTATTCATACACAAGATGGCATGGAAAATGCTGTAATCGAATACGCAAAGAATATTGATGCAAATCTTTTGGTGGTTATGCGTGAGGAGGAGGATGAATTCTCAGATTTATGGTTGGGCAACTCTACTCGTCGTTTGCTCAGTTCTACACCAATGCCAATGTTGATTGTCCCTAATATCAATCACATGAATATTTCAAAATAACACTATGATATTTGTGTAGAAAATTTGTAAAGGCTGATTTCTAAAAAGAGATCGGCCTTAATTATAAATATTCATAAAATAAATCCCCTCGACGTCAAAGGGGATAAGATGAAATTTCAACTAGAAAACCTTGCTTCAATATTAACCAGAAACTTACATCTTTTATTCTATGTCGTAAAGAGTATTGGGAATGTTCCACAACGGGATTTTTTTTCTTTTTCAAAAACTTTAAAATAATGACTGGAGAAAAGGAAAAAAATTGTACTTTTGCACGTTCAATTTGAAAGAGGCTCTTCAAGTTGAAAATCAGTAAGTTAACCTCAAGTTTAACCTTTAAAAAATAGATTTGCATTGCAAATCGCCGACAAAAAATGTCAGAAATTTTAGAAAATGCTCCTGAAATGGAAGCACAACAAGAACAAGCAGCTGTTGAAAATGCACCAGTTGCAGAAGAACTCCCAACAATTGAAGAACCTATCAAAGCTGAGGTTTCTGCTCCTAAAAAAATGAGAGAGTTTGAAAATCCATACGCTGAAATGATGCAAAACTTCGATTGGTCATCAATGGATACTAAAGGTTCTAAATATTCAAAATCTGATTCAGATAGATATGAAGAACTTTACACAAAATCTTTCAAATCTATTGATGAACAAGCCGTTATTATCGGTACTGTAGTTTCTTTCAATAGCCGCGAAATCGTAGTTAATATCGGTTTTAAATCTGATGGTGTTATTTCAGCATCTGAACTTCGTTATAACCCAAATCTTAAGATTGGTGACGAAATCGAAGTTTATGTTGAAAACCAAGAAGATGCAACAGGACAATTACAATTGTCTCACAAAAAAGCTCGCTTGCTTCAATCTTGGCAACGTATCAATCAAGCATACGATTCTCAAGAAATTATCACTGGTTTTGTTAAATGCAGAACCAAAGGTGGTTTAATCGTTGATGTATTCGGAATCGAAGCATTCTTGCCAGGTTCTCAAATCGACGTGAAAGCAATCCGTGACTATGACGTTTACGTTAACAAAACTATGGAATTTAAGGTTGTTAAAATCAACCACGAATACAAAAACGTTGTGGTTTCTCACAAAGCTCTTATCGAAGACGAACTTGAAGCTCAAAAAGCTGAAATTATTGCTCGTCTTGAAAAAGGTCAAATCCTTGAAGGTACAGTTAAAAACATCACCACTTATGGTGTATTCATCGACTTGGGTGGCGTTGATGGTCTTATCCACATTACCGACCTTTCTTGGGGTAGAATTATTCACCCAGAAGAAATCGTTCAATTGGATCAAAAAATCAACGTGGTTATCCTTGACTTCGACGATAACAAAAAACGTATTGCTCTCGGCTTGAAACAACTTACTCCACATCCATGGGATGCTCTTAGCCCAGAACTTAACGTAGGTGACAGAGTAAAAGGTAAAGTTGTCGTTATCGCTGATTACGGTGCATTCGTTGAAATCCTTCCAGGTGTTGAAGGTCTTATCCACGTGTCTGAAATGTCTTGGTCACAACACTTACGTACTGCTCACGATTTCCTTAAAGTTGGAGAAGAAGTGGAAGCTGTTGTTCTTACACTTGACCGCGAAGAGAGAAAAATGTCTTTGGGTATCAAACAACTTATTCCAGATCCATGGGAAAATATCGCAAACAGATATCCAGTTAATTCAAAACACACAGCTACCGTTAGAAACTTCACTAACTTCGGTATCTTTGTGGAACTTGAAGAAGGCGTTGACGGCTTAATTCACATCTCTGACCTTTCTTGGTCTAAGAAAATCAAACACCCAGCTGAATTCACAAAAATCAACGATCCTATCGAAGTTATCGTTCTTGACGTTGATGTTGAAAACCGCCGTTTGAGCTTAGGTCACAAACAACTTGAAGAAAATCCATGGGACGTTTTTGAAACATTGTTTACCGTTGGTTCAACTCACGAAGGTACAGTATTATCACAAAACGATAAAGGTTATGTAATCGCTCTTCCATACGGTATTGAAGGTTTCGCTTTCAACCGTGCAATGGCAAAAGAAGATAAATCTGCCGTTAAGATTGATGAGGTATTGCCTTTCAAAGTAATTGAATTCTCTAAAGAAGGTAAGAAAATCACATTGTCTCATACCAAAACATGGCAAGACACTAAAGAAGAAGAAGAAAAACGTGCTCAAGCTGAAAACAAGGGCAAACAAAAAGATATCGCTAAAATAAACGAAAGTAATGAAAAAACTACTTTAGGCGATCTTGATGTTCTTCAAAACTTAAGAAACGACTTGGAAAAGAGCGAAGAATAATAGTTCCTCTTCCCAAAACTATAGGGCGGCTTTAAGTCGCCCTTTTTTTATGCTCAAGATTAAATTTTATCAGTGTCTGATAATTATATATCAGATGCTTCTATAATGACCTTCTACAAAGTGTGTAAAATCCAACAAATATTAAGTGTATATGTAAAAAACTAGTTTTAAAAGTGAAATTACATAAGCTAAAAGTACGAATTTTAGAACACGAATTACTTAGTGAAGTAGAGAATTCTCATTATTACTAATGAAATTTGCGAAATTAAAGACTATAATTGCAAAAAAGGCTGTAAGCATACTTAAATATGTTTACAGCCTTTTGTTTAAGATTATGTGAAATTACCAATTTACAGGAGCGCGTCTTACTGGCATTGTCATACAGCGTGCGCCACCTCCACCACGGGGAAGCTCTGCTGCATCAAAAGTAACGACAAAACGTTCATAATCGTTCATATTTACGCGGTCGTAGCAAACATCTTCTGCTTTAAGTACTGAAAATCCTGCGTTTGCAAGTGCGTCAATAGTATGTGTGTTGCGTGAGTATCCGATAACTTTTCCTTCTCCTAATGCGAAAAAGTTAGCTCCAGAGTGCCATTGTTCGCGATGTTGATAGCGTACGTCATTGCCACCACAAAGTATAGGATTGAAATCGAATCCAACACGCTTGGTCGCTTCTAGGAAGTTCTTGTGCTCGTGGTAATACACCTTTCCGTTGTCAATTTCAATATGGGTAGCATGGTATGGAGTATTGTTCGCCAAAATTAATGGTGAAAAAACCATACAGCGATCTTGTGCCAACATTGTGAAAACCATATCCAAATGGATGAATGAATCTGGTTCTAGTGGAAGTTCTTGAACAACAATATGTTGTTTCTTTTTCTTCTGAACAAAATTATCAACCATATATTGAATACCCTTTGAATTGGTACGACCACCACAACCTATAAACAAAACGTCATCTTTTGCAATAAGCAAGTCCCCACCTTCTGTCGTTGCTCCCGCATAAGTTTTAGGTGTTAATGTTTCGGCGTGGAAACAATTATTGAAAATTGCTTCCATAATATAGCTTTCGCGGTCACGAACGGTAGTACGCATAGAGTGAATCACTACTTGATTGTACATCGATGAAGATGCATCGCGTGTAAAAAAGAGGTTGTAAAGCGGATTGAGCAGGAACTCGTTTGCAGCGAATTCTTTCGGATGAACGCCGTCTTTGAAAGGATAACCTTCAATTAAGAATCGTGCTAAATCTGCACTTGTAAGTGATAACATCTCTTCTGTCAGAAATTCACGATTTTCCACTTTTAAAATAGTGCTTAATAGCGATTTTCTAACATCAGTATTGTCTAAAACTTGAGAAAGTAGGTCAACTACCTGGTAGGTTTTTGTCCATTTTGAAAAAACACCTTTAAAGTTTGCGTATTCTCTTGATGCAATATTAAGATTTAAAAGGTCACTATATAAAGCTTCGTGGATATTTCCAGGAATCATCTGCTCAATTTCTGGACCTGGAGTATGTAAAATCACCCCCTCTAACCTTCCAATTTCTGAATTAACTTGTATTGAATCCATATAAAAAGATACTTAAGTTTGAACCTGCAAAATTCGCAAAAAAAAGCGAAAAAGTCCAATTTTATAAAAACTTTTTTTTACACTTATTTTGAGGTAAAAATAGCTGATTGATGCTTTTGTTTAAAAGAGTATAATCCTATACATATTTGTCACCAAAATCAATCTTTACATCGTTTACATATTGACGAATTTGTTGCTCTTCATCTCTTTTACAGATGAGTAGTACATCGTCAGTATCTACCACAATAAAATCCTCTAATCCTTGAGCAACAACAACTTTGTATGGCTTCGCATTGATAATGCAGTTTTGGGTGTTATATGTTTTTACACGATTTCCCACGATGGAGTTTCCATTTTCATCTTTTTTGCGAAAATCGTAGAGTGCTCCCCAAGTTCCTAAATCAGACCATCCGAAATCAGCTGCATAAACGTGTACATTTTCGGCTTTTTCCATAATTCCATAGTCAATGGAGATGTTACGGCATACCTGGTAGATAGTTTGGATATATTCCACCTCATTTTCGGTGTTCAAAATAGGTTCGCTCTGTTTAAAAAGATCGTTGATTTCAGGAAGATATTGTTCAAAAGCGGTCATGATGGTTTCTAATGACCACATAAAGATACCTGCATTCCAAAGAAAATCACCACTTGCAATAAATTGTTGCGCCATTTCTAACGCAGGTTTTTCTGTGAAATTTACTACTTCATAAATAGAATCGTTGTTGGCATAAACTTTCTCTTCATCATATTGAATGTAGCCATATCCGGTGTTCGGATAGGAGGGACGAATGCCGATGGTAAGCAACCACGGATGGGTAGCTACAGTGCCCAATCCCCGCGTAATTACTTCAGTAAATTTCTCTTCGTTCAAAATAATGTGGTCAGAAGGAGCCACTACAATTACAGCATCAGGATTTTTTGCCTTGATTTTGTAGTTTGCGTATGCAATGCATGGTGCTGTATTACGACGTGCCGGTTCCAAAACTATCTGGTCATCTTCAATGTCAGGAAGTTGTTCTTTGACAATTTGTGAGTATTGACTATTGGTAACGATATAGATATTTTCTTTGGGACATATTTTTAGGAAACGTTTGAAAGTTTTCTGAATAAGAGTTTCTCCATCTCCCAGTATATCAATAAATTGCTTTGGTGTTTCAGTTTTGCTTACTGGCCAAAATCTGACTCCTATTCCGCCAGCCATGATAATACAATAGTAGTTTTCGTTTGTCATAATCTAATAAAGATTTAAATTAACCGATTTCACAACGCACAAAAGTTCCTTTTATTATATAGAGTAAAAATATTTTATTTGTACTTTTACAATAAAGAGAAATGAAATTCGTTATCGATGGTAAATTAACATTAAATGGATTATTTTGTTCATGAATCTTCATATATCGATTTTCCTTGTCAAATTGGTAAAGGAACCAAAATTTGGCACTTTTCCCATGTTATGAAAGATTCTATAATTGGTGAAAATTGTAATATCGGACAGAATGTTGTAATCTCTCCTAATGTGATTTTAGGAAACAATGTAAAGGTGCAGAATAATGTTTCAATTTATACAGGAGTGATTTGTGAAGATGATGTTTTCTTAGGCCCTTCAGTAGTTTTTACAAATGTGCTGATTCCGCGCAGCGCAATTTGTCGTCGCAACCAATTTTTACCTACCCGAATTTGTAAAGGAGCTTCGATAGGTGCCAATGCAACAGTGGTTTGTGGAAATACTATTGGTGCGTATGCGTTAATCGGAGCTGGAGCTGTAGTGACTCGTAATGTGCCTCCTTACGCTTTAGTTGTAGGAAATCCAGCTCGCCAGATTGGTTGGGTAAGCGAGTACGGACATACTCTCAATTTCGATGCCGAAGGGTGCGCTGTCTGTCCTGAAAGCGGTAAACAATATCGCCTTGAAAAGGGAGAAGTAACTTTATTGGGATAGAAAAATATTGTCTCCGCAAAATAGATTAATCAGCAAGGAATATTTGCTTCTTCGTGTTTTGTCAATACCTTATTTTATTCTGATTTTTCTACCATTTTTTATTCTTGAAAAAATCTTGAAAACTTTATCTTAGGAGCGTAAATCTCAATAATTTTAATTACTTTTGCAAGTTCGAGATTTGTCATTATAAGAAATCGTAACAATTTAATAGAGAATATATTAGAATGGAAGAGAAAAAAGGGAAACGCAGTTTTAATAAGTCGCGTACTGAAGAATTAACAGAGAAAAAAGGTGCAAGTAAGGAACGTAAGTTTGCAAGAGGCCCTCGTAAAGAGGAACGAGCACCTCGTAGTAGTCGCACAAAAGAGGAGGGAAAACGTTCTTTTTCCCGTCGCGCACCAGAGTTGGAAAGCACTGAGAAAAAACGAAGTTTCTCTAAACCTAAACGTAACGAGGAACTCCCTAAACGGCGCCGTCGTGACGTTACCGCTGAATCTGAAATTCTAACAGAAATTGTGGAAAGACGTCAACGCGAAGGAAGACAAGCTCCTCAAAAACAGAAAGTTTTGTCGTTGGAGTATGAAGAACAATATGGTCCTATCCGTTTAAATAAGTATATTTCTAATGCAGGTTTGTGTTCTCGTCGCGAAGCCGATACTTTAATTGAGACAGGTGCCATTATGGTTAATGGGGAAATTGTTACAGAGTTGGGAACAAAGGTGATGCCTACCGATGAAGTACGTTTCGGCGATAAAATTCTTCAACGTGAAAAACCTGTTTACGTTTTGCTTAATAAACCCAAAGATTATATTACTACGATGGAAGATGATCGTGGAAGAAAGAATGTTTTGGATTTAGTACGTAACGCTTGTAAAGAACGTATCTATCCTGTAGGAAGATTAGATAAAAATACAACGGGATTGCTGCTTTTTACTAATGATGGTGAGATGACTAAACGCCTCACTCATCCTAAACATGGCGTGAAGAAAACCTATTTTGTAGAGTTAAATAAGAAGATTACTGCTGCTGATTTTCAGGCTATTTCTGAAGGTTTAGAACTGGAAGATGGAATTATTACCGTAGATGAACTTGCGTATGTAGGTGATACAAAACGCGAAATCGGAATTACAATCCACTCAGGTAGAAATAGAATTGTAAGACGAATTTTTGAATCTCTTGGCTATGAAGTTGTAAAGCTGGACCGTGTAGTGTTTGCTGGATTGACAAAAAAAGATTTACCGCGTGGAAAATGGCGCTTCCTTACTGAAGCAGAAGTGAATATTCTGAAAATGACAACAAAAAAGGCTTAGTATGTCAGCGCTGAACTTTGCTCTGATTGGTGCAGCTGGATATGTTGCACCTCGTCATATTCGAGCAGTGAAAGAAACAGATAATCAGTTGGTTGCTATCTTGGATAAGTCCGATAGTGTCGGCATTATAGATAGCTATTTCCCTGAAGCATCACTTTTTTTAGAAGCAGAACGTTTCGATAGACATCTTTATCGTTGCTCCAAACGAAACGATGGATCAAAGGTTGATTATGTTTCAATTTGTTCACCTAATTATTTGCACGATGCGCATATTCGCATGGCACTTCGTAATGGTGCAAATGCAATTTGTGAAAAACCGGTAGTGTTAACTCCTTGGAATTTAGACGGACTTCATGATGTAGAGTCCGATACTGGAAAAGAGATGTTTCATATTTTGCAACTGCGATTGCATCCGTCCGTTATTGCACTAAAAAAAATGGTGGACGAAGGTCCTCAAAATAAAGTTTATGACTTAGATTTAACCTATATTACGGGAAGAGGAAAGTGGTATCACTATTCGTGGAAAGGTGATGTTGCTAAGTCAGGAGGAATCACTACCAATATTGGGTCACACTTTTTCGATATGTTAACCTATGTCTTCGGCGCTGTTCAACAATGCGAGGTACATTGTCTAACGCCATCGGTAGCTGGAGGTTTTCTTACGTTGGAACGTGCCCGCGTGCGTTGGTTTCTTAGCGTTGATGTGGATTTTGTCCCTCAAAATATTCGAGATCAAGGAAAAACAACTTACAGATCTATCGTAATTGATAATAGTGAATTTGAATTTAGCGATGGATTTACTAATTTACATACCCTTTCTTATCAGAAAATTTTGTCAGGAGAAGGTTTTCGCTTGAAAGATGCATATCCGTATGTTGAACTTTGTCATCAAATCAGAACTTCTCTGCCTACGGGTATTAAAAATGATTATCACCCTTTCTTACAATATATTAAGTAGAGATTATGAAACAATATTTGGATTTATTACAGCGCATTCTTGATGAAGGTACATATAAAGGTGATCGTACTGGAACAGGTACTTATAGCATTTTTGGTCATCAGATGCGTTTTGATTTATCTGAGGGATTTCCTGTGTTGACAACAAAAAAATTGCACCTCCGTTCAATTATTTATGAACTATTATGGTTTTTGAAGGGTGATAGTAATATTAAGTACCTAAAGGATAATGGAGTTTCTATTTGGGACGAGTGGGCTGATGAAAATGGAGATTTGGGTCCTGTTTACGGAAAACAATGGCGTGCATGGAAAACTTCTGATGGTATTGTAATTGATCAAATTCAACAAGTCGTTGAGCAGATTCAGAAAAATCCAGATTCACGCCGCTTAATCGTGAGTGCGTGGAATGTGGCTGACGTAGATAAAATGAAATTGCCTCCATGCCATGTGCTATTCCAATTTTATGTCAATAATGGTGAAATCTCTTGTCAGTTGTATCAGCGTAGCGCAGATGTCTTTCTTGGTGTTCCGTTCAATATTGCTTCTTATTCATTATTGCTGCTGATGGTAGCGCAGGTCTGCAATCTAAAACCTAAACATTTTGTGCACACTTTCGGCGACGCACACCTCTATTCAAATCATATCGATCAAGCAAAATTGCAACTTACTCGTACGCCCAAAACATTGCCTGTGATGTTGCTAAATCCTGAGGTTAAGTCGATTTTCGATTTTAAATATGAGGATTTTTCACTACAAAATTACAATCCCGATGCACATATCAAAGCTGATGTCGCCGTTTAATCTTTTGTCAGCATAATTAATAAATTATCTCCCCGATAGTGATGTCGTGAGATTCCCTGGGAATGAAATCAACTAGTTGGAAATCAAAGCATAATCCGATAGTTGGAGTATTTGGATGCTTGACTAAAAACCTATCGTAAAACCCTTTCCCGCGTCCTAATCGTGATCCTTGCTTGTCGAAGGCCATGCCTGGAACAACAATAAGGTCGAAAGTTCCTATATAAGGAGCATTCTGTGGTTCCAAGATGTGAAAATCACCCTCTTGCATTGTAGAATTTTCAGAACTTTGCACAGGAATAATATCATCGCCAACGACTGTAGGAAGAATTATTGTCTTCATTTTCTGCCACTTATTAATAAAATCTAAAGTCTGAACTTCGTCAGGTAAAGAGGCATAAAGCATAATCCGTTTTGCCTTTTGAAATAGAGGGTGACTCTCTAATTTTCTCAAAATAGGTTCAGATTTTTTAAAAAGTTGCTCTTGTGTATAGGACTTTTTTCTACTACGAATCTCTTTGCGAAGTGTATTTTTATCCATGGCTATCAAAATTTTGGCAAAAATAGAAAAAAATGTTGTATTACATACTTTTATTGACTATCTTTGCATTTAAAATAAAAACCGAGTCTATATGAAAAAAATTATTTTTGTAACAATATTTATTAGTTTGATATTCAGCTCATTCGCACAAGATACAGTAAAAAATTATTGGAGTAATAAAGCACTGATGTCAAAAGGAATAATGCGTAACGGTGAAGAAGATGGAGAGTGGAAATTCTATCATACTAATGGGCAGTTATGGACGCAAGGTAGTTATGTGATGGGAAAAAAAGTTGGTTTATGGCGAACTTGGAACGAAGCCGGACAATTAAATCAGGAGTATTATGCAGATAATGGTCCATTTAAAAGTTGGTATTCTTCAGGACAGGTGGAAATTGAAGGTACAATGAAAGATGGAATGCGTGATGGAGAATGGAATTTTTATCATTTGAACGGAAAACTTTTTAAGAAGGTACTTTATCGTAGTGATTTGGCAGAAGGTTCTGTAATAGAATATTATGATAATGGAAATAAAAGATTTGAAGGAACTTATAAAGCTGGGAAAATTAATGGTTATGCTTATTGGTGGAAAGAAAATGGTGACCTTGAGATGGAAGGAAATTCTATTGATGATTTGCAAGATGGAGAATGGAAATTCTACTATGATAATAATGTAGTGGGAAGCAAAGGAAATTTTGTAAATGGACTTCAGGAGGGCGTTTGGACTTATAATTTTGAAAATGGGAAAAAGTGGAAACAGGGAAGTTATGAGAGTGGAAAACGTGAAGGAGAGTGGAAGGCATGGTTTGAAAATGGTGCACTACAACGTAAAGGTAGTTTTGTGGAGGATAAAGAAGATGGCTTATGGATTCAATGGTACACCAACGGAAATATTCAAGATGAAGGATATTTTAAAGCAGGAGAAATGCATGGAGATTGGAAAGGATATTATGAAAATGGTGGAAAGAAATATGAAATTCAATACGCACATCATCAAAAGAATGGAAAATATCGTTATTGGTGGGAAAATGGAAAAATTAAGGCTGAAGGTGCTCATAAAGATGATCAAAAGGAAGGTGTGTGGAAAAATTATGCACAAAATGGAAAATTGTTAGAGACAGGTCCTTATCATCAAGGAATGAAAAATGGAAAATGGTCGTTCTATAATGAAAGAAATAAACTTGCTCGCGTTCAAAACTTTAAAGATGATATACAAGATGGTGCTTTTGTAGAATATTATCCCAATGGAAAGAAAAATTACCAAGGCGCTTTTTCTGATAGAGAAAAAATCGGAATTTGGTCTTGGTGGGACGCAACCGGAAAATTGGTACGCCGCGTAGAATATCACAAGAACAAAATAGTAAGAGTTTTGGTTGGTGAGAGATAAAAAAGTATGAAAAGAAAAATATCGTTAAAAGAATATATTAAAAATATGAAGATGGAATTTGGTGATTTAAACTTGCAACTTTTTCATTTTAATCCCTTTATGGTAAATACAATGCTCTTTTACGATGAAACAAAAGAAGCAGTTATAATTGATCCTGGAAATTATTCTCCAAAGGAAGATGCTATTTTAAAAGAGTATGTAGAAAATCATAATTTAAAAGTGAAAATGATTCTCAATACACATCCACATATTGATCACGTATTGGGAAATAATTTCTGTAAAAACGTATTTTCAGCACCTTTGGCAATGCATCCTTCAGCGATGGAATCTTATCAAATAGTTGTAAATCAAAGTGATATGTTTGGTTTTTCGCAGAAAGAATTTCCAGAACCAGATATCTTTCTAACAGAGGATAAAAAAGTAGAATTTGGTCATCAATCATGGAGTGTATTGTATGTGCCTGGGCACGCAGACGGAAGTGTGGCTTTCTATGATAAAGATCATAAATTTGCTGTAGTTGGTGACCTAATCTTTAATGGAAGTATTGGTAGAACTGATCTGCCGACAGGAGATTTTGGCCTATTGATTGATAGTATTAAAACAAAAATTTTTACTCTTGAAGATGATGTTGTTTTAATTCCTGGACATGATGTGGTTACTTCGGTAGAAAAAGAACGTAAATTTAATCCATTTTTTTAAAATAAACATAGCGACTGATGATAGAAGAAGGATACGAACGTAAAGAATTTTACAATCAGGAAAAGATAGATATTATGGCGGAATGTTACCGCAAACTAATCGTTACTTCTGGTGAAGATATTAATCGTGAGGGATTGATAAAAACTCCCGAAAGAGCGGCTAAAGCGATGCAATTTTTACTGCAAGGTTACAATATGCACCCAGAGGAGATTTTGAGAAGCGCACTTTTTCACGAAAGTTCAAAGCAGATTGTTGTAGTGAAAGATATAGAGTTGTACTCGTTGTGTGAACACCATATTTTGCCATTCTTCGGGAAAGCACACGTTGGATATATCCCCAATAAGGTAATTTGTGGTTTAAGCAAAATTCCGCGTGTTGTTGACGCTTTCTCTCGACGTCTCCAGTTGCAAGAGCGACTAACAGCGCAAATTAAAGATTGCATACAAGAAGTGCTAAACCCATTAGGTGTCGCTGTTGTGATTGAGGCTCAGCACCTTTGTATGTCAATGAGAGGCGTACAAAAACAAAATTCAGTAACAACAACATCTGAATTTACGGGGGCATTTATGAATAATTACAATACCCGCCAAGAGTTTATGCACTTGATAGGAACGCAATTGCATTAATTTTTGCCCTTCAACTTGTCTTTTTTGATGCGGTGGTTCACACGGTAGCGAATAGCCTCCTCTTGTACCTCCGCATCAAATATTTTGGGTTTATGAACTGCCAAAGTGCAAGTGATAGGCCTGCCTACCCAGTCCTCAGGAAGACAAATGGTAATTGTGTCGGTTTTCGGAAGTAATTTCAACTTTTTCATAGGAGTTAATTTTAGTGTGTT
This sequence comes from Bacteroidota bacterium, assembly GCA_023413895.1. GTDB lineage: Bacteria > Bacteroidota > Bacteroidia > Bacteroidales > WCHB1-69 > JAEZOU01. The sequence goes on along the minus strand of JAEZOU010000020.1, from coordinate 27,065 downwards.
TTGTACTATAGGTAAAAAAGATTTCCAAAAATAGCATTATTACTTGCAAAAAATACATTTTGAATATCAAAAGATGTAAGATTCGTAAAATTGCCATTTTTGTAATTTATTTAATTGAGGGTTAGTGATTTACGTTGCAAATATAGGAAATTTCTATTAGAAAATCAAAAATATCAATAAAAATTACAAGTGAATTTTATTTAGCTGAAAATCAGTAAGATATATATTTTTTTGAAAAAAAAGAGAAAAAAGTGCTGTATGTAAAAAAAAATATGTACTTTTGCACACCCAAAACAACGGATGTTTCAGTAGCTCAGCAGGTAGAGCACATCCCTTTTAAGGATGGGGTCCTGGGTTCGAATCCCAGCTGGAACACCAACTTTTAGCCGGCTGAAAAGTCGGCTATTTTTTTATTACTTATCTGCTTATAATAATTAGTAATGACTCTTTTCTTCTCTTTCTATTTTAAATCTAGATAATGTGTCCTTTTTTTGTTTATTTTTGCGCTGACAAATCTAAAATTTCTACCTCTAAAATCGATTAATGAGAATGAACTCATCTTTTACAAATCCTGAAGTAGTTAATGGAAATTGCTATTTTATTTCCGATTTTCATTTAGGTTCCATGCCAAAAACTGAAAGCGATGCACGAGAAAAAAGAATTGTAACTTGGCTAGAATCTATCAAGGAGGAGGTACAGCACTTGTTTTTACTAGGAGATATTTTCGACTTTTGGTTCGAATACCGTTATGTAGTTCCCAAAGGTTTTTACTCTTTTTTCGCAAAATTGAAAGAGTTGGAGGAGCGTGGAGTGACGTTTTACTTTTTTACTGGAAATCACGATATGTGGGTGAAATCTTATCTGACAGAGAATTTCAGTATGAAAATCTATCGCTCGCAACAACTTTTCTTGATTAATGGTCGCTATTGCTTGTTGGGGCATGGTGACGGATTAGGACGTGGAGAGTTGGGGTATAAGTTTGTAAAAAAGATGTTCGCATGCCCAATGAATGTATTTCTTTATGGATTGCTACCCTCTTCTTGGGCTTTTGGATTGGCACGTTTCATCTCCCAAAAAAGCCGTAAAGCCGATGCTAAACGGCATATAACTCCGCGAAAAGGGGAGGAGTATATGTTGGAATATATCCAAAATTTTCCCAAAGAGAATCCTGTTCAGATTTTTATTTATGGCCATCGTCACTTCCCGATAGAGATGCAACTCGGAGAGAGACTCTATTTTAATACTGGTGATTGGCTAAATTATGATTCATATCTCCATTTTCCTGAAAATGGAGTCCCGAAGTTATATCAAAAATTCCGTTAATATTATGAAGAAACTTTTTTTTCTACCCTTCCTGCTAATAATTTCTTTTCTATCTGTTCAAGCTCAAAATTTTGTAACAATAGAAGAAGCTCACTATATTGCGCAGCAGGTTTTAAAGAGTTCAGAGCTCTCTTTTGATGAATCCTATTTAGATGAAAATTCAAACCCTTCGCTTTATATTTTTAATGGTGAAAATAGCTATGCGGTTATTGCTGCCGATAAACGGGTGCAGCCATTGCTCGCTTATAGTTATGAGAGTGAAATTCCTAAAGATGGGAAATCTCCAGCTGTAGAGATGTGGCTTGATAGTTATTGCCGTCAAATTGCTGAGGTGAGAAAAATTTCAATTCTTCCTCAAAATGAAACATGGAAACAATTTCTAAATAAAGAAACACAAACTCTGATTGAAGCAGAAGTAAAGCCCTTTCTGACCTCTAAATGGGGACAAGGAAGAAGTTATAATTATTATTGTCCAATGGATGATGGAGGCGAAAATGGAAGGTGTGTAACGGGTTGTGTAGCCACTGCGCTCGCACAAATTATTTACTATTATCGTTTCCCTTCTTCAGGTATGGGTTCTTATAGTTACGAAGATGAAAATTATGGCACTCAATCTGCTAATTTTGCAGAGTCAGTTTACGATTATGGTAAAATGCCAGATGTGCCGTATGGTATCAGCACCCCTATTTCTCATTTGATGAGAGATTGCGGTGTAGCTTGTGATTTGGTTTATGGACCTGATGGAACAGGAATGTACAATCATAAGGCAGCGTATGCTTTAAGAACTTATTTTAAGTATGCACCCGATACAGAATATATTTTTCGTGATTCGGTGAGTTTGAATTGGGATAGCTTGATGGTGGATAAGTTATCGAAACGAATGCCACTATATTATGCAGGTTGGAGTGTGCCTAATATTGTTGGACATGCTTTCGTTTGCGATGGTTATCAACAAATGACAGATTCAACTTATTTCTTCCATTTTAATTTTGGTTGGGATGGCTCTTCTGATGGTTATTTTTATACAGATAATCTTCGTCCTGGGGGAAGCAATTTCGATTTGGCACAAGAGATTATTGCGGCTTATCCCGATACTATACAATATAGTTACGTTCCGACAACAGTTACAACGGGAAGTACTACTTTTGTAACAGAAAGTGGTTCTTTTGATGATGGAAGCGGAAATCTCTTTGAGTGTGCACAAAATGTGGATTATCAGTGGATTATACGTCCGCAGATTGAGGATTTGATACAAATCAATCTGAATCTGCATTTTGAATTGGCTGCTGGCGATACATTGTTAGTTACGTCAACTACTTTAGGTGAAGTTTTCTTCACGGATAGTTGTGGTTTTGCAAATTTGGAAATTTTGGATGATGAGGTAACTCTTCGTTTGGTTACGGATAATATTGCTCCACAATCTCAAGGCTTTTCAGCATCATATTCTTCTGTCTTTCCTGAATATTGCGTAAATCCTTTGGTTGTAGGTGCCTCTTCGGGTACAATTAGTGATAGAAGTGGAAATGCTGATTATCAAAATCTTACATATTGTAAAACCTATTTAATGGTTGGAGGAAGCAATGCAATCCATGTCGATTTTACTGAGTTTGATTTGGAAGAAGGAAAAGATTTTCTCTATATTTATAATAATAAAGCCATATACGATACACTAATTTTGGCACTAACAGGTTCGTTAGATGTAACTTCTTATACGTTTAATACCAATCGTTTAGCGTTTGTTTTCGTGACAGATGAGGAAAATCGTGCGGGTGGATGGTCTTTGGATTATTATGGTGGAACCATTAATATTGAGGAGAGCGAGATGTTGAATGGAATGGTAACTCCGAATCCTGCAAATGACAAAATTTTGATTACTATTTCTGAAGAACCTACATCGTCAATTCAATATCAAATATATGATTTGTTTGGCAAGATATTGAAAATAGGTAAAATAGATGAGATGCAGACGGAAGTTAATCTATCTGATCTTTCAGAAGGAGCTTACTTTGTAATGCTTCGGAATAGAACTCAAAGATGGGTACAAAAGGTGATAATTGCACGGTAGGTTATCGTTCGACAGAAACTCTAAAACGTAGTTTGAAGGCGAAGTTGTCAATTGGTTTTGGAAGAGAATAGGCTCCATAACGATAGTAAACGCCAACGCCGAAAGCAAGTAGTTTGTAGATAACTAGCAAATCTTCTACAACTATGCCTGTTTCAAAGTACCCTTTTTCTATGCCTTGAATTGATACTCCTTTATGCTTTTCAGCTTCAAATAACATTCCCCAACCTATATTTTGAGCTAATACAATTCGTGGTGAGAAGTTTTTATTTTGCGTCATTCGTCCGAAATTGTGACGGAAGAAAATGGAGAAATAGGTGTTGTTTACAAATTCGTTAGGACGCATAGTGGCAAATTGTTCGTTGCTGGCAAACCCTAAAGTTGCGTAGCCAGCGTGCGGTGCATATAGCAAAGGGTAGGGTAATGCGCGGTCAATATAACCAGCGTGAATGATAATATCTGAAAATCCTAAAATTTTATATTTTTGTCTGTGTAATAGTTTGAAATCTAATCTATTGTAGTCGAATCCACTTTTTAGGAAACCTGAAAATCCGTGCGTGTACTGAAGCGTGATAATAGGGAAAGGGGAAACACGATAAAAGTTGAAATCTTTAGCATCTATTAGCGATTCTTTGAACCCAATGCGTAGTGCAGCTGTTGTAGTAAATTGGTCGAAGCAGAATGTAGAATTGCTTTCGTAAGGTTTTCCGTATTGGTAGTTATATAGGGTATGAAAGCGATTATATTCTGCTTGTATGCTAGCTGTTAACCAGCGAGTTATCCTACCCTGCAGTTGTGTACTAATGTTGTTTCTTCTGTCGTAATGTTCAATGAGCCAGCTTCGGTAGTATTCGCCTGAAAAAATGGTGTAGTCTCGGTCGTAGAATTTAGTACCGCCGCTCTCGCCCAAAGTGGAACTATACGCAAGGTTCAACTTAAACTCTCTTGTGCGGATAAATTCAATTCCTACCCTTGCTCCATATTTCCAACTCTTATCGCCAAACCCATAACCGAAAAATCCTCCTAAGAAAATATGTTTGCTCATTCTTCGGTTGGTAGAAAGATCTAACCCCAATCTTGCCTTTTCTATTTTGTTAAAATTCAATACATTGTTTAAATCTAAATCGATGGGACCGAAAGCAATTTTTCCAGTGGCAAACGTTTTGGCAAAGAAAAGTCGTTTGTCCAATTTTGCTTTCTTACCAATTGTATCCCAAAGATTATAAGTGTTTATCTCTTGTTTAGTTAATTCTCTGTTTCTATATTGTTCTAAAAGAGATAATTGTTGCGGACGACTTCCTTCTTCAACGGTAACTTCTGCAAAGGAGATGTTGCGACGTTTGATAGGAATGTTCACTTTGGTGTTGTGAAAAGTTTGTTCCGATAGAACATGAATTTTGTCTAAACCTTCACTAAGGGTAAGTTTAGAAATCTCTATCTGGTAAGAGATTTTGGTAGGAAACCAGGTCCCGTTTTCGGTCCGAAAATACTCTTGTTCTATCCGAAAAGGTCCATTTAAAATGGTGTCAAATGGGGAGATTATAAAACTGCGAATACCAAAATCTAGTTTAGAAATTTCCATTTTCCCTTTTAAAGAGGTGAAGTGTACGCCCTCCTTAGGACGAAAACTGATGCAGTATAGGGTATCCTCTTTCTGATGGATAAGAGAGTCAAGATGAAATTGATATTTGTTCATGGCAGCAACAGAAAAAGGGTTTGCGTATCGTGTTTCCATTACCTCGAACATATCGTGAGTGTAAAGCGAAAAGTTCTGAATTTGAGTGGCAAAAACCGCAAATAATGGATCTTTTATGCCAGCAGTATGCTGCGCAATAATTGTCACGTCTTCCAATTCGGGTTGGAGAAATTGGTGCTGGCTGACGCTCTCCATCAGGTAAATATGGTGGTTTTGGAAAAAATCGCTGGTGCGTAATAATTGAGTATCTTTTTTTGTAAGAGATAGGGAATCAGTAATTTGCTTTTCTTTAATCTCTGATAATTTTAGCAGAAAATCGTTATTGATTTTAGGAGTAATAATAGCATATTGATATACTGTTGTTTGAAAAGATTGGTTGTAGTAAGGAGAGTTTACTTTTCGCTGTTGGTTTGCTTTTTTGATAATTGCGTTTGCTGGATTTGCTTTTTTAATTTCTACTTTGTCAAGGAGTGTACAAGAACTATCTGTAAATTGTGCTTTTACAGATAAGATATGTAAGATTATAAGTGTAAAAAATATAATTTTTTTCAATGAGATTTCAAAATGGCAAAATTATAAAATATTTCGACTCTCCAAATAAAAAAAGAGGATGAAAAGTACACCCTCTTTTTATAGAATTATGAAAAGTGAAAAATTAGATGCGTTCTAATTGAACAGTGAAGTGACGCATAAGTTCAGTTTCCCAAGTAATTCTTACACCATGTTTAATTTCATTGCGGCGGTCAAAAACGTTTTTCAATGCTGCAGCGATAACGTCCATGTGGTTGTTTGTATAAACGCGGCGAGCGATGCAAAGACGAAGAAGGTCTAATCCACCGAATCTATTTTCGCGAGTTACAGGGTCACGGTCAGCCAAGATATAACCGATTTCACAACCACGAACGCCTGCTTCGAGGTAAAGTTCGATAGCAAGAGTTTGTGCAGGGAATTCCTCTTTAGGAACGTTAGTAAGCACGCGGTCAGCATCAACAAAAATAGCGTGACCACCTACAGGACGTTGGTAAGGAATGCCATATTCATCTAACTTAGCAGCTAAATATTGAACTTGTTTAATGCGAGTTTCGATATTGTCAAGTTCTGTATTTTCGTCAAGACCTACTGCAAGAGCATCCATGTCGCGACCATTCATGCCACCATAAGTAAGGTAACCTTCAAATGGAATACAGAAACGTTTTGCGCCTTCGAACCAATCTTCGTGGTGAGTAGCAATAAAACCACCCATATTCACGATACCATCTTTCTTAGCAGACATAGTCATTCCGTCTGCATATTGATACATCTCTTTAACAATCTCTTTGATAGTTTTGTCAGCGTAACCAGCTTCACGAGTTTTGATAAAATATGCGTTTTCAACAAAACGAGCAGAGTCAAAAATCACGCGTTTGCCATATTTTTCTGCAACAGCTTTTACTTCGCGGAGATTTTGCATAGATACAGGTTGTCCTCCAGCGGTATTGTTAGTAACGGTAACAATTACGAAAGGAACTTTATCAGCATTTTCGGCCAAAACTTTTTCAAGTTTTTTCACGTCAACATTTCCTTTAAAAGGAACTTCAAGTTGAGTGTCTTTAGCTTCGTCAATTGTACAATCAACAGCAAATGCTTTGCGGCTTTCGATATGACCTTTTGTAGTATCGAAGTGTGAGTTACCAGGAACGATGTCACCGCTTTTTACAAGGTGGCTGAAAAGAACGTTTTCAGCAGCACGACCTTGGTGAGTTGGGATTACATATTCAAATCCGGTAAGGCGGGTAATCACCTCTTTGAGACGGAAGAATGAAGATGAACCAGCATAGCTTTCGTCACCCATCATCATTGCTGCCCATTGACGGTCGCTCATAGCACCTGTACCTGAATCGGTAAGACAGTCAATATAAACTTGGTCTGCTTTAAGGTTAAACAAATTGTAATGAGCTTCTTTCATCCATTTTTCGCGTTCTTCGCGAGTGGATTTTTTAATAGGCTCAACCATTTTAATTTTCCAAGATTCTGCAAATGGTAGTTCCATAATTTTATTTTTATTTGGTTATTAATTTTAAGAATTATTTTGTGTTAATTGACCTTCGTTATTGTAAGTTTCAGTTTTTGTTAACTGTCCATTTTCATCGTAATATCTCCACTCTCCAATCATCTTACCTAAATCATAATTACCTTCGTAGCGAACTTGTCCGTTGGGATGAAAAACACGATAAAATCCATCTTCTATTCCATCTTTGTAACTTCCTTCAGACCACACAGTTCCATCTTCGTAGAACGATTGCCAAAGTCCGTTACGTTGCTTGTTTTTTATACTACCTCCCATATAGGGTTTTTCATTTTTGTGAAATGTCAACATTCCTACTATTTCATCAGTATTATTGCCCGCTGAATCTATTGCATGAATGTAGATGGTACGAGGGGTTGAGTCGTTTTCCGTATAGTTATAGTCAATTACTTCTACACCAGGACTATTTTGGTCAAATGGAAGGCGATAGATAGCTGGAGATTTCTCATTGATGGTTTGAGAAACGGTGTTGTCTGTGCTATTTTTACAAGAAAAAAATAAGAAGATAGCTAGTATGGTTGTTATGTATAAAATAGTTTGTTTCATTTTAGATAGAAGTTTTTTTACCATTAAAAACACTTTATACTTAAATATGTTGCATTAATTCTTTTAGAGAAGGAAAGTTATACTTTCTAATGCACAAGTTTGCAAAAATACAATATTATTTTGAATATTGCAAGTAAAAAATAGATTTTTCAGGAATAATTTTCAATGGATATTTGAGAAACAATCAGAGATTGCGTTGAAAAAAGTTGTATTTTTGCACTTTGAATTTTAAAACAGAATAATTATGGCAGAATTTACCTTAGAAGAAAGAGTAAAAGAGATTATCAATCAACTTCGTCCTTTCCTTCAACAAGATGGCGGAGATATAGAATTTGTTGAGTTAACAAGTGATAATGTAGTGAAAGTAAAGCTTAAAGGAGCTTGTGGAACTTGTCCACATGCTAAAATGACTCTTAAAAATGGCGTTGAATCTACGTTAAAACAATATGTTCCAGAAATCGTTAGAGTTGAGGATGTTGTTTTAGGTTTTTAATCAATAAGTTATGGGTTTAAAATGTGGAATTATTGGTCTTACGAATACAGGAAAGACCACTCTTTTCAATTGTATTTCCAATACTAAAGCAGCGGTTACCGATTTTGCTTATAGTACGAACAAATCCAACGTCGGCGTTTGCGATGTTCCTGATAATCGTTTGGAACATATCAATACCTTTATCAAAGCAGATCGATTGGTTTATACTACGTTAGATGTTGTAGATATTCCAGGTTTGGCTAAAGGTTCGGCACAAGGTGAAGGTTTGGGTAATAGCTTTTTGTCAGATGTGCGGTTGTGTGATGCTTTGATTCACGTTTTGCGTTGTTTCGATAATCCTAACTTGCCACACGTGGAGGGTTCCGTGAATCCAGTTCGCGATATTGAAATTATTGATTTTGAGTTGCAAGTAAAGGATTTGGAACAGATTAACCGCAAGTTGGCAAAAGTGGAAAAAGCTGCTAAGGTGGGAGATAAAGCTGCTAAGTTTGATTTTCAAGTGCTTACAAAATACAAAGAGCATATCGAGAATTTCCAAAATGTAAGCACTCTTGAAGTAACTCCTGACGAGAAAGCTGTGGTTGCAGATTTGATGTTGTTAACGGCTAAACCGCAGATGTTTGTATGCAATGTCAATGATGAGGATGCAGTTAATGGGAATGCGTACGTGGATCAAGTGCGTGAATATCTAAAAGATAAGAATGCGGAGATGGTCGTAATTGCTGGAAAAATTGAGTCAGAAATTGCAGAATTAGATGCTGAAGAGGAGAGAATGGAATTTTTGGCAGATGTTGGCCTTACGGAGCCAGGTGTTAGAAAAGTGATTCGTGCAGCTTATAAGTTGTTGAATCTAATCTCTTTCTTTACCGTGGGTGGAAAAGAAAATCGTGCATGGACCATTACCAAAGGAATGTTGGCGCCTCAAGCTGCTGGCGTTATTCATAGCGATTTGGAACGTGGATTTATTCGTGCCGAAGTTATCAAATATGATGATTTGGTAGCCTTAGGTTCAGAATTAAAATGTAAAGAGGCAGGAAAATTGTCTGTAGAAGGCAAAACTTACGTTGTGCAAGATGGGGATATTCTCCATATTAGATTCAACGTGTAGTTTTATAACCTCTCAATAAGTGAAAGAATTTCCAAAGGATTTTTAATAATATAGTGCGCGCCAGCTTGTTCAAGTTCGGCGCGTTCTCTATATCCCCATAGTACGCCTACCGACTTTAAGTTGCCATTCTGCGCTGTCCGAATATCGGTATTTGTATCTCCAACATAGAGTGTTTCTTCAGCGGATATTTGTGTGTCAGTAAGAATATCGTGAACAATTTGTGCATCTGGTTTGGGCAAGATATTAGGACGAGCACCATATATGGCAGCAAACGAAATATTAGGAAAGTAGCCTTGCATAATAGTATTCATAAATTGGTGAGCCTTGTTAGAAGCTACCGCAATAGCAATGCCACGATTTTGTAACTGAAGCAGCAACTCTTCAATGTTAGGGTAGGGTTGCGTTTTATCCTCTTTGTGAATATTGTAATAGGGTAGAAAAATGTTTAGTAACTTGTCTATGTTCAGTGAGTTGCGTTCTCCTTCTGGAAGGATTCTTTCCATCAATTTTACCATTCCATCGCCTACAAAATATCGGTAAGCTTCCGTTGGATGTATGGGATAATTCAATTGTCGAAGTGCGTAGTTTGCGCAATCGGCAAGGTCGTCTAATGAGTTGATAAGAGTTCCGTCAAGGTCGAAAATTACAAGTTTAATCATTCAAATGGGGTGTTAAATTGGTCGAAAAGTACGCCGCAAAGATCTTTTTCTGTCATAATGGGAGCATTGTCAAGTCCCCAATTAATATTGAGAGTAGGATCATTGTAGCGAATAGACATTTCAGCTTCCTTGTGATAAAATTGGGAGCATTTATAGGTGAAGATGGAGTCATCTTCTAATGCAACAAATCCGTGTGCAAATCCTTCGGGAATAAGGAACTGCCGATGATTCTCTCCTGTTAGAATTATGGAGAAGTGCTGTCCGTATGTAGGACTACTTTTGCGGATATCGACAGCCACATCAAGAACTTTTCCTTTGATAACGCGAACTAATTTAGCTTGCGCAAATGGCGGTTTCTGAAAGTGAAGCCCGCGGATAACGCCTTTTTGAGAATAGGATTGATTATCTTGAACAAAAATGGTATCAATTCCTAACTCTTTCAGTTTCTGTTGATTATAAGATTCATAAAAGTAACCTCGAGTATCATGAAAAATTCGAGGTTCTAAAATAACTAATCCTTCAATAGGTGTGTGTATAATTTGCATAATTGATTAGTTTTCGAGAATTGTGATTTCTGTGCGGCGGTTTTGAGCACGTCCCTCTTCCGTATCGTTATCGGCAATAGGTTTCCTTTTGCCGTAACCCTTGTAGGTCAATCTTTCTAGGCTGATACCTTTAGAAACGACATAATTATATACGCTCTGTGCACGTTCTAAAGAGAGTTTGTCATTAATGTCATCAGAGCCTTGGTTGTCAGTGTGTCCGCTGATTTCAATTTTTATCTCTTTATTGTTCTTCAGAAATTCAACCAAATAATCTAATTCGATAAAAGATTCAGGTTGTAAAGTGCTTTGGTTGAAGTCAAAGAAAATATTTCTCATTACGATTGAAGAGCCTGTTTGTGGCTTTTGAAGATAAATATCTTTGAGAAAGGGTTTGAGGGAGTCAGCAGTTTCCGTAAGTTTGAAATTTTCGGAATAGAAAAGGTAGAAAGGGTGGGAAATGTTAAGCATCAGGTTGCTACCCGTTAAAATGCAAGCTAAAAACTCGCCGGTTTCTGGGTCTGAAATAGTAGAAGTTATGGTTTTACTTTTGGACAAATCGATAAGTTCAATGTTGGCTTCGAGTGGTTTTCCAGATTCTTTATCTGTAATTTTCCCCTTCATATAGGTTACAGGTGTAGGTCGAAGATGTTCATCAAGGATAAAATAGTATAGGTCAAGACCGCCTTCGCCACCATCTTTGTCAGAGGCGTAGTAAGCGACGTCTCCTGTAGCGTTGATGAATATATTCAGTTCATCAGCAGGAGTATTGATAGGATAGCCTAAATTTACGGGTTTGTTCCAGCTACTATCAGCAAGTAGGGTAGCGAAAAAAAGGTCTCTTCCGCCCATTCCAGGATGGCCATTGGAAGCAAAGTAGATGGTGGAACCATCGGGGTGGATAAAAGGAGCGGTTTCATCATTTTCAGTATTGATACTACTACCTAAGTTAACGGGTTCACTAAAGGTTCCTTCGGAAGTCATTGTCGTTTTCCAAAGGTCGAGACCACCATATCCGCCAGGTCTATTTGAAGCAAAATAGATGGTTTTACCATCCGGTGCAATAGTAGGTTGGGATTCCCAAAAAGAGCTATTGACAGGATTTCCAAAGTTACGCGGGCGCGACCAGCGATTGCCAATCCGTTTTGCCCAATACAAATCGCAACTTCCGTAACCTTGGTCAGAATTACAAAGTGTGTAGAATAGATAATGTCCGTCAGGAGAGATACTTTGCGCACCTTCATTATATGAACTGTTGATGGGTGTTCCCATACTCTTGCGGGGCTGCCATTGGTTGTCCGCCTTCTTGCTCCAATAGAAATCCTCTTCAGTTTTACAGAAAACACAAGCGGTATTTTCGTCGCGTGGGCGACGTACAGTATAGATAATCTCCTGTTCATCAGCGGTTAAGGTTGCCAAATATTCATCGTGTTCCGAATTGATAGCAGACCCCATATTAATCGGATTCATATTAACAGGATGTTTTACTGCTTCCATTCCGAATTTGCAGGTAATAATGTTATTATTCACCTCTTCTATCAGAGTTGAGTTGCCGCCCATAGCGAGGAAGGTTTGATAATGGTTGTACGCCTCTTCATATTTTCCACATTTCATTTCTTCGCCAGCAACGCTGATATAATCTAATGCGCGAGGTTTGGGTGTTAGGCGGAGAGCGTGATTATAGGCTTCTGCTGCCTCGCACGATTTTAACGACAAATTGTAAATATCTCCTAAGAGAAAGTAGATATTGTGGTAGGTAGAATCTTTCAAAATCGCTTTATCTAAAATAGTTTTCGCTTTTTCAAAGTTTTTTGCATTAAGTTCAACTTTTGCTTTTTCACAAAGTTTGATAGCAGCTTTTCGATTTTGAGCTTCTACTGCAATAAATAGGAAACAGAGAATCGAAACAAGGAGAATATTACGTTTCATCGGTTTGAATTTATATCAAATTTAAAGTTGCAAAATTATAAAAAATATGCTTGGTAAACCCAAATTTTGAACTTTTCTATTAATAGAAATATGAATTAGTGAACATTTTCTCAAATTTCTGATTATTATGGTGCAACTCTTTTTATTCTTTGTTCAAGTAATGATAAATATGAAGAATTAAAGGCTTGAATATGGAAAAAAGTTTCAATTTTCTCTTGAAAAACTCCTCTTTTTTTATTAAATTTGCGCCCCGAAAATCAATAGTTTTAGAATATGATATTTACCATTGAAAATGTATTATTAATAGGTGCAATATTAATATTTGTTAGCATTCTTGTCAGCAAAAGAGGCTTTAAATATGGTGTTCCTACGCTTTTGATTTTCCTACTTGTGGGTATGGTTTTTGGTGTAGATGGCGTTGGTATCCATTTCAATGATTATCGTATAGCTCAATTTGTAGGTACAATATCGCTTTCTGTTATTCTTTTTGCAGGTGGTATGGATACGCAAATTAGCAATATCAGGTCAATTTTGTATCCAGGAATCGTTCTTTCTACCGTGGGGGTGCTACTGACAACCATCTTTACGGGTTTGTTTATTTGGGGCGTCTCTTTTATGTTTAATTTTTCTACAGAAGTTTCGCTGCTTTTTGCTCTGCTGTTAGCGGCCACGATGTCCTCAACCGATTCTGCTTCAGTGTTTAATATATTACGTTCACAAAAAATAGGCCTGCGCAATAATCTAAAACCTTTGTTGGAATTGGAAAGTGGTAGTAACGATCCTATGGCATATATGCTGACAATAGTGCTGATTCAAATTATTATGAATGGTGGAAGTCATACTATGTCGGTATGGGAAATTCTTTTAATGTTTGTGCTACAGTTTATTGTAGGAGCAGGTTTAGGTGTGATTTTGGGTAAATTAGGTGCGTGGTTTATCAATCGTGTAAACCTTCCAAATCGCGCATTATATCCCATTTTAGTGGTTAGCTTTATCTTTTTTATATTCTCCATTACCAATCTGTTGAAAGGAAATGGCTTTTTGGCTGTTTATTTGGCAGGTATTATTATGGGAAATCAACGGCTCGTAGCAAGTAAAAAAATTGATGCTTTTTTAAATGGTATCGTATGGCTATTGCAGATTATAATGTTCTTGATGTTAGGCCTTTTAGTTAATCCACATGAGATGATTCGTGTGGCAATTCCAGCAATTATAATTGCAGTTTTTATGATTTTTGTGGGTCGTCCCATCTCAGTATTGCTTTCATTAATTCCATTTAAAAAGATAAAGTTTAAAGATCAGTTATTTGTGTCGTGGGTAGGCTTGCGTGGAGCTGCGCCTATTATCTTTTCTATATCTCCAGTCGTTGCAGGGATTGAAGGAGCCTCAATAATCTTTAATGTAGTGTTCTTTATCACTTTGATTTCACTCATATTACAAGGTACCACAATCCCATTGGTAGCACGATGGCTTCACTTAGAAGAACATACAGATGATTCGCCAGCCAATTTCGGAGTGGAAATTCCAGAAGAGTTGAATACAATTTTGAAACAGGAAATTGTGGATAAAGATGCTTTGCTCAAGGATTATCCTCTTCCTCTCGGTTCATTGGTTGTAATTGTAAAAAGAAATCACAAGTATATTGTACCTAATGGAAAATTAATGCTTCATCAAGGGGATAAATTGTTGCTAATTTCTGAAAAAGAGCAGGAAACAGAAAAAAAATTATTGACAGAACTTGAGAAAAGTACACATAACCTATTTAAGAGAAAACAGAAAGATTAATACTTTAAATTATGATTAGTTATAAAGATTTAGGACTTGTAAACACACGAAAGATGTTTGCAAAAGCAGTGAAAGGTGGATATGCGATTCCAGCCTTCAATTTTAACAATATGGAGCAGCTACAATCTATTATTATGGCTGCAGTGGAAACAAAGTCTCCAGTTATTCTTCAAGTTTCACGTGGTGCACGTAACTATGCCAACCAAACTTTGTTGCGCTTTATGGCAGAAGGTGCAGTAGCGTACGCTAAAGAATTGGGATGCGAACACCCTGAAATTGTTCTCCATTTGGACCATGGCGATTCATTTGAAATTTGTAAATCTTGTATCGATATGGGGTTCTCTTCTGTTATGATTGATGGTTCAGCACTTCCATACGATGAGAATATCGCATTGACAAAGCAAGTTGTAGAGTATGCACACAAGTATGACGTAACCGTTGAGGGTGAATTGGGCGTGCTTGCAGGTGTTGAGGATGAGGTTTGTGCTGAAGAAAGTCACTATACGAAACCAGAAGAGGTAGTAGATTTTGTGACAAAAACAGGCGTAGATTCTCTAGCAATCTCAATCGGAACCTCTCACGGTGCATACAAATTTACTCCAGAACAATGCACTGTTGATCCAGAAACGGGAAGACTATTACCTCCACCATTGGCTTTTGACGTTTTGGAAGCTATCGAGAAGGAGTTGCCAGGTTTCCCTATAGTACTTCACGGTTCCTCATCAGTACCACAAGAAGATGTGGATATGATTAATCAATATGGTGGTGCAATGAAAGCTGCTGTTGGCATTCCTGAGGAGCAATTGCGTAAAGCTGCTAAATCTGCTGTTTGCAAAATTAATATCGATTCTGATAGTCGTTTGGCAATGACAGCTGCGGTTAGAAAAGCCTTGGCAGATAAACCTGCAGAATTTGACCCACGTAAATATTTGGGTCCTGCTCGAGATAGAATGAAGGAACTTTATATGCACAAGATTATCAGTGTGTTAGGTTCTAATGATAAATTATTAGAAGATTAATTTTTAAATGGCGGCCGTTCGGTCGCCTTTTTTAGTTTACGATTCCTTTCTTTTCAAACATTTGTTCTTTTGTAACGTTTTATTAGATAAGCAAACAAACATTATTTAAGGACAAAATTTTTGAACCATGAAAGGAATTTTTTTTAAATCGATTTTTGTCATTGCATTTATTGTGATGATGATTATTCCTGTAAAATCACAAAGTGTAGGTTATATTTACAAACCTCTCTCCTCAAAATCTTGCAATATCAAATTTAGTGTTTGCAAGAATAATACATCTTATTATGTAATAGCCGTAGTAAAATCAGGAAAGCGAAAGTTTATTGGAGAAACAGCAATGATGATTAAAACTTTTGATGGTCAGGTGTTGAAGTTGAATGGAAAAGAGATTGATGAAGAATCTACTTCTGGTTGGGTAATTATTGATGGTTTTTTTATTCCGATGTCGCATAAAGCCTATACAGCGCAGTTTTTAATAACGCCAGAACAGTTTGAAATTTTGCGTCAAGGAGTGGCTAAAATTTATGTTGCCACATTACCTACACCGCACGAACGTTCGTTCAAACGAGATAAGATAGGGTTGAAGTTATACGAATTTTATGAACATGTTCAAGCGATGGAACGTGAGTTTTAGTGAATCGCATGTGAGGAATCTAAATGTTTATGAGCGCTAATTTAAGAATTTGAGTTAGAGATTGGAAATGGTTGTGTTTCCTTCCCAATTAAAGATATATTTTTTTGACATTTGCGGGTGATTTTATAATTTTTTTGTTTTGAAGTGTGATGAAACGGAGGCTAGCCGAAGTGAAAGCGCACTTCAAAGCTAATCCCACCGGAAGTGTTGTTGCTCGTGAACGAAAGCTGTAATCGGATAGTTGTAGCAACCCATTTCAGTGGCGACACCATATAAAAGCACTGCGAACTTTCAGCCTCTTCTTAAACCTCTTGTTTAAGCGTTCAATCCAGTTGGTCGTGTAAATCATGGATCTGATGTTGTAGTTGTATTTCAGATAGGTGGAATGAAGTGCTAAACGCTCATTTTGGAGCTTGTTTGACAGCCAAAGGTATTTGTTTTTCCACTTGTTGCAAAAGTCGCTGAACTTACGCAACCCATCTCTGACAGAATCTGTTGGATCACTTTGGAAAACCGTCTTCAGATCTTGGCAGAAGGCTGGTTTCTCTTTTGCGCGTACAGATTTTGACAAATTCCGTTGAAAATGGATTGTGCACAATTGCACCTCTGCCTTCGGGAACGCACGCCAAACGGCAACTTTCCGCTGCCGTAAATCTTTCGGTAACGATAGCCGTTGCTGTAATCCGAGTAATTCTCATTAAGGATTTTGCGTTCCGATTTCATTAAAATTTCGAGACATTTCTTTAATATCTCTTCCAATCCTGCTCCGTTGAGCAATTCGTGTTCTAAAATTTCGTACTTTTGCGCTTGTGTAATTTCCATTTGTTTAATTTTTTTGTTTTTGCAAATATATCATATTTGCTGGAAATTACACACTTTTTGGGATACTACCGGTTATGAGCGGCCTGGCACGCAGTTTGAGCGGATAGCGTGCCCGGTCGCCCAAGCGAAAGAACAAGAGAGATTCTTTTTAGAAAATCTTATGTATTTTATTCGGCATGCATAGTTAAATGTGACCCACCTTTCTGAAATAGAGCTTAGGAATTTGACGTTGCTCATTGTGTTGGGGTATCGGACCTATGATGGCTGTGACAGAATCACCAGGAGCGACTTCCCAACATTCCCATAACCAAGTACCATTTCGTGTGATTCCTCGTTTTTGGATTTGACTCGAAAAGTGGATGTGAGATAATTCATCTGCTCCCCTGATTACATATTGACCTGTTGTGTCTAACAAAAAAGGCACGGCTCGACTCACTTCAAATGTCATGTCTTTTTTGAAAACAATGCTCAAGTCGCTATAGTTATCTTTTTCCTCCTCATAATCTCCCCATTCTGTCCGTTCCATGTCGATGACATATTTCCCGATTTGATCTCTTTTTCTTTCCCTAAGAATTGGATCAGGCAAGAAATAACCACATGACTGTAGCAAAAAAGCCATTAGTATGCAAAATGTCGTAATTTTAAAAACAAATACCTTTCTCATAATCTTAATAATCATCGGGGTTAACTAATAAATGGAATGTCTGACTTATGTTTCCATTAGATATATATTTTATTTAAGACGACACATGAAAAATGTATTTCTAGTCGTTTATAAGCATAAGACTATCTTTTACATTTTTTTTGTTAGTGTGTCATTATAATTACCAGTAATATTAGGAATATACTCGACTATTGAATAGCTCATAAAATCAACTTGAATAGAAGATGGGAGAATCTTTTTTTCTTCAATGTAAAACAAACGATTAATTTGAATTTTATTACCTTTTGCAGAGCGGACATTGGAATTAATGTCGTTGACCAAACTATCCAAATTATCATGTGAGTAAAACTGACGTTTGATTCCTTTCTTGTTTATAAAGACATCCGGAGTTGTTGTATGCCATCCTTTTAACTGTTGTGTAATATCTTGTCCTTGAATATCATAAACACACAATGAGTTCAGCATTTCAGTAATACCGTCTAATCCAGGTTCCACACCTCCAGCGAGAAAACCATAAGATGGGTTGCAAAATTGAACAGTGAAATTAAGTGTATAATAGTTGCCAGAGGGCAATGTGGTATCGGTGATTACGATTGGGTCCAGTGAAACATCAAGAATCTTGTAATTTCTATTATTTGGCTGCCAGCACAAAAAAAGAATAATTACAAGTGGTGCAAAAACAACGATTCTTATTAGGTGATTTACAGCAGTTTGTCTCATAAGTCTATCGATATTATCTTATAAAAACCATTCATAAGAGAATTATTAATCGTTGAACCGTTTACTATTTCCCCCCATGTCCAATAATCCATTTTATTATTTCCAGATTTTAAGATTTGAATATAATGGTTCGGAAAACCACCTTCTATTGAATAACCATTTGAATGTACAACCCCTACAACAAAATGATTGACAAAATCTAAAGAGTTAATGTATTCTGTTGTAGGAGAAAGCACACAATGGTAATTTGCTCCTATAAAATCACTAAAATAATAATTAAAATATCCAGGGTACATAAATGATTTGAATCCCGAACCATCTTTAAAAGGATTATAGTTGAATATTATATTTTGAGAATTTGTGAACGCACCCTGCATTATTGCGTCCACGGAATTTATGCCAAGCTTGTTCAAATCTGTCATACTTCCAGAAAAAGCCTTATTGGGAAGACTTAGAGAAATACCATTATGCGAAAATTCCCCAGTTGTATATAATGAAATAGCTGCTTCCGCATATAAAACAGGATGATTTTCGGCCATATATTTCGACAACACTGCAGCACCACACGTCCCGTTTTCTCCTTGCTGTATTGAAATAGGCTCAATTATATGTTGAGTTAAATCTTCAATAAATTTACTTTTTGGAATATTCCGAAACACGGATGTTGTTATTGAATGTTCAAAATTACGAATAACCTTTAATGCGTCCTCTATAGAATTTCCATATTCCTCCCCATTCGGATCCACCAACTTCACTGGGTTATCCGCGCAATACGTATAAGGCGACAATGACGGATATTTGTCACTCATCGGGTCCACGCTGAGCCAGATGCCTAGGTCGCTGGTGTAATAGCATGCACCAAAGTACGATAAGTTCGTTTCCGAGTCCTTTTCTTTCGCGGAGAAGGTATAAGGCGCGGCTGCCGACAGATTTCCCTGCGGAAGTGGTTGGTTTTGCGGGTGATATGTGAGGTGAGCGTTCATTGTGTGTTTGTTGGGTGCAAAGGTAGGAAAAAAGTTTGAGATTGGGGAGAAGAGAAATTTAGTTCGATTCGGGAAGAAGTGAAGAAAGATCATATTTGCTGGAAATTACACTCTTTTGGGGATACTACCTATTCGTAGCTCACCACCTCCCCGTCGGGGTAGGTCATGGTCTGTATGCGGTTGAAAGGGTCGTACTCGAAATTCATCTTGAAAGAGTCTTGAATGGACAACTTGGACAACCACTTCAACTGCGCCAATATTCCACTTTTAATTCAAATTATAAAGTATTTATTAAGAAAGATAAATGTTTACGATATTTTTGTTTTACTCCTTCAGTTGAATAAAAATAAATCCATTGGATATTCTTATAATTTGTATCTATTTCAAATGTGCAGAAACTGTTTTTTTCTTTCTTGAATAAAAATTTATTTATAGGTATTCCTCTTACAAACTCTATTCCTTCAAAACAATAAACGGAATCTTTTGAAAAGGATATACTGTCAATGAACCATCCATATGCTTGTGCTCTCGGTTCCCAATGCGCATAAAGTTCTTCTGATTCCAAACTATAATAATAACGTGATACAATATTGTACTTGCCTATTATTTCACTATTTTGGCAGGAAGGTGAATTTAGAAAAGTGTTGTCAGGGTAGTTACAATGTCCAAATGCGTAATAATTGATAAAAATTGTGTCGTTGCTAACTGAATGTATTATTGGAGCACATGGATTCCCCAAAACAGTAATATCTTTCTCATAGCTACTGTCTCTTATCGTAAGAATGTAATTGTCTGCTCCTGCCTCACTTTTTGTCAAACTCACTATACAATTATTGTTATCGGGGAAAATTTGGAATGGAATAGTATTGTTTGGTGATGAGGTTTTTCCCGACCTACATGAATAGAAAGAGCAAGCCATCACTACCGTCAAGAAATATACAATTAGTCTTTCCATATTATACTGTACTTTTTGTTAAAATCATCAAGAGTGTTTATGTTTTCGTACCCTAATCTTTGGAAGTAATTGGAAATAGCAGCTTCACCATATGTTTTTTGAAACGGTACTATCCCAATTCCAATGGTTGATAAGGCTTGTCTATAATATTTGTTGAAATGTGCCAGGAACTCTACTTTGTTGTTTTTCGATAATTGGAACGCACCAAATGATGCAAGGGTGAATTCTTTTGACAGGCCAACAGCATGTCCAAAGTAGCCGGCGGCATAATTGCCCAGATCCCTTGGGGAAACATATATGTCTTCGGTGAGTTGACTACCGTTTTTGAATTTTGATTTAGGATCAAATAGTCCTCCATTTCCTGCTTCTGATGCATAGTACACTACAGCATTCATTGGATATGCAAATGCAAAGCTAAACATACCTTTGAATGTGTTAAACCATCTATTTGCTTGGAACGATTCAAAATCGATTTTGTCACCAACAGAAAAAGATGACACACACAATGTATGGCCTTTTAATTGATTGACATCATTTTGAAATTTCACACCCTTTCTAAAAGCATCTATCTCAGCTTGAGTATGAACATATATACCAAGTTGTCCATCGTTATAAACTGCTAATACATTGCCATTTTTATCCGTATGTGTGGAAATTTCCTCCCCATTCGGATCCACCAACTTAATCGGGTTATTCGCGCAGTAAACGTACGGGCTGAGCGAAGGATATTTCGCAGCCATCGGGTCCACACTCAGCCAAACACTCAAATCGCTGGTGTAATAGCGTGCGCCAAAGTATGATAGCGAGGTTTCCGAGTCTTTCTCCTTGGCGGAGAAGGTATAAGACGCAGCTGCCGACAAGTTTCCCTGCGGAAGATGGAGATATGAAGATGAATCAGATGTACAAATTCTACACATAAATAAGCCTATAGCAATCTTTCTTTCAATAATTTAATTATCTGACTATAAGATTGTGTTTTATTTTCTATAATGATAATCTGACGAATTATATTATTGTCAAAATAACATCTTAAAATGTACAACGGAATGTCATTCAGTCGATGAATAGCTTTCTTTTGTGAATCAATAGCATACTCAACATATTCCTCTGTCATTATATAATAATCTGTACCAAGATAAGTTAGTAAAGAATCTCGTTGCTGACCGATAAATGCAGTTTTATTGGCTTGCTGTTTTGTTGAATTAGATTGAATGGAATAGATTGAAAAATCATCTGTCGTGATTTTTCTCATCCACATCAAGGAATCTTTGCTAAACATTGTGTCTAAATCACCCTTATAGGTTTGAAAACCTTCAATGTCTGTAATATATACAGGATTAAACTCTTTCCTAAATCCTATACTAGAATCCATTGGGGCTATTTCGTGTCGACCAATATTTCCTAAAGTATCAAATGCCCAAAATTCACCAACGATAAATCCATTTGCAAAATATGATTTGAAATGTACCTGTCCATTAGGATAATAAACTCTGCTTTCACCATTCCGTCTCCCATCTTTGTATGTGTCAATAGCCACCAAAGTTCCATCTTCACGATATCTATATTGAATACCATTCTGTTTTTGATTGTGGAAATGAGTAATCATAGCCACACTTTGGGTTTCTGGATAGTTAAAAATCCATTTACCATCGGATAAGGTTTTCTTGGGAATACAATGAGTATAAAAGCCCTTAAAAACACAATCCATATAACGCTCATCTCCAAATGGCACAACATGAATTTGAGCAAATAGACCTTTCGTGAAGAGCAAGAAAATTAATATTTGACAAATATATTTAGCTTTCATTTTATGTTATTCTAAATTTGGATCACCTTTACCTTGTGTATTATGTAGTTGGCCATATCCTTCAAAACAAGACCAGCCTATTGTTTTATTTCTATTGTCGGGATAAAATAGTATATCCTGCTCAATAAATCCATTTTCTGATGTTGAACTATATGTTTTTAACTTAATATAGGTTTCATTATTGATGGTAATTTGCTGAGGTGCTCCAGCTAACATTGCAGCATGGCCATTCATAAAAATAATATCACCTATTTCTCCTTTCATAATATCTGTTTCAAAAGACCGACTCAAACCATCCTCATTTGCTGGAAGAAGATTTCCGGCTTTAAACCAAGACTTTGCTACCTCTCGGCCATGAAAATGATTGTTCGGGGTTGAGAAGCCAGTCTGCAAATATGAAGTAATTTTTTCACCAGAATTCATATATGCGTGCCAAACCACTCCATAACAAGACTCCGCAGATGGAATCTGTTCTGTTAATTGAGAGTTCTGCCCTGGATTATAGCCATACCAAGAGTCATAGGTAATATCGCTAACTGATTGTACAAAATTTAACAAGTTTCTTTTTGCATAATGAAAAGCATATTTATTCTCCTCCCCATTCGGATCCACTAGCTTAATCGGATTATTTGCACAATAAACATACGGACTTAGTGAAGGATATTTCGCAGACATCGGATCCACGCTGAGCCAGATGGACAGGTCGCTGGTGTAATAGCGTGCGCCAAAGTAAGATAGGCCGGTTTCGGGGTCTTTCTCTTTCGCGGAGAAG
The DNA here is from genome assembly GCA_023413895.1 of Bacteroidota bacterium. GTDB lineage: Bacteria > Bacteroidota > Bacteroidia > Bacteroidales > WCHB1-69 > JAEZOU01. The sequence goes on along the minus strand of JAEZOU010000020.1, from coordinate 4,481 downwards.
GTATAAGGCACCGTTGCTGACAAGTTTCCCTGCGGAAGCAATTGGTTTTGTGGGCGATATGTGGAAGAAATGTGCATTGCGAATTAGTTGGGTGCAAAGGTAAGGAAAAAGTTTGAGATGAGGAGAAGAGAAATTTAGTTCGATTCGGGAAGAAGTGAAGAAAGTTCATATTTGCCGGAAATTACACACTTTTGGGGATACTACCAAAAATTTAACCGCAGTGTATATCTTTGATGCCCCTTGTGTTACTTTTTTAGATACATTGGAAACTTTAGCCGCAGCAACAGCTTTTGTTTTGGTGGCCATAGAAGTTGTTTTTTTGCAACAGCAACAAATCCTTTTTTTTGCTATGGACAAACCTCCGCCTGTAACCAGACTTGCTTTAGCGATATTAACATCTGTTTTATGGGGATATATTTTTAGTCCCATAACCTCCTGCGCCTCCATTTTACACCCAAATTATCTAAAATTTCAATTTCAAATTTCTTTTTCATTACTTTGTTTTTTTTGCGAGATATTTCCTTGTAGTAGTTAATTCTCTCCCAATGACGAAATACAGGACCTTCATTAATAGCATACAATTTTATTAAAGGATGGTTGGAAGAAGTTACTTCAGTTATACAAGAGAATGTCATGTTAACATCCCCCATATAGAAGAAAACCAAATATTGATCATTTCTATTATCTATTTTATATGAGAAGTTATGATATGTATTCCCTTGTATATCTGTATCCATTAATTTATATTGAGGATGTAAAGATTGAAAATCATATAATAAATCGATGATGTCTGCAGAATTAAGGGGTTTGTCACTCGTATTTGTATTAATATCAATCACGTATGCTTCCGATTTACCGTATGTATCTCCATGGAAAGTAGCGACAAAAAAAAATGCCCACACTACGTATAGTAATGTTCCAACAACAACAATACATAATAGAACCTTTATCGACTTATTCAAATATCCCGGTTTTTTCATACAGCATTTTAAAAAGATGGTGTCTTAAATATAAAATCTACACAGGAAAAACCAAAAGCAATTCTTCTTGCTCTTCTTCTTTCTGACGTATTCACGTTAGGGTCTTTTGCAATTTTTTTGCACTCATTTATCAAACATCGGTCGGCGCATTTTGTACGTTGGTCGAACAAAGCTCCTGACACTCCTTCGGCTCCAACTGCATCATACGCCATGTCATGATGATAAGCTGCCATTTCTGTTGGGCTCCATGTGGGTTGGTAATCATAATTGTCTTTCCCATTATAGTCTTTGGGATTGTCTGGACCGATATAACTAGAACCAAAATAATTGTTGTGTAAAGATTCCGCATTAACACTTTCATCTGTCACACCAGCAAAAAGAGTATAACCTTTTCCGTAAATTATTGTTCTATCTGGATTTATAGTTTTTCCATTAGCGTCTTTCACAACACCATTTTTGTTTCCTTTATGGTCATTGTAAACGGTGTATTGACCATTGCCAACTTTTGTTCCATCTGCAAGATGCCTTACGCCAGAACTTTCTCCATATTTTTTGTTTACATCGGCCTGTGATTTGACAGACCTGTCATAATAAACTTCTTTTCGTCCTTCCACCTCTCGCTCAACCCAATCTTCCCCATTCGGGTCCACCAACTTAATCGGGTTATTCGCGCAGTAAACATACGGGCTGAGCGAAGGATATTTCGCAGACATCGGGTCCACGCTGAGCCAGATGGACAGGTCGCTGGTGTAATAGCGTGCGCCAAAGTAAGATAAGTTCGTTTCCGAGTCTTTCTCTTTCGCGGAGAAGGTATAAGGCACCATTGCCGACAAGTTTCCCTGCGGAAGTATTTGGTTTTGCGGGCGATATGTGGAAGAAACGTGCATTGCGGATTAGTTGGGTGCAAAGGTAGGGAAAAAGTTTGAGATGGGGAGCTTTTTAGTTCAATTTTTGCTGCAAGATGCTCACAGAAATCTATATTATTGTTTCTTAATACAATTATTTCTACCTTTGTTTCTAGTAGTAGTAAAAATATCCTTTTCTTTTGTTTTATGAAAAATGCAACCTTGAAATAAACAAGTTTTGCCTCGAATGGGAATTATATAATTCCATTTCAAATTAGCATAACTCAAAGAGAAATATTCAAAGGTTGGCATCTCAATTTTTATCAGGTTTGCTTTTTCCGGAATTGAATCAATAGTCATTCTACACCAAGGTTGTGTGGTAAAGGATAAGATTTCTCCAGTTGCATTGGACAAGTGAATAGTTTTTCATATCGCTGTCTGTATAAATTTGCTTTTTCAACATTTTTTATCACATATTTTCCTTCAATGTAAAATTCATACAATATTTTCAGACACTCTCCATCTCCTAAATCTGCACCTTTGTTTAAATAATACAAAATAAAATTAATTGTGGCAGAGTCCATTTCTATTTTATATGCGTCATACATTTCTGTAATCAAATCGTAGATTACATAACACGCTTGAGGATTATCATATCTGTTTGCAAGAATCAAAACGTACGGAAACTCCAACTCGTATCTGTTTTTTTCCCCATTGGGATATTTCGAATATTCCTTATCTTCAGTAAAGCACAAGTTTCCCCATGATTCTATATCGCCTCTCATCACGATGCTATCTTTGAATAATTGTGTTTGAGCACGAGTATATCTCGGCGATATAACAATAAATTCCTGACCTAATATATTTTGTGGACACAAAATGCAAAACAAAACGATGTTAACCACATCAATCCAATTATGAGTCAATCGATATGATTTCTTGGTATTTTTTTTCATATTTCTCAATTATTTTTTGCGGATCTTTAAAGTTAGGTTTTGTATGGCCATCGAAACTATCTACCATTATTCCTTTGTAATAAATGTTCCATGAACCTCTCTTCCCGACCTGCTTTTTGCCATTTTTATTTTTATACGTGCTGTTTACGCCTATTTCGCAAGTGAATTCTTGCATTGTTCCTGCGTTTTGTGTGCTGTTATAAACGTTTTCAGAAGGAGCAACCACCAGTAGGTCAAGATCTGAAGATAATTGTTGTGCTATATTATCTTCTCCTTTTCCAGTCTGGCATGAGTGAAGAACTAATATAGAAGTTTTATTATTATCAGAGTTGTTTTGATAAATATCACTATGTTCACACAGAAAGGCATGCATATCGTTAGCATTGCGAACAAATTGAGGTTCGTCAGTTTTAGGATTGAATGTTTGCATCATATTGCTATTTCCGTGTGCCCATAAATGAATAACAGGGACATTGTCTTTATATCTATTACAAGCGTCACTATGCGATTTATAGTGTTTTCCAAAGGCATTGATTTTTTCCCGCCCATTAGGATCTTTCAGTGTGATTGGAGCATTTCCACAATACACATAAGGACTTTCATTTGGAAACTTGTCACTCATCGGGTCCACGCTCAGCCAGATGCCTAGGTCGCTGGTGTAATAGCGTGCGCCAAAGTAAGATAGGCCGGTTTCGGGGTCGCGTTCCTTGGCGGAGAAGGTATAAGACGTAGTTGCCGACAAGTTTCCCTGCGGAAGTATTTGGTTTTGTGGGCGATATGTGGAAGAAACGTGCATTACGAATTAGTGGGGTGCAAAGGTAAGAAAAAAGTTTGAGATTGGGTAGTTGAAATAAATTTAGTTATCCTAAATCTGATTGAAAGGTTATATTAGAATTTATTTATACATTCCCCATTCAGCTTGTATCTCTTTTGATTCAATTATTTTTTTTAACTTATCTCGTTTTTGTAAAGATGATGGCATAGAAATTCCTATCGGATGCTTCTTTCCTCTTATATAAACATCCAAATCAAAAGGTGAAGTAGTCGCAAAAAATTTTCCAATAGACGTATCCTTAATGTATTCTATTTGGTCATAAAATATGATTTTTTTACAAAACACAAATGGTCGAAATATAACAATACACTCATCATAAAATATTACAGACTGAACGCTAAAACACCAAAGAGGGTATGTAATGACAAATGCCGTGAGAAAGCTGATCCAATCAAATCCCACATTAGGAATTGAACATACCATAGTGATAGGAGCTATTAGAGGGAACAATGTCTTCGTTTTTACAAGAGGGACTCTATTATCTGATAATTTCATTATTCCTCCTCTTTCTTAATTTTTTTGATTGAATTATGCATATTAGAAGCAATATTAGCCACGTTATTTATAAATTCTGTTGCATTTTCCTTTAGTACTTGTTTCCCATTTTTGATAGTTTCTTTAACTATTTTTGCAATTTTCTTACTAGAATGTAAAACAGATACCGCCAATGTTGCATTTTTTACAAAATCTACTTGACCTTTTGCTCTTGAATTATCGTCGCACATACGTTGGGACGCCGTCTTTCCAGAATTGTCTGTTGTTGCATCATCAATACTATTAACCGTTGATGCTGTAGCAATAGTAATATCAACAACTGCTGTGGCCTCAAGTGTTGCACCCAAACTTACTACTGATGATATAACAG
>JAEZOU010000013.1 GCA_023413895.1 Bacteroidota bacterium | reverse complement strand
CCTCCTTGCCGTTGATGTAGATGGTTACCCTGCGGGTGCTGCTCTTTGCCATAAACCTGTAGTTTGTGGCAAAGATGGCCTAAACGTCCGTCACGGTTAGGGACGGTAAAAGAGGAAACACATAATGATAATAACCATCTAATCTAACAAATTGTAGTTGATTTCATTCAGTGAATGGCACATCTAAAAAAACAGCTATTTTAGGAAACAATTCCGATAATGCTTTATCAGGGTATTTCCCATATTCCATTCCAGCCCTCAAATACCCCTTGAGAATAATTTTCTCTCTCCTATCACAATCGTTGACAGCTATAAGGAAACGATCTTCTCCGATTTCATTAATTATTTCAACCAGTATTGCACCATGATCATATCCTACTGATGTGTCAAAAAAATCAAGAGTAGATATCTTTTTTAAATCACAATCATTTCCATTCAATGCTGATTTTAGAGTCTTCTCATAGTTAAATCCATGCTCAGATGATACAACTAAAACTTGTACTGAAACCTTTATTCCACTAATAGTCTTGACATTACTGTTGATGCAGCCGACAAATAAAAGTGATATAAATATTAAATATACTGACCTTGTATTATTCTTCATATACATTGATACTTAAAATTTATTTTGATGGCAAATTATCAGTTCCAATAACTCTCAGTGTCCCATATCGAGTCAACCTTGAAAAAGGATTTATCCATTGATGGCCTCGTCTATCATTAACAGAGGTTGCACTAGTTTTGTTAAGAATATTGGTTAAAACATTCCATGACTTTTGGGATTCATCTTTGCTCTTATCAATTGTAACACATCCATAGCTGATTGAACCTAAATGAAGTCTAAATCCATTTCTGCCACTGTTGTCGTCTTTGTCATTGTAAGGAGAAGAATCCGCTTTGTCTAGTCTAAACCATTTAGGATGGTCGGTGTCGGCAAGATTATCAACAATATCGTATGATCCATTTGGAATCGCTTTTTCATAGGGTTTTTCAGTATCCCTTACAATGTTACCATCATCACTAACCTCACCGCCGGAAAAGACATTTTCAATTACGAGAACTTGATTATGAGTCAGATTTCCATCATCATCCCTAATCCCATTCATTTTATATTCATCAGCTTTAACATGTTTATAAGGAAGATCTTTCTTGTAATTGTCTTTATTAATAATGTAAAGTTTATTGTTACTTTTATCAAATATTATGTCCACTTCCTCCCCATTCGGATCCACCAGCTTAATCGGATTGTCCGCGCAGTAAACATACGGGCTGAGCGAAGGATATTTCGCCGCCATCGGGTCCACGCTAAGCCAAATGCTCAGGTCGCTGGTGTAATAGCGTGTGCCAAAGTAAGATAAGTTCGTTTCCGAGTCTTTCTCTTTCGCGGAGAAGGTATAAGACGCAGCCGCCGACAAGTTTCCCTGCGGATGCAATTGGTTTTGTGGACGATATGTGGAATAAATGTACATTGCGAATTAGTGGGGTGCAAAGGTAGGAAAAAAGTTTGAGATGGGGAAAAGAGAAATTTAGTTCGATTCGGGAAGAAGTGAAGAAAGTTCATTTTTGCTGGAAATTACACACTTTGGGGGATACTACCTTCTGCTCGTTGGTGAGGCGGTTCATCTCGGCGCGTATCTGCTTGAACGAGGCTTCGACCTCCTTGCCGTTTATGAAGATGGTTACCCTGCGGGTGCTTGACTTTGCCATAACTGATGTTTTGGCAAAGATGCTTCAAACGTCCGTCACAGGATGGGACGGCAATATCTTATGTCAATTAGTAGAAAATGATGACACCGTCATTATATTATCCTCTAACGAATATTACTATTAAATAGACCTAATGCAAGAATTGGCAAATTTGTTGTTGTTTTTTTTCAACTCATAAAATATCCTTTACCAAAACAATTTAAGCCGAAAAAATCTGCAAAAAAACAATAAGATAAGGAACCGTATAAGTTATCCCTTTCTTTTGATTACCATTTTTGTGCATTTCTCGCTATTTTCAGCGTAAGCAATATTATTAAGGTCACTTATTTTATTGTTTATATTGTAAATTAAAGCATTGATGTCTTCAGGTATTTTTATTTTATTTGAAATAAGATCTATTCTTGCTAACGGTCCCTTTAATGCAACAAGTAGGCATTCATAAATAGACTCTATTCTATTACGTGTTTCAACATTTCGATCATTCGCGAATTTGTGAAGTTCGTTGTTCAGTAAAGAAATCAAAAAAAAGAAAATGTCTATAGTGGGTGAATCATGTAGGTAGTCTCCTAATACAGAAAAAGAAACTATTTGTGTTTCTGAATATTTCCAGTCATCCTTTTCAATAATAAGCTTGATATGCTCTAAATATTTTTCAGTTAACCCCCAACAATTTTTAGAACAAAGAGCGTATAGAGCACTGGCTCTAACAATATCTTCTGTACAATTATCTGCATCTTGAAAATCTAGATATTTTTCAATCCGTTTGATATTATATTTAGTAGCATCATGTGTTTTCGCAAAATCTTTGATAAACTTATCAACATTGTTTTCAAGAGAGAATTGCTCACTTCCTCTTATATCCGAAAAAGTGCTTCTAACTATTGCTTTTTTTCGATTGTTAGATTCCCTATAACCAGTATTACTGTTTTTGTTTGTTTTATTTTTCATAACTCTTTGACTTCTTTTGCCTTTTTTAAGATTTTTTCAACCCTGGTGATATGAGCATTAGTCTCTCTGATGGATGCGTTTATCACCTTTATTTCTTGTTCAGATAGATTATTTGATTTGTTTAATACGCTTTGCAGCTCCCTTTTGTAGTTTGTTAAAGATTTTAAAGAACTGGTAACTTCTTGTAAATGGTCGTATGTAGCACTGCCACCTTTCTTTACTGGAATGCCTAAAATGTCTTGGACAGCACCTGCAATATCGTCAATTTTTAAATTTTCAGTAAGAGCGTTTTGTGCTTTGTTAGCTAATGATAATAGTTTCTCGTTTTTTTTAAAACAGGTTAGATTTTTTATTTTGCCTATTGAATTATACAGATTTTTAGTTACTTTTACAAATCTAACTAATCCAACACATCCACTGGCTCCACCAGGCAAAAAAGGGATGGCTGTTGCAACAGCATCGTACAATAAACCTATGGCATCAACGGCTGCTCCTAAAATATTACCCGACACAACATTTCCTGTAAAACTTGCGGCACCCATTACGACATTAATAATATCCCAAGCCGTTTCAGGTGTTATCGCTTCTCCATTTGGATCAATATATTTTAGCGGGTTATTCGCGCAGTATACATACGGGCTGAGCGAAGGATATTTCGCCGCCATCGGGTCCACGCTCAGCCTGATGGATAAATCCGAAGAATAATACCGCGAACCAAAGTACGAATAACCCGTCTCGGTATCTTTCTCCTTTGCGGAAAATGTGTACATGGAATTCCAGCTGGTGCTTCGTTGGTCAACAAAGTCCTCGCCCCAAGGCAGATAGTACAAATGCTGCACGGCAGAGCCGTCAGAGTAGGTTATCCAGGAAGAGGAACCGAGGTGGTCGGGGTGGTAGAAGTAGAGCGAGGAGGCTGTGTTCGGGTGGTTGGTAAGGGTGGAGAGGTAGGAAAGCTGCGCGGCGGTATCCGTGATGGCGGGGTTGAGCGCCAGCACGAGGCTGTCGGCGCGGTGCACCTTGCGGTTGGCCGTCGCGGTGTCCGTCACGGGCGTGGTCAGCGTGGAGAATTTGCCGCGACCAATCTGCAAGGTGATTCGCTCTTGGATTATCTCTAATTCTACAGGTTTGGAAGAATAATTCATTGGGGTTATCTCTTCATTTCAGGGTCTTCGTGATTAAGAGTACGACACGCACACTTTTTTTTGCATATTACTTTTGAAACAAATTGTATTATAAATAGCGTTAACTCTGACAAAATAGCCGGTATATTGACAAAGCCAATTAACATAAGATCTTTCATTGGAACAATGCGCCAAAAAAACAAAGATAAATTTACAGATATAATAAATGAAACAATAAGCACCAAAAAGGAGGAAAAACTCGCTTTGCCAATTAGCAAGAATCTGACAAGAGTCCCTATTAAATACACTATTGATCCCAAATAAATTTGGAGTAAGAAAATATCGAAATAAGAATAATACATATTCATGGTAAATAACACTCATTCTTTGATTGGGTCATACGTAATTTTAGTGAATTTTTTTTGGTATTCTTTAATTATGCTTACGGGTCGAGGATCAAGAATCACGGGGGCTTTCTTTTTCACTTCTGAATCCTGCTTGATTACATCATCTGCGAAAGTTCCACAATTATTAAAAAACAATTGATAGCTTCTTCTTTTCGGATCGCTATTTTCATTTAGTCTTTGTTTGGCATAATCATCCATCTCCTTAAATTTATCACTTTCAACATAGGCACCTTCAATTTTCCCTTTTTGTCCTGCTTTATTTGAAATTTGCTTCAAGACTTTATTTAAGGATTCTTGCGTCGGCTTACCATCTTCCCCGATCGTTACATTTGAGATAGTGATTTTTCGAACCTCTCCTTTTCCTTCTTTGTCGTATCGTCCATATTCATAATACTTTGTCAGTCCTGTTTTATTGTCAATCAAAAGAACGCCAGCGTGGCCTAAATGCTTATATTGCTTTTTACCCACAGTAATTTTATAGTCTGGGAATACAATATACACGGCATCTTTACCATCAGTATCAAATAAGACAACAGGGCTGTTTTTACAGTAAACATACGGACTCAATGACGGATATTTGTCACTCATCGGGTCCACACTCAGCCAAATGCTCAAATCGCTGGTGTAATAGCGTGCGCCAAAGTAAGATAAGTTCGTTTCTGAGTCTTTCTCTTTTGCGGAGAAGGTATAAGACGCAGTTGCCGACAAGTTCCCCTGCGGAAGTATTTGGTTTTGTGGGCGATATGTGGAAGAAACGTGCATTGCGGATTAGTGGGGTGCAAAGGTAGGAAAAAAGTTTGAGATGGGGGAGGTTAGGGTCGATTTGGGGATAAAATTCCTCAGTGAGAGCAAGAGCGGAAAAGGATGGCGGAATTTATGGATTCAAATTTTATCTAAAAGCAAGGTAGCAATGAGGTTGATAAAAATAATGAAAGGAGAATATTGTATTATCAAAATTGAATAATGCAATTATGGAACTTCATTTGATTTTATTTTATTAACTTTTTTATCACCATTCATTTTCATTATACTTAAATTTGTTGACTATTGATGAATCTTCACATCCCCATCTAACAGCATCTAATTCATAATCTTGTCCCTCAAATCTTAAATACCAATTGTACTTATGAATTATCCTCACTTGTGAAATAATCATCTCAAGAAAAGAGTTTGAAAATTCCTCAAACTCTTTTAGATTTTTGATAATTTCAGGCAAGGGATTTCGCATATCAATCAAATGCATATAACCATAATAAAATAAGATTACTTGTTCAATATCTAAATTTGTATGAGTAATTCTCAGAATCATTTCACATGAATTCTTATGCAATTTTGTCCATGTTGAGTTTATAAGATCATAGAAACCTAAATCCGAAATTGATCTTACAGGAAACTCTAGGTATTCTTCGTGTGAGTTACGCCAAAATCCTATAACAAGAGAATCTAGTTCCGATGAAGAATAGTCTTGCATACAATAAGTCTGTACAATTTGACATTTAACATTGACTATTGATACTACACACAAGAAAGTGACAACAATTATTTTACATACATTTCCCATAAAATCCTTTCCTTTATAATGTTAGGTTTAATTTCTATTAATGATTTATCAAATGCCTTATTCCTTCTATAATTTACACACAATATTCTGTTTTCTTGTGAAACAACGTGTTCGATCTCATGCCCTGCTACAGCTGCAATATAATTATCTAATCCTGTTTTTTTATCTTGGGAGGCCCAAAAGGTCGCAAGGTCTAAAGAATTTCTTGTTACTTTACAATTAGACAATAAATGATCTTTGATGGATTGCTCGTAGATATTTATAGTAGCAGATTTTAACTCTGTTATACCATCATATTCTTTAGGAATATCATATTGCGCATCCCCCATTATAGTAGATTTTTCTCTTCTATCTTTTATCTGAAAGGTTATCTTCGTTTGTGAAGATATAGCTTTATCTAATTGTTCTTTTCCCGTTTCTGTTTGAAGCATTGCGTTGCCTATTCGTTTTATATCATCTGAAGCATTTT
>JAEZOU010000060.1 GCA_023413895.1 Bacteroidota bacterium | reverse complement strand
CACATCAACTAATTATTCTCTCCGCAAAAATAGATTCATCTTTTGACAACTTCCGTCAAATTGAAATTTATTTCAACTTTTTTCCATCTGAAAAAGCCTTGCCAACAATCTCCCCGAGCGCTAAGTAGTTGTGACCGACAGGATCGTAGGTGATGGGGCGGAGTTTGCGTACATCGATTTTCCCATCAGTAAGTATCGACTCGTCAGCGCTAATATTGACAATTTTTCCCACAAGATGATTGCTTTCCTCATCGTAACTTACTAACTCGCACTCCAAGGTCATCGGCAGCTCCACAATCCGAGGCGCATTGACAAACTCCGAGCGCTCCACAGTAAAGCCCGCTTTGGCGAATTTCTCCGGCACACTATTACCGGACACAATGCCAACGTAATCACAAGCCACCACCTGATCTTCCGTAGCCATACTGACCGTAAACGCCTTTGTCTGAAGGATATTCTTCGTAGTTTTATGTCCTTCCGAAAGACAAATACCTATCGTTTCGTCTGTATAAATTCCGCCCCACGCCGCATTCATCGCATTGGGATTTCCGAATCCGTCGTAAGCCGCTACAATCAATACAGGCATAGGATAAAGCCAACTTTGAGATTTGAAATTTTTACGCATAAGATTTTATAAATCGTTAATATTAAGATAATTCTGATACAATCGCACACATTTTATCGTACTGCGCCTCCATACTTTCAAGAAGATGAAGTTGCGCCCGCGCACGAACTAGATTGTGCGCAGAAAAATCTGTTTTGTAGTAAATATCCCCATTAATATAATCCATTAAAAAACGGAGTACCTGTTCGTAGGTGATGTAACGCGCCGAAAATGCTAACCATTCCAATTCACTAGTAATCAAACTCTTCTGCTCCGAAAGATAACCTTCCACAAACGCACGAAAACGTTCTATATCCATCGCAACATTATCCAAATATACGTCATCTTCCTTGCCCGTATTAGTATAAGAACGAATAGCGTCGCCAAAATCATAGAGCGATGTGGAGGTCATCACGGTGTCAAGGTCGATAACGCAAAGAGGATTTTTTGTATGCTTATCAAAAAGTATATTACTGATTTTTGTATCATTATGTGACACTCTCTTTGGAATTTCTCCCGTTTCTATCTTTTTCCAAAAATGAAGAATCTCTTCACGGCGCGCTTCTATCCAATCAATTTCAGGCTTGAGACTTTGTACGCGACCTACCCTATCGGCCGACAATGCCTCCGCCCACTGCGTAAATCGAAAACGGATGTTATGAAAACCTACAATAGTCTCGTGCAACGGTTTGTCGAAATCAGACAACAGATTCTGAAATCGACCTATTTCCGCACCACCACTATACGCTATCGAGGCAGAATCAACGGAATTATAGGTTATAGAATCTTCTATGTAAATAACTACCGTCCAATAGTTTTCTCCATCAAAATAGAAATATTTTCTATCTTTCGTTGGCACAACCGTCAGTGTTTCACGCAATGGATCGTCAACTTTTGTCTTAATGTGTGCCGAAATATCAACAATATTCTGCATCATCGCAGGAATATCAGTGAATATCTTATGATTTTTGCGCTGCAAAATATAATTATACTGCGCCCCAGAAGTTCGCACAAAAAAGGTGTCGTTAATAAATCCCGCACCTAAACTGTAAATTTCCGCAATCTTGCCCTCAATTTTAAATTGAGAAGCTATCAAAAATAGTTTCTCTTTACTAACCATTATTCAGATTTAATGTGCAAAATTACAGATTTTTTCGGTATCTATCACAGATTTTTATTTCATAAAAGAGACAATAGGAACCGTTTTTTCCATTTTAACATTCGTCTGATATTTGTATGTGCCGATATGACGGGCACACATTCCGTCTGGAACTTCCACAACCTGATCATCATAAAATGCAGTTCCCTCTTCACCTTCCAAAAGAACTAGAAGCGCATCAAACGAATATCCATCCGTTATTTCGTATGCCAATGCGTGATTTTCGTCTATCACCTGCATTACTTCGAAAGAGTTTGAACTCATACACTCACCAGGCTGGTCAAAATAGGTTTTTCCCATTCCGCCACCTCTGGTAAGAAGAAAAGAAAACAGAAAGAGAACTACAACGCCAGAAACAAATCCACCTAAAAAGATTAAAACATTTTTCATACCACAAGATTTAGATTATTAATTAATAATAAGATACAGTCAAAATCACTCAAACAGATACAATCTAAAATGCAAAATAGAAAATTTTGATTTCACAGAATCTACAAGTATCATTTTCTCCGAATTTTCTGCACACAAAAGTAGGTCAAAATACAATATGCAACCCTTCAAATCTGTATCATTTTACTGACGATTTTCACCATCGGTTCCGATGACGACACATCGTCGGAACTGATGCGGATGGGTGCCTTGATAAAAGCAAATTTGGGAGAAAATCCTGAAAAATGGACAACCTGCACTTTGCCCAAGCCTACTGCTAGGCGGTGTGGTTGGAACAGTTCCGACTGAGAAACCAAGCAGAACTATTAGCCGCTATGTTTGGAGGAAAGAAGGGAAAGGATTAGCGGAAAATCAAAGAGGCCAACCACCACTTCCATGCTTCGAAGCATAATCGAAAAATCCCCACCAAGCAAAAACCAAAAAAAGGATAGAAATAATAATAACCATAACACAACCTTTTGTTTAACGCTGCAAAGATATATATTTTTTTAATATGATGAGTAGTAATGTGATAAATTTTGTGATAAATGTTAACGGTAACTCCATTCCTGTTATGGCGGAGTTGAATGATGCTGTTGGCAGAGTGAAGCAAAATATAGAAGCAGCAACTCC
>JAEZOU010000019.1 GCA_023413895.1 Bacteroidota bacterium | reverse complement strand
GTGGGTACAAAAATACAAATTTTCTCAATACTATTTTTTTATTTCTCTGCTAGTATCTGCTTGACGGAGGCTTCCACCTCCTTGCCGTTAATGTAGATGGTACCCTGCGGGTGCTGCTCTTTGCCATAAACGTTAAGTTTGTGGCAAAGATGCTTCAAACGTCCGTCACGGTTAGGGACGGCTACGGGAAACCGCAGTCGTGCTGATTGACTGCGGTTTTGTTTCCTTGATGTCCGCGACAACGATAATGCGGTTATGAGGACGTTAGGACGAAATTTGAGTGGATAGCGTGCCCGGTCGTCCTTCCCACACACGACCTATTCGAGAACTCAAAATCGAGTTTTTTTCATGCAAGCTGTTTACAGAAAAAACTGATTTTTCAATTCTCAACAGGGATAAAACAATATTCGGACAGCCTCCCCCAAAAAAAGAAAATATCTAATGATTGCAAATTGAAACTCTGCGAAACGATTCATCATTTTTTTCGAAACAAGACACTAACATTAAACTGAAAAATCGTTAACAGCTTCTAAAAAATCCTCTTTCAATAATTTCACTCGTGTATTTAACATATCTGCAAATTTTACAGTATTAGGGACTGAAATCGAATAACAGGAAGTAGTATCTTCATTATTGTATACTTTAAATATCCATTCTTCCATGGTTAGAATATATTTGGATAAAGCCTCATACGCGGTTTGAACATCTTTCTTATTTACACAAAAAGGAGGAATATCCCCGACTATAACCCAAAACATATCATTATCGGTCATTTTTCCTGTAGTTTCTACTTCTAACAAGAAAATACCAATAATATAGCCACACTCATATGCAAGCCACGTGTTTTGTATTGATTTACACCAATCAAATGTTAAAATATAGGATCTTGCTTCATTAAACAATTGGAACACCTCTTCGTAATGTTCTGTGTTTTTTTTTAAATCATCAATAGAATTAACTTTTAGCATAACTCACGTATTAATGAATCTAATTGAAACTGTCTTTTTGGCGAAATTTTATTATTGATAATCAACATGTTGAAAACAGAAAATAAATGTCTTTGGACTTTTGAGATGTACTCATTTATTATTTTCTTTGGGCATCCCATCTTTTAAAGTCTCCTTTGTCCTTATGCTCTTGAACATGGTCTGCATGAGGTTTTGGTTCAATGTTGCTAACATCGTTTGTTCCACCATTGGATAATGGCTTTTTGTGGCTAACATCTTGATTTCTACTGGGATTAGCAGGATCTTTTGGCCACGGCTTATTATTAGCATTCTCCCATTTTTTTCTTAATTTTGCGGAGGCTTCTCGTTTGACTTTATTAGCGATGTTACTAGCACTTTCAACCACAGCTTTTCCCCCTTTTTTGTTTAGTTCAGTTCCAACAAAAAGATCAACGGAAGCTTTTATGATATCCAAATAAGAGGATTCTGAATCAAAAATAGTATAAAGGTCTCCTGCAATATCTATAATCTCCTCAAAACCGGCGTTTTTTAATGCTTTAGGGGTCAAACGCCCAGTTTTCTTGTAAATTCCATATGCTTTTTTGATAATATTAATAATTGTCTTTATGGGTTTAATAGGAGATTCTCCATTCGGGTCTATCAACTTTACTGGATTATTTGCGCAATACACATACGGGCTGAGCGAAGGATATTTGTCACTCATCGGGTCCACACTCAGCCAGATGCTCAAATCGCTGGTGTAATAGCGTGATCCGAAGTACGATAGCGAAGTTTCCGAGTCTTTCTCTTTCGCGGAGAAGGTATAAGATGCAGTTTCCGACAAGTTTCCCTGCGGAAGCAATTGGTTTTGTGGGCGATATGTGGAAGAAACGTGCATTGTGAATTAGTGGGGTGCAAAGGTAAGGAAAAAGATTGAGATGGGGAGGATGGAGGCAAAAGGAGAAGATAGATTTTGTTTGGGGATAAGTTTTTGTAAACACGCATTAGTATGTGTTTGTACGTTGATTTAATCAATGATTCTTTGCATAGTATCACTTATTGTTATTTTACCATCCATGGAAATTGTCCCAACTTTATATAATACATATTTCGTTTGTATGACATCAGTAGTTTCACATAAATATTTAGTAATTGTATCTGATACATAGATATTGTAATTTGTATCTATTCGTAAAAAATCTTCTGTAGTTTCGCCACAATATATATCACCAAAACCAATATTGAGTGCTTTTTCATCAATTATGGAGTCGTTTGAATATGTTACTACTACGGGAATATAGCAATCAGCAATTCCTAAATAAATCAAGGCTTTAATGTTCTGATGGATATTAAAGCGACAATATGGCACATAAATACCTCCATCCCTATGTAAATACTCATCTTCAGAACAATTTTCTTCATAATCGCAACCTTTTATTTCAATAGGGAGTTCTTGATATGGAAAAGATGTTATGTTATATCTTAACATAGAATCGTAAACAGCATCACTTTCTTGAAAAGAATAATTTTGTGAAGAAGAAAAATGTTTATGCATTGGCTTTACATATCGAAATTGTGGTTTTAGATTGTTACTATAACCTTTAAACAATAGCACAATCGAAAATATTAATACAATTACCCAATAAGGAATAAATCGTTTAATGAATAGCTTTTTATTGACAGTGATTCTCATCTTTGTGATTTTTATTTTCATTAGGAGTAACAATAACTTTATTTAGAAATATTGGATGATTCTTTGTTAAGTCTTCTTTTCCATCATACGTTTCGTTTATGGGTCTATAAAAACCTTCAAAATCCTTTTTTGTGATTTCATCTACATATTGAAAAGACTCTTCTTCAACAACCCCATAATAAGTTCCTTTTGCATGTATAAGCTTTATTCTTCCGTCTTTATCTACATCAGAAACTATACCTGTATGTCCTTCCCAAAGTGCAATATCACCTATTTGAGGATCTTCTGATTTTATAAATTTACTATTATCATTAAGCATCTTTTTTAATCCCATTGTGTTTTTGTGTTTCACACCTATAGTGACATAGTCTGCGGCTAAAACCCTACAAACAAGTTCAGAGCAATCAACATTTTTAAGTGCTTTCGCTGTTATCTGTGTTCTATCAGTAGATTTAAGTTCTTGTTTATATGTAGTTCCAATAAATAACCTAGCAACAAAAATTCTGTCAATTGGTCCTATCTCCTCCCCATTCGGGTCAACAAGCTTAATCGGATTATTTGCGCAATA
>JAEZOU010000015.1 GCA_023413895.1 Bacteroidota bacterium | reverse complement strand
ATACTATATGCCGAAATAGGTTAGTCCGTTGGGTTAATCCCAATGTGGAAGCGGGACTATACTTTTATATGGTGTCGCAACGGAAATGAGCTGCTACAACTACCCGATTACTGCTTTTGTTCACGAGCAACAACACTTTCGGTGGGATTAGCTTTGAAGTGTGATGAAACGGAGGCTGGCCGAAGTGAAAACAGACTTCAAAACGTAAAAAATTATAAATCACTCGCAAATGTTAAAAAAAAATTATATCTTTGCACAAACAATTTTTACACACTTTTCGGGACAGTATCCATTTTAATAAAAACCTATTATCATGAAAAAAATATTGATTTTTCTTCTTTTCATCAGTTGTTTTCAAATTGGTATATGCCAAATCAATGTAAAAGTGGACGAACGCTTTGAATTGACCAGTATCGTGTTCCGACTGACGGATATTGACGTTTTTGCGTATCCCGTTCCCCAAAATTATGTGAATGACATCAACGAATACTTCGACAAATATAAAAACCACGATTTGGTGAAATTCGTCAAGAATATTATTGGAACAAAACAGCCATTTGAAATATCGTTTATCGCGACATCAGCGGCAGAAATCGAAATCACTAACAACAAGCTCTCTTTTTCCAAGAAATTGATTACCTGCTATGATACAGCACCCGCCAAAGACACTACTGGCAGCGTCTGGACAAAAGCTGAACTGGAAGAATATCTCCGCTTGTTGAACAAATTTTATAAAGACACCAAGTTTCATCGCTTCTTTCTGCAACATTCTGATTTTTACAACAAAGCAGAAGAAAGGATGCAAGAATTGGTCAATCAGATTGACACTGCTTGGTTCACCTCTTTTTTCGGTCAGCCGTATCAATTGGACAATGTGTGGGTTGTCCCCTCAAACGGATTTAACAATTTCAGTGTGACCTGTAAAGACAAAACCGGTAAAACCTATTTTAATTGCGCTTTGGGATGTGGGAATACCGACTCATTGAATTATCCTATTTTCGATTGGAGTTCATTCGAAGTGCTCATTCATGAAATTTGCCACAACTATGTCAACCCCATTTGCGACAAATATTGGAGCGTTTTTGAACCTGCATGTGACAGTATTTTTGCTTATGTCAGCGAACCGCTGACGACAAGCTTGTATGTCTCACCAGAGGCTTTGTTTTACGAAAGCACAAACCGATTGTGTGAATTTACTTACCTGAACACCCACCCTGTTCTGACTGCCAAACAAATGAGACGAAACTTAATCATAAACCACCTGACTGGACTGATATGGATGAGAGATCTTATTGATTTTCTGGAAATTTTCGCCGAAAAAAAAGGCCAGTATCCGCACTTTGAGGACATTATGCCGCAACTTTTGGGCTTTATGCAGCAGATTCCTCAAAACATGGAGAACTATTATCTTCCACAATTCGAGTTGATGAGGCCATGTGTAAGATACACTTACCCTTCAAAAAACTCAATGGTGGATACAGATTTGGATACGATCATCATCTCTTTTTCACAACCTATGCAACAATTTTTTGTGTGGGGGAATTTCGCGGACGATGATAATGCAGAAGTGCCACCATTGAAAGAAGATGAATTTTGGATAGATGACCGCACGGTAGCTTTCCCGGTAGACGGTCCGCTAAAACCGCATACAACGTATGGTATTCCGGTTTCAATTTATACTACAAGTGCTTCGTATATTCCTGTAAGAGAATTTGTTTTGATTTTTAAAACGAAATAAAAACACAAAATGAATAGTAATATAGAATATAAAGTCTCTCGTTATACTTTTCTGATAAACAACGAGAAAAGATATTACATATACAATTCCTTATCTAATGCACTTATAGAAATTGATGAAGAGTTGTATCAATTTTTAAACGACGCTAAAAAGAACAATCACCAAATAAATAGCTTAGTTGACACGGACATCGTCACATTGTTAAAAAGTAATAGATTTATCGCCGAGAACAACGAGGATGAATTCCTTACTTACAAATCCATCATAATGGCTATGCGAGGAGAAAGAGACAGCATATCGCTCACCATAGCACCTACGATGGACTGTTGTTTCAACTGTCATTATTGTTTTGAGAAATCAAAACAACCAACTTACATGTCGCAAGATGTAATGAAGGGGATCAGGGTAGTATCCCAAAAGTGTGTAATTTCCGGCAAATATGATATATTTGCAAAACTAAAAAATTAAACAAATGGAAATTACACAAGTGCGAAAGTACGAAATTTTAGAACACGAATTGCTCAACAGAGCAGGATTGGAAGAGGTTTTGAAGAAATGTCTCGAAATACTAATGAAATCGGAACGCGAAATCCACAATGAGAATTACTTGGATTACAGCAATGGCTATCGTTACCGAAAGATTTACGGTAGTGGGAAACTGTTGGAATTACAAGTTCCAAGGACTCGAAACGGCAATTTTTATCCAATGATTTTGGCACTTTTGAAGGATCAACAGGAAGAGGCTCAAAGAGTTGCATATAGTTTATATCGAAAAGGGTTGACCACGCAGGATGTTGCCGAAGTGTTTGAGGAGCTATACGGCAAGAAATACAGCACCAGCCAAGTAAGCCGTATGTTCGATTATGCCCGAAAGGAGGCGGAAGAATGGTTGGCCCGGCCCTTGGAAAATTATTATCCGATTCTCTATATTGATGCACTCTATGCCTCTACGCGTAGAGGTGACAGCTGCAGCAAGGAAGCTTATTTCAGCGTTTTAGCAGTGAAGTCTGACAAGACGAGGGAGGTTTTGGGTATCTATAATAATCCTCACGAAAGTGCCAGTTTTTGGGACGAAATCTTGCAAAATCTGCGCGACAGAGGAGTCCATAAGGTGGGGTTGGTAGTTAGCGATGCTTTGCCCAATGTGGAAGCGTGACTGGTGCTTTTATATGGAGTCGCAACGGAAATGAGCTGCTACAACTACCCGATTACTGCTTTTGTTCACGAGCAACAACACTTTCGATGGGATTAGCTTTGAAGTGTGATGAAACGGAGGCTGGCCGAAGTGAAACCACACTTCAAAACGTAAAAAATTATAAAATCACTCGCAAATGTCAAAAAAAATATATCTTTGCACAAACAATTTTTACACACTTTTCGGGACAGTATCGCAAAAACAAAGGACAAGTTGCCACAAAAACAAAGTGTAATACATCACAAATTCAAAGGATAAAATACCGCAAAAACACAGGATATGTCCGAGATAAAAAAGAATTGCTATTTTTGCACAAATTAAAATCAAGTTCTGATATGGATTATTTAAGAAGAATAGCAGACGAGGAACTATCCTTGAGATTAGAGGCTTTTGGTGCAGTGCAAATCAATGGACCAAAATGGTGTGGAAAGACTACAACAGCAGAAAGACAAGCAAAGAGTGTGGTTAAATTGCAGGATCCGGATAAGCGAGCAGGCTATTTAGCTACAATCAGGACAAAACCGTCTATACTTTTGAAAGGTGAAACACCAAGACTTATTGATGAATGGCAAGATGCTCCAATACTTTGGGATGCTGTAAGAACAATAGTTGACCAAAGGAAACTTAAAGGTCAGTTTATTCTTACCGGTTCTACCGTTATAAAGAAAAAGAACGAAAAGGATACACCAGAAGAGGAAAGAAGAATGCATACAGGAACCGGTAGAATTTCCACAATGACAATGTATCCAATGAGTCTGTATGAGTCAACAGAATCTTCAGGTGAGATATCTTTTCTTGAGCTGTTTGATAATAAAGATTTAGATATTGATGGTGTTACATCCAAACTTTCTATTGAAGAACTGATTATGGTGGCTTGTAGAGGTGGTTGGCCTGATTCCTTGAGTGTAACAAGTGATAAAGCCAAACTGCTTATAGCAAAAGACTATCTAAACAAGATTTGTAATGAGGACATCTCTAGTATAGACGATGTACAACGTAACCCAGAGTTAGCTAGACTGATATTACGTTCTTATGCTCGAAATCTATGCACTTTGGCAAAGAAATCTGCAATGTTGGAAGATGTAAAAGCGGAAATGGAAACAACAGCGCAATCCACTTTCGATGAGTATGTTGATGCATTAAAGCGTTTATTCGTAATAGAAGATATTGAAGCCTGGTGTCCTGCTATTCGTTCTGCATCTGCAATAAGATCAAGTAAAAAAAGATGCTTTATAGATCCGTCTATTGCCGTTGCAGCTATGGGTGCATCTCCTAAAACTCTTGAATTGGACTTAAAGACATTTGGATTCGTATTTGAGTGTATGTGTATTCGCGACTTAAAGGTCTATTCTCAATCTATGGGAGGTAAAGTGTCTTATTACCATGATAGGTATGGACTTGAAGCAGATATAGTTTTACATCTTGATGATCAGCGATATGCACTGATTGAATGTAAACTTGGCAGTAGAGACATTGATGAAGGTGCAACGCATTTGCTTGAGATGCAAAAATTAATTCGTGAGAAGAATAAAACAGAGAAACAAATGCCTCTTCGAGAACCAGACCTCCTCATTGTATTGACTGGTGGTGAAATTGCCTATACTCGCGAAGATGGTGTTAAGGTAATTCCTCTTGGCTGTCTTAAGGATTAAAGTAATTAGCCCATAAACATTCACAATCAGTTTGTAATAATCTAAATATAGCAAGGCAAGAATCATAATGCACGAGGCATTACGATACTTGCCTTACTCGTTAATTTGTATAGCGGAAACCATATAAAAACGCTGGCACCACGATTCACATCGTAGGATACTCTCCCGAAAAGTGTGTAAAAATTGGTTTTGCAAGATTCTAATATTTGCCGAAAGTTACGCACTTTTTGGGATACTACCTTCCAATCTGACGAGCACCTTTTATTATAAGAGGTTTTCTATCGGGATTATTCTTCCAAGCCATCAAATAGCTATCAACCTTTCTTCTAAGCAGTTTATCCATATCTAAAATCTTTGATTACACCTGCAAAGATAATACTTTTCACATAATCCGCAGCAAAAAATGCCATTTTTTCACATTTTCCCGATAAATTATCGTTCATATTTCACATAATCCCTTTTTTTAACTACAAAAATCTCATTTATCCGAATATAATTCTTGCTGCCTGATATGAACTCTAGAATTGCCAACTTTTAAAAATTATGTTTCAAGAAAACAGAAAAAGCACCTTTCAGTGCTCCGTTACTATAGGGAAACGCGCCTCATTTCCAAAAATATTTATTTACATCCTTTTCTGCCTAATTTCTAGATTTATATCAAAAAACATTTGCACAGATTCAAAATTTTTGTATTTTTGCAGTTCCGAAATGTAGAGTTCGGAACTGTGTGTTTCTTAACCTGAAAAATATGAAATTTTATAATAGAGATTCAGAATTGGCAGATCTGCAAAGAATCGAGCAGTTGTCCTATAACAATGCGCAAATGACTTTCATAGTGGGAAGAAGGCGCGTCGGAAAGACAAAATTGCTTTTAGAAGCTACGAAAAACAGTCCAACCTTATACTTTTTTGTGGCAAGAAAAGCAGAAATTCTGTTGTGCCAGGATTTCTTAGATGAGGTACAAACAAAGCTGCATTTGCCGATTTATGGTGAGATTTCCACCTTCTCACAACTCTTCAGAATGCTAATGGAAATTTCTAAAAACCAGAAGTTCAACTTAATTATTGACGAATTCCAGGAGTTTTATAACATCAATCCCTCCGTATATAGCGATATGCAGCATTATTGGGATGTGAATAAGGATGAGAGTAAAATCAATCTCTTGTTATGCGGGTCCATCAACTCGCTAATGCACAAAATTTTTGAAGACCATAGAGAACCGTTTTTTGGCAGATCCACGCAGCGTATCTTCTTACACCCATTTTCGCCTTCTGTTTTAAAGAAAATTCTATCTGAAAATAACCCCAACTATACTTCAGAGGATTTACTCGCTCTATATACAATTACAGGAGGAGTTCCCAAATATGTAGAACTATTTGTTGATAGTAAGTTGCTAACACATAAGGAGATGATTACTTTTATTACCCAACCTAATTCTCCTTTTATCACCGAAGGCAAAAATTTATTGATTGAGGAGTTTGGAAAAGAATACACCATCTACTTTTCTATATTAGCAGTCATTGCATCCGGACAGACCAGTAGAACTGCTATTGAAAATCTGCTTCAACGTGAAATTAGCGGGTACTTAACCCGATTAGAAAGGGATTATGCACTGATTAAAAAGCGAGTGCCTATCTTCTCCAAGTCGGAAACAAAGAATGTGAAATATTTTATTGAAGATCAATTTCTGCGTTTTTGGTTTAGATTCATATACAAATATAGTCGCTATATTGAATCTGGTGCAGAGGAGTTATTAGCGCAACTTATTGAAAGGGATTATCCCACTTTTTCTGGCTATGCTTTAGAACAATATTTTCGGGCACAATTTGTGGAACAAAAGCAATACACAAAACTTGGCGGTTATTGGGACCGTAAAGGAGAAAATGAAATTGATCTAATCGCATTAAACGAACTAAATAAAACCGCAACAATTGCAGAAATCAAACGGAACAAGAGCAACATTGACCTGGCTCATTTGCGTCGAAAAAGCGCCACCCTTTATCCTCATCTCAGCGAATATTCGGTTGAATACAAAGCATTATCCATGGAGGATATGTGAAATTTTCCAACACTAACAACCATTTTTGATTTATATTCTAATTTTTGGAGTTTGCTGATAATAGGAACCCGATTTTACAGAAATCAGAATGGTGAAAAGGATTAAATCCTTCCTATTTAGCATGCAACTTATTCTTCTATTAGTCCCAACAATCCTTTAGTTACATTTTTTCGGAAGAGGACAAGTTTCCAACCTTTCTTGGGCGCGCCTTGTAGTGTGTAAATACAAAGCAATACCAATGTCCCACACCACTTCACACCTTCGGAAAGAAGGCGTTTGATATACTTACCTTTTGATATAGCGCGCGTGCGCATGCGCTCGCTACGACCCATCTGTAGAGTTAAGCGATTAAAATAGTCTTCCTCCAACTTTGCCTGAGGAATGCAATGGTGGAGGACAGGAGTAGGCAGATAGAGCACCTTCATACCCAAAGCCTTCATCTTATCAAAGATATCCTTCTCCTCGGACGCTAAAAGCAAATTGCCTTTTCTTCCCAATTCTGTATTGAACAACCCCACCTTCTCAAACACCACTTTTCTATATGCGGAATTTCCACCTCCTGGATAGCGTCCCTTAGGATATTCGCGCACCTTATCGCCATAATTCATCCATGCTGTCAGCAACGATTTGGTATAGGGCGACATCCATGCTGGCTCTGCTGTTTCATACAACGGTTCTATTGGGCCACCTGCTGCCATTGTAGTAGGGTTATCTGCAAAATGCTCTGCATAGATGCGGATATAATCACTATCTACCAACGCATCATCATCTACATAGATGATGATCTCGCCTTGGGCTTCTTTTATACCTTTATTACGCGCAGCAGATAATCCCTGCTCTGGCTCTACTACATAGCGTAGTGCCACTTCAGGATGGGTAGTGGCAAACTGCTCACATACTCCATGCGTATTGTCGGTGCAATTGTTATCGACCAACACAATTTCATAGTCCGTTGTTGGATAGTCGTTTTTGGCGATACTCTCCAACAATGGACCGATATATTTTTCGCGATTATATGTGCAAATGATTATAGATAACATAGGTAAGGTGTTTTTATAATTACGCTGCAAAGATAGTACTATTTACGTATGAATGTGATTAGCAGAAAGAAAATTTCTGAAGCGCAACTTAGAATTAGGTCTATATTAATTTTGAACTTACAAATGTGTTAAAATCAATTGTTGGCAGACGGCTACCATTGTCCTGCACCGTTGCAATAAAAGAATGCGCCTCATCAATGGTTATTAGTTGACTTCTGATGGCAAAATATATAAAATCAATGGTTGTTAGATAAACAATATCATTGGCTTGACAGTAATCGGCTATATCTTTTAGATTGCTGCTACCTAAGACATCGTGATTGTACTTACAGTAGGCCATACATGCGCTTTCTCTTTTTCCTCTTGTTTTAATCAATTCGGCATATTCTAGTAGCATTTTTCCTTTAGGGGCAAATTCTATGATACTAATATCCTTTAACAAGAGTATTTGATTATCTAATTGGTTTTTAATATCTCCCTTTATCTCATTATAGACATGTGACAAGACAATATACTGATACTCAGGGAAGATTTTAGGCAAAAGTGTCAAAAATCCCCCTTTGTAAAAGTGAATTATAACATCAGCATCCAGAACGATCTTACTCTTCGTCATAAGGAATTTGATTTAATAACTCAAAATAGTTGCCTTCAGAAATGATGTCGTTTTCAAATAGCGTGTGTGCCAATGTTCCAAAATCTCCTAATACAAGATTTGTATTGCCTGATTTATATAGAGAAATATCATATCCATAATCTTTAGCTGTTTTAATGGGATAAGTTTGGCAATATTCATCAAATTGAGATTGAGATAATAGATTCAGATTTCGCAAACGAATAAGTAATGCTTTGCGAGAAACAGAAAAATATTGCTCTAAACGAATTATTGTAGCCAGAGATATATTTTTGTTTTTGATTTCAACTGTGGTTATATTTGAATTTATTCCATTGCTTGGCATAAGGAATGCAGAAGCAAACATATCAGCATTTTTTTCAGTAGTATCTTTTCCATTGCTACAGATATGAGGAGAAGGATTATCTTCCAAATAAAGATGGTACAATTCGTGTGCAATTGTAAAGTGTTGTCTGCCACGTGTCCGTGTGCTATTAATGAGCATAAATTTATGTCCCTCATGCTTTAACGATAGTCCATAAACATTTTCAGATAGAGGCAGATACATTGTAACGATATTTTCTTTTCTCAATATCGTTTTTGTATGAATGGGTTCGCTATCATTTAACCCCATATCAGCACGAAATTTTTGAGCTAACCTTTCGGCTTGTTGAATGTTTAATCTGCTCATCTTGTAACAATTTTTGCATTTTTAGATAACTCTTGACGAATTTCTTGAATTTTGAAATTTGTTCGGCATCTTCTGATGTGAGGTTATCCATACGAAAAGCGCACAACATCAAATCTGCCTTGCTTGCATTTTCTGATAATAAAGCACTTAAATCACAGCCTAAAAAATCTGCAGTTTTTTCTAACAACTCAAATGGCATCTCTCGGATACCCGCTTCATAATTTGCGTATGTTGAGCGCTCAATAGATAATAAATCAGCAAATTGTTGTGCAGTAAAATTAGTTGCTTCACGAAACATTTTCAGATTTTTACCGATTATAGTTTTCATAAAATTTTGAATGAAAAATGTTTTTATAAAACGTGGCAAAAGTACAATTTATTTTTTTACAGATGCAACTTTTGCCACATATTATTTTTTTTCTATTTTATATGAAAAACTGTATATACCATTAAGTTGCAGATGATATATATCGTTTTATGATAGAAAATAGTGTGGCAAAATGAGGATAAATTTAATATTTAAACTTTTATTTTTGCAATTGTTTTCTTTTTTTCATACTATTAAAAATAGCAAATCCTACAATGCTTAATATAACAAGATACATTGTGTATTTGCAAGCTACAGCAACTTTTCCCCATTTTTCTACAGTTGCAGGTCGGAATTCAAAGCGAATATGGTGTTCTCCAGCAGGAACATTCATAGCGCGCAAGGTGTAGTTGGCGCGGAAATGGTCTGCAGGTTTGCCATCGATATAAGCATTCCAACCGTAAGGGTAGTATATTTCTGAGAAAACAACAGTACCTGCTGCAGAAGCAGTGTAGTCATATTCCACATAGTCAGGCGCATATTTTGTGAGTTTAATTTCCGCTGTACTATCATGTTGAGGTTGAAAATCTTTTACAAAATCTTGGAATTTAACATCTGTAACCAAGGTGTTGCGGAGATTGATTTTTTTCAATGCGTCAGATTCTTCATTAGGTGTATTGGCAATCACAACTGAATCAACGAACCAAGCATTGCCAAATGCATTAGGATTTTCTACAACAAAAGGTTGTTCTTGACCCACTACAGCATATTTCATATTCAGCATATTCAATACCTGATAATCTGTAGTATCACTTTGGGTAAGCACCAATCGATTTCCTTCTTGTCGAATTGATTGAATCATTGGATTGGTTTCTTCTGTAATGTGAGCATCAATTAAATCTTGGTAACGGCGTAATTTTGCGGCATTATAACCGCCAATGGATTTGAGTCGATAAGAGGTACGAGAGTCATTGAAAGGTCCTTGAGGATTGGTAAGGTTATAAACTCTATAACTTGGATTTTCCTTTTCTTTGGCAAGAATTTCTGTTTCCCAAGGTTGTTCGGTGAAGTAAGCTTTGTCTTGTCTTGCGCTAACGAAATTATTCTCATTAAAGAATTTTCTATCAATGGACCACATATCTGTTAAAACAAGCACTCCAAGTATAGCTGCAAAATAGCCAAATTTTAGTTTTTGGGTAATATATAACCAAAGAGTTCCAGCACCAAGAAGAACGAAAAATAGTGAGCGAATTGCACTTGCACGATAGATAGCGCCGCGTTCAGCAATTACAGCATTAGATAACCATTCTGGCCATTGAGCAAATATATCCTCGTCTCGTCCCCAAGAGAAGGAAAATGAGTAGCTTACCAAGATGGCAATTAGGCAGAAACCAGCGGTAATACCAGCAGAAATATAGAGGTTTTTAACTAGTTTTTTGTGGTCAAAATTGTTTTGTTTTTTTTGATCCATAATCTCTTTGAGCGCCAAAAATCCTAAGAGAGGCATAGTAATTTCCGCTACAATTAAGATAGATTCTACAGCCCGGAACTTTGTGTACATTGGAAAATAGTTGGCAAAAAGTTCAGTTAAAGGCATAAAATTTGAACCCCAAGAGAGGAAAATAGAGAATAAAGTAGCGATGAGCAAAGCCCATTTGTAAGGACCTTTTACGATAAGTAAACCTAGAGCAAAAAGGAAACAAACGATTGCTCCCACATAAACTGGACCTGAAGTACCTTCGTCGCCGCCCCAATAGGTTGGCATACCTTCGCACATAGCGGCAGCTTCTCTTCGAGGTATTCCATTTTTAACCATTGCTTTATAGATTTCTGAGTCGGTGCCTACGTTATATGCAGAAGCGTATCCGCGAGCGCCAGGAATCAGTAAAGTGGCAGTTTCTCCGATACCATAACTATATTGGGTCATGTACGATAAACTTAATCCGTCGGTTTTATTATCGGAAT
>JAEZOU010000079.1 GCA_023413895.1 Bacteroidota bacterium | reverse complement strand
TCTCTTCTATCTTTTATCTGAAAGGTTATCTTCGTTTGTGAAGATATAGCTTTATCTAATTGTTCTTTTCCCGTTTCTGTTTGAAGCATTGCGTTGCCTATTCGTTTTATATCATCTGAAGCATTTTTACTCCATACTACTTTCCCTTGTTCGTCATAACTATAGGTAACTGCTTTTCCGTCTGTCCCAACTATCTCCTCCCCATTCGGATCCACCAACTTCACCGGGTTATTCGCGCAATACACATACGGGCTGAGCGAAAGATATTTGTCACTCATCGGATCCACGCTGAGCCAGATGCTCAAATCGCTGGCGTAATAGCGTGCGCCAAAGTAGGATAGCCCCGTTTCTGAGTCTTTCTCTTTCGCAGAGAAGGTATAAGACGTAGTTGCCGACAAGTTTCCCTGCGGAAGTATTTGGTTTTGTGGGCGATATGTGGAAGAAACGTGCATTGCGAATTAGTTGGGTGCAAAGGTAGGAAAAAAGTTTGAGATTGGGGAAAGTCGATAATCTGATTGATTTTATGCTCAAATTTTTAGGAGTATTTGTTTTAATGTATGAGGATTATTCAAGCCCTTGGTAATTTATATCCAATATAGGAGTACCATCTTTTAAAAAGATGATGTATGACTCGATGATATTTTGCAATTCTTTGGAGTAATAATATACTTTACCATTGAAAGTGACACTATAACGGCCTACATATATTTCATAAACCTTCTGATCATAGAAAAATGTTATTTTCCTGCGAACATCTATGGTGGTGGTATCTTCTTCCAACATCTTCAAGGTTTTTTCTAATGTGGATGTGATATGTTTATCTTCAACAATAACTTTATTCGTTTCACCCCGAGCAATCATGTGGTCAAAATCTGCAGGAGAAATGTCTGCAAAAGTCAGTGTTGACATATCAATGTACTCTATACAAAAATGATTTTCGGAACAGAGATATGAAGTAGGTTGTGAAGATAGAGATACGCTTTTGCAGATAATAGCAAATAAAAAGATATGTTTTAGTTTTAGTTTCATATTATAATTACACTGATTAGAATAAAATTATAAATTCGTATTTTCTTCTGTGGAAGTGGGAGATTTCGTCCTATAATAAGACGCCTTATGGTTTGTTCGTGTCACTTGACCTTTTTTTATCTCTCCGTGCTTTAATGCTGTACGTTGTTCAGAACCTGTAATTACTCGTTTTTCTTCCAAATTTTGATAACTTTCATCAGTAGTTTTAGAATCTTTTAACAATTGCCTTGGGTTTTCTGCATCTTGTAATGCATGATCTGCTTCGTGATTTAGAACTGTTGCAGGAGAAAGTCTAACTCCATTATCTAATAAAGCACCTGCCTCGGGATCCCAGTAAATAGTATTATTTTTAGGGGAATATTTTCCAAGTCCTTTATATTCTGCGATATAAAAGGTGATTCGACTTCTATGAAGTTTAGCTAAAAATCCTGCAGTTCTTTTTGCATTCATAAACTTCACTACTTGTGCAAACTGCTCTTTAAATTCTTGTGAGACACCTTCTGCAAACCTAAGTGTATCCCCGTTCGGATCCACCAGCTTAATCGGGTTATCCGCGCAGTAAACATACGGGCTGAGCGACGGATATTTCGCAGACATCGGGTCCACGCTGAGCCAAATGCTTAGGTCGCTGGTGTAATAGCGTGATCCGAAGTACGATAAGTTCGTTTCCGAGTCTTTCTCTTTCGCAGAGAAGGTATAAGACGCCGTTGCCGACAAGTTTCCCTGCGGAAGTATTTGGTTTTGTGGGCGATATGTGGAAGAAATGTGCATTGCGAATTAGTTGGGTGCAAAGGTAAGAAAAAAGTTGGAGATGGGGGAGAGATAATTACTACCAATCGCTACAAGAATACCCTTTACCTAAATACCATTTATCATCTATTAACCAATAGACATATAAAGAATGTCCATCATCAAACATTAATTCCATTGATGATTTGTCGTAAATAAAGAAGTCAATTTTACCTGTTTTGCGATATAGATATGAAGGAAGTGTGTTTAGTATAGATTC
The DNA here is from genome assembly GCA_023413895.1 of Bacteroidota bacterium. Lineage (GTDB taxonomy): Bacteria > Bacteroidota > Bacteroidia > Bacteroidales > WCHB1-69 > JAEZOU01. Next base: position 1,444 of record JAEZOU010000079.1, on the reverse strand, counting down.
ATCTCCTACAATAAAACCATAATGACCATTGTGTTGGAAATATGCTACATGTTCGCCGCCTATGAGAAGAAAGGATGAATTCCAAAGCGAAATGTGCACAGCATATTCGTTTTCTAGTACTACAGTATCGCTTGTCACACCATAGAATCTCACATTGACAGCTATGCAACTATCAAAATAGGGACACATAGAATCTTTAGAAATAGCATCATCAATTAAATATAGCAACGTACTATCCGTAATCTCCACATATTCCAAAGCAAGCGTATCTTTAGCAGTTTCATCTACGCAAATAGGCCTTATATATTCGCTTTTTTTTAAATGATTAGCGTTAGATATATTCTGCCCAAATAATCCAACTGAAAGTAACATTAATGCTATGAAAAAATGATACACTAAAAATGGAATGGGGTTGAAATTCTTCATATTTATTAGACTATTTTTTGTTTCCATATATTGTGATTTGCGGCAATGGGACATAGAATTTTCCGTCTCTTCCCACGTATGGGCTGTACTTATCATATCTTGTATAACCATAGAAAGTCGTGTAGTTAAATTGTTGTACATTAGGATTATTCTCTTCTAAACGAATTGCGCTTTTATGATCCGATTCCGATACAGTATTAATGTCATTGGGGTGATTGTGAACGCAACTTTGTACAATAGCTCCATACCTTTGACTAATGGAAATGATATTGTTGGAAGTTTCATTGTGATTAGTCCCTAACATATATTCGCAATCATTATTTTTATTTTCTACATCTACAGCGCACCACTCAACGGGAGTGTTAGTTGAAAAAAACTCAAAAATAGCTCTTGATGTTTCTCCATCAACGACTTGAAACATAGTTGCATCTGGAAGTTTTGAATGATGGGAAGGTATGTTATTGCGTGGCGTTGAAATGACAGATCCGTATGCAAATTTTTGAGAAGACGCTATGCGTTCTCCTGCACTATTAACGATATGAATGATATCTTCATTCTTATTTTCAATTGTCCTTATGTAATATCCCATTTCGTCAAACTCATATTCATCCTTTCCATTCGGATCTATAAGGATAATCGGATTATCACTACAGTAAACATAGTTAGATTGGTGAGGATATTTCACCGCCATCGGATCCACGCTGAGCCAAATGCTCAAATCGCTGGTGTAATAGCGTGCACCAAAGCACGATAGCGAGGTTTCGGGGTTGCGTTCCTTGGCGGAGAAGGTATAAGACGCCGTTGCCGACAAGTTTCCCTGCGGAAGCAATTGGTTTTGTGGGCGATATGTGGAAGAAACTTGCATTACGAATTAGTTGGGTGCAAAGGTAAGAAAAAAGTTTGAGATGGGGGAAGTCAGAACTTATTTTTTGTAATAGATGTTTCTCCTATAAATCATCTAGATATAATCGGTAAATTTAAATATTCCTTATATTTTTCATAGATATCTTCTTGTAGA
>JAEZOU010000042.1 GCA_023413895.1 Bacteroidota bacterium | reverse complement strand
TTAGTTTTGCATTCCGAATAGAATGCATAAGATATTCTAAATGTTGTTTCTTCTTTTTGGGCGACCTGGCACGCTATCCGTTCAAACTGCGTGCCAGGCCGCTCATAACCATTCCTATCGTTGTCGCGGACATCAAGGAAACAAAACCGCATTCAACCAGCACGACTGCGGTTTTCTTATGCCGTCCCATCCTGTGACGGGAGTTAAGTCATCTTTGCCAAAACAACGCTTTATGGCAAAGAGCAGCACCCGCAGGGTAACCATCTATATCAACGGCAAGGAGGTGGAGGGTAGTATCCCCAAAAGTGTGTAATTTCCAGCAAAATAGGCATATTTGCAAAAACAAAACAAAATTTCTCTACAATCTTCTCAAAATCAAATGCAATAGCTCCTCATCTCAAACTTTTTTCCTACCTTTGCACCCAACTAATTCGTAATGCACGTTTCTTCCACATATCGCCCACAAAACCAAATACTTCCGCAGGGAAACTTGTCGGCAACGGTGCCTTATACCTTCTCCGCCAAGGAACGCGACCCCGAAACGAACTTATCTTACTTTGGCGCACGCTATTACACCAGCGACCTAAGCATCTGGCTGAGTGTGGACCCGATGAGTGACAAATATCCTTCGCTAAGCCCGTACGTTTATTGTGTAAATAACCCAATTAAGTTGGTGGATCCGAACGGGGAGGAATGGGTGGATCCTGAAGATAAGAACCTAGCGGATAAGCTAATACAATTAGCTGTAGAAAAGATTATAAATAATGAAAGGAAAATTTACAGATTGGAGAAAAGAGTAGCAAAATTACTTACAAAAGGAGAAACTCCCAAAGTAATAGCTTTAAAAACTCAAATAGATGATTATAAGTTATATAATTCAATTTTATCAGAAGGTATAGAGGGTATAAAAAGTATGGAGCTTTCTTCAGAATACAAATTCCATTTTAATATTTCAGATAATAAAATTAGTAATGTTACAAAGAATAAATCCAATACGATTAATATAAATGTTTTTTCTGGTTATATTGAAGAAACCGCATGGCACGAATGTGTTCACGTTAGTGATTGGATGACAAATTTATATTGTCATGGTTTTCAAGGTGATGTTTTAGGAACTTTTAATAATAATCAAGGCAAGGCAGAAAAACACGCTTATCTATCTGAATACATTTTTTCCAACAAAAGATTTTGGGATAAATTCATTAAATCATATAAAGAAATAGATGAAAATACACATAAACTGTTTGAATAGAATATTTTACAAAAATCTATCTCTACTCCTTTTTCTAATCATACCTAATACTCTATTATCTCAGTCTAAAGACTACTATGCCTCTTGGGGCAAAGCGTTAACTATAGAAAAAGATAGTTTCTGCTTTGTGGATTTAATGGCTGACCTTCCTTGGCATGGTTATCCTTTGCAGCATGTGTATGCTTTGGGAAGTTGTACGATAAAAAATGGTATTTATTATTTAAATGCAGACGATAATATTCTTGATAATCAAGGAGTTTGTACAAATTTTATTGCTTCTTTTGAGCATGATACCGCATGTAATGATAAAATAAGCATTGAGTTCAACTCACCATACGAAGAACAGGTAAAAACAAATGATTACTATAGAGTTTATAATTATCACGTGAGTTTTTACATTTCACAGAACGGCAAAGATACTATTATTACGAGTAGCGATACGTTTGAGAAGATTTCAGTCGCGAGGCTTCCGAATGGGAAAATTAAAAAGTTGGAGGTGATTATAACTTACCATCCCACTTATTATGCGACAGGGCAAATTTTCATTTTTACTACTCAACCTTGGTGTAAAATGACTATTGATTCAATTCCAGAAAAAACAAACTCGATAAAAATTGAGATGCCCACTTTTGAATATTTCTCTTTGAGTTATGCAAACTATCAAAATTATGTAGTTCCAATAAAGAAAAATACCTTCTTCAACGGACAAGGTTTTGTATTGGGAATACCGAAAATCAGTCCGTGGCGAAAGAATCGTATGCTTAACTTATTCATGAAATTCAAATATAGTAAAAAAGGGAACTCCGATTTTAAAAACGATTTAACATCTCGACCATCAATATCCAAATATTTTTTTTCTAATGATAAATTCCTCGTTGTAAAAGGGAGACGGTTTTATGCAGGTAATCAACAAATTCAATCAACAAGTCAGAACTATCCTTCACAAAAAACACATAGTTTTGGTTATCAGTTAAAGAGAGGAGGCAAATATCACTTATATGTAGATAAGAAAATTACTGAGAATCAAGGGGAGTGTGCAAATTTTATTGCTTCTTTTGAGTATGATACCGCACATAATAATAAGATAAGCATTGAGTTCAACTCACCTTACGAAGAAGAAATAAAAACAAATCATTACCATAGAGTTTATAATTATCACGTGAGTTTTTACATTTCGCAAAACGGCAAAGATACTATTATTACGAGTAGCGATACCCTTGAAAAGATTTCGGCCGCGAGGCTTCCGAATGGGAAACTTAAAAAGTTGGAGGTGATTATAACTTACCATCCTACTTATTATGCGACAGGGAAAATATTCATCTTTACTACACAACCTTGGTGTAAAATGACTATTGATTCAATTCCAGAAAAAACAAACTCGATAAAAATCGAGATGCCTACTTTTGAATATTTCTCTTTGAGTTATGCTAATTTGAGACGGAACTACATAATTCCCATTCGAGGTAAAACAAGTTTATTCCAAGGTTGTCTCTTTTATAAGACAAAAGAAAATGATTATTCAACTACTATTATAAACAACGATGAAAATATTTGGATTATGAACTAATAATATATTTTTAAAGAGTTCCTGTTCTAAGACCAAATTAGATAAATCTCAAACTTTTCCCTACCTTTGCACCCCACTAATTCGCAATGCACGTTTCTTCCACATATCGACCACAAAACCAACCACTTCCGCAGGGAAACTTGTCGGCAACAGCGTATTATACCTTCTCTGCAAAAGAAAAGGACTCGGAAACGAACTTATCGTACTTTGGCGCACGCTATTACACCAGCGATTTATCCATCTGGCTTAGCGTGGACCCGATGAGTGACAAATATCCTTCGTTCAGCCCGTATGTGTATTGCGCAAATAATCCGATTAAGCTTGTTGACCCGAATGGGGAGGAGATAGGACCAATTGACAGAATTTTTGTTGCTAGGTTATTTATTGGAACTACATATAAACAAGAACTTAAATCTACTGATA
>JAEZOU010000050.1 GCA_023413895.1 Bacteroidota bacterium | reverse complement strand
TCTATCATCAGAAGGAGAAGAAAAATTGAAACAAAAAGTTTTTTCATAACAAAAAGTTTTTTCATAATATACTTACAAACAAGAAATTAATTCTTCAACGTTCCTAATAAAACTCCCGAAACGCTCCACGCACTAAAGCTACTGCCTTCATCAGCTCCTTGCGGAATAGCAATCGTAATTGTATGCTTTCCTGGTTTTAGGTCGGATAGTTCAAAATAGACTGGTTGTGCTGCTGTACCAGGGCACCAACCAGAGCGAGAATAATCAGAAGAGGAGACACCATTCCAGAAATTACCGGATGCGGGATTAAAATGACGGAAAGTGCCGCAATCGGTACACCAAGGGGTATAAGAAAAACGGTGAACTCCGTCAATAAGAATATGATTCTCTTTCGGCACAAACTCATCTCCATTTCCCCAACCGCCGTGACCGGTAGTTATATAGCGCAGACGTATATTTTCAACCCCTTCTGGAACTGTAAAAGTAACCGTAAGGCTGTCGGTACGGAAGAGTCTTCCGTAATTTTGTCCGCTCATTTCCATTACGTTACAAGTGTTGAAAAGAGGTAGTAACCAAGCGCCGCCATGATTATCATTTTCCCAAGTTTCATCGCCAGGATAAGCCTTAAGAGTAAGCGAAAGTTTGTGACCGCCTCCGTCGTAATTACCAATAAACGCACCGATATAAACCTCGCCACACAAAACCGAGCGTAACTCACTCACATCTTGTTTATAGTAAACCTCTTCTGCCCACGGTTGGTCGTTCAACGAACGATATTGATTGTAATGACGCACACCAAAAGGGGTAAAGAAGCGAATCAACTCAACAACAGGTTGGTACTCCTCCGTTAAGGTATATCCTTGATAATCAGCACCATTTTTATCAGTAAAAATAGGTAAAACCTCCTTACCTTGCTGCAATGCTTGTAAGAAATTAACTTTGGCATCCATCGGTATTACGAAAACGGAACCTGTGCGGTCGTAAGCATCACCATTAGAATATTCAGTAAGTTCAGCATATATTTGATAATGAGATGGTAGTGTATCTAAATTCACTTTTTTCAAGATTATTGTTCCGTGTGAGAAATGGTAAACGGAATCGGATTCCACCTGTTTTGGAGCAGGAAAATCTGAGCTAAAGCAGATTTGATCTTCGCTAAAAATCTGTTTTTTCAACACCAATTTATCTTTTTCCAACTGATTCAGTTGAGAATATGTGGTTTCTACACCAAAACTTTCTGGGAATACGGACTGCATCTTCTTCACCTTCTCTACCGATTTTAACATACAGATAATCTTTCCATTGCGAGAATATTTTACCAATACTCCTGGCAATGATGCAAAAGATGCTACTGGAGTTGCACGGAATTTTAAATCTTCTGTCGTCCAAAGCTCAATAGAGTTTGAGAAAAGCACAATTTTAAACTTGCGACAAGCATAACCATTCACCTTTTCAGTTCCCAAATCTTCAAACTCATATTTGTCACCTCCGATTGTTGCTCCATACCAATATTTTTCAGTCTCACTATAATACAACTGACTGATAATCGTATCATTGACATAATCAAGATAAGTAAAATGAGATGCTATTCCAGGGATTGGATTTGCCAATGGCGTATCAGCAGAATAGATTTTCAACTGTGAATCGTAGCGATCGACAGCTGTAAGAGAAGTTGCATCAGCATCTCCATTAGCATAAATTAAACGATGTTGTGCTTGAAGTGAAAATGCTAACAACAAACACATTAATAATAAAAAACCTATTTTTTTCAATTTTCAAAATTTTAAAATGTTATACAATTATGATTATGCCTCCAAAACTTGTTGAGCAGCTTGTTTCGTATTCACCTTTTCAATAATTCGTTCTACTACACCTTCCTCATTGATAATAAAAGTTGTACGAATCACACCGAAACCAACTTTTCCGCACATTTTTTTCTCTCCCCACACGCCGAAATACTCAATCAAACTCTTTTCAGGGTCTGAAATCAGTGGAAAGTTAAGATTTTGCTTTGCAATAAAATTCAGATGCGATTTTTGAGAATCTTTGCTCACGCCTACCACTGCATAACCTGCATTTGCTAATGCAGAAAGATTGTCGCGGAAAGAGCAAGCTTCAGCAATACAACCAGCAGTTTGGTCTTTCGGATAGAAGTATAGTACAAGTTTCTTTCCTTTAAAATCACTCATTTTTAACTCTTTCCCATCTTGGTCTAATCCTAAAATTTCTGGAATTTTTTCCCCAACCTGAATCATAATATTATCAGTTCGTTAATAAATCCTACTTTTATTCAAATTTCTGCAAAGATATTAAAATTTGAAAAAGGTTTTATAATGTCACAACAAAGTTATCAAAAGTAAAAAGTGGAAATCAAAGAGAAACATTTAGGATTGATGATAGAATCTTCCTATATCTACTACATACAAGTGCGAAAGGGAATTGATTCAGAAAGGATAACAAAAGTGGGGAAAGTCAGAGAGTATCTGCTACGGGAATATTTCCACAGAATCCGCTTCTATCAACTTTTGATGAATATAATTGATAGCCTCTAAGTTACGAGGTGAAACGACATCAATCCACCCAGATTCAATCGGGAACACACGATTCTCTTTTACAGCTGTCAATAGGTTGTAAGGATAAGTTTTACAGAAGGTTTCCAGATCTTCGTTACGAATAAATATGAAGTCAGGGTCCTGTTGAAAAAGATACTCACGATTTACACTCCAATTTTTTAATTTTGAGCAGATATTTTTTCCACCGGCCAGCGTAATTATTTCGTGAATATAACTATTTCCATGCGCTGAGAAATCGCCTCCTGCTCCAAAACCTACCACATAATACACAGATTTTTCTTGGGATAGCGATTTCTCTTTTATCAACTTCAAACGATTCTCATAATTATTCACAATTTGTTCAGCCAGAGAATCTTTCTCCAAAATTTTAGCAATAAAACGGATTGAATTTTTGACTCCTTCCATACCATTCTCTTCGTTCAGAACTACAATTGGAATGCCGGCACTTTCCACTTTTTGGGTAAAATCACGTGTTATAATAGAACCGACCAACACCAAATCGGGCTGAAGTTGTAGTAATCGTTCAATTTTCAGATTTTGCATTCCACCCACGCGCTCTTTTTCGACCGTTTGTGGGGGATAGTTACAAAAGTCAGAAACCCCAACTACCAATGAATCTGCTTGTAAAAGATAGAGAATTTCGGTAATACCAGGGGAGACCGAAATAATGCGTTGCGGCTTATCAGGAAGCACGACATCGCGATTATACGAATCAGTAACTACCAAATAAGCCGCAGCCTTATCATTACTCTTCTGTTTGCAGGAGTTCAAAGTCAATATTGTGCAGACCCCTGCCAGAAGAATTAAAACTCTTAGTTTCAAAAAATTACTTGAGAATAATCTCATTGTAACGTTTCAAAGTTTCCAAAACATTTACTCTTGCGTGTACGAAATCGTCAACGCCAGCAGTTTTCAAATCTTCTGCACATTCTGGGTTTCCAGCTACTACCAACATTGGGTTGCAATCCATAGTTTTAATAGCATTAGCAGCTTCAACGCCGAAAGTAGCATACTCTTCATCAGAGCTACAAAGCACAACAATTTGTGCTTGAGCTGTTTTAGCAGCTTCCATACCAGCTTGGATTGTTTCAAAAGCATCTTCCAAAATCTGATAGCCAGCGCATCCAAAGAAATTGGTAATAAAACCAGCGCGAGCTTGTCTCATTGCCAAGTTTCCGATTTTGAGCAAATAAACTTTTGGACGACCATTTGTTTGGGCATATTTTTCAGTAGCCAAGCGCAACTCTTCAAAAGCCATTGCACCTCTGTATGCTTTTAACCCTTTTGCGCAGCAACATTTACGGTCTTCAATTTGATCCAAAACAGTTTCATTTATGTTTGGATATTGGTTCGTTCCCAAGAGGATATATTTACGGGTAGCAATATCTAAATCACGTTTTTGGCAACTTTTTTCGATTTCAGCTTTCACCTCACCTGAAGCGATTAAGTTCAACATTCCGCCCTCTTTTTCTACGTGTTGGAAAAGCAACCATGCTTGCTCTGCGATAGAATTCGTTAAGTTTTCGATATAATATGAACCAGCAGCAGGGTCAACCACTTTATCGAAATAGGATTCCTCTTTCAAAATCACTTGCACGTTACGACTAATTCTGCGAGAGAACTCATCGTCTGCTTTATAAGCTACATCAAAAGGTTGTAAAGCGATAGAATCGGAACCCCCGATTGCTGCAGCCATACCTTCTGTAGTACTACGAAGCATATTGATATATGGGTCATACATTGTTTTATTCCATGTAGAAGCTACAGTATTGATATGCAATCTGTAAGCGCAATCGCAGGCGGGTTTGTACGCATCAACCATTGTGGACCACAACAAACGAACAGCACGCAATTTTGCAATTTCCATAAAGTAGTTTGAACCTACAGAAAGAGTCATCTGCATACGAGATGCCAAACGCTCAACAGGAATTCCATTTTCAACAGCAAAAGCCAAATATTCATTTGCAATACCCAAAGCATAACCCAACTCTTGAACAATAGTTGCACCTGCATTATGCATTGCTAAACCATTTACATTCAAAATTTTAAATGCTTTAAAATCTGCTGTAAGATTTAAAATAGCAAGCACCTCTTTCAAATCCTCTTCACGAGATTTAAAGAATTCGCCTTGTTTAAGGCTATACATAATTGCGTCAAAATCAATAGCAGCGTTCACTTTTGCTTTATCATATCCTTTATTTTGCACATATTGAACAAATAGTTCAACAAAAGCAGGATAAGAAACAGCATGATTGAACTGCACGCCCACATTTTCCAAATCCAAGTTAGCAAGCAAAGTTTCAACATCTGCCAAACTTTTCACCTCTTTCACGTTAAAAGCGATAGTATTAGCACCACGATTAACAGAATCCACAGCGATTTTGTTAGCCTCAACAATATTAAATTCCTTCACTTCCTGAACAATATTCCAAGGATTTCCTTTTACATTGAAACCTCTTGTGTAAGGAAATTGATTAGGAAGAGAGTCTAAATAGGAGATATTTTCCAAATCTTCTGCTCTATAATAAGGGCGAACACTAAAACCTTCATCAGTTTTCCAAACCAATTTCTTATTATAATCAGCACCTTTTAAATCCTTAACTATCGTATTTTCCCATTGTTCTGTTGCAACAGGAGGAAATTCTGTAAACAATTTTTCGTTGATATTCATTACTTTACCTATTTTAAAATTGAGACTGCAAAGATAGTTTTTTTTCGTTTTATTGCAACCGAAAAGATAATTTTACTCATTTTTTATCTCAACGGCTGATTTTGGGCATTTTGACATCAGCATTTTCAACTTTTTCCAACAGAATTGGCTTCTGATTCCAATGAAAAGGAGAATAATCATCGTTTTTTGTCAACCGATTGTTACGAAAGCGGATTCCATCAACAGATTTTGCATAAAGCACTGGTTGATCAAAGGTGATAAAATGATTCTTTTCAATGCGAATAGAGGCCTTTTCTCCTCCATGAAAGCATGATTTTTGTGCTTCTAAATCAGGAATTTCAGGATAGATAGAAACGACTGCATTGGTAAATTGAAACATATTAGTCAAGGCATTAACAAAGCGATTTTTGCGAATAATCAGATGGCGTACAGCCCCAGACTCGTACCAACCATTACAATCACCACACAACAGAATAGCAGCTCCTGAAGTGTGGTCAAAAAGATTCTGTTCGCAAATAGTTTTCTTCGGCGAACTGAAAAGTGCCCCTCGCGCGCGATTGTTACGCACCACATTATGCCGAAAAACAACCTCTGGAGTCCAGGTCAGATTTTCTATCCCATACAAGGAATCGCACAACTCTTCTGGCAATCGATTTTTGAAACGAATAAGAAACTCTTTGGCTCCTTGAATCACCTCTTTATCATAAGGTTTAATATCCGAAATTTGATTATAAAAAGGCAAAATATCCATCGTTTTCGCCTTTACAAAACTAACCTCATCGCCTACATCGCCCCACGCAAAACCCCATGCCTGCGCATGCTCATATCGACAGCGCAATGTATAGTCATCGACACGCTTCGTAACCTTTAAATAGATTCCATGAACATTGATTGCGTCATCCATCATTGCTTCATAAATACCTTTTTCTGATTGGATTACACCTTTACATTGTGAAAAATGTGTAGCATCGGCTTGTGTTGTAAAATAGCGCAAATCTTTCGGTTTTAAACAGACATTAAAATGTTCCAAAAACAGATTGACACAACGTTGTGCCAACAAGCCCATACCTTCGGCGTAATGAACCGTAACATGCTTCAGTGAAAGATTTTCGCAATGGTCAAGGAAAATACCGGGCGCTGGACGAGCCCACGAACGCATTGCCACAATTGTAGTAGGACACAACCGTTTATCACGCCAATTGGGAGCATAAAACAGACGAGAATTTAACTCCACAACCTCTTTGGTATCAATCCAAAGATCACTTGTATTATATACAATATGACGTGATTCCTTCTCAAAAGCAATTCCGGTATTGGGTTGGTAACACCAATTTTCACCATAAGTTTCAAACGCACCTGCGTCATTAATCCTACACTTTACCCAAGGCTCAACACGAAAAACAACTCCACTATCACCCTTATTTTCAACCACTTCCACTTGTGCAATATGAGGATTTTCAAAATCTATAGAAAAATTTTGTAACGTAACCTGCGAAGAATTTACTAACGCAATGGGCAACATCTGTCCGTGAAAAATCAATTCTGCCCCATTTCCATCAATAGTAAGATTGTGCCAGTTTTCAAGACAGATTCCAACTTGTTTGGGCTGACCTTGATCGTGATTCGATACATAATATTCTCGCAGAACAGCATCGCTAGGATAGAAATCGTAACGACCTTCCGCCAACTTCACCACTACCCTATCGTCGGGTTGCAAACCTGCCTGAATTTTAAGCAAAATAGAATGTAATCGAGAAGCATTATCCTTTGCCACATTATCAGGAGTAAAATAGTAAGGAGCTTCTGCGAGTTTTACCACCAAATTTTTCGCCTGCAAAGGGACAGAAAGCATCAATAAAAACGCCATTGGTATCAACAAAAAAGTTTTTTTCATTTCCATTTAAACGACTATTATAAATTCAAAAAGAGCAAAAATAAAAACACGGCAAAAGTAAGAAAATTTACATGGATAATAGAAAACAAATTACGCTTCTAGTAGAAAACGGAACACAAAAGAAAACCTATAATGTTATGGAGTATAAAAACAATTTGTTGAATATATTGACGTATGGTCTATTAGTATTCCAAACTCATATTTCTGTCAAAGAACTTTTAGCCTAACAATAATTATAAAGTAACTTTGCAGAAAAGCACAAATACATTAAGACCATTCGTATCACATCATAGACAAGGATGATAATAGAGATAAGGCAACTTTTCGAAAATACCGACAAGTTCGAATGGAAAGCTATAAAATGAAAAAAAATTCTACTCTCATTTCTTTTTTAGGCAACAATAACCCACACTTGATTTTCTACAATTATTTTCATATCTTTGCAGGTTGATTGAATTTCAAATTCAACGAACTTTTATTAACCTAATTAGAAGCATTACAATTAATGAGAAAAATCCTTTTTACAACATTTATAACGTTGATTATAAGTCTAATAAGTTGCAATAACAACAATACAACACCACAACAGCAAAACAGCGAAAAGGAAGGAGAGACATCACTCACAATGCCTGATTTCGATGCAGACTCTGCCTTCGCTTTTGTTAAGGCGCAAACGGATTTCGGACCGAGAACTCCTGGTAGCGATGCCCACAAAGCGTGCGCATCGTGGCTCAGCGAAAAACTTGGCGATTACTGTGATACCGTTATTTTACAGCAATTTACAAGCAAAACGTATGACAACAAAAGCTGGGAATCCGTAAATATTATTGGCGAAATTGCACCCGAAAAAACAAACCGAATACTTCTGGCAGCCCATTGGGATTCTCGTCCATTTGCCGACCATGACCCCAATCCCGCAAACCACAACAAACCCATTGATGGTGCTAATGATGGTGCGAGCGGTGTGGGCGTTCTTTTAGAAATTGCTCGCCAACTTCATCTACAACAACCTGAAGTAGGCGTTGACATCATCTTCTTCGACTTGGAAGATTACGGAACACCACAAAGTGTGGATCTACCTGGCGATTGGTGGTGTTTAGGCGCACAATATTGGGCAAAAAATCCTCACAAAACTAACTACAAAGCTGACTTCGGAATTCTCCTTGATATGGTGGGCGCATCAAACGCAGTTTTCCGCCACGAAGCATTTTCCTATAACTACGCACAACCTTACCTCGCTAAAATTTGGGGAACCGCCTATCAATTGGGACATAAAGAACATTTCCGCAACGAGGCCGCAAATCCTATTACCGACGATCATCTCTATGTCAATACAATAGCTCGAATCCCAATGGTCAATATCGTCCACCAAGACAATAGTACAGGCACAGGATTTACTGCTACTTGGCACACATTGAATGACAATATTAACAATATCGACCCAAAAACTTTAAAAGTGGTAGGAACTACTGTTTTAGCCGTTATAAAAAACCATAAATAACCTTTTATCAATGAGTTACAAAATATATAAATTTGGCGGTGCCTCTGTCAAAGATGCTGATGGAATCAGAAATTTACAACATATTCTAAGCCTACACAAAGGAGAGGAAAAACTCGTTGTGGTAATATCTGCAATGGGAAAAACCACCAACCTGATGGAACAGATTTTAGACGCATGGTACTACAATAAAGAGGAACTTCCACAACTTTGCCAAACGTTGAAAATCAATCACTACCAAGTAGCATACGACTTGGGCGGAAACAGTGCTGAAATTATTGCACAATTGAACCGTTTTTTTGACAAACTCATGCAGATTTTAAGCGAAGGGCACTCCGACAACTACGACTTCGATTATGACCGAATAGTTAGTTTCGGTGAGTATCTTTCCACCACCATCATCTCTGTCTTTCTCAATCAGATGGGAGTCCACAACCATTGGGTAGATGCATGCAAAATTATCCGCACCGACAACACTTATCGCGAAGGACGTGTCAACTGGGAAGTCACCTCACAAGAGGTAAAAAAACAGGTGGAAACAATAGAGCAAACCGACAATTCTAAACCGATTATTATCACCCAAGGATTTATTGCGGGAACCTCCGAAAAACTACGTACCACATTAGGACGAGAAGGCTCCGACTACACGGCAGCTATCATTGCGTATTCTCTTGATGCAAAAGATGTTACAATTTGGAAAGACGTTCCTGGACTGCTCAACGCTGACCCCAAACTCTTCCCCGATGCCGTAAAATTGAATGCTATCCCCTACCGCGAAGCTATAGAACTCTCCTACTATGGTGCTTCTGTCATCCACCCAAAAACCCTTAAACCCCTACGCGACAAGCAGATTCCGCTCTACGTAAAATCATTCTTCCAACCCGAGGAACCTGGAAGTATCATCAAAATGATGAAAGAACAAACAAAAATCCCCTCTTTCATCGTCAAAAAAGACCAAATATTACTTACTATCTTTCCCAAAGATTTCTCCTTTATCGCTGAAGAAAATCTCACTGAAATCTTCCAGTCCTTCACAGAATGCCGCATCAAAATCAACCTAATGCAAAGTTCTGCGCTCAGTTTTTCTGTCTGTATCGACAATAAACCTCAGAGATTTCAATCACTAAAATCATTATTATCAAAAAGTTACAACATAAAATACAATGATAAAGTGGAACTAATCACGATACGCCATTACAACAAAGAAAGTATCAAAAAAGTGTTACAAAACAGAACTCCAATTTTGGAGCAGAAGAGCCGTACTACACTGCAGCTAATTATCAAAATTTAGATGATATTTGTTATTTGGGCATGCCGGCTCCTTGCCCACGCACAAGCCGCCCGCTCGCCGTCGGGCTTTCCGCTCAAATTTCGCGCCTCTATCTTTCACTTCAAAATCTTCAAAAACTCCAAAATCTAAATTCTAAGTTCTTAATTCTAAGTTCTCAATCCGGCGCTCATAACCGCTGCAATCCCTCATGCAACCACAACGAAAATCTATACTCCTTTTCTCAAAAATAGGGAAAGGATAGGATTTCTTTTTCTACCTTTAACCTCCACAATTCTCTATCAAAAAGTGTCAACATTTTTTAACACAAAAAAATAAAATTCACTTCCTTTATCCCCTATATTCACAAAAAAAATTATATATTTGCTAATTGTGTTTTTA
>JAEZOU010000016.1 GCA_023413895.1 Bacteroidota bacterium | reverse complement strand
AATGAGCCATCGTTCACATTCTCCCTTCATGGATTGACATCTATTCACAAAAGAATTTTTACAGGGATATTCAAACATGCCGGTATCTTGCGTGACTACGAAATATCTAAGAAAGAATGGGTATTGGATGGAGCATCTGTTTCATATGGATTTGCCTTTGAGCTCAAAGGTGCTTTGTCGCACGACATTCAGAGAGAGCGAGATTTCAAGTATACAGGTATGGATATGTCAGAGATCGTTAAGCATATAGCTCAATTTACTTCAGACATCTGGCAGATTCATCCATTCTGTGAAGGTAATACAAGAACAACAGCAGTATTTATCATCAAGTATCTACGCTCACTCGGGTTCGATGTAAATAATACCACGTTTGAGAAGAATTCATGGTACTTCCGCAATGCTCTTGTCCGAGCCAACTACCAGAATCTTCAGAAAGGGATATATAA
The DNA here is from genome assembly GCA_023413895.1 of Bacteroidota bacterium. Taxonomy (GTDB): domain Bacteria; phylum Bacteroidota; class Bacteroidia; order Bacteroidales; family WCHB1-69; genus JAEZOU01. The sequence goes on along the minus strand of JAEZOU010000016.1, from coordinate 73,599 downwards.
GGAAACTATTCATCTTGAACGCTTTTTCCGTAACCTTTTGATGGGCGAAGAGAATGTTCTTATGAACAGACATCTTCATATCAAGGCAAAAGAATTACTTGATGGGACTACCCCAACAAGCACCCCAACAAGCACCCCAACAAGCGTCTTCCCAGAGAGCGAAAATGTTAAGCGTTTAATTAGTGCTATTGCGGAGAAACAACTATCGGTAAAGGAGATAATGGCTGCAGTTGGATTAAAGGATAGACCAAATTTTATCGAATATTCTCTTTCTCCTGCTATGCGGGAAGGCTATGTTCGTATGCTATATCCTGATTCTCCGCGTCACCCCCGCCAAAAGTATTTATTAACTGTTAAGGGGTTAGCGGTATATAAGGAACTTTCGAGATAGCATACCACACCAATAGTTTAACATTACATTGTCTTTAATATATGCTCAACTATGATAGCAGAAAGCCATCATATGTGGAGCATTTTTATTAGTAAATGTACTTTTCTAAGTTCTCGCGAATCTTTCTTTCAAATGGAGATTTACTATCGAGTCGTATTTCATTCCGCGATACTGTCCGATAAAATGTGTACTTTTGCTCATAGTTATTTGGATGTGTGTAGTAACTGCTAAATAACGAAAAAGGGCTGAATCCTGCAAATGGAAACAGCCTTTTTTTATTTTGGCAAAAAAAGTTTTACCGGACACTAATAAATTTTTTTAGTTTTGCAAATATATCATATTTGCCGGAAAATACACACTTTTTTGGGATACTGCTTTTCGGTCCGAATAGTATTGAATAGTTTGTAGCCACCTTAAAAGCATATTAACAAAAAAAGCGCCTTTGCAGCGCTTTTGAGTAGCCCCACCGGGAATCGAACCCAGATTTAAAGTTTAGGAAACTTTCGTTCTATCCATTGAACTATAGGGCCAACAAAGAAAAAGTTCACCTCCTCGGTGAACTTTTTTCTAATATTAACGGATATACTATTCGTCTTCTTTGTTTTCTTCTTCGTACTTCTTGATAATTTCGTTTTGAACATCCATAGGAACTTGTTGATATTCAGCATATCTCATTTCGTATGAAGCACGACCAGAAGTGATAGAGCTCAAAGTGGTTGAATATTTGTTCATCTCTGCCAATGGAACTTTTGCGCGGATGGTTTGGAATTCGCCTTCGCTATCCATTCCCATTACCACACCTCTACGTCCTTGAAGGTCAGTCATTACATCACCCATTCTGTCAGATGGAACGAATACTTCAACATCATAAATAGGTTCAAGAATCTTAGGACCAGCGTTTTTGAAAGCTTCGCGGAATGCGTTACGTCCTGCCAATTTGAACGCCATTTCGTTAGAGTCAACTGGGTGCATTTTACCGTCGTAGATATTAACAACGATATCGCGAGCGTAAGAACCTGTAAGAGGACCTACTTCCATTCTTTCCATAATACCTTTAAGGATTGCAGGCATGAAGCGTGCGTCGATAGCACCACCTACGATACAGTTGTTGAAGATCAACTTACCGCCCCAAGGAAGGTCATGAACGTCAGTTCCTCTGATTGGGTATTTGGTTTGATTTGGCATTCCTTCGTAGTAAGCTTCAACAAGCATGTGAACTTCACCAAATTGACCAGCACCACCTGATTGTTTTTTGTGACGATACATAGCTTCTGCAGATCTGGTGATAGTTTCACGATAAGGAATTTTTGGAGGATAGAAATCTACTTCAATCTTATTCAACTTCTCAATCATCCATTTGATAATATTCAAGTGTTGTTCTCCTTGACCAGAGATAATCACTTGTTTTAACTCTTTAGATTGTTCTGAAAGGAAGGTAAGGTCAGTTTTACGAATATCGTTCAAAATAGCACCTAATTTTTCATCGTCAGAGCTATTTTTTGCTTTGATTGCAGTACGGAATTTAGGATCTGGATATACAGTTGGAGCCACGATGTCATCGCCAGATTTTACCAATGTTTGGCCAGATTGAGTACCCTTCATTTTGATGGTAGCCACGATGTCACCTGCCATTGCTTTATCCACTTTTTCTCTGTTTTTACCAGCGAAGCAAAGAATTTGTGATAATCTTTCTTTAGCACTAGTATTGTTGTTAACAAGGTCAGCTGCTTCAGCAATTTCGCCACCGTAAACTTTCATAAATGAAACTTCACCTAAGTGTTGTTCGATAGAAGTTTTGAAAACGTATGCGATAGGAGCGTCTGCTGCATTGCAAGTTAAATCTTTTCCTGCAGTTGTTTGTACTGGAAGTGCTTCGTCTGGAGCAGGACAACTGCTGATGATAATATCCATTAAGCGGTCAACACCTTGATCTTGTTTTGAAGCAACGCAAACCACTGGGAATGTTCCACGATTGATGATACCTAATCTCAAACCTTTTGCCATCTCCTCTTCTGAAAGAGTTCCCTCTTCGAAGAATTTGTCCATTAAGGTTTCGTCGTTTTCAGCAGCAGCTTCGATAAGTGCATTGTGCATCTCTTCAGCTTTGTCAGCTTCACTTGCTGGAATATCTTCAACAACAACTTTTCCACCGCCTACAGGGTATTTCAAAAGTTTCATTTGAAGAAGGTCGATAACAGAATCGAAACCAACACCTGCATTTACTGGGTATTGGAATGGCATTACGCTACCACCAAAATAGTGCTTAAGTTCGCGAAGAGTTTCGTCGAAATTAGCTTTTTCGTGATCCAATTGGTTAACAACGAAAACCACAGGAGTGTGCATTTTCTTAGTCCAACGCCATTGGATTTCTGCGCCTACGTCAACACCATTTTGTGCATTGATAACCATAAGAGCAGTATCAGCAACTCTAAGAGAACCAATAACTTCACCAACGAAATCATCAATACCTGGGCAATCCAAAATGTTGATTTTCTTGCCAGCATATTCTGAATACAAGATTGTAGATTGGATTGATTGTTGTCTTTCTAATTCTATTTCACGATAGTCGGAGATTGTATTTTTATCTTCAACGGTGCCGCGTCTGCTGATAACACCGCCGTGAAACGCCATCGCTTCTGCCAAAGTGGTCTTTCCAACACGATTTCCTCCGATAAGGGCAACGTTTCTAATTTCTTTGGTTTGATAAACTTTCATTGATTTTAATTCTTTGATTTATAACTATAAGATTCCAATTTTTAAGGGCGGCAAATATACACATTTTTTTAATATGTGAGTATCATAAAATCTTCCTAATATTTTTACCACTTTCTCTTGTTTAATATTCTGCTAATTTTCTCCTTTTGTTTTGTTATTAACTTTTTTTAACAAAAAAAAGAGGTGTGTATTGATTATTTTTTTATTTTTGCAAGGTAAATTTATTTTAATGATTACTTTAGCAGAAAAAAACAGATTTATAATTAATTGCCCTCCGAGATAGAGAGGGCTACTATATTGTTAAAAATCGTTTTTATTAATCATTAAAATTAAAAAGTTATGAAAAGAATATTGGCTTTAATTGGAGCAGTTTCCATTCTTACTTTTTTATCTTGTAATAAAGATGAAACTGTACCAACCAAAGGTGTTGAGAAACCTATACCTTGTTGCTCTGTTGCATGTGAAGATGGAAGTTGTTCCGCCTGCGGAGCACCTTGCAATTGTTCTTGTAATTGGTTGGGCGATCTTCAATGCAATGGAACCGCTAAATCTGTGCTTGATATGCCTGACAGTCTGTTTGATGGTAGGGTACATGTTAGTTTAAACGAGGATTTTTTGGATAAAGTCAAGAAAAAACAAGAGATTTTGTATTGTTTGAACTTGCCGTACGCAACAGAAATAGCGGATTCTCAAAATTCTTATCCCGCTTTGATTCAAAAACATGGTTATGTACTAACCACTCGTCAAGCGCTTGTCGATTATTACACAATTGTGGAGAAGGAGGAAAAGCTTTTTAATGAGCTGCCTTTCGAGCAACAGAAGATGCTTGTTGAAGCGCTTGATGCAGGCAAAGCAAAATAGAAATTTCCGTTTTTTATAAAAAAAGCAAGTTGCCTTATATCGAAGCAACTTGCTTTTCTGTTATGTAAAAGAGGTTTTCTATTTCTTGAAGTAGTTTACGGCGTTAGCGAAAAGGTCTTGCTCTTTGTTTCCGTAGATGTTTTTGTAAAGATTTTCCCCTTTGCGCTCGCTGTGTCCCATTTTGCCCAAAATCTTGCCGCACTTGGAAACAATTCCCTCAATTGCGTAGTGTGAGCCGTTCGGGTTGTGCTCCATCTGCATTGTTGGGTTGCCCTCGAAGTCGCAGTAGCGGAACGCCACTTGACCATTGGCAAAGAGTTCTTGTGCCATCGCCTCGGAAACCACAAACTTGCCTTCGCCATGACTGATTGCCACATGATGTACATCGCCCACTCGGAACGACTTGAGCCATGGAGAGTTTACGGAACAAACTACCGTTTTGGTAATATGGGATAGGTGACGGTTGATGTCATTTCTATAAAGTGTAGGAGCAGTTTCTGTTACGGAGCCGATCTTAGAATAAGGAAGTAATCCCGATTTGATTAACGCTTGGAAACCGTTGCAAATTCCCAAAATTAAGTGGTTTTTCGCTAACAATCTCTCAATTGCATCTTTAATCTTTTGGTTATTAAGGATATTTGCAATGAACTTGCCGCTTCCGTCAGGTTCGTCTCCGGAACTGAAGCCGCCGCTCAACGCCAAAATGTGCGCTTTGTCAATCAGTGTTGCCAACTCATCAATAGAATCGTTAATCTCCTTCTCATTTAGGTTGCGGAAAACAAAGATTTCTGTTTTTGCGCCCGCTTTTTCAAATGCGCGTGCGGTATCGTAGTCGCAGTTGGTTCCTGGAAAAACGGGAAGAACTACGAACGGTTCGTTAGTAGGTTGTTGTGGCTTGAGTTCTTGATTTATATTTGCAACTACTTTTGTATCAATTGCTTTTTCTTGGAATTTATTAGGTACCATTTCAGGATAGATGGCATCGAATGTTCCACGCCAAGCTGCCAAAATGCGGGTTTTGTCAAGTTTTTCTCCATTCACTACAAATTCATCAGCCACACGACCTAACAGAACTGCATCTGGATGCTCAAGCGGTTGTTCTGTTTCTACTACAAAACTTCCGTAGCCATAATCGAAAAGATTCTCTTTTGTATCGATATTGAATCCCAAATCGTTACCAAAACTCATCTTCGCCAATGCTTCCATAATTCCGCCAAATTGAAGAGTGAAAGCAGAGATAATCTTTCCATTTTGTATTTGATTGTAGATGAAGTCGAAGAGCTTTTTCAATTGTTCAACATTGATTTGAACAGGATTTAGTAGTTGATGTTTGAGGAGATAGATATAATTTCCTGCTTTTTTGAACTCTGGAGAGATCAATTTAGAGGCTTTTTCTGTTGCTATAGCAAAAGATACTAATGTTGGAGGAACGTGTTTGTCTTTAAAAGTTCCGCTCATCGAATCTTTACCACCAATTGAAGGTAGGTGGAATGCATTTTGCAAATAAACTGCGCCTAAAAGTGCGGAGAATGGTTTACCCCAACGCAACTCATCTTTACCCAATTTTTCAAAATATTCTTGGAAGGTGAAACGGATTTTTTTGTAATCTCCACCCGTAGCTACAATTTTTGCAATAGACTCAAGAATAGCAAATTGTGAACCGTGGAAGGGTGATTTTTCGGAGATAAAAGGATTGTAACCGAAAGTTAAGATAGAAGCGGTGTCGGTGGTGCCGTAGCGCACAGGAAGTTTTTGAACGCCAGCTTGTGATTCGGTAAGTTGATATTTTCCGCCGAAAGGCATCATTACAGTTGTAGCACCAATAGTAGAATCGAACATTTCAATCATACCTTTTTGCGATGCTACATTGTGGTTACTCATTAGGTTGCAAACTTTCTCTTCCATTGTTTTGCCATTTACAGCTAATGGTTCGAGAATATTATCAGGAATAGCATCAACCTTTACATTGGTTTTTTGGCGAACGCCAGAAGTGTTGATAAAATCGCGGCTTAGGTTTACAATATATTCTCCATTCCATTTGATTTTCAGACGATTATCATCAGTAATATAAGCAATAATTGTTGCTTCGATATTTTCTAATCGGCAAAAATCGAAGAATTTGTCCACATCGTTTTTATCTACAACTACGCTCATTCTCTCTTGAGATTCGCTGATAGCGAGTTCTGAGCCATTCAAACCTTTATATTTGGTTTTTACAGCATTCAGGTCGATGTCGAGGCCATCAGCAAGTTCACCGATAGCCACGCTTACGCCGCCAGCGCCAAAGTCGTTAGATTTCTTCACCAAGCGAGTAACTTCTGGATTGCGGAAAAGGTGTTGAATTTTGCGTTCTTCGGGAGCATTTCCTTTTTGAACTTCTGCTGCGCAGATTTCGAGGGAGGTTTCGGTATGCTCTTTTGAAGAACCTGTAGCACCGCCAATACCATCGCGACCCGTTCTTCCGCCAAACATAATTACAACGTCGCCAGGTTCGGGTTGTTCGCGGCGTACTGCATCGGCAGGTACTGCGCCCACAACAGCTCCGATTTCAAGACGTTTTGCCTTGTAACCTTCGTGATAGATTTCGCGAACGTGCGTACATGCCAATCCAATCTGATTTCCGTAAGAGGAGTAGCCGTGCGCTGCGGTTTTGGAAATTACGCGCTGTGGCAGCTTACCCTCCATGGTTTGGTTTAAGGATTCGGTAATGTTGCCAGCTCCCGTAACGCGCATAGCTTGGTAAACGTAGCTGCGGCCGCTCAATGGGTCGCGAATAGCTCCACCTACGCAGGTTGATGCACCTCCAAAAGGCTCAATTTCTGTTGGGTGGTTGTGTGTTTCGTTTTTAAACATCAATAGCCACTTCTCCAATTTTCCATCCACATCTACATCTACATAAACGCTGCACGCATTGATCTCGTCAGAAATCTCCATATCATCAAGGTTGCCCAACTTGCGCTCGCTCTTGCCACACAAGGTTGCCATATCCATCAAGGTCATCGGCTTTCTGCCGTTATGAACATAATTCCTTAATTCAAGATATTGATTGTAAGCGTTTTGAAGTTGTTCGCTGAAAGTTGATGGAACAAAAGTGATGTTAGAAAGTTCTGTCTCAAATGTTGTATGACGACAGTGATCACTCCAATAGGTATCCAAAACTTTAATCTCTGTTTCTGTTGGATTGCGATGCTCTTCATTTTTGAAATAATCTTGGATAAAAAGTAAGTCTTCAAGCGACATTGCTAAAGACATCTTTTGGAGAAAATCGGCAATTTCTTCTTTAGAATAGTTTATAAATCCCTCAAAAACGGGAATTTTTGCTATGTTAATAGTTTCAGAAGCATCTAAAATAGATAAATCTTTTTCGCGAGCTTCTACTTCATTAATGCAATATTTTTTTATACGTTTCAAGTCTGGCTCGGTAACATTATCTACAATGATAAGTTTTGCGCTTTTGATGGTTACACTGCTTTGTGGGTCAAGAAGTGATACGCACTGCATTGCACTATCGGCACGTTGGTCAAATTGGCCAGGAAGAAATTCAGTTGCAAAGTAGATTTTGCCTTGCAAATCAATGGTATCAAAAATATCATCGGTTACAGGTTCTGAAAAGACCGATTTTTTCGCTTTTTCAAAAAGTTCTTCGTTAATATTGAAAATATCGTATAAATTAATCAACCTAAGTTGTTGAATGTTAAGGTTTAGATTGTTATTTAAATCGTTGCGCAGCTGTTCTGCTTCAACGCGGAAATTTTCCTTTTTCTCAACAAAAATTCTAATTTTCTGAATATTCATTTTTATAGTTTTTTAACGTGCAAAGATACGAAAAAACATTGTTTCTTACATTTTAAATTCAAATTTATTTGATGAAAAACAAAAAAAGCTGAACTCTTTCAAGTCCAGCTTTATCTATTTTTCTTATTAATTTCCTACATCAGAGAGATATTTGATTCTCATAATGCGAATCTCTTCCAAAGAGTATTCATCTTCTCCTAATTCATTGACAGCAGCATCAATAGAATCACTATCTGCTTCAGAGAAGTATTCTAAAATTTCCTCTTGGTGATAAATATCAATATATTCTTCAATATAGTAATTGATATCTAATTTGGTTCCCGACGCAACAATGCTTTCAATTTCTGTAATCAAATCCTCCATCTCAATACCTTTTGCCATAGCAATGTTTTCGAAACTCAATTTTCTATCAATGCTTTGAATAATAAAGAGTTTGATATCTGATTTTTTGGCAACAGATTTAACGATAAAATCCTGAGGACGAACAATTTCATTCTCTTCCACATATTTTTTAATAAGATCGATGAAAGGTTGTCCATATTTTTGAGCTTTTCCAGCGCCCACACCGCTGATATGGTTCATTTCCTCCATTGTGGTTGGATATTGGATACACATATCTTCGAGTGATGGGTCTTGGAAGATGATATAAGGAGGAAGGTTTTCTTTGTTAGAGATAGTTTTTCGTAAATCTTTTAGCAGAGCAAAAAGTACTTTATCGGAGGCACCGCCCTTTTCTGGAGTGATATCTTCCATATCGTCAATATCATCATCGCTATCCTCTTGTTTCGGTTTCACCACGTTGATGGCATAAGGGTTTGCCAAATATTTTTCACCTTTTGCGGATATTTTCAACAATCCATAATTTTCAATATCTTTATAGATAAGTTCTTCAAAGATGGCAACGCGAATTACATTTGCCCAGAAGTTTTCATCAAACTCTTCTCCTTCACCAAACTGCTTGAGTTTTTGGTGTTTAAATTTTTGGATGGAAGTGGTTGAATTTCCTCTTACAATATCAATAATGTGTGAATCTTGGAATTGTTGTTTTACGGTTTGTATAACCTCAATAATTAATTGTATCTGTTCTGAAGCGTTCATTTTAGGTTTTGGATGGATGCAAACGTCACAATTTTGACAATTTTCATTTTCATAATTTTCACCGAAATAGTGGAGTAGATGTTTTCTACGGCAGCTTGTTGTTTCGGCGTAAGCGGCAGTTTCTGCCAATAGTTGTTTTACAATCTCCTGTTCTGCTACTGCTTTTTTTGTAGAGAATTTTTCAAGTTTATGCAAATCTTTGATGTCATAGAAAGCAATACAAATACCTTCGCCATCATCACGACCAGCGCGGCCCGTTTCTTGATAGTAGCCTTCCAAACTCTTAGGCATATCGTAGTGAATTACGAAACGCACATCAGGTTTGTCGATTCCCATTCCAAAAGCGATGGTTGCTACAATAATTTCTATCTTTTCCATCAAGAAAGCATCTTGGTTGGCAACCCGAGTATGAGAATCTAAACCTGCATGATAAGGAAGTGCTCGAATTTTGTTAGCTTGCAAAAATTCAGCTAATTCTTCTACCTTTTTTCGGCTTAAACAATAAATAATTCCCGATTTATTAGGATGATTCTTTATAAACTTAACAATCTCTTTATCAACATCTTTTGTTTTCTCTCTTACTTCATAATATAAGTTAGAGCGGTTGAAAGAGGAGATAAAAACATCAGCTTTTTCAATAGCCAAATTCTTTTGGATATCGCTTTGTACTTTAGGCGTTGCGGTTGCCGTGAGCGCAATAATGGGAACTTTCTTTCCAATGTTGTCAATAATAGTTCTGATTCTACGATATTCTGGGCGGAAATCGTGCCCCCATTCCGAAATACAGTGCGCTTCGTCAATAGCAAAAAATGAGATATTTATATCTTGAAAGAATTCCACATTTTCATCTTTTGTCAAGGTTTCAGGAGCCACATAGAGAAGTTTGGTTTTTCCTGCAAGCAGGTCCTCTTTTACTTCTTTGATCTCACTTTTGGTCAACGATGAATTTAGAAAATGTGCAATTCCTAACTCGGTTCCAAAGTTTCGAATTGCATCTACTTGATTTTTCATCAAAGCGATAAGCGGAGAGATTACAATTGCGGTACCTTCTGTCAGAAGTGCTGGAAGTTGGTAACATAACGATTTCCCTCCACCGGTTGGCATAATTACAAAACAATCTTTTCCTTTCAGTAAGGATTTGATAATTTTTAATTGGTCACCTTTAAAACTTGAAAATCCAAAAAATTTCTTCAGTTTTTTTTGAATTTCGCTATCCGAAATATTTTGCATAACTACAACTTTTATCTATATTGATTAATGCTGATATTTGCTTTGAAAATTGAGAAAACAAAAGTATAAAAAATGTATTATCTTTTACCCTTAGAAATAATTTTATTTTGAATTTTTGTATAAAGTATTGGTAGTTAGATAAATATTTTTACCACGTTCTGTTTTTTACTAAATATTGTTGTACATAATCGCGTACTGAGATTTCCAAAGATCGAAAAGCTTTGGCTTTTCCAACTTTTTTCAACCTTCGAATGTCGGCTTGTGTGTAATATTGATACTTCTCCCGAATATCTTGTGGCATATCTACAAATTCGATATTAGGTTCCATTTTTAAAGCCTTGAAAGTTGCTTGCGCCAATGCAATAAATGGGCGAGCATAGCCAGTACCTAAATTGTAAATTCCACTTTGCGGTTTGTGATTCATAAACCACGCAATGGTATTAACCACATCTTTTACATATATAAAATCTCGGGTTTGTTCGCCATCTTTAAAATCGGGACGATGTGATTTGAATAGTTTGGTTTGTTGATTTTCTTGAATTTGATTAAAAGAATGAAAAACTACAGAAGCCATTCTCCCTTTATGATATTCATTGGGCCCGAAAACATTGAAAAATTTGAAGCCAGTCCAAAAAGGTGGATGATTAGTTTGTTTTAGCACCCATTTATCAAACTCATTTTTCGACTTTCCGTAGGGGTTGAGCGGTTGTAATTTGGGGATGAGGGTTGGGTCGTCGCTGTAGCCAAACTCTCCGTTTCCGTATGTAGCTGCCGAAGATGCATAAATTAGTGGAATTTGATGTTTTGCTGCCAATTCCCATATTCGGCGAGAGTAGGAAACGTTTAGCTCTTCAAAGATGGAGTAGTCGAATTCGGTAGTGTCGGTGCGTGCGCCAAGGTGTACAATAAATTCTATCTGTTGCGCATTGTTCTCTGCCCACGCAAAAAAGTCATTGCGATGAATTTTATCAATATACTTTTTACTCTCCCAATTCCTCCGTTTTTTCTCATTTGAGAAATCGTCAACCATAATAATATTTTCAAAACCACGATTGTTAAGCCTTGCAACTAAACAACTCCCAATAAAGCCAGCAGCTCCTGTAACGACTATCATAAAAACACAATTAAATTTTGTGCAAATATAGTGAACTTTTCTAAAAAAAGTGAGATTATTTTATAGTTCAAATAAAAAAAGTTTCGGTATTTTTGCAAAATGATTTTTACGGAAGAATATTTTATGCGGCAAGCCTATTTAGAGGCAGAAAAAGCTTACGAAGTTGGAGAGATTCCTGTAGGCGCAGTGGTAGTACTACAAGACCAAATTATTGGTAGGGGATATAACCTAACACAACGCCTACAAGATGTAACCGCTCACGCCGAAATTCAAGCTATAACAGCAGCATCTAATTATTTGGGAGCTAAATATTTAAACGATTGTACGCTCTACGTAACTTTGGAACCTTGCGTGATGTGCGCAGGCGCTATCTTTTGGGCACAATTGGGCGGCCTAATCTACGCTAGCTCCGATCCTAAACGTGGATTTTCTACCCTAAATCAACAAATTCTTCATCCTAAAACAGTGGTAAAAAAAGGAATCCTAGAGCCTCAATGTACAGAAATTTTACTTCAATTTTTTAGTCAAATGCGTAAAAAATAAATTGAAATCGGAACAAAATGAAAAAAAATCTTCTATCACTTCTTCTAATTTTTGCAATTTCTCCGCTATTTTCGCAGGTTTTTGAAATTTTTTTCGATAAAGATTTTAGCTCTTACAAACCCGCTAATCAGTCGATGGGTGTGCGCGCTTCTATAGGTTTTGATGGTTGGGCTGATAACTTAATAGTAAAGGCAAATTTTGGTTGGGCAAAGGCAAACCCAGCACCAGAATTAAATGTGAAAAATGTATATCAGAAGTTTGAATATCGAATCTCTGCTCATTATCAACTTCCCTTTAAAGAAAATTGGCTGTTCCAAGTAGGTGGCGGTTTGGCATTCGTGAACCTGAAAAATAATAAAACTTTTTCAGAAGATTCCGTCAATACAATTGGATTTTCAACATTGATGGATAATGGATACTTTATCGGAGTGTCTGTCCCAATTTCTTTACATTATTATATAAGTCGAAAAGTGGGTTTGGGAATTTCTGCTACACCGATGTACAATTTTTTAGTGGCAAATCGTTGTAGTAATAGTGAATATGCAACATTATTTGATAAAAATCTTATCTTTGTGCAGTTGGAAGCAGGGTTAATATTTAAATTTTCAGCAGAATAAGAATAAAATACTATATATATGTCGTTAATATCTTCAATTTCAGGAATTAGAGGAACGATTGGTGGAAAAGTTGGTGAAAATCTTACACCTATCGATATTGTGAAATATGTGTCTGCATTTCTTACACTTTTGAAAGAAAATGAGCCCAACAAAACTTTGCGTATTGTGGTAGGTCGCGATGCGCGCATCTCTGGCGAAATGGTTAGTTCTATTGTTTGCGGAACTATCCAAAGTATGGGTGCCGATGTAATTGACCTCGGTTTATCAACTACTCCTACTGTTGAGATGTCTGTTGTAAGTCATGAGGCAGATGGTGGAATTATCATCACGGCAAGCCATAACCCAATGCAATGGAATGCGTTGAAGTTGCTCCGTAGCAATGGTGAGTTTGTTTCTGGTGCTGATGGCACACGCATTCAACAATGGGTGAAAGAGGCTGACTTTACCTATGCAGAGGCTAAAAAATTGGGACATTATAGTTCTTACGAAAACGCTATTGCTGACCATATAGAGAAAATTCTAGCTCTAGAATGGGTAGATGTGGATGCAATTAGTCGTGCAAACTTTAACGTGGCTGTTGACGCAGTAAATTCTACTGGCGGAATGGCTATCGCCCAATTATTAAAAAAGTTAGGTGTGAAAAGATGCACAATTCTCAACGGAGAACCTACAGGTGTTTTTGCGCACAACCCAGAACCTCTTCCTGAGCATCTAACGGAAATCTCTAGTCTTATCGACAAAAATAGTTTCCATGTAGGTTTCGTTGTGGATCCCGATGTGGACCGCTTGGCAATTGTAATGGAAAATGGTGAAATGTTTGGCGAGGAGTACTCTTTGGTGGCAATTGCTGATTATATTTTGCAAAACCAAAAAGGAAATACCGTTTCTAATCTCTCTTCTACCAGAGCTTTGCGCGATATTAGCGAAAAATATGGCGTTTCGTATGCCGCCGCTGCCGTAGGAGAGGTAAATGTAGTGGAAAAGATGAAGGAAACCAATGCTATCATCGGAGGTGAAGGAAATGGTGGAATTATTCTCCCTGCTTTACATTACGGAAGAGATGCTTTGGTGGGCATCGCTCTCTTCTTGACCTATATGGCTAAAACAAAGAAATCACCCGTACAGATTAAAAGCCAATTTCCAACCTATTTTATCTCTAAAAATAAAATAGAACTTAAACCCGAAACAAATGTGCCTCATATTTTAGATTGTGTGGCTGAAAAATATAAAGCGTATAGTGTTAATAGGATAGATGGTGTGAAAGTAGATTTTGAAGATAATTGGATCCACCTTCGCGCTTCCAATACAGAACCGATTATCCGTATCTATGCCGAAGCCGCAAATATGTCAATTGCCGAAAATTTGGCAAAAAAGATTTTGAATGATATTAAGGAAATTATTAACGAACAATAATTATGAGATATAAACCCCTAAGTGCAGATTTCTACATCAGAAATCGCCAAAATGTAGTCAATGAAATTGAAGAGGGCTCTTTGGTGTTGTTAACTTCACATGATGAGTATCCTCGTTGCGGAGATACCACTTTCCCATTTCGTCAAAATTCAGAATTGCTTTATCTTACAGGTATCGACCAAGAGGAAACAGTTTTGGCAATGGCACCTTGGCACCCCAATCCTGCTTATCGCGAAATTTTGTTTGTCAAAAATCCATCTCCTGAGATGGTAGTTTGGTTTGGCCATCGTTTGAGTAAGGAGGAAGCTACCCAAATTTCGGGTATCAAACAGGTGTTTTTTACCGAAAATTTTGAATCTGTGCTTCAAGATTTGATGGTGAATACAAAGCGTGTGTATATGCATCTTCCTGAAAACCCTCGAATGAAAGTGACGCACCCAACTCAAGAGGTTCGTCTTGCTGAGCAATTGCGCAAGGAGTATCCTTTGCACGAATTCAGACGTTTGGCTCCAATTTTGTATCCTCTCCGCAGCGTGAAACACCCTGAAGAGTTGGATGCAATGAAACACGCTTGCCAAATTACGGAGAAAGCGTTTGCACGCGCCCTTAAAGCAGTAAAACCTGGTAAATATGAGTATGAAATTGAAGCAGAAATGACTTATGAAATGATAAGAAATGGAGCTTCTGGACACTCTTTCGCACCAATTATCGCTTCTGGAAATGATACCTGCATTTTGCACTATATCAAAAATGATAAGATAATGAAAGATGGAGAGTTGCTGTTGATGGATTTCGGTGCAGAGTATGCTAATTACGCAGGCGATGCTTCTCGAACAATCCCTGTAAATGGAAAATTCTCACCACGCCAAAAACAGGTTTATAATGCCGTGCTCTCAATCTATAAAGAAACAATTCCTCTTTTTAAACCTGGTATGAATATCCATAAAATCAATGATTTCGTTTTTAAAAGAATGGACGAAGAGTTGATAAAATTAGGTCTTTATACTGCAGAAGATGTGGCAAAACAAAATCCAGAAATGCCACTATTTAAGAAATATTATATGCACAATACCAGTCACTTTATCGGTTTAGATGTTCACGATGTAGGACAAAGAGATTGGATCTTTGAACCAGGAATGGTTTTGAGTTGCGAACCAGGAATTTATATAGCAGAAGAGGGAATTGGTGTGAGAATTGAAACAGATGTTGTAGTAGCCGAAACACCTATCGACTTAATGGCTGAGATGCCTGTAGAAGTAGAAGAAATTGAAGAATTGATGAGCAAAAACTAACGACAAATTCGAAAATATTCCGTAGTCGTTTGATCAATTTTGAATCGATTATCACTTCGATAGCCAACTACCCAAACAATATTATCTTGTGATGTTAAGATAAATGCCTGCTGCTTTTGCTGGCAATCCACCTTTAGGTCAGTGAACAAATCGCTGACCTTTTTCTTTCCTCTCATTCCCAAAGGAAATAGAAAATCGCCAAATTTCCAATGTCGTAAAGTTAATGGAAAAACCAATTTTTTTACATCTACATAAAGAATATTGGGATCTTTTTCAAATTTTGGCTGGTGATGAATTGGAAAACGTTCAATCTGGAAACCTAATTTTAGGAAGTCAACTTCATTTTTAATTATAAATTCTTCATTATAAATATCTTCCAAATGATATATCCTTAGTTCTCCCTGATGTTGAATTAGCATAAAATTATTAGAAAAAAAACGCTTTCCGTTCTCCCGATGAGGTTTTTTCAAAATTTGTTCTGCTATAGTTGAAGAAAATCCGAAATCACTAATAATTTCATACAGAATAAGTTGAGAGTCTTCATATGATAGAAGCTGCTCAAATTTTATTTTGACACAATCTTGTAGATGTTCTACAAATTCAGCTTTTACTTTTTCTATCTGTTTTTGATAAAAATTGTATTGAGAATGGAAGATTTTTATATTTCGAGTTGTAGTTTTAATAAATTCGGGATTAATCTCCTCCAAAATCGGAATCAACTGATGGCGAATCTTATTTCTGTGATAAATGAGCGAAAAATTGGAGGTGTCCACACGATAGAAAATTTCATTTTCTTGTGCATAATTTTCAATTTGTTGTGATGAAAAATGGAGCAAAGGACGCAAAATTTTCCCATTTTTCTGCGGGATTGCATTCAATCCGCGGTATCCTGTTCCCCGTACAAGATTTAGCAATAGTGTTTCTGCATTGTCGTTGGCGTGGTGTGCGGTACACAAAAAATCGTAGTTTGGTAGTAGCTCATCAAACCATTTGTAACGCAAATCACGTGCCACCATCTCAATCGATTTACCCGAGTTTTCTTGAATTTTATAGGTATCGAATTCTTTTATAAAAATCTTTCTATCTTTAAGAAAATCAATACTTTGAATAAAATTCATATCTTCATTCGACTCCTTGCCTCGCAGATGAAAATTGCAGTGAGCAATATCAAAATTGAGGTTCCAAGAAGCAAAGAGATGCGCCATTACAACAGAGTCTATCCCCCCACTTACAGCTAGTAAAAAACGAGCATTTTCAACGTTGGGAACTAATTTTTGAATATTTCTAAAAAAAACTTCTCTCATAGATGGGTGCAAAAGTAATATTTTTTTATCTTTGCACGCAAATTCAAAATTAACATAGATGTCATTTTACGAAGATAGAGTTTGCTTAGAGGGATTGACTTTCGACGATTTGTTGTTGATTCCCTCCTATTCAGAAATTATTCCAAGAGATGTAAATTTATCATCTCGTTTTACCAAAAACATAACCTTGAACGTTCCTTTTGTATCGGCAGCGATGGATACCGTAACCGAAGCACAATTGGCAATTGCAATTGCTCGCGAAGGAGGTATCGGCGTAATTCACAAAAATATGACGATTCAAGAGCAAGCTAAGCAGGTTTCCTACGTTAAGAGAGCGGAAAATGGTATGATTAACGAACCCGTAACCATCCATCCACAACAATGCGTAGGAGATGCACTGAAGTTGATGTCGGAGTTTCATATCGGCGGTATTCCTGTTGTAGATGAACATAATAAATTGGTAGGTATTGTTACCAATCGCGACCTTCGTTTCGAACGCGATTATAACAAACGTATCGAATTGGTGATGACGCGCGAACTGATCACTACCAATAACTCTACCGACTTAAAACGCGCCAGTGAAATTTTGCAACAACATAAAATTGAAAAATTACCTGTTGTTGATGATAATGGCTATTTATTAGGTTTGATAACCTATAAAGATATTACGAAAGTAAAAGATAAGCCTTTTGCATGCAAGGATTCTCGCGGGCGTTTGCGTGTGGCAGCCGGTGTGGGTATTACTAATGATGCATTGGAACGTACAGAAGCTTTGGTGGCTGCTGGCGTTGATGCTATAGTGTTAGATTGCGCACATGGTCATTCTCTCAATGTGGTTACCAAATTGAAAGAGGTAAAAGCAAAATTTCCAAGTGTCGATGTAGTTGTGGGTAATATCGCAACCGCAGAAGCAGGAATTATGTTGGCAGAAGCTGGTGCTGATGCTATTAAAGTGGGTATTGGCCCAGGCTCTATCTGTACAACTCGCGTTGTCGCTGGTGTTGGTGTACCTCAAGTAAGTGCTATCTATAACGTGTTTAAAGCAACTCAAAAATATAATGTTCCAATTATCGCTGATGGAGGTGTTCGCTATTCTGGTGATATTGTTAAGGCTTTGGCTGCTGGTGGAAGTTCCGTAATGCTGGGTAGTCTTTTAGCTGGCGTTGAAGAATCTCCAGGACAAACAATCCTCTTCAATGGTCGTAAGTTTAAAACTTACCGCGGAATGGGATCACTCGAAGCAATGCAGTGCGGTTCTAAAGATCGTTATATGCAAGGTGATGTTGACGATGCTCGTAAGTTAGTTCCTGAAGGAATCTCTGGTCGCGTGCCTTATAAAGGTGGTCTCTACGAAGTGATTTACCAAATGGCTGGTGGACTTCGTTCTGGAATGGGCTATTGCGGCGCAAGAACTGTGGAAGAACTTCATAATGCAAAATTCTGTCGTATTACCAATGCTGGTGTTGCCGAAAGTCACCCTCACGATGTTACTATCACAAGCGAAGCTCCTAACTATAGCTCTGGAATTTAAATTGATATCAAACTTTTAAAAGATTCTTATTATTATCCTTAAATAGAAAATCTTACATGTTATTCATCTTGAACAATATGTAAGATTTTTTTCGTTTTAAAATAAAGTTTACTATAATGACTCAGGTTTGGATTAGCGCTGCAGGATTAAGCCTTGCAACTTTAATAGGTTCCTTTATCGGATTTGGTATCAAGGAGTTGCCCCATAAATGGAATGATGCAATTTTAGGTTTTTGCGCTGGAATTATGTTGGCTGCTGCTACGTTGGGACTGATTGTTCCTGCAGCAGAACAAGCTGGAAGCTCCCAGTGGTGGCTTGTAGCAATTGGGGTGCTGGTAGGCGCGCTTTTTCTCAACCTCTTGGATTTTGTTACGCCGCACATGCACAAAATTACAGGGTTGGATCCAGAAGAACATAAAACTAATGCTTCTCTGAATCGTATAATGTTGTTCGTACTTTCTATTGCCCTTCATAAACTTCCAGAAGGAATTGCGGCAGGCGTAGGATTTAACTCTGCAGATACAAGTAACGCTTGGGCTGTAACTCTCGGAATTGCAATTCAAAATATCCCTGAGGGTATGGTGGTAATTGCGCCCTTGTTAATTGCTGGAATTTCAAAATTCAGAACCCTTACTATCTCGATGTTCATCGCCCTTTTAGAAGTTGTTGGTGTTTGGATTGGCTACGGAATGGGGGCCATCTCAACACTCCTCCTGCCCATTATGTTGGCATTTGCTGGCGGCGCAATGCTCTATGTGGTTAGTGATGAGATGATTCCTGAAACTCACGCTCACGGGTTCCAAAAAATTGCTACTTACGGACTGCTCATTGGCTTTATGACATTGTTGTTTATCGAAAATTTCTTGTAATATAAGTAGTTTTCTATATTTTTGCTTGAATTGTTTTTTGTTCATATAATTAAAACTATTTTTTGTGCTAAAATTACGACAAAATGGTGAAAATCATGAGGTTTTTGACCCAATTCGGAAGATTTGGGTATCTCTTACTGAAGAGGAGAAAGTACGTCAGTTTTTTCTCCTTTACTTGATGAATAATCTGAATGTACCAGAAACACATATTTCTGTAGAACGCAAAATTTTAGTGAACGGAACGGAAAAACGATATGATATTTTGGTCTTCAAACCTGATGGAAAACCTTGGATGGTGGTGGAATGCAAAGCACCGCACGTAAAACTTACACAAAAAGTGCTCGAACAAGCGGGAAGATACAACAAAACAATTCACGCCGATATTATCTGCGTAACGAATGGAAAAAATCACAGATTCTTTAATATAGATTTCCTTTCAGAACAGATTACGGAAATTCAGTTTTGAAAATTATGATGTAAATAATTGAAAATCTTAGTTTTAACAATTAGATTTTATAAACTTACTTTCTATATATTTTTGTAACTTTGTTAGTGTGAAATCAAACGAAAACTTCAGATGGAAAAGATAAGCGTAATCCGAGAACAGATTTTGCAAAATGCTGCTATTCATTTTCCGAAAATGGTACAGTTGCGGC
Organism: Bacteroidota bacterium; assembly: GCA_023413895.1. GTDB lineage: Bacteria > Bacteroidota > Bacteroidia > Bacteroidales > WCHB1-69 > JAEZOU01. The sequence continues at coordinate 54,170 of JAEZOU010000016.1, read as the reverse complement.
ACGAATTTCACCGATTTCCAGAACTTTCTGGGAAAGAAAAAGAAACTGCGCGCCGAATTTGTAAGGTGTTAGACGCATTGGAAATTCCTTACCAAAAGGAGATCGCAGGTTATGGAATTGTGGCGCATTTAGTAGGCGAGAAGTGTGAAAACTCACGCGTTGTAGCGCTCCGTGCTGATATGGACGCATTGCCCATTCAAGAGGAGAACGATTTTGATTATCGCTCTATAAACGAAAAGGTTATGCACGCTTGTGGTCACGATTTTCATATTGCAACACTGTTGGGTACACTGATGATTTTGCATACAATGAAGTCCGAATGGTCGGGTTGCGTGAAAGCAATTTTCCAGCCTTCGGAAGAGGAGTACAGCGGAGGTGCTCCTTTCATGATTGCTGCTGGCGCATTAGAAAATCCAAAACCAAACCTAATTTTTGGAATTCATGCTGACCCAAATATTAAAACAGGTCAAGTCGGCTTCCATAGCGGTGCATTTATGGCCTCTACCGATGAACTGCATTTTGAAATTTTGGGCAAAGGAGGTCACGCTGCGCGCCCTCACGAAACTGTTAACCCTGTGATTGTTGGAGCAAAAATTCTCGTGACATTAGAGACTGAAATTGCAAAACTGAAACCTGAAAGTTCTCCTTTTGTACTCAATTTTGGCAAATTTATCGGAGATGGAGCTACAAATATTGTTCCCGATAAGGTCTCCATTTCTGGTACACTGAGAATGTTTGATGAGGAAAAACGGAAAATTATTCTTGAAAAAATCCAAAAAATTGCCCAAAGTGTTGCAAATGAACATAATGCAACTTGTCAGGTAGATATTCGCCATGGGTATCCTATGCTATTTAACTCGCCTGAAGTAACGACTAAAACAAAGGAGTTGGTAGGGGAATTTTTAGGTAGAGAAAACGCAATTCAGGTTCCAGAACGCTGTACTGCTGAGGATTTTAGCTACTATTTGCAACAGATTCCAGGCACTTTTATGCGCGTGGGCGTCCGCAATGAGTCATTGGGTAAAGTTCACAATCTTCATTCCGCACGTTTCGATGCTGATGATGAGGCTTTGCTAACCGCAGCAGGATTTCTGTCCTATCTCGTTTGTAACTATACAATAAATTAAGATTATTTGGGCGTTCCGGCTTCCTCGCACAAGCCGCGCTCGCCGTCGGGCTATCCGCTCAAATTTCGCGCCTCTTTCTTTCGCGTCAATCTATTTCTAACCCAATTTCTAAGTCCTAAATTCTAAATTCTAAGCGCCAAATTCCAGATCGGCGCTCATAACCGCTTCTATCCCTAACGCAAGCCGGATAGCAAATTTCAACCGCTATTCGCCAATTTGTAGCCAGAAACTTCCACCATGTCGCTCTACATTTTGTAAGTTAGGATGTAACCAAATAGGAGCAAGAATTTGCGAAAGTTCACTATCTTCACTTATAAAGTAGTTGGGTAGAAGTGTGCAATATTTTGTAGGATTTGCCATCAAAAATGCCGCTAGAAAGTATTGCTCGTTGTAAAAACGGTCGCACATAAATTGAGGGTAATCGTAAGGTAAATAGATGTCGTGAATATGCACAACCACACCTTTTCTTAATCGAGGAAGCAACTCCATAAAGGTTACCATTGCGTCAGAATTGGGAAAAACTCGATGTGAGTTGTCGATAAACAAAATATCATTCTCTTGCAAAGTGTCAATTATCGATTCTAAATTTTCAAATTGCTCAAATGGCTTACGGATTACGTTATCTGAAAGATGGTCAATTTGCGCACGTGGGAAAGGGTCAATCGAGGTAATTTTGGTTTGTAAATGGTTGTCGATAATAGATTTTCTTGCTATTTTGGTAGAGTTTCCCGATCCAATTTCAATGTAGTTTTTGGGTTGATAGTACGCAATCATTCCGTAAATTGAAATCATATCCAATCCAGGTAGAAAACCATTATTCCATGCGGGCAGGTTCTCCTCCTTTTCTACTGCAGCGTCTTTAATGCTGAAGAAGTAATCGGAATGTTTGAGAAAAGTTTCTAAAAGCCCACGATAAGTTGCTCGATTCTCATTTATAACTTTATAAAGAATTTGATGTGCAGGCTTTTTCTCCCCATATCGAGGAAGAAATCTTACGGGATATTCAAGAAACAAAGTTTGAAATTTAGGAGAAAAGAAATGGTAAAGTTGTTCTATTTTTTGTTTCATAATTTTATTTATTGTTTTATTATTTTATAGTTAGATAATTTTCCCTCTTGATTCATTGTAGTCAGTATATACACTCCATCTGCAAAAGAAGATAATTCTATTTCAATAGTATTATCCAAAAACATGTTCTTTTCAAAAAGAATTTTTCCATAGATATCTTGAATAATAATTTTACAAAAAAGATCATCTGTTAAAGAAACAATATTACATTTTCCAGTGGTTGGGTTAGGATAAATTCTTGCTTTTTTATTTTTCTCGATTCTGTAAAAATTAAAATCTGCTTTTTTGAAATTATTATTTGAAGAATACTCATACATATTTAATAAATAAGAGTTACAAAATTTTCTCATTGCCAATAAATTTTTGGGATGATTATATTTTGTGTGAATCAAAAAATAATTAGTATTTTCACCATAATTCGTAGTTAGAGGCCAATCTCCAATATATGGAGATGAATATTCTGGATTAGCAGACCAATTCCAACTCCAATTATTCTGGGAAAAATCCATAGTTTGTGCCCATTGTGCATTTTGTTGAGTCTGAATGAAAAAAATCTCTTCTTTCAAATCATTATCTATGTTACCAATTAATAATTTATCTGTAGAAAGTAATGGGTAATCCCAACCATTAAAATTGTCTGCACCATAATTACTCCATAACCAATTCCAATTTAAACCATCAAATTGAAATAATGTTGCCCACGAAGAAAGCCCTAATAATTCTGTTCCACCAAGACCATCAATATTAACTACTTTAAGTTTTGGTAAATATGGTAAAAGAGGTGATGTGTTTTCATTTTCCCATATAGAGTAGAAATCATTCCCATTCCATTTAAACATGGCCACTTTATTTTTTTTATTATTTCCTACTAATAGTTCATCTATATTATCGCCATTGAAATCACCGATGTATATATTTTGTTTATACGAACTTATATTTGAGTTTTGTCCCTCTGTCCATATACATTCGATAGTGTTAGAATTAAATTTGAAAAGTTTGAGTTTACTTTCACTTTTATTACCAAGTAATTCTTCTTTCCCATCACCATCGAAATCCCCAACGTATAGATTATTCCTATATAAATATAGGCCTTCAAACAGAGAAGAATCTCCATAATTGCTAAAGCACCAATTCCAACTTCCATTGATATATTTAAGTATTGTTATCCAATCATTTGCTCCTGAATCACTATATCCGACACAAAGTAATTCTTCTTCTCCGTCGCCATTATAATCACAAATATAGAAACGATCCGAATCTTTGATAAAGTGTCCTCCTATTTTCCCATTTCCATAATTTGACCATATTTTGTGCCACCCATTATTATAATCATTACTATCAAGAGAAACAAACTTTAAAACTTTAACATCTAGTGGACCCAAAGAAATTTTTATTTTTTTTGTTGAATTTTTAAATGGTACGAAATATGTCTTTTCAATTAAGTTTTGAACTAAATCAATTTTGGAATTTCTATCAACTTTATACATATTACTTGTTACAGGGTATCTATTGTCTTCAAAAAGAAATTGAATACCTATAGAATTCTGAATACTCTGATTAGGTAGATTTGAAAAGTCTAATTCAGTTGATACCGGTACATTAAGTGGATTAGTAATAATCATGTAAGAATCTGTTCCATTCGTTCGTATTGTATATCGTAGTCCATATTTTTCATTCCTTTTCTCAGAGTCTAGTCCTCGTGGAATATATGAAATTGCCAATGGAAGAATACAATGTGTATCAATATTATCCGTTTTGGATAATATTATGGAAGATGGATCAGTGCTTAATATATTGTTATTCACTAAAAATCTTAGTTCTTTTGCCAAATGTGCAACATATTGATTATAATTATATGGAAAATTTTCTCTTGTATAACTATTTGTATCATTTAGTAGCCATTTTGTGTAATTGTTTAAATCTTTATAATCATTATTCCATGCAGAAGACAAACCCCAAAACCAAATACCTTGTGCACCATGTATTATGGAAGTGTAGGCTTGAAACCATAACCAATTTGCATTTTGGATTAGGGTATCGGAATGGTAATGTGACAAATAGCATGCATTTATATCAGTATCAGGTTCAGAGTTTGTACCCATAATGGAAATTACTTTATGAATATTTGAAGAAAATTTCGTAGCATAATCAATGGTTTTGAAAGGGCCTAAATAATGTGGATTAGCTATATTACCCATATTATTGTATATTTGTTGATTTAAGTCATAATATAAAAATTGAGTATAAGAACCTTCAAAAAAAACAGATCTATTATTATTGTCTAATAATTGAATATAATTTTGGGGATTATATATTCCTTCTGTATCACAAGTTGTATCGTTTATACAATTATTATGGAAGGCTTCCATTACTATGGTTTTATAAGGTAAATTAAGTGGTATAAATAATGAATCTATGAAGTAATGAATAGATTGTGCAACGTTGGTAGGGGGAACTTCACAATTGTAAAAACATGTGGAATCTCCCCAGTTTGCTCCATTTGTTTTACAATCATTGGAAAATAAAAAAGGATGAAAAGCAGCAGCTTCTTCTGATAGGTGAATTCCCCAAACTACGTTTTTGATATGGTTGTTTGAAAGAATATTGTTAAATAAAGACTTGATATTGGTACGAAAAAAACCTTCTTCATATGGAGATTTACAAGAGTCTATGGTATTACCACAATTATCATATATATTTTCTCCAAAATTTTCATAGTTAATTGATCCATTGATAAAATCGATTGTTGGTTTATAGTAATAAAGGCAGGATAATTCTACTTGTAAATTATTTGCTTTTGAAAGTTGGAGAAAAGTTTCCATGAATTTTTCAGAAACCCACTCGTTAGGGTAATATGGATTATGTATGTTAAACCCATCTTCAGATAATATGTTTAAACAACTTGTATTCAAGTCGTTTATTTTTGCAATTTCATAAGGAATCTTTCCGCAATAAGAATTTTGTAGCATATATCCTTCTGATTGAAACATTCCTATTTTAAAATCATTTTTTATTCGATTTTGAGCAGATACTTGTAGGGAAACTGCAAAAATTAGAAGTAAAAATAGATTTCTCATATACAACATGGATTTTTTATATAACCACCTATATTAACCTTAAATTGGATATTCGGAGTTTAATGAGTTTGTATTCAAGCTGTATTTTATTATATGTTCTCTTTTTAATGGCATATGTTAAAATTATTTTTCACAAAGAACGGAATAATTTATTTTCTAAACTAATAGTTTAGAAAAGTAGTTCATGTACAAGTAATCATTTTATTTATTTCATTTGTAACTTTGTATATGTGAATTGAGAAACGAGTAGGATTATCTTAAATTTTTGATAATCAATAATTTGCTTCGTATAAAAGAGTGCTTTCCTTTTCTGGTGTGATATATTGCTCCATCACCTCCATGATTTGTGCTTCAGTAACGGCAAAATAGCGGTCGCAGTCGTTATTGAATGCTTCTGCAGAGTCGATAATTTCAGAACTTGCCAATGCTGCAGCGCAATCTTCAGCCTTCATTTCATTGCTCAATATTACCGATTCAACGCGATTTTTCACTTTTTGCAAGTGAAAAGCGAAATCTTCAGGCTCGTAATGGAAGTTGTAAAGCGTTTCCGAAAGCAAATCGTTGGCTTTTCGTAGGTCAATATCTGTGTGTGGTCTGCCAGCAAAAACAAACATACCAGGTTCAATATTGGCAGTAATATAAACATTTATGTCAGTAAAAATCTTATTTTTCAGTACTAGTTCTCGGTTCAAGTACGAGGAGTAACCGCTGCCTAAAAGGTCGGAGAGCAGGTCGCAAGCGTAGAAAAGGTTATTTTTTCGCTCGCACATTTTCCAACCCTTTACCAACATATCATTAGGCGCATCTCGTTTTACTTCAAGTAGTCGTGCTTCGGTTTGCAAAGGTTCTTGTGGATAATTATTTATGGGAATTTCTCCCGCTGGAATATCAGAAAACCATTTCTCTCCTAAGCGGACCATCTCCTCAAATTTTACATTCCCAGAAATTGCAACTACTGCATTGTTAGGAATATAATATTTGTTGTAAAAATTGCGTATATCATCCATCGTAGCGTTTTCGATATGCGATAGTTCCTTTCCAATTACCAACCAGCGATAAGGGTGTTTTTTGTACACCATTTCGTGAAATAGGCTCCACAAATCACTGTAGGGGCGGTTCAATTGCACCTCTTTGAACTCCTCCATAACTACCGATTTTTGGATCTCCAAAGATTTGTTATCGAAAGCTAACGACAACATCCTATCAGACTCTAACCAAAAGGCTGTTTCTATGTTATTGGCAGGAAGATTAATGTAGTAGCAGGTAAGATCTGATGAAGTATAAGCGTTGTTAATGGCACCAATTTTTTGTAGAGGTTCGTCATATTTGGGCACATTTACAGATCCGCAAAACATATAATGTTCAAGAAGATGCGCCAATCCAGTGCGTTCAGGATTTTCACAACGTGCTCCTACATTGTAGGTTACATGAAACGTTGCCATCGGTGTATTATTGTTCTCGTGAACAATCAGTTTTAATCCGTTGGCAAACTGATGTTTTTTGAAGGTAAGAGCCATAACTAATTTTCTTCTAATGCTTTAATTCCAGGAAGTTCTGTTCCTTCCAAATATTCGAGCATGGCTCCACCGCCAGTACTGATATAGGAGATGAAAGGGGAAAATCCATATTTTCCAATAGCGGAAATTGTATCGCCGCCACCCACTAGTGAGTATGCTCCTGAGAGAGTTGCACTAGCAACGGAAATAGCTAATGCCTGCGTTCCTTTTCCGAAATTGTCAAACTCGAAAACGCCTACAGGTCCATTCCAAAGTATTGTCCGTGAAGAGTTTATGATTTTTGTAAACTTCTTGATAGTGCGTGGCCCGATATCCAATCCTTCCCAACCATCAGGAATATTGTTGTGTTGCGTAACCATGGTGTTGGCATCGTTAGAGAATGAATCTCCGCAGATGTTATCAATAGGTAAATAGAGGTCGATCCCTTTTCTGTGCGCTTGACGGATAACCTCACGCGCTACGGGAATCATCTCCTCTTCGTATGGTGATGAACCTATGGTAACGCCCATCGCTGCCAAGAATGTGTACGCCATTCCTCCTCCGATAATCAAATTATCTACTTTATCCAATAAGTTGTTCAAAATCTTAATCTTAGTAGAGATTTTAGAACCCCCAATAATTGCCGTAAAAGGTGGGTGTCCAGCACCAAAAACGGTTTTTAAACTCTGCACTTCTTGGAATAAAAGATAGCCAGCATACGCATTATTGGGGAAGAATTTTACAATAGTTGCTGTAGATGCGTGTTCTCTGTGTGCTGTTCCAAAAGCATCATTTACATAAATATCTCCCAATTGGGCAAGCTTTTTTGCAAAGTTTTCATCACCTTTTTCTTCCTCTTTATGAAATCTTAAATTCTCTAACATTGCAACGTCACCAGGCTTTAAATTTGCCACTTTTTCTGCAATATCTTCATCACATACATCTCCTAAAAAGTGAATCTCTTTTCCTAAGACTTCTGATACTGCGTATGTAATATGGCGCAATGACATACTATCCTTCACCTCTCCTTTCGGTCTTCCTAAATGTGACATTAATATGGCAACCCCTCCATCCTCAGTGATTTTTTTGATAGTAGGAACAGTTCTTTCAATTCTTGTTCTATTGGTAACTTCCAAATTTTCATTCTGTGGAACGTTATAATCCACGCGAACTAACACTTTCTTCCCTTTTATAAGAGCTTGATCAATTGATTTCATAAGAGATTGTTTTATGATAAATATTACGGGCAAAGATACAACTTATTTGTATATGATGCAAATAATAAACGCTTTTTCTGATTTTTTGTTTCTTAACACTTTAGATAAAAATGTTATTGTTTAGATTAGATATAAATTACTATAAAAATGTTAAATGTATTTTAATTTTATCTATATTTGCAGCGTGGATCCGCAATAATTATCAATTCTATAACTATGAAAAAATATATTATCAAAAAGCCGATGTTGCCTGTCCGTTAGGGCAGGTATCTAGTACAAATAATATAAACTCTAAAAATATAAAATATGAAAACACTAGCAAAACTAATTATCATCTCATCAATACTTATTATAAATGTATTAGAAGCGAGAGCTCAGCGATATAAACGGGAGGTTGGTTACTCGACCTATACAACCACAACTTATTCAATTCCAGAAAAGACAGATATCCATGTTTTGGGAGATTTGGATTTAATTCAGATGCAGAAAGAACCTGAAAATGAAGAGTGTAAAATACTCATAGATCATAACAACATGATAACTACAATCAATACATATTTAAATGCGCCAAGATTTCAGAACGATTTTTCCAATGAGGTGGGAAAAAGAATTTGTGACCAACAAGGAATGACACTTTTAGACCATCAAGGGAATATTCTTCGCCATCCTACAGACACAGATAACGTGAATGTTTTTCCGCTCAGCGATCGTGAAGTTGAGCAATTTGGAATCTATAACGGCCTTTTTGATCAAAATCCTCGTGATATTTTTAATAGGTTTCTACAAGATGGGTTTCGGGCTAATTTTGACTCACGTAGGGGTGTTATAAAAGCAGAAATACAAAATATTTTTACTATTATAGATTTTAGAAATTATATTGTAGAGATTATTGCCTATGATGGTAGAGCCGTTGATAATTCAATATCAACATTTTATAAAAGGGTAAATGGTTATTATATTCCTACAATGCACATTAGAACAAACTACAAAGAGATAAATGGAATTCGTGTAGAGAGGGTCGAAAATTGTGTCTATAAAAATTATTATGTAATCGACAAAAAAGGCAAAAAAATGGTGGATTTTTCTCAAAGAGTTAGCAATTTTAATACAAAAGAGTTGATAATGCAGGAATATAATGAATCAATAAATCTATTTATGTTATCCGTCTATCCCAATCCAGTGGAGAATAAAATTATAGTAACAGTTATGGATGGAGAGAAGGAAATGGCAGAAGTTTCACTCTTTGATATGTCAGGTAAAAAGTTGATTACTAGAAAGATAGAAACAGGAATTCCTGTGGAAATTGATGTGTCATTCCTCCCTTCGGGTAATTATATTTTATATTGTCGAAGCGGAAAAAATGAGGAATCACAAAAAATTATCAAAAAATAAATCTTAAAAACTGATGATTATGAAAAAAATTATATTTTTATGCTCTCTTTTCATTTGTAGTATGAGCAACGTGTGGTGTCAAATAGATTCTTTGTATGGACATATACCCATTGGGTTTGATTCCTCATTTACCACACCTTTTAATCCAGACGATTTCGTTATCCAACCCATTCCTGAGCCAGAGACCAATGGTGATTTTCGAAGACTATATTTTATACATGGTTTAGGAGGAGATCGGTCATCGTGGACAGTCGCTTCTGATGCTTGTTGGGATGAGGAGTTGCATATTCCAGGATTTCTTGCGCGTAATTGTTTTGTTACACGTTTAGATTATACACATAGCGTTAATGGAACACTAAATACAGCAGCCTATCAAATCCGCGATGATATACGTTTACAAGCACAACAAGATATTCTCAATTATGGACTAGATCCAGCAAGAGCAATCATTTTTGGTCATAGTCAAGGTGGAGTGGTTGGGCGTACCGTTTTACATCTTGACGCAACAGGAGATGACCCCTATCCTTGGTATGGATTGGGTTATGGTGGGTTTGTTAATGTAACAGGACCGCTTCAAGGTGCAAAGATTTTAAACAACCGCTATAAAATTCAAGATATGGCTGAAGATGCTTGCCGCTCTTTAATCAAAGGTCCTGCAAGTAGTAATTTCTGGATTGATATAATTCTGCATGTTTTAGATAAAGATTATACCATTACGAACGGAGTTTGCAATGTCATTAGTCAACAATTGCTGCCTGCATTTTTTAGCGATTACTATCAATCTATTACGGCCGACTATTGTGTAGATGCACCTTTTATTGATGTACTAAATCAAGATAGTATCTATCCTATTTACAATAATTTACATAAGCTCTCAGCGTATGCTGTAGAGGACCAAGACAACCTTTTTTGGAGAACAGCCAATTGGTTGATCCATAATCCGAATGATGCAGCACCTTTTGAAGCTAATGACGATTGGAACTTTTACAACACGTTCATTTATCCTGCATACCAATATTATAATAGTAACTACCTCGTTAATGAAGCTCGTTATGAAAATAGTATGAATGTTGCAAATCATACCTATTGGCTACCCTTGGTTTGGTTAGGTGCATATCTTCATGCTCAGATGTTCTATAATAGAATGATAAATTGGCAAGAAGGTGTGGAATGGTTCGACAACGCTGATAATTGTTGGAAAAATGTAATTGGTGCCAAGGAGGTTCATGTTAATCGCATTTTAAATAGTGTAAATCGTGTTCTATGGCCTGAATATGGATTTACACAAGATGCTGTCACCTCCATCAATAACTATTTGAATGGATTGTCTCTTGGAGGAGATTCTTGGCAAATTGTTTTCGAAAATAAACTCAACGATGGTATTGTTCTTGCTGAAAGTGCTGCTGACCTCACCTCTGCAACACATACCCCTATTAAAATTTATGGTGATTGTGAAGCTGGAGCAGGGTCACAAGGCTCTTCACACATGCAAGTTCGTAATGATTGTGGCTTTAAAGAGTTCTTGAACAATTTGTTTAATGGCAATTATGGTGCATTCTTTTATACGAGTCCTAAACAACAAGGAAATTAATTAATCCAATAAAATCCATAATATTATGAAACCAAAAACTATCTTTTTCTTAGCTTTATTTATCTTAAGTGCATTAACTTATTCATGCAAAGATTCCAATGGAGGAGATGATACAACTCCTACATACACAGATGAGGATGTTGCTATTCTATGGCAGAGAAATATCGTAACCGATAGCCTTTCTGTATCTTCCCTCCCTCTAAAAATTTCAGGAGATAAACTGATTTATGCTTCTGCTTTAGATTATGAACAAATGTCAACGCCTCGACATGGAATTGCTGTCTATGACAAACTTACGGGTGATTTTGCACAAGATTGGCCCGTTAGTGAATGTGGATTGGCTACGCTTACATCAGAACCGATTAACGATTTTACAATCGCTGGAAATAATAATGATCTACTCGTTTTTGTAGATGAGGAAAAATATCAGGCTTATTCGTTGTCGGGACAACAACAACTTTGGACCTATAGCGAAGCAGGCGTTTGGCCAATGAATTTTGTTAACCCAATAGGAAAAGATGTTTTGGTTGGTCTTGCTTTGTCAGGTTACAATAGCTACGGATCTATCGGAAGATTGATTTCTGAAAATGGACAATTTGAAATGTTTCAAACATTTGGTGGTGTGTCTGGACACGATATGAATTGTCTGCCAATGTCTGTTGCTTATACCATAAATTCAAATTTTGATACACTTCTCCTATATACTTTCCTTTATTGGGATTATACGGCAATGGATTTCTCGCTAATTGCCAATTGCTATAACCTTACTCAAAGAAAAGTCGAATGGCAAAAAGAGAATTTTACAACTAACGAAGATCCTAAAAATTTCCTTCCTATTATCCATAATAATCTTGTAATTTTCTGTTGTACACACTCAATGCATTGCCTTGATATTAATACGGGTGACGTGGTTTGGCAGAAATATTTCTCTAATGATAATCTCACATACACTCCTCCTCTGCTCGATAATGGCAGACTCTACATTCAAACCTACACCGGAAAATATTATTGCCTCAATATAGAAAATGGTGCTGAAATCTGGAAAAAGGCATATTATTATTGTCCTGCAAGTGTTAGTCAAATGGCTATCTACAATGGATTGATTTTCTGTACAGGAAATAAGGTTTATGACCACGATTTATTAGCAATTTCTACAACAACTGGTGAGATAGTTTGGAAATTCTCATCTCCTAAATATGATTTCAAAGGTGGTGTAACCATTGACCCTGCAACAGGTTTGCTCTATTGTACCACTTTCAATAAAATTCTTTGTATTGATATAAAAAATATTGTAGGTTAGTTACTTTAGATTAAGGCGGCCTTATTAAGGTCGCCTTTTAAAATATAGATTCTCAGTTAGTTAATATATTATACTATCTGAAAACCCTATTCCGAAAGATTTAGGATTCTCGTTAAATTGTCTATTTACAAGTCTTATTTTGTAATCCACTCTTCGCTTCAGAAGCCAATTCCCCCTATGTTTTATCTGCAAAACAAGTATATCAATAAACATATTTGTATTACCATTATAATAGGAATGCCCAATTTAAATTTTTGATGTTTAGTTTTATGGCGCCAGGTTTTTATTCCAATCCACGCCCCAATGCTGCCGCCAAGAATGGCAAGTGTAATCAAAATTTTTTCTGAAACTCTCCATTGGCTTTTCTTCGCTTTATATTTATCTATCCCATATATAAAAAATGTAACTATATTAATAATAATGAGATAGTTGATGAATATAGAACTTTCCATGCGAATCTCCTACACTATTTTTACAATCCAATATCCTAATGCAATCAAAAGAAGTCCTAAGATAATGCTTATAACGATATAACTGGCAAATCCCAAAAGATTTCCGTTCTGAAGCATTTGTACGCTTTCATGAGCAAATGCAGAGAATGTGGTGAATCCTCCACATACCCCAGTAGTAAGCAGTAAACACCATGTATTGGTAGGCGAACTTACTCTGTTGAAAATTGCAAAAACTACGCCAAACAGAAAGCATCCGATGAGGTTCACAAGTAATGTGCCCCAAGGAAAATCTTGATTACAAACAGTTTTCATTAGAGAAGATAAATAGTACCTCAGTGCGCCTCCGAAAAAGCTACCAATGCCAACAATTAATAATGATTTCATCATAAATGGATATTTATTTGCTTCTTTCTATTTCTCTTTATTTATTCTGCAAAATTATCAATTTTATCGAAATTTGAGATGAATTTTGGGTGAAAGATTACTTTTCAATAAATCAAAGTTTGAAGAATGGACGATTTTTATCTTGAGAAAGCATACTAATGCCAAAGGATTTTTCGTTATAGGCAAAAATTAAAACAAAATCAGAATTATGGAAACTAAAGAGAAAGTATTAGAAACAATGAAAGGTGCAGGAGAACCTTTAAATGCTGGTAAAATTGCAGAACTTAGTGGCTTAGACCGCAAAGAAGTTGATAAAGCAATGAAACAACTCAAAGATGAGGGCGCAATAATTTCGCCTGTCCGTTGCAAATGGGAACCCGCAAAATAAAAATTTAACACTAACAAAATAAGTAATGCCCCATAAGTTAAACAAAACTTGTGGGGCATTATTGTGTAATATTTTAGAGTTTATTAGTTGTCTCTCTTAATACATCTTACACTGAATCCCATTCCTTTGGGTTGTTCTTCATTTAACATTTCAATACAATAGTATCCGATTGATGCCGCTTGAGCAGTGTGGATGTTTTGATCGTATGACCAGAACCAAGTTTTTCCTAATAAAGACTCAAATCCAAGACCAGCATTGTAGAAACCAGCACCTACAGCACTAAATCCGCTTTCGTCAGTGCCTGCGTGTTCTGGTAACCATTTGTTGATGTCGGTAGATTTCATACCATCAATATTAGAAACTGTTGAAACAGCATTGTAATATTGTGCCATTGATGGAATTGCCCAACCTTCAGGACAAACACCTTGAACGTATGGGTAACCACTACCAGCAGCAGTTTTTACTGCTGGTTCTGCAGTATCGTTTCCTTCTGCTACATTAACTGCCGAGTACCAAGTATAAAGTAAACCAAAGTTAGCTTTATTGGCAGTTGTATCGGGATAAGCTTGGCTGCTGTAAGCTCTTGCAAATGCAACGTCTGAACCATCACTATAAGTTGTAGTTCTTAAGTTGCTCTTTGTCCAACATTCACAACCAATACGTACGGTTTGATAGGTGTTGTTATCGGTATCAATTGCAGTTAAATCTGTTCCACATGGTGGATAGCTTACAATATAGTTTTTAGTATAACTTTGTGGATTTCCACATTCGTCAGTAAGTGTCCAAACGATAGGATGTGTGCCAGGAGCAATACGTCCCAAAATCGTGCCGCTATTTACAGAAGAAACATTATTACTAAGTGTAAGAGTTCCTTCGTAATTTGTAGTATAAGTAGGAGTAGGTACATTATATAATGTATCGCAAGCACCATAATAGAGGGTTATATAAACAGGATAATTGTCGAAAGATGTGGTTGCGTTCTTTATGCTTGGTTTAACATTAATAGTTACGGTAAATGGAGTTCCAGAGCAGCTACCTTCCCAAGGAGTAACTTCGTAAACTACGGTTTGAATTTCATTGCTGTTGTTTACCAAATTGCTTCCAGTAATAGGAGCAGTAGTAGGTGTGGATTGTGGTGCTACGCCTGTTACGACTTTGTTGCTATCGATAGTCCAAGTATATTTAAGGGTTGTGCTGCTTGTGTTTGGTGTGTAGCTGAAACCATTACCTGTGCAGATGTCTAGAGTAATGCCAGAAACAGTTTCAACAGCAGCTTGGGTGGTAATGGTAATATCATCGGTAGCTGTGCAGCCAGAGATGTTGGTGATAGTAACGGAATATGTTTTGGTACCAACTGCTTGAGCAGGGGTTGTGATACTATTAGTTGTTGCACCTGTTGACCATTCGTAAGATGAGATGTTCGCTCCATTTGCAGTAAGAGTTGTGGTTTCATCGTAGCAAAGATCAGCATCTGTGGTAATGATTTCTACTTGCGCAGTGCCAATGGCAATTGTTTTTGTAGCTGTTTTCGTACAACCAGCTGTATTTGTTGCGGTAACACTATAATTAAATGTAGTGTTAGTACCCAAATTAGAAATGGTCATTATGTTATTGCCTGTTCCGCTTTCTTGCGTATTAACAGCAGGATCTACCGCCCAAGTATATGTGTATCCCGTTTCGCCAGAAGCGGTCATTTCAATTGCAGTTATGTTGGTTCCGCAAAGGTCAGTATTTGTGGTTAAGGTTACGGCAGTCATTTCTGCAGGTTGTTCAATGGTAATTTGAGCAGGAGTTGCAGGAACTACCTTACCTGAATTATCTTTTACAGTGATATTATAAGAACCAGCAGCCAAGTTTTCTACATCATTCTCGCCTAAATTAGCTGATACGTTATTACGAGTTTCAGTACCAGTAAGGGTATAGGTGAAAGGAGCTACACCATTTGAAATATTGATCTTAATTTCTCCATCGGTTCCACCGTAGCAGGTTACATCTTTTACTTTAGTGGAAGTAGCTGCCAATGCACTTTCCCATTTTGCGTAGAGGGTGAAATCTGTAGTTGCTGTGCAAGTGTCGCTCCAAACTACAGCATTGGTAAGCGCTTCATCATAGCACCAACCTACAAAGTTATAACCAGTACGAGCTGGGTTTGTTGCTGGCTGTACGGTACTCATAGCATCGCCAATTGTAATCTGTTTAGCTAATGGAATAGGGTTTCCTCCGTTTGTGTTGAAATAAACGGTTACTGGGTTAAGTGTCCATTTTGCGTAGAGAATAAAATTGCTAGTTTGTGTACAATTTGCAGTCCAATCAACAGATTGTGTGAAAGCAGCATCGTAGAACCAGCCTTCAAAAGTGTGGTTATCTTTGGTAACAGTGCCAGGTTGTACACTAATCATAGGATCACCAGGGTTAATCATACCTGGTTGAATCTCAGTTGGATTTGTAGCACCATTCAAAACATAAGAAACTTGCAAAGCTTCCTCGTAAGAGATACGGATATAACCTTGTGCACCTTTGCCACCAGCATTATTATTATTTGTGGATATAGAAACGGAACCTCCGCCTCCACCTCCGAAATTTAGACCATTATTGCCTTCACCTGCCCATCCAGTAAAAGTATTGCTGAGGAAACCATCTCCTCCATGGCCTCGGAATGGATTATTAATAGCTTGTCCACCGGTACCACCATCTCCACCTAAAGAAGTACTAGATCCATCTTCCCCATCTTCCCCGTTTCCTTGGTCATCACCAGCAGCCCCGCCACCGCCTCCAGCGCAATTTGGACCGCTCTCAGATGAGTCTCCACCATTTCCCCCGCTGTACTTTACATCTCCAATAGAGTTAGAGGCTTGTCCGCCTTGCGCACCCGTACGAGTATTTGTTCCACCAACAGATTTTCCGCCTTCTGCTTCTACCAAAGTGGTAGTGCCTCTTTTTACGCTTGAGTTTTCACCATCTCTGGCAGTACCATTGGGGTTTTCTCCACCTCTACCTACAGTAATGTTTAGCATTTCGCCAGGCGTAACGGAGATGGTAGATTTTGCGTAAGCACCACCGCCACCACCAGCAGCAGGATGTGGATCAAAAGGTTCTCCTTCAGAATATCCGCCAGCGCCGCCAGCGCCCCAAGTTTCAATGGTAATTTGGGTTACATTAGTAGGCACCTGCCATTGTTCAGTGGTACCTGCATTTTCAAAAGTTCTTTCGGTCTGAGCTTGTGCAGTGCTCAAGAACAAGCAAAAGCTTAAGGTGCAAAATAAAAATACCCATACTTTTGCGGTAAAATTTTTAAAATTTCCTTTCATTAATTTGTCTTTTTAATATTTTCAATTATTTCAGTTATTTCAATTATAAATTATATTATAAGTTAAATCAGCAAAAATACAATTTTTTTTATAGTAAAAAACGATCTGATGGAAAAATTTAAAAAAAAGAGTCAGAAAATATATTATCTTATTTTTGTCCCTAAGAGTCTGTAATAGAATATTTTAAAGGAATGGTGATTAGAGGTTTATCCAAATAGTTTTCAATTTGAGTATCAAGGTGGCTAGTTGAAGCTACAAATTTTTACTTAAATCAATATCGGTTTGAAATAATTTTGCGGTTTTCTCCGTAATTTGTGTAGTTGTTATCACTTTTGTGAGACTATTTTCTATCAGCCATTGCAAACAAATGTTAGGAAGAATTGTTTTGAAGAAAAGGTTGATTTTGAAAATGAAAAAAGGGAACAAAAATTGCTCCCTTTTTTTTCGACCCATTTTTGTGACCCATGCAGGATTCAAACCTACAACCTTTTGATCCGTAGTCAAATGCTCTATTCAGTTGAGCTAATGGGCCATCAGTTGTGGTGCTGGACAGAATTGAACTGCCGACACACGGATTTTCAGTCCGTTGCTCTACCAACTGAGCTACAGCACCGTTGTTTTTTGATGACTGCAAAAATACAACTTTTTTTCAAAAAAACACTACTCGAAATCATTTTTTTGAAAAAATAGCACAACTAATTGATTTTTAGATTTATAAAATCATGTTTTTATGATAAAATAAATGTTTTTAATATCAAATTCTGCTTCTTAGTTGTTTTTTTAGGAAGAAAATCGCAAAAATATTTGCTATTATGGATTTTTTTTTTAGTTTTGCAAAACCAATATTGATATGTTTTGAAAGAGAAATTTGAACGATATATAGATAAAACAAGAGAATATCTTTTAGATAAACTGGGCGGCAATAATACTCTTATTGTTTTAAGTGTATTTACGGGCATTTTTGGTGCAACCGCAGCTATTGTGATAAAAAACATCATCCACTTTACAATTTCTATGTTAGATAGAACTTGTCCTGGACCTATGCACAAATATATCTATTTAGCTTTTCCCTTGGTAGGAATTCTTCTGACAATTCTTTTCCTTCAAAAGGTTGTAAAGGATAAAATCAGTCATGGGGTTAGCATAGCTATGAAGGCAATTGGTAAAAGTAAGGGAAAGCTTCGTCGTCACAATATATATTCCTCTATTGTGGCAAGTTCACTTACGGTTGGCTTTGGCGGTTCTGTGGGTTTGGAAGCACCGATGGTACTAACAGGATCAGGTATAGGGTCCAATTTGGCGCAGCTTTTTAAACTTAATAGCAAGCAAACAACTTTGCTTTTAGCATGCGGTTCAACGGCAACAATTGCAGCTGTTTTTAAAGCTCCCGTAGCTGCAATTATTTTTGCCATAGAGGTGCTAATGATCGATTTTACTGCTACGGCAGTTGTTCCTCTGCTTATTTCTGCAGGTACAGGAACTGTATTATCCCTTTTGTTTTTAGGGAAAGATGTGATGTTTTCTATTCCAAATATCGAATATGGAATGAAAAATATTCCTCTTTATATTGTTTTGGGACTTCTATGTGGTATAGTTTCTATCTATTTCTTTAGAGTTTTACGTTTGGTAGAACGAATTTTTTCAAAGATCAAAAAAATCTATTTACGAGGTATTGTCGGCGGAGTTTGTTTGGGTATATTGATTTTTCTTTTCCCTGTTTTCTATGGCGAGGGTTACGAAAATCTTTCTCTACTGATGCAAAATAACTTTGATGTGGTATATAGAAATTCACCTTTGGCCAGTTTTCAACACAATGACCTATCTATGATTGTCATATTATTGTTGATTATCCTTTTGAAGGTTTTTGCTACAGGAATCACCACCTCTGCCGGCGGAATTGGCGGAGTTTTTGCTCCTTCACTTTTTGTAGGTGCATTTACTGGGCTTTTTATGGCCATCATCTGTAACAATATTATTGGTTTTTCTGTTGTTCCTGTTAATTTTATGTTGGCAGGTATGGCAGGTGTGATGGGGGGGGTAATGCACGCTCCAGTTACAGCCATCTTCCTAATCGCAGAACTTTCAAGTGGTTATTCTCTTCTTATACCTCTGATGATGACAGCAGCGTTCTCCTATTTAGCTGTAAAACCTATCGAAAAGCACTCTATTTATAGTCGTAATTTGGCAGAAAAAGGAGTCCTAAAAACCCATAATAAAGATAAATTTGCTATGAAACAACTTGATTGGAAAAATCTAGTTGATAATAATATCCTTACTATCAATATCTCTGCTACTCTTCGTGAATATACACAAGTAATTGCTAAGTCGAAACGTAATATTTTTGTGGTTCTAGATGATAATCAGTTGTTTGCTGGTCTGCTGATTATGGATGATCATCGGGAGATGATTTTTAAACAAGAACTTTATGATACAACTTTTGTGCGAAATCTAATGATTACCCCTGATACTTTTATTTTTGTTTATGATACAGATTCGGGAGAAGAGGTGATCCAGAAATTTAAGGAATCAGGAAATTTTAATTTGCCCGTTATTACAAAAGACCATCACTATTTGGGTTTTCTCTCAAAAGCGAAAGTTCTTACAGCATACAAAGAGGTAGTGGCAGAAGAATCTGAAGATTAATATGAATTTGGTAATAGATATTGGGAATACTTTGCAAAAAATTGCTCTTTTCTCAGAGGGTTGTTCGGTTCCTATCGTTTATAGTTTTCCCAAAATTGATGTGAAAATTTTAGAGCAAATTTTTTCTCAACATAAGGTTGAGAAATCAATAATATCTTCTGTTGCTTCGTGCGATGCACAAGTGGAAGATTACCTTGCGAAGCATAGCCATTGTGTTGCATTTTCTGTGAAAAGTAATCTTCCGATAAAGATTGATTACGAAACACCCTCAACATTAGGCTTAGATAGAATTGCAAATGCGGTTGGTGCGGCAACGCTATTTCCCAATGAGAATGTGTTATCAATACAAGCAGGAACTTGTTTGGTTGCAGATTTTGTGTCTGCTGATGGTATTTATAAAGGTGGTTCTATCTCGCCAGGCCTTTCTATGCGTTTTCGGGCACTTCATCATTTTACCCAACGCTTACCCCAAGAATCGTTCTCAGAATTGGAAGATTTTATAGGAAGAAACACACAATCTTCAATACAAATAGGTGTAATTAAGGGAGTTATATATGAAATAGAGGGAATAATAAATTCATACAAAAATCGTTATAATGGGTTGAAAACTATACTGACAGGAGGCGATTTGGAGCACTTGCAGAAGTCAATAAAAAATACGATATTTGCAGCCCCAAATTTAGTCCTTTGGGGCCTGAATAAAATTTTAGAAATTAATGGATAATAAAGTAAATATCACGACTTTGTGGATTGCAATTCTGATGTTGTTTTGCGTTACTCTATCAGCGCAAAATGAGATTCAATCTCCCTATTCGAATTTTGGAATTGGTGTGCCAACAAATCGTACAAATGGTATGCTAAATTCTATGGGTGGAGTTGCGTATGCAATACAAAGTCCATATTTTGTCAACTTTAAAAATCCTGCTTCCTACGCAGCTTTTGATTCATTGTCTTTTGTTGCAGATGCTAGCATGAGTATCTACTCTACTCACTTGGAAACAGATGAGTTGAGACAAAAAGGCTCTTTTGCGCGTGCCGATTATTTGGCTATAGGTTTACCAATAACTCGTCATTGGCGGACCAGTGTTGGAGTCCTTCCTTTCAGCGATTTAGGTTACGATATATCCACAACAAGAAATATCGAAAATATTGGCGAAGTGAGGTATGACTATTCAGGTACGGGAGGTCTTGTTCAATTCTATTGGGGTAATGCTTTTAAAATTTGTAAAGGCTTATCTATTGGATTAAACATCTCCTACCTCTTTGGTAATTTAAATACGTTAAATTATGCCTATTTTTCAGGTCAGAATTTTCTAAACTCTCGCGTAGCAAATATTAATTATGTGGATGGAATCTATTTAACAGGTGGAGTTCAATATGTAACCAAAATTCAAGAGAAACATACCTTAGGTTTTGGTTTAGTTTATGAAAATTCAGCGTACGTTTGGACGCGTGAGAACTTACTTATAAATACCTTTACAGGTAGCGGTTTTAGCGCTTCAACTGCAGTTGATACAGTTGTTTGTCGTTTCGATGATGATGCTATTCGGGGTACAGCAAAACTTCCACAAACCATTGGCGGAGGAATCACTTATAGTTATAAAGATATTTTGAAAGTGGGAGCTGATGTAACGTGGGAAAATTGGACGCGTTTTTCAATGAATAACACTGATTCTGATATGTTTAAAGACGCTGTTATTTCGGCGGTAGGTCTTCAATATATTCCTAATCCAACATCGCCCAAATATATGAAGCGGATTAATTTCAGAGCAGGAGTTCGATATTCAACAGGATATTTAAATATTAGAAATCAACCGATTCAGGAATTTTCTGTTGCTTGTGGAATAGGATTCCCTATCAGAACTTTCAACTTTAACTCCTCTTTCAATGTGATGTTTGAATATATCCATACAGGAACCACCAAAGAGCAGTTAATACAGCAAAATTATTATCGTTTCTCGTTTAGTTTTACTCTTTACGAAAAATGGTACCAACGAGTAAAATTAGATTAAACATTAAAGATGCCTTATAGTCAAAGATAATCAATAATCAAAATAATTTATTCAGATGAAAAAAATCGTATTATTATTTACTTTCTTTGCGTTGAGTTTCGGCGCATTTTCTCAAAATACTATTTGTAATGGTTATGGAGCTACAGAAGATGACTCATTGCAATGCCTTGAGCAAATAACACTCTTCCGTCAATTTACCAAACAAAAAGATTATGCTAAAGCATACGAACATTGGCGTAATGTAATTACACAATGTCCTTGTTCATGGAATGGTATCTATACCAATTCATCCATTCAAAACATTTTTGAAGCATTAATTAAGCAATCAAAAGCAGCTGGAGATACGGCAAGAGCAGAAGTTTTAGTCGATTCTTTAATTTGGGTTTATACTGTAAGAAGTACCTATTTCCCTGATAAATATTCTGCAGGTGAGGATAAAGGTTGGATTGCTTACAATATGACGCGTTTCAGACAGAAAGAGTTTGAAACGGCTTATCCACTCTTTATTGAAGCTATCGAAAGTTCAAAAGAGGAAACACAACCTATCATCTTTAATGTGTTCTTCAGTGTATCTCAAGGTATGACCAAGGCGAAAAAAGATACAACCTACGTTATTGATGCGTATGAAAGAGCAACTACCTATCTTGAACAAGCTATCGATAACTATAACAAGCAATTGGATAAGATAATGCCAAGTTTATATGCTTTGGATTCAAGTTTAGCTGCAGGGACAATTGATTCTAATGCTTATAAAGTACAAACAGGAAAGATTGGAAAAGATACAGCTAAAGTTAATAAATATATCAGCAACTATGCTAAAACTTTGGGCAATATTGAAAGTAAATTTACTCCGTATGCACCTTGTCATGTTTTAGACCAAATTTATGGTAAAAAATTGGCTGAAAATCGTGAGAATTTGACAGTTTTGAAGAAAATCATTCACACTATGCAAAAATCAGATTGTAGTAAATCAGATATTTTCGTAGAAGCATTGGAGATTGTTCACAAAGCTGAACCAAGTGCAAATTCAGCATACCAAATGGGTTTACGTTCGTTAGGAAGAGCTGACTATGATGCAGCAGTAGCTTATTTCAAAGAAGCAATTTCTATGTTTGAAACTAATGAAAAGAAAGCAAACGCATATTTCTTCTTAGCAACAACATTGCAAGCAAAAGAAAATTATTCAGAATCTCGTGCAGCTGCTTTAGAAGCTATTAGATTGAAACCTAATATGGGTAAAGCTTATATGTTGATTGGTGATCTTTATCACTATTCTGGTAGAAGATGTTCTGGTGAAGGTTCTCTTCCAAATGCCAACAACTGGGCAGCAGCAGATAAATATAGCAGAGCTTTGGCAGTAGATCCATCTTTGGAACAAACTATCAGAGAAAAAAGATCTAAACTTGCTTTCCCAAGCGATCAAGATAAATTTGTCAGAGGTTTGCAAAATGGCAGCTCTTATCGCGTAGGTTGTTGGATTAATGAAACAACAACTGTTCGTTAGTGATATATCATATTTTAGTATTATGATAAGAATTATCAAAAACGCCATCCCTTTTCTTTGTGGGGTGGCGTTTTGTTTCTCTTGTAACTCGAAATCAGAGTTTCTTACGCCAGTTTGTTTTGATGGGAAATATCCTGATGAATCGGCACAAGATATTGAAATTGTAGTAAGTGATTCAGGAGAGGTTAACTTTAAAATTTTTGCACCTGTGATGAATAAGTATGAAGGGGCAAACTCCTATATGGATTTTCCAGAAGGAATTATTGTGACTTCCTATAGCAATGGGGAAAAACATTCTGTTCTGACAGCAGATTATGCTATAAGTGAGGATAGAATTCAGCGTATGGAGGCTTCTAAAAATGTTGTTATCACAGATCTTCAGAAAAAGGAATCAATACGAACTGAACAAATAATTTGGGATAAACGTAATAAGATTATCTACTCCAATGTAGAAGTTGTACAAATAAAAGCCGACGGAACGACGAATCGTGGCGACGGCTTTGAAGCGGACGAGAGATTTACTAAATATTCGATTAGAAATCCTCGTGGCGAAATGTTAGCAAATGAATTTTAGTTTGTTGCAGGTCCAAACTGCTCAATGAAACGCACATCATTTTCAAAATAGAGGCGGATATCATTGGTTTTATATTTTAGCATAGTCATTCTTTCGATACCTAAGCCAAAAGCGTATCCTGTGTATTTTGTGCTATCAATACCACAACTTTCCAATACATTTGGATCTACCATACCACAGCCCAAAATCTCTACCCAGCCGGAGTGTTTACATACATTACAACC
Source organism: Bacteroidota bacterium (assembly GCA_023413895.1). GTDB lineage: Bacteria > Bacteroidota > Bacteroidia > Bacteroidales > WCHB1-69 > JAEZOU01. Next base: position 30,413 of record JAEZOU010000016.1, on the reverse strand, counting down.
CTTTCCGCCACAGATTTTGCATTCGATATCCATTTCAGCAGAAGGTTCTGTAAATGGAAAGAATGAAGGGCGCAAGCGAATTTTTGTATCTTCTCCGAACATCTCTTTTGCAAAGTGTAGTAACACTTGTTTCATTTCTGCAAAAGAAACTTCTTCAGCAATGTAAAGACCTTCTATTTGGTGGAATATACAATGTGAGCGAGCAGTAATCGTTTCGTTACGGAATACGCGACCTGGACAGATTACGCGAATAGGAGGTTGCGTAGTTTCCATTGTTCTTACTTGTAACGAAGAGGTGTGCGTACGGAGTAGAATATCGGGACGAAGTTCGAAAAAGAATGTATCTTGCATATCGCGTGCAGGGTGCTCAGGAGGGAAATTCAGTGCAGAAAAAACGTGCCAATCATCCTCAATATCAGGACCATTAACGGAAACAAATCCAATCTTCTCGAAGATTTCGCAAACATTATTCATCATAATGGAAACGGGATGCATAGAACCTTTGGGCAATGCTGCAACGGGGCGTGTAAGGTCCATAGTTTCGCATTGTGAAAGCGCAACTTCTTCGATCTTTTCTTTATGACTTTCAAAAATATTTTGAGCCTCCTGTTTTAAAAGATTTACTTGCTGTCCGAAATCTTTACGCAATTCAGGTGCAATATTTTTAATTTCACTTAGTAACTGTTGAAGTTCACTTTTTTTACTTAAAAAGTGCAAACGAAACTGTTCCAATTGTTCTTGGTTTTCAACAACAAATTGGTTAAGTTCATTTTTAATATCTTCAATTTTGCTCATTTTCAATCAATTATTTGTTTTCAACTACTTCTACAGATATGATTTTAATATCGTTTATAGGACGGTCAAATCTATCTTTTTGTTGTGCGGCAATATTATCCACAACATCCATACCCGTAACTACTTCACCAAAAACGGTATAGTTATTATCAAGGAAAGGAGCACCTCCTTGAGTTTTGTAAATCTCTTTTTGTTCGTCTGTAAATTGAATACCATATTGACGAGAAATATTCATTAAGTCCATATCTGTAAACTTCTGACCATCAACAATATAAAATTGAGAACCAGAAGATGCTTTTTGTGGATTTACATTGTCGCCCATTCTGGCTGCAGCTACGGCACCGCGTTTATGGTAACAACCTTGTACAAATTCTGCAGGAATGGTGTATCCAGGACCGCCATTACCCAATTGTTGACCTGCTTTAGCTGTTTTGGAATTAGGGTCGCCAGTTTGAATCATAAAACCTTGGATAATGCGGTGGAAAAGTACATTATCATAATATTTTTCGTCAACGAGTTTTAAGAAATTCTTTTTGTGTTCTGGAGTAGCATCGTAAAGGGCGATGGTAATATCTCCTAATGAGGTTTTGATTAAAACTTTAGTCATATCTTCAATTTTTTGTTTTTTTGTCGTAGGTTCTGTTTTTTCAGGAGTTTCTCGAATAACAACATCTTTATTATCAACAGGTTTTTCTGTTTTAGAAGTGCAGCAACCAGAAAGAATCACAATAGTCACTAAGGTGATAACGTAACCAATTTTCTTCATAATCATAATTTTAATTTTACATTTTGTGATCCCGGCGGGATTCAAACCCACGACCTTCAGAACCGGAATCTGACGTTCTATTCAGCTGAACTACGGGACCAAATTTCAACCTGCAAAAGTACATCATTTTTTCGAATTTTTAACCGATTTTGGAGCATTACTAGTAAGAATTTAATTTTTTTAGTAATGATAAAACATTTTAAAAGAGAATGAGTAATTCAAAATAGATGTTAACTCCTAAATGAGACTGAATTTTTTTCAAGTTATACTTTTTACTCTAATTTTACGTTACAATAGTTATGAAGAAGTTTTTGATATTAGCTTTGTTACCTCTTTTTTTATGGGGTTGCAGAATTGAGCATAGCACAATACCCGAAACCTATGTTGATTTTGTAGTTTATCCTAATAGTATGGAATATGCTGATTTAAACTATTATGGAGGCTATGTTTATGTTACGGGAGGTGTAAATGGAATAGTGATATATAGAATTAATGAATATACCTTTGTTGCTTACGATCGTGCTTGTTCATTAGATTGGCAGGAGCAAGATTCGTGGTTATGGATGGATGAGTCAGGATTATTATTAGAGTGTACGGGGTGTCATTCAAAATTTAACATTATCAATGGCGGAGTTGTTAGTGGAGATGCTCATTATCCACTCAAGCAATATAAAACTCATTATAATGGGGAGAGATTACGGATTTATAACTGAGGAATCATTTCGTAAACAAGGTTAACCATTATGGGTTCAGTAGCCTGTGCTGCTTTGAGCACTTCATCATGAGATGCTTTTTCAACTACGCCTACAACCCCTAAATCTGTAATTACGGACAAAGCAAAAACTTCCATTCCGCGATGACGCGCAGCAATTGTTTCTGGTACTGTTGACATTCCTACGGCATCTCCTCCTATGATATGAAACATCTTGTATTCAGCAGGAGTTTCAAAGCAAGGCCCCGTAACACCTACGTAAACACCCTTTTGTAGGTGAATATTCAATCTCTTTGCAGTATCAAAAGCAATTTTTATCATTCTTTTAGAATATGCCTCGCTCATATCGGGAAAACGTGGCCCTAAATTATCATCATTAGGACCCAAAAGAGGGTTGTTGCCAAAAAGATTGATATGGTCTCTAATTACCATAATATCACCAATTTGGAAAGTTGGATTCATTCCACCAGCAGCATTAGAAAGAATCAGTTTTTCAATTCCTAACTCTCTCATTACCTGAATAGGAAAAGTAACCTCTTTCATGGTGTAGCCTTCGTAATAGTGAAATCTTCCACTGAGGACTACAATATCTATACCATTTAATTTTCCAAAAATCCATGTTCCCTTATGGCCTTTTACTGTAGATTGAGGAAAGTTTGGAATTTCTGAGTAGGGAATCTCTTTTAGAATTTCTAATCGATTTACTAATCCTCCTAATCCTGAACCTAAAATAATAGCGATAGAAGGTTGGTTAGGCATAAATTTGTGTAGGAACGCAGCACTTTCTTTAACTCTTTCTAACATAACTCTTTATTATGGAATAAAATTGATCTTCATTAAATAGAAATTGTACCTCAATCGGGGCTACAAAAATAGGAAGCAAAGATATAATATTTTTTGGAGCACACTCTAAACGAGGAATATCTTTTTCTGTAGTAATAACAATTTTGTTAGGGTTATTAGTTTGATGAAATTGAGAAATAATTTTATCAATATCAGATTCTGAAAAAATGTGATGGTCTTGAAATGTAATTGTTTGAATATTATTAAATTGCGTTTTTAAGTGTTGGAGTAGGGGAGTGTGATTGGCAATAGCAGTAATTAATAAAACTTCAGTTTCAGAGGATAATTTTATCGATAGATTAGGTGAATAGGGAAGAATCTGTTTGTAAGCAATTTTAGTGAAGAATAGATATTGACAGTTATTTATTTTTAATCTTTGTTTGATTGAAGAAATTTCGTTATCAGTAAGATTATCAGGAGATTTTGTAACGATAATGATGTTAGCGTGTTTAGCTGCAGAAGGGAATTCTCGTAGCCTTCCTGCGGGGAAGGGGCAATCGTCAACATATAAGTGATTAAATGGGGTAAGAAGAATTTTGCAGTTATAGTGTACGGCTAAATGTTGGTATGCGTCATCTAGCACAATGAGTTCGAGGTTAGGATAATTTTTCTGAAGTAGTTCTATACCTTCTGCTCTTTTTTCGGCAACAGCAAGAGGAACATTAGGAAATTTTCTATGGTATTGTGTCGGTTCATCACCTAAATTTTGTGCATTTTTTTCTTTTTCAGTAAGTTGACAAGTGCAGAGGGCACCACGAGTGTTTCTTTTGTATCCTCTACTAAGAATGGCAAGGTTAAAATCTTGGAATTTATTTACAATATATTCTGTATGAGGTGTTTTTCCTGTTCCTCCAACTGCTAAATTTCCGATGCAGATGGTAGGAATAGAAAATGTTTTTGAGGAGAAAACACCTTTTTTATAGCATTTTCTTCTTAACCAAAGAATTGTTCCGTAGATTAGTGAAAAAGGGTAAAGAATAAACCTTATCATTGTGGTGTTGTTTGCTCGTCACTTTTTTGTTCAGTTGTTTTTTGATCTTTGACAGCAGCTTTTTCCAAACTCCATTTTTCGTATGATTCGATAATTTTTGTTACCAAAGAGTGTCTTACCACATCGGATTGATCCATATACACAAAATCGATGCCTTTAATATCTTTTAAGATTTTGGAAGCATGAATCAAACCTGAATGTTGGTGACGAGGAAGGTCAACTTGCGTTAAGTCTCCGGTAATAAAGAATTTAGCATTTTTCCCCATACGAGTCAAGAACATTTTCATTTGACTTTCGGTGGCATTTTGTGCTTCATCTAAAATGACGTATGCGTTATCGAGTGTTCTTCCGCGCATAAATGCAAGAGGCGCAATTTCAATGGTTTTATCTTCAATATAGCTCAGTAATTTTGCCATGGGCATCATATCCCACAGCGCATCATATAGTGGTTGTAAATAGGGGTCTAATTTGTCGCGTAAGTCACCAGGTAGAAATCCCAGATTTTCTCCTGCTTCAACGGCAGGTCTCGTGAGTATAATTCGGCGCACTTGTTTGTTTTTAAGTGCTCTAACTGCTAAAGCGACTGCAGTATAAGTTTTTCCAGTTCCAGCAGGTCCAATTGCAAAAACCATATCATTAACAGCAGCACTTTTTACCATTTTCTTTTGGTTTGGCGTTATTGCTTTGATAGGACGACCCTCCTTGCCGTGTACAATTACTTCCATATCCATACCTCCTTTTTCTAATCGATAAAAGGAATCATCTTCTGCTGCTGTTATATTCAGAATGTCATCTTCCGAAAGTTTCCCAAAGCGTCCATAGTGAGTGATTAATAATTGAAAACGCTCGGCAAATAGTTCTACGGAAAAATCCTCACCAATCACTTTTACTTCGTTTCCTCTTGCAACAATTTTTAGAGTAGGGTATATATGACGAAGTAGGTCTATGTTGCAATTGTTTTTTCCGTAAATACCGACTAAATCTGTATTTTCTACTGTGATAATTTTTTCCATAAATAACTAATTAATAGATATATAAGAGGTTGGATTAAGGGGATACCCGTTATACCAAATTTCAAAATGAAGATGGGCGTTTCTATTGTTTTTATCAGCATTACCCATTAAGGCAATCTGTTCGTTAGCTTTCACTTTGTTACCTACTTTCTTGAGAATTTTTTCGTTGTTTTTGTAAACGGAGATTATATCACCAGTATGTTGTAAAATGATTACGTTGCCTTCGTCAGGCGTTAATCCAGTAAATAGTACAATTCCGTCGGCAATGGCAGAGATCGGTGTTTCTTTTTTATTTTCTATATCAATACCATAATGTTTTTCAGAGATATTGAATTGGTTGCTAATCAAACCGATAGCAGGAGGTGAAAATGTAAAAGAATAAAATGTAGCTCGTTGTGTAAGAGGAATAGTATATTTGCTGTTTTGGTCGTTGATTTGTTGGATAATTAATTCCTCTTGATTCCATAAAAATTCTCGGCCTGATAGCAGTTCTTCATCAGAGTATTTGGATAAAGTAGAATCGGTTTCATTTTTTTGATTTTCACCTTCAGTGCTAACAATTTCGTTGACAATATTTTGAAAATTCTGCATGTAATTGGTATTCTGAGCACTCATCAACTCTAAAGAATCCAATTTAATGGCCAATTCACGATATTTATGATATTCGTCAGAACTTGTGTATCCAGGAACATATACGCGCAAAGGAGTAAATGCAATTAAAAAAGCAGTAAGTGTAATCAATACAAAAGCAGAAACTGTAACTCCTACAAAAATGTTTCGAGGACTTAACCTAAACACAAATTTATCTTCGTGTGTGTTCTCGTTTTTAATAACCAATTTGTATTTGGTTTTCCAATTGTTACGGACACCTTTCCAAAGTTTTTTTATGAACATAAAATTGATTTTTATCATAGTAGCTTTGGTTTTTTAAGATAATGCTTGGTTAATATCTTTAGAAGATTCTAAAATCTGGTTATACTCTTCAGGAGTGATGTCAGAGAAGAAAAAGTGTACAGGATTAACAGGCGTTCCATTCTTTCTTACTTCATAATGGAGGTGAGTACCCATAGAGAGGCCTGTATTTCCAACGTAACCAATTAGTTGTCCTCTTTTTACACGTTGTCCTGATTTTACAATTTTTTTAGAGAGGTGGGCATAAATGGTTGAGTATGAGTAACCGTGTCGGATTATCACGGTAATTCCATAGCCAGATCCTCCTTGTTCATTAGAAACTACTCCATCTGCTGTAGCATAAACAGGTGTACCTTTAGGTGCGGAGATGTCAATGCCAGTGTGGGGGCGAAGTGTTTTCAAAATTGGGTGGTAGCGTCTGCCAAATCCAGAGGTAATATGATACATATTTTTGATAGGACGAATTGCTGGAATAGCAGAGAGCATTTCTGCTTTATGAACGGCCATCTCTTTCACAGAATCTAAAGAGCGCATCTCGGTTGCCATTCGTAAGATAAGTTTATCACTTCTTAAATCTAAATTCTCAAGAAATTTCTTGGATTCAGAAGTGGTAATGTTATCATATTTTGAGTTGTATGTAAAAGAGGGATTTCTAACTTCGTATGGAATAGGTTCCGCTTCAAAAATGGTACGATAAACGTTGTCGTCGCGGTTTTGAATATCAGTAAGAATAATATCCATTTTGTTCAACTTATGGTCAAGTTGAGAAATCTGTTTTTTGAGTTCGTTGTTTTCTTTTTGAAGCATCTTCTCCTTGGGTGAGTCAATAGCATAGAAAAATATCCATACAAATGCTAATGCGAAGGAGATTGCTGTAAGAAGAAGCCAAAGTAAACGTTTTATAATATCTTTAACACTAAGCTTCGCTTTCTCGAAAGAAAGTGTCTCAGAATTAAATATATAAAACGTTCTTTTCATAATTTCTATTAATGGCAGGAGATGCAAATCTCTTCATTGAGACTATAACCGCTTTCTCCATTATTTTTTAAAATGATAATTAGTTGAATTGCATATTTTTGTGCAATATAACGCAGGGTTTCGCCATATTTTATAGTGTGAAAATCTACGTTACATTTTCTATTTTTCATTTCAAGGTAAACAACTTCTCCTACTTGTAGTTCCGTTTCCGAATCATAGACATCGTTGTATTCTCTGAGGCGATTCTCTGTAAATTGGAGTTCTTTTGCTAAATTAGAAAAAGTGTCTCCAGCTTTGGCGATAATAAATTTAATGCCTTCTCTTTCATATACATTTCTGTCAGAAAGTGGATAACGAACCAATTTCTGCTCACCTTCATTAACAGAGAAAAATAATATCTCGTTTTTTTGTGTGGGAGTCTCTTCTGTTTTTTTAGAAGTGGAGGCAACGGATAACTCTTCTGCTTGTTTGGATTTTTCTTTCTGAACGATTTGTGAATATGCGAAAATTGGTTTCTCTAAAAGATTCTCTTCTGAATCTTCTTCAGTAAAATATGTTTCTACCGTATCTACTTCTTGTTCAAGAATAACAATTTCTTGAATTTCTGTTGTTGTATTATTTTCAGCAGGAGAAGGCGTGGGGTCGGTTACAGTAGCAATTTGTGTTTCTACTCCAGCGGGAGTTTGTTCAGGATAATCGTATTGAGTTAAGTTATATGTTTCGATAATATTGATAAGATTTTGCGCATAGTTTTTAGTGATGGAGTAGCCTAATTTATGAAGTTCTGTTGCCCAAGCTTTATAGTCGTAAATATCTAAAGAAAATAGAGATTTGTAATGAGTTTTAGTAGAAAGATAAACGCCGTGGTCGATATAGGAATCGCGTACTGTTGCATATTTACGAAAGCAAATGTTTTGCATATTGTTGTCTTGGTGGTAGCGATTGTCAACGTCGGTTTTTGCGCATGTAATACTAAAGTGGTTATTGGCAAATTTTGCTAAGTGATTGGTTGCTAATTTTGTATGAAAAATGCCTTGCGCAAGGGTAATACTTGCTGGTACTTTGTGAAGTTGCATACTTTCTATTGCGTACGCTTTGTTTTCCTCAACATATTTTTTTATTGCAGCGGGATCGTAATTTTGCGCATTTAATGAAAAAACGACACAAATAATATTCACTAAAAAGAAAAATGTGGGTTTCATAGGAACTATTTGGTGGATAACTTGATGATGTCGTTAGGTTTGATTATCGAGGTTTCTGTTAAATGATTTATACTCAATAAGGAGGATAGACGAATACCATATTTCTGAGAAATAAATCGTAGGGTTTCACCTTTTTGAACGATATGTTTTTTTATTGGATTTACATACTCCTTTTTTTCAATGTAGATAGCTTCTCCTTCTTGCAATTTTCTCTGTTTTCCTAATGCGTCGTTATATTGAATTAACTTTTTCTCTTTTAGTTGTACGTCTTGGGCAATTTTTGCATAGGTGTCATCTTTGGTGGCAATTACAAAAAGTGTACGATTGTTTTCGTAAACAGTGCGGTAAGTGAAAGGATATTCCACTGGTTGATATTTACTAATATCTGGAATAAAAATAGCATACGAGGTTGTATTATTGTTATCAGAAGTGACTTTTTGATTTTCAGTAGGTTTTTTATCTACAATTTCAGGTTGCGTTTGTGGTTTTGTAAAATATCCACTTTCCAAACGTTGTAGATAAACAGTGTCCCATTGCGCAATATTGAAGCGTTGAATTAGGCTGATTAATCGTTCTGGATATTTGGGGTTTGTAGCATAACCTGCAGCTTTTAATCCTTTTGCCCATGAACGATAGTCCATGATATCTAAAGTAAATAGGTCGCTGTATCGTTTCCGAGATGTTAGAAATAGCGAGTGATCGTTGTATGAATCTTCTACGGTTTCGTAAACACGAAAGCATTCTCCTAATGCATCATCATCAACGTGAATTGTATCGCCAGTCCATTCGTTATGGCATTTGATGCCGAAGTGGTTTTTGGCAACAGTTGCTAATCGGCTAGTTCCGCATGCGCTTTCGAAAATTCCTTGCGCAAGCGTGATACTTGCAGGAATTTTATATTCATACATCTTTCTGATAGCCAATTCTTTATATTGATCTATATACGCATAAATATCCTTTTCTGTATATTGTGCAAAAAGGTTAGTAATGATAAATAATGGAAGAATTGTAATTATTTTTCTCATATCTCTATTTCTCCAAAATTTCATAGATTAAACCTGCATAGAAATCACTAAGTTCTATGTTGTTCATTTTTACTTGTTTAGGAATCAAACTCATAGCGGTTTGTCCGGGAATGGTATTAATTTCTAAAAGGAAAGGCTCCTCTTTTTCTGTAACAATGAAATCGAAACGGATTACGCCTTTGCAACCTAATCCTTGGTATAGTTTTTCAGAATAGTGTTTGATTGTTTCTTCAATATTTTTATTGATTTGTGCAGGAGTAACTTTTTCTAAAAATCCTTCAGTGTATTTCGCTTCAAAATCGTAAAATTCTTTTTTGCTGAGAATTTCTGTAATCGCTAATGCTTTCGGTTTACCATTAATGGTGGCAACGCCGCAGGTAAGTTCTCGCCCTGGAACAAATTTTTCTACCATAATCTGGTTATCTACTTGGAACGCCATATCAATGGCTTCTTGTAACTCTTTTGTATCATGTGCTTTGGTAACTCCAATACTCGATCCTGAATTACAAGGTTTTACAAAGCAAGGCAAACCACAAACGTCAACAATTTGCTGTAGATTTATTGAGTCATTAGCATAGAAATGTAGTGCTTTAGAAATTGGAACACCCAATTTTTCCGCTACAACATTACAGAAGAATTTATTGAAGGTTAGTGCTGAACAAAAGCAGTCGCAGCCCGTATATGGAATTTCCATCATCTCAAAATATCCTTGTAGCAAGCCATTTTCTCCAGGAGTTCCGTGAATGGCAATAAAAACAGCGTCAAAAAATAGTTTTCCATTAGGAAGAGATAATGAAAAATCGTTTTTATCAATTAAGAATTTTTCGTTTTTTTCATTCAGATAGAACCATTCTTTCCCTTTAACGTAAATAAAATAGGTGTCAAAAATGTTTTTATCCAATAAGTTATAGATGTTTTGTGCGGTTTGGATAGAGATTTCGTATTCTCCAGAGTTGCCGCCAGCAAAAAGAGCAATTTTTTTCATAAAAAGAAGTTTTAACGAGCAAAAATACATCAAAAAGTTATCATACAATATTAATATATGTCATTTTTCAAACATTAAAATGTTAATATTGAATGATAAAATAAAACGAAAAAATAGAAATTTATTTTATCCTTTGCAAGATAAAATCGATTTTTTGATCTTCATTCCAAGCTACATCTAACCAATTAATTTCAAATCCTTCACGCTCCATTTTCCGGAACCAAGTCATCTGTCTTTTTGAAAATTGATGAATAGCAATATTCAGTTTTTCAAACATAAAATCATACGAAATTTCATGTTGAAGATATAATGTAATAAATTTGTATTCAAGCCCATAGCGAATAAGTTGCTGAGGATTAACGCCAGAATCGATGAGTGATTTTACCTCTTCAATCATTCCATTTTCTAATCGTTCTTTCAATCGTAATGTGATTCGGTTTCTAATCAAGTCTCGATCTCCTTTTATACCAAAAAGGAGTGATGGGTGTGCCGTGGAAATTTCTTGCAATTCAGGGTGTTCTGCATAATATTTTTCTAAAATAATGGCGTGAACCAAACGATTGTGTTCGCAGGTGTCGGTGTGATTGTGCAGAGGTCGATATGAGGCAAGCATCTGGATAAGTTCCTCTTCAGGAGTATTATCAAGTTCCTCTTTAAGTTGTGGATTTTCAGGTACAGGAAAAAGTTTATACCCTTTGACAATTGCTTCGATATACATTCCGCTACCGCCACACATAATGATAGGTTTTCCTTTTTTCCGAATTTCATCTATAGCAATGTGTGCTGCTTGCTGAAACTTAAATAGGTTGTACTCTTCTCCAGGGTCTTCGATATCAATGAGATGGTATGGAATAGGTGTACCATTGTATGTATAATCATCAAGGTCTTTGCCCGTTCCAATATCCATACGACGATATACTTGCCGTGAATCAGCACTTAGTATTTCACCACCTAATTCGTATGCTAATCGCGTGGCAATGCGCGTTTTCCCTGTAGCAGTAGGACCTAATATTGTAATCAGTTTTTGTTCCGTATTCATATTAATGTGCTTCGTACCAACTATTTCCAAAATTCATGCTAACTTCAAGGTTTACCTCTAAGTGCATAGCATTTTCCATTAAATCTTTTACAATCTTTTGCACTTCACTCATTTCATCATTGTAAACTTCAAATACCAATTCATCATGAACTTGTAGAATCATTTTGCTTTTGAGATTTCGTTTCTTAAATTCACGATGGATATTGATCATTGCAATTTTGATGAGGTCAGCAGCTGTTCCTTGTATCGGAGCATTAATGGCATTTCGCTCTGCCGCTTTACGAAGTAAACCATTCGAAGAGTCAATGTCTCTAATATAGCGGCGCCTGCCTAAAAGGGTTTCAACATATCCATTGGCACGGGCGTCTTCCATCAATTGATTCATAAATTGGCGAATTTTAGGAAAACTTTGGTTATAGTTTTCAATCAAGGAGCGAGCTTCTGCTTGTGAAATGTGTAGGCGGTCTGCCAGCCCGAATGCAGAAATTCCGTATAAAATACCGAAATTCACAGTTTTTGCATGTCGTCGCTGTTCAGAAGTTACTTCTGCAGCAGGCACTTTATATACCAATGCGGCTGTTGCAGTGTGAATATCTTCGTGTCCACGAAATGCGGAAATCATGTTCTCGTCTTTGGATACTGATGCTGCAATGCGTAGCTCTACTTGAGAATAATCAGCAGCCATAATGAGGGCGTCCGACGTTGAGGCTACAAAGGCTTTGCGAACCTCTCTACCCTGCTCGGTCCGAATCGGAATGTTTTGTAAGTTGGGATTGGTGGAACTTAGTCGCCCAGTAGAAGTTACAGTTTGCTGAAAGGTGGTATGAATTCTGCCCGTTTGAGCATTGATAAGTAATGGTAGAGCATCAATATAGGTGGATTTTAATTTGGATAAAGTACGCCATTCCAAAATTAATGAAATAATAGGGTGCTTATTGATGAGTTTGACCAGAATTTCTTCCCCAGTTTGATATTGTTTGCTTTTTGTAAGTTTTGCATTTTCAATAATTTGCATTTTCCCAAATAGAATTTCCCCTAATTGTTTGGGAGAGCCTACATTGAATTTTTCTCCTGCAAATTCATATATTTGTTCTTCTAATTTCCGTAGGTCGTTCTCAATCCGTTGAGAATTTTTTGTCAACTCTTCGGGGTCAACTCTTACGCCTGTCATCTCCATTTCTGCTAAAACTTCTGATAACGGCATCTCTAAATCACGGAAAAGAGTATCTAATTTTACTTCCTGCATCTCTTTTTCAAAAATAGGGTAGAGCTCTCTGAAGATTTCAATCTTTTCACAAGCAACCTGTGTCGAGTGTTCAATAGTTTCCTCCTTGCTATTGGTTAGAAGTTCATATTGTAAGTATCCTTCGGAAAGATTTTCTAAATTGTGCGCATTTTCTGGTTGAATGAGATAGTGTGCAATTTGTAAGTCAAAAAATGAAACTAATGGATTTATTTTTAATATTTTAAGGTATTTGTGCGTTTGCTTTACTTGATAGGTCACCAACGTGCGTTTCTCGCCAAAGATAGCAGGCAGAATTTCACGAAAATATTCATGCTCCTTTTCTAAAAGATGATAATAGATTGCTGAAGAATCTGTTGCGAAAGCAAAACCACCAATTTTTTGGTTCAAGATAATCCATTCAAAGAAAAGTGTTTGAGGGGTCGCTATTGGAGAAAATTCTGTCAAGGAGTTGATTTTTACAAAGTTGTGTGTAATATCCTGAAACTGACGGAATGCTGAGGCCGTTTCTGGTTGGGGAAGGTTGGCTTGCGGCGTGAAAAGGTCTGGTGCGCTACTAGCTTGTGGCGCAATGTCGTTAAATATTCGTTGGGATAATGCTTTGAACTCAAGTTCACTAAAAATCAACTTTAATTTTTCAATGCTGAATTTCCCTATTTTCATATCATCAAAATTTACTTCAATAGGAACATCTAACATTATAGTAGCTAGATTTTTAGATAATATTGCAATATCTTGATTGTCAATCAAAGTTTGGCGTAATTTGGCATTATCAACCTCGTCAATATGTGCGTAAATGTTTTCTATGGAATGGAATTGGCTAATCAATTTTTTGGCTTTTACTTCGCCAATAGTGGGTACGCCAGGAATGTTGTCGGAAGCATCACCCCAAAGCCCAAGTATGTCAATTAGCTCTTCTGGTTGCGCAATATTATACTTTTCACAAATCTCTTTTACGCCTACAATTTCTGCTTTTTGACCAAATTTCCCAGGTTTATACATAAAAATATTTTTCGAAACCAATTGGCCATAATCTTTGTCAGAAGTCATCATGTAAACATCAAATCCTTCAATTTCAGCACGTTTCGATAGAGTTCCAATGATATCGTCTGCTTCATATCCTTCCATACTAATAATAGGAATGTTAAATCCTTCTAATATTTTCTTGATGTAGGGTATGGAGATGATAATTTCGTCGGGAGTGGCTTCTCGATTGGCTTTGTAATCCTGAAATTCTGCGTGACGTAAGGTAGGTCCTCCCGTATCAAATGATACAGCAATGTGAGTAGGCTTCTCATTTTTAATGATTTCGTACAAAGTGTTGGTAAATCCAAGTATAGCAGATGTATTAATCCCCTTTGATGTGAATCTTGGAGAACGCTGCATTGCGTAATAAGCTCTGTAAATGAGAGCCATCGCATCTAAAAGAAAGAGTTTTTTTTTCATAATTGTCAATTTAATCAAAGCGAATAGCATTGATTGGGGTAATTTTTTGAGAAATATATAGTGCAGGAATAGATAGTGTGCCTAAACAAAGGAATAAGATACCAAGGTTTATTAATAAAATGTTTCCAATAGGAAAAGCAATCGGAACGTACGAGAGGTAGTATGTGGCAGCATCTAATTTTATAAAGTGAAAGTGGTATTGTAGTAAGCATAAAGATAAAGCTATAGCATTTCCGTAAAGAATTCCTTTCCCAATTAGTTTTATGGCGATCATTAGAAAAAGTTGGAAAATTTGTTTTGTTCCCATTCCTAAGGTTTTCAAAATCCCAATGGTTTTGGTTTCTTCTAATACGATGATGAAAAATGTAGAAGTGATAGTGATTAAACAAACTGCAATTATAATCACCATTAGTACAATAACATTGGTGTCGAAAAGCGCAATCCATTGAAAGATATTGGGATATAATTGTTTAATAGTTTCTGCCTTTAAGTTATATCCAATATTTTGATGGACCCTTATTCCCATCTCATCAATATTCTGATAATCAGAGATTCTAATTTCCATTCCTCCCACTTGAGAAGGTGTCCAACCATTAATCTCTTGTAGCATTTTAAGGTCCACAAGTGCTATTTGATTGTCGTAATCAGGTAGTCCAGTTTCGTAAATGGCACAAACGGTTAATTTTCTTTGTCGTGGTGGGTCTTGCACAAAATACGTGATAAGGTTATCTCCCAATTTGAGATTAAGTTTGTTGGCTAAACGTGTAGAGATAATAATTTGTCTACTAGTAGAATCTTCCGAAAAGGGGAGTGGTTCCCCTTCTATAATGTAGTTGCTGAAGTTTTTCCAAGCAAAATGGTTATCGATTCCTTTCAGAAAGGTACCCTCTACAGTTTGGTTCGACTTAACAATAGCTACTTTTGTAGTAAAGTAGTTAATATTCTCTATATTAGGATTTTCTAAAAGTGAACAACGTAGGCTTTCATCTTTGTTGATAGGAATAGGGTCTAGCGAGGTGTTCCTATCGTAGTTAGAGATTCTAATATGAGAATCTACACCAATAACTTTATTGCGAATTGCTTGTTTGTATCCAGAAGTTATGGCAACAGCAATTATCATTATAACAATTCCCAACATTACACCTAAAATTGTTAAACGTACAATAGGCTGGGAAAAGTTTCCTTTTTTCTTATTAAGCAGTAGTAAAGTTTTAAATCGTCCCAAATTTGATAGAGAACTATTTCTTTAAGAAGGAACTAAATTTATCAAAGTTCTTCAGTGCAATACTTGTACCACGAGCAACAGCTTTCAATGGGTCTTCTGTAACGTGAACCTGAAGTTGTGTCTTCTTGGAGATACGTTTATCTAAACCTCTTAGCAGAGAACCGCCACCTGCCATATAAATACCTGTTTTGTAGATATCTGAAGAAAGTTCTGGAGGTGTATTTTCTAATGTGTTGATTACTGCAGCCTCAATTTTTGCAATAGAACGATCAAGAGCTTGTGCAATTTCAGTATATGAAACTTTTACAGCACGTGGAATTCCATCGAGAAGATTTCTACCATAAACTTCGTAATCTTCAGGTGGATTTTCTAGGCTATCCACAGCAGCACCGACATTGATTTTTACCTGCTCTGCCGTAGCTTCACCAATAGCCAAATTATGGTGCTTTCTCATATATTCTATAATATCATCATTGAATTCATCACCAGCAACTTTAATAGATTTACTAGTGACAATACCACCTAATGCTAATACAGCGATTTCGCTAGTTCCACCACCGATATCAATAATCATATTTCCACTGGCATCCAAAACGTCAATACCAATTCCAATGGCGGCAGCCATCGGCTCATGAATCATTCTAACCTCTTTTGCACCGGCTTGTTCTGCAGAGTCTCTAACAGCACGCTCCTCAACATTGGTAATTCCAGATGGAATACATATTACCATTCTCATGGCTGGAGGAAAAAGATAATTTTTTGTGCCTGTCATCTTAATAAATTCTCGCAACATCAACTCTGTCGCTTGATAGTCTGCAATAACTCCATCTTTCAACGGACGAACAGTGAGAATATTCTCGTGTGTTCTTCCATGCATCATTAATGCTTTTTTGCCAACAGCCATCACAGCTCCCGAATTTCTTTCTAAAGCTATAATGGATGGCTCATCAACCACAATTTTATCATTATGCAAAATGACAGTATTTGCTGTCCCCAAGTCAATTGCAACTTCTTTCGAAAAGATTGAAAATAAACCCATCTTTAACCTCCTTTTTTTAAGCCTGCAAATATATAATTTTTTTCGTTTTCATTTGATTCTAAAATCAAAAAATTATGAGAAAAAGAATTTTATTTGCAATTTTGTGAAATATATATTTAAGTTTCTTGATATTAATATTTTGTCTCTTTGTTAATTAGCAAAATATTTCCCCTAAATAGAAATCCAGTAGTTGGAGATAAAACTGCAATCTTGTGTCCTAGGGAAGTTTCATAAGCGAAAGTAAACCTTAGTCATTCTTTTTTGTTGTAACAAAATGTAATAAACTTTGTAAAATTAACTTTTTTTAATTTGCAAACTAATGTTTTTAAGTGTTTATGTAAAGAAAGAATTGTATTTTTGCACCCTTAAAAGTAAAGGTGTTTAGTATAAAAAGAAATATAGATTAAATAATAACAACAAACAAAAAAATTATGAGAAACTTGAAAAATTTATTGATTTTTGCTCTCGTTGGGCTGATTTTTGCAGGTTGTGGATTTGGAAAAATGATTCCTCGTTATCCTGATGTTACTATGCAATTAGAAAACCCAGATTTGGAAAACAAAGGCGGAAAAGTGGAATATACAGTGAAAGGAACAATTCCACCAAAATATTTGAAAAAGAAAGCAAGTATGTTAATTGAGGTGCCTGTAGTAGCTCAAGATAATATGCAAAATCCTGTTTCTTTTAATACTATTAAATTAGTAGGTGAAAAATCTAAAGAACAAGGAACAAGAATATCATGGAAAAATGGAGGAAAATTTTCAACTTCTGGCTCATTTGATTTTAATACAAGTTACGAAGATCAAAATATTTATGCAAAGTCAACAGCTACTTTAGGTAAAAAAACGCACGAATTTCCTGCAGTTTTATTAGGTGTTGGTATTGCAAATACAAGTTCTCGCGTGGGTATTAACCCAACGTTGAGCGACGCTGCTGACAAAAATAAAATCGGTGAAAGCAACGGAACTTTACTACTTTTTGCTCCTCACGATTATAAAGATGAGTCTATCTCTCAAGTAGCAGATATCTATTTTGAAGTAAATACTTCTACTTTGAATTGGGGATTGAAATTGAATAGAGATAAAGCTGCTAAACAAGTAATTACTGATTTTAACAACTTCTTGATGCAAGTACTAGAAGAGGGCCGTGGCGTGAAAAAAGTGGCTATTTCTGGTTGGGCTTCTCCAGAAGGTGAAGAGTCTCTAAACCAAGGACTTTCTGAAAAGAGATATGAACAAGGTAAAAAATGGTTTGAACAACAACTATCTACTACAATTAGAAATTATGCAAGAAAACACAAAATGAAAGTGAAAAATGTTGTAGTTCCTGAAATCGTTTTTGATAACCAAGCTAAAGGAGAAGATTGGCAAGGTTTTGAAACAGCAGTTGAGAACTCAACAATCGCTGAAAAGAATAAAATTTTAAACGTTGTTCGTTCTCAACCTAATGATAATTTGAGAGAACAAAGAATTAGAGAAATGACCGATATCTATCAAGAAATTGCGGATATTATCCTTCCTCCATTGAGAAGAGTTGAAATAGACCTTGTATGTAACAAACATTTATATACAGATGCTCAGTTAAAAGAGTTTGTAAAAGGTGATTCTGTAAAACTTTCTCTTAATGAAAGATTATTTGCCGCTTCTCTATATTCTGATTTAACTGAAAAAGAAGCTATCTACACTGCAATTGTAAATGATACAGAGTTACAAAATGATTGGAGAGCTTATAACAATTTGGCAATCTTAGCACTTAACAAATATATTGCTGCCGGTGATGCTGCACAATTGTCTGTTGCTGCTAACAATCTCGAAAAAGCACAAGCTATCTCTCCAAATAATGGTATTATCTTCAATAATTTGGCAATCCTCAATTTCTTGAATAACAATATCACAGAAGCACGTGCTAATTTTGAAAAATCTACAGCAGCCTCTTCATATCCTGTAAATCAAGATTATAATATGGGAATGTTCAAAATTTTAGATGGAGATTATGTTGGTGCTGAGGCTTTGATGAAAAATAGAAGTTGCGAGTATTCAGTAGCTCTTCTTCAATTATTAAATAAAGACTACGCTGCTGCAAAAAATACTTTAGCTTGTACACCAAAGGATGCAAAAGCATACTATTTGATGGCGATTCTTGCCGCAAGAACACAAAACGAAACTGAAGTTTATACATATCTAGAAAAAGCCGTTTCTTTAGATGCTTCTTATAAAGCTACAGCTAAAAAAGATGCTGAATTCAAAAAATATAAAAAATCTGAACAATTTAAAAATATCGTGAAATAATGAGTGCTGATCTTTTAAAGAAGCTCAGCCGCCATCAAGAGTGGAATGAAGCCCCCGTTTTCTGCTTCACTACCGATATTGATTGGGCATCAGAAGCTGTCATTTCTCAATTCTTGAAATCTTTACCGATACAAGAGCTGAAAATGACAGCTTTTGTTACTCATTTTTCCCCTATTATTGAAGAGTTATATGCTACAAAAGTTTGGGATAGAGGTATCCACCCTTTTTTCTTAAAAGGGTCTTCACATGGTGATAATTTTAAGGAGATAATCGAAAATTGTATCACATTTGCCCCTGAAGCTGAGTCCGTACGTTCGCATCGCCTTTATAATGTTTCTGATACGGCACATCTACTATATAACGAATATGGTTTTAGATATTGTTCTAATACCATTATGACATTGTCAAACCACATTCGACCCTATCTGCACGAATCTAAAATGATTGATATTCCAATATTCTGGGAAGAAGGAACGGCTCTCTATAATCAATTGGGGCTTTCTATAAAACCTTATTTAGAATATTTTACTTCTCCAGGATTGAAAGTGATTAGTTTTCATCCCATAAATGTTGTTTTTAATACGCCAGAAATTACATGGATGCGCAAAATAAAAGATTCTATGAGTAGAGAAGAATATAACCAAATCTCTTCTGAATCTATTCTAAAAAATAGAAATAATGCTGTGGGAATCTATCATACTATTATGGAAATTGTAAATCTTGTAAAACAGAAAAATTATAAAATATTGTCTCTAAAAGAGATTTATAACAATATAGTAAATTAATTATGAGAGTCTTAGAGAGTGATAGAATAGTACTAAAACCGATTGAAGAAGAGGATTTGCCACTCTTATTAGAATTGCGTTGGGACGAAACGCTAACCGATTATCTGATTCATGATCCCATTTCAATGGTACATCAAAAAAAATGGTTCGAAAAGGTGTATAAAAATGGAGATTTGGCACTTTCTATATTCTACAAAGAGAATGAGCAATTGAGACATATTGGACTGATAGGTCTTTATGATTTCAATCAAAGACACCGTCGTGCAACTTGGAAATCGTTACGGATTATTCCAGAATATCAAGGAAAAGGTATTGCGATGGAAGCATCGTTGATGTTATTGGACTATGGTTTTAATACCTTAAATCTACATAAGATAACATCAGACTCTTTTGAAGAAAATAGCTCAATTCTCAAACTTTTGGAAAAATTGGGCTTTAAGAGAGAAGGAGTACTGATAGAACACTATTTTCATCAAGGAAAATATAAAAATGCAGTGATTCATAGTGTTCTGAGAGAGGCATTTAATGAGAAATTTAAATGCAATAAGTAAAAAATATATTCGTTATTTAACCTTTGGAAGAATTAGTTGTCATACAATTATGAATTCAAAATAAAAGGAGGTTCATTATGAAAAAGTTAATGTTATTATTTGCAGTTGTATTATTTACCTCTTGTCAAATAGGTACTTTTGTTTATTATGATGACATATATACCTCAACAAGAGATGAACAATACAGAAAGCCAAAACCAGTAGAAAATACTAATACGTACACGGAAACCCCAAATTATAATTCGTATCCCGATGATACGCAAAACTATTATAGCGATAATAATTCAGAATACTATTACGAGGATAATTCTGGTTATAATGATGGTGGATATTCCGAAAATTACTATGATGAAAATGGTAATACGTATGTAACCAATAATTACTACTATGATTCTGATGATTACTACGACTATTATTATACGAGTCGTATCCGTCGTTTCCATACCAATGTTTATGATGGTTGGTCATATTATGACCCCTATTTTACAAACATGTATTGGTACGATTATTGTCCATCAAGTTGGGGCTGTAGTATCTATTTAGGTTACAATTGGTGGTGGCCAACCTATTATTATCGTCCTTATTATTACGATTGGGGTTATTATAACTATGGCTTCTGCTACGGATGGGGCTGGGATTGTCACCGTCCATACCATCATCACCACAACCACTATTACTCAGGTTATAATCATGGTTATTATCATGGATTTAATGATGGATATTATGCCGGCTTTAATGCGGGTTATTATCATAATAATTTCGATAGTAATCACTCCTTCTATTATGGTCATCGTAATAATGTTATTGCATCGAATGGTGTTCGCAGACCATTAATCACTGACGATAAAGAGAATGACGGAAGGGAGTATGGTGCATCTTCTTCTCGGTCTGTTTTTCCTACAACTTTCAATGAAAATTATGCTACTCTTGTTGCAAATACTCCTAATATGACAACTTCATCAGGAAGAACAAGTAAGATAGAAAATACAACATCAACGTCAGACAGAGTGCCTAATGTTACCAATAATGCAGGAGTAAAACAACCTACAAATACAGGAGATAGAGTAAATCCAAATAATACTACTAATAAGCAACCTGCAAATACGGGAAATAGAGTAAATCCAAATACTACTACTAATAATAAACAACCTTCTACACCAACTTATAACAATAATACCGGTAATAAACAACCTGCGAATAACAATACTCGCCCAACATACAATAACAATACTAATAAGCAACCTACTACTACTACTCGTCCGACAAATCAAAATAGCTCACATAAACCAACAAATAGTAACAATAGTCGTCCTACTTATAACAATAGCACAAGCAATAAACAACCTGTTAACTCACGACCATCAAACAATTCGAACAACAATAGACCCTCCAATACGAATAGTAGTGCGCGACCTGCCAATACCAATTCGAACAACAATAGGCCATCCGGAACAAGTAGTTCATACAACAGCAGTTCAAGACCCTCTAGTAATAGTAGTTCTTATAGTCGTTCATCAAGTAGTTCTTCAAATCGTAGCAGTTATTCGTCATCAAGCCGCGGTTCATCTTCCTCTTCAAGCAGTTCCAGAGGTGGCAGTTCTTCAAGTTCAAGAAGTAGTTCACATAGTAGAAGATAGTTAAAAGAAAAGCTATGAAAAAGATAATATTAATAGTTTGTTTGACAATAAGTTCGCTATTCATTTTTTCACAGAGTGAAGTGGATGCGTTCCGTTTTTCAAATTTGGATTGGCAAGGAAGTGCTCGTTTTATGGGAGCAGGAGGTGCTTTTGGTGCCGTTGGAAGCGATTTTTCATCAGTAAGCACTAATCCAGCTTCATTAGGTGTTTTCAAGAAATCTTCTATCTCTTTTTCTCCTATTCACCTCTCTTTTAACAATGTAGCTTCTCGTTTTATAGATAATACAAATTTCTATACAACAACCAAATATACTGTGTCAAGTGCGGGAATTGTTTTGGCATTGGGAAATATTGACAATACACGATGGGAGCAGTTTCAATTTGCGTTTGGATGCAATAGAGTAGCAGATTTTAATCAAAGAAAATTTATTGTTGATGGCAAAAGTAATAGTTCTGTTGGAATGCATTTTGCAGATTTAGCAAATGGCTATGTTCCAGAAGATATGATTGATGAGGCTTTGTTTGCTTGGGAATCCTATTTGATTGACCCGACAGATATTTCAAATCTTCAATATGGCTATTTACATAATGATGCCACTATGAATCAGCGTTATTCCGTAACGACAAATGGTGGAATTGACGAGATGACAATTTCAGTAGGATCTAATTGGGATAACAAACTCTATTTAGGCGCAACTATGGGGGTGCCTTTTATCAGTTACTCAGAATATTCAAGATATGTTGAGAAAGATGAGTATAATCAAATTCCTATCTTTCAAGAATTAACAATAAAAGATAATTTGAAAATTAATGGAGTAGGTATTAATTTAAAATTGGGGTTATTATATCAACCTGCTAAATTCGTAAGATTTGGCTTTGCATTCCATACACCGACTTACTATGGAAAATTAAAATATAATCTTACTCGCGATATGAGTTCGGTGGGAGATAGTGCTTCTGTTGAGAAGAGCTTTACTAACTTTAATTACTTCAAATTGGTTACACCGATGCGAGCTATGTTTAATGCTGCCTTTTTAATTAAAAAGCGTGCATTTATTAGCGCAGAATATGAAATTGCAAATTATGGTGCTGCGCGTTTATCACCCTATATTTATTTTGATGATTATACATATTCTGCTGAAAATCAACAAATCCGTGAGGCGTTAAAGCTCTCTCATATAGCGAGGGTTGGAGCTGAATTTAATTTGACAGAGAAGTTTCAAGTCCGTGCAGGATATAAATTTCAGACATCACCCTACAAGGATAAAAGTTTAAGTGCTTCGTGTCAAAGTATTTCTGCAGGATTAGGTTATAGAGGTAAAATTTTCGCTTTTGATGTAGCATATATTTACGCTACTTCAGGAGAAAAATTCTGGTTCTATAATCCTCAATATGTTGAAGAATCAATTTTGAGATATTCCTCTCACAAAGTTGTGGTTTCTTGCGAATTTAAATTTTAAAGTTGTAATGATAAAAATGAAGAGATTTGGCAGTTGTCAAATCTCTTTTTTTATGTTCTTTTTTAGATGAAAACATCAATTTAAAATATATCTTTGCCAACTATTAAAAATATGATTTTCTCATTAAAAAGTATTGATAATTAGTAATTTATAAAAATATTTAAACGTAATTATGATGAAAAAAGTTCTCATTTTCTACCTCTTTTTATTAGGTATAGTTTTGGGATGGAATTTGCAAGCCCAAACTTGTATGTATACTGTTAATATGCATGATACGTATGGTGATGGTTGGGATGGTCTTTCTATGGAAATTAGACAGGGGGGAGTAACCGTTGGAACCTTTACATTCGAGTCTGGTTATAGTGCAACACAAACACTTCCTATTACCCATGGTTTACAATATACAATACATTGGCATCAAGGTATGTATGCTAGTGAGGCTAGTTTTGAAATACTAGATGTTTTAGGAAATATCGTTTACCTTTGTTCCGATGCGCAGAGTTTAGGCAATGGACAAATTTTCTCGTTTTACGGTAATTGCTCAGGATGTTTTCCAACAACTCCCAATCATATCTCGATAAATCAGAACTCAGCAACTATTAGTTGGAATTCGACAGAAGCAACGCAGTACCAAATTGCTATTGGTACATCAGAGCCAGATACTTTAAATCCATATTTAGTGCAAGATACATTCTATACTTTTACAGGATTGATGTCTGAAACTACTTATAATGTAAGTTTGCGAGCAGTTTGTGATGCTTCAACAAATGATTATAGTGAATGGACAACATTCTCTTTTACAACGTCACAAGCACCAGCGACAATGCCATATATCTGCGATTTTGAAGATACCGATGAGGCAGCGCAATGGGAATTGTCAAATGGAACAGAAACCAATCAGTGGAGAATAGGAGCAGCGGTAAATCATACAGAAGATGGTCAAAAAGCACTATATATTTCAAATGATAATGGAGTAACGAATAGTTATGACACAACGGCAGTAAGTTCAGTATATGCTTATCGTGACATCAATTTTCCTGCTACTACAAATGATTTTCTTTTTTCGTTTTATTGGAAAAACCAAGGAGAATCTGTTTATTGTGAACCTATAAAGGTGTATGCGGGTGATGTTTCTCCAGTTCAAGCGGGAGAAGGTGATTATTATTTGGAAATTCCTGGTACAGCATTATTGGGAACTTTCTATGGCAATGGTGCAGAATGGACTCACGAAACCTTTGTTTTGGATGCAGAAGAGTATGCTGGTTCTGTACGTAGAATCTATTTCTTCTTTTATAGTGATGCTGCTAATGGTAGAAATCCAGCACCCGCAATTGATGATATTGTATTGAAAGAGATTGTCTGCCCTGAAGTGGATTCTGTTCAAATTTCTGAAATAAGCAATAATTCAGTACGTATTACTCCTTATTCAGATCCTTCAGTTACTGCTTATATGCTTTATTATAAAGCATTATCAGATGCTAGTTACTCAGTTGTAAGTATTCCAAGTGAAGGTTATACACTAACGGGTTTAGCATCAGGGACAAGGTACCAATATTATTTAACTACTGATTGTGGTAGCGAAGAATACGGCTTACCAACACCAGTTTCATATTTCTATACTAGTTGTGATGTTGTTTATACATTTCCTTGGATAGAAAATTTTGAGGGAGAATGGATTTCTGTAGAAAGTACCGCAGGAAACAGTAGTGCGCCGATGTGTTGGTTAAACTTTAACTATGGGTCAACACCAGGTCGATGGGAGTTAAAACATTATGAATCTGTGTCTGGAAATAGTTGTGCAAGTATGTTTGGAACCATGAGTAATGAAAATGAAGATGTGAATAATGATTGGCTTCTTACGCCGATTCTTTCTTTGACAGGAAATGAACGTTTGAATTTTTTTGTGAAGAAATCACACTTGAGTTATACGGATGATTTCAGCATATATTCAGTTTTTGTAGGCAATGGTGACGTAACCAATTTCGATGATGTATTAGCAAATGCTTATTGTATCAAACCTTCTACCATTGCTACTGACGAATGGGTAGCCTACGAGCTATCTTTGGGTGCATGTATTGGTAATTATCGATTGGCATTTGTAAGAAATACATTGCCAGGAGGGTCGCAACTCTTTATCGATTCTGTTGTAGTTTCTACAATGCCAACATGTCCTGATGTTTATAATGTGGAGGTAAACCCAGCAGGGGAAACAAGTATTGCTGTCAATTTTTCTGTAGATAATTCAGCGGGGCAAGGATGGGAAATTGCGTATGCGCCCACTGGAAATATGCCTTTCGATGTAGTAACAGCAACTATTGTTTCTGTAGATTATTCTTCGTCATTTCCAATCATTATTGAAAATTTGCAACCCAACATTTCTTACACATTTTCGGTAAGACAAGCATGTGATGGAGATTGGAGTGATACCATTGTTTGTACAATTCCTTTTATGAATCTTCAACAATTGCCATTTGAATGTGATTTTGAAAGTGAAGATGTGAATAGTGCTTGGGTAATGATGCAAGACAGCAACTTGACTAATAAATGGTATATTGGAACTGCAGCGGCTAGTCAAGGTGCAAAATCTTTATATATCACTAAAAACAATGGTCTTACTAACGAATATGTAACCAGCGAGCCTAGTTTGGTTGTTGCATACGTGGATCTTGCGATGACTGAAGCGGAACAATATTTATTTTCTTTTGATTGGAGATGTGTAGGTGAAGGAAACTATGATGATTTAAGTGTTTGTTTGTTGCCTTTAAGTATCTCTCTTGACAACTTGAATCCTAACGGAGTTCTTCCAGATTGGGTAGAGAGATATAAATTGGATAATAATAGTTATAAGTTATCCACTTCCGATACTTATGCTACAGTTACTGCTATTATTGATGCAGAGAATATTAAAGGAACTGTGAGAAGATTGGCATTTATTTGGAAAAATGATGATTTCAGTGGAAGTGGATATGCTGCATCGGTTGACAATATCAGTGTAACTCCTATCACTTGTCATATTCCTTCAAATGTTGTCGTAGTGCCTGGTGCCACCGATGCCATTGTATCGTGGGCAAGTACAGCAAGTGAGTGGCTTATTAGCTATCGTACAGGTTCAGAAGATTGGACGGAAGTTCAGGTAAGTGAAAATCCGATTGTTTTGGATGGTTTGCAGGCAGAAACTGATTATCAATTAGTTGTACGTACACTTTGTAATACTGATACAAGTTTTGCAAGTGAATTGGTAGAGTTTACAACATTATGTGTGCCAGATAGTATTCCTTATTTTGAAGGCTTCAATGACCTTCCTGCTCCTGATTTTTCCGTAAACATACTCCCCAACTCTTGTTGGAAAGTAGCAAGTGGCTCTTTAGATGCGAATTCATTACTATCATACGATGTTGCTTTTTCTTTCTGGATGCCACAAAATTCAGAAATGGTAGCGGGAATGGAAGAACATTTTGGAGGTTCTCTTTCTGGTACTAATAAACAATGGCTTATTACACCATTAATTAATTTGGGTGAAGGAAGTCAACTCTATCAGTTGGAATTGGATTTGATGTTGACAGGATATAACTTAAATGATGCTATTTCTACCAACAATTATGATGATGAATTTGCAATTGTAATTTCTACAGATAATGGAGCTACTTGGTCAAGAGATAATGCTTTTATTTGGAGTAATGCACCGCAAGCCGATCGCGTGTTGAATGATTTGGCTGGAAGTGTAAATCATATTATTATTCCTTTAGAAAATCAGAATAATGAGCCTTATATGAATAATATAATGATAGCTTTTTATATCGGTTCTTCAACTTACAATGCAACAAATACCATTAGAATTGACAATTTTGCTATCAATCCATATACAGTTTGTACTCGTCCTGAGAATTTAATGGTTACAGATGCTCAAACCCATGAGATCACCATTGCTTGGCAGGCAGGCGCTGACGAGATGGCTTGGCAAGCAATTATTGTTCCAGCAGGTGCTTCTATTGAGAATGAAATGCCTGTCGATATTTATGATACTACCTATACTTTCTTCAATTTGGAGCCTAATACAGAATATACAATCTATTTGCGTTCGGATTGTGGTTATGACCAAAGTCTGTATATTACTACATCAGCTTTTACCGAGTGTGCAACCGTAAATACAATGCCGCTTATGGAAAACTTTGAGGAGTATGAAGCAGAAGAATTTCCGATTTGTTGGCAGAGAATCTTTGCAACAACAACACTTACAACATCGCCTTCTGTAACTACTTTCGGCGGTTCATCTGGAAATAATGCGTTGCGGTTCTACTCATCTACAACTCCTATTTATGCTTTGTTACCAGAATTGGATTTTACATTACCCGTTAATACACTACAAATCAGTTTCAAAGCAAAATCTTCAAACAATTCCGTTACTCCAATTCTTGTAGGTGTAATGGATTCTGTTAATGGAAGCTCTTTTGTTGCTGTAGATACAATTGAACTGACTGCGCAATATTTAGCATATAATGTAAGTTTTGAAAGCTATACAGGTTCAGGTAAATATATTGCATTTAAACATCATGATACAAATTGGGGCTATGACGAAACCTATGTTGATGAGGTTTTTGTAGATTTTCTTCCTCATTGCAATACGCCACAATCGTTGACTGTTTCTGGAATAAGATCTGATAGGGCTACTTTATCGTGGACAGATGCAGAAGATATTACTACTTGGAATGTTATTGTGGTAGAAGGAGCTGAAAATATAGATTTTTCCGACTATACTATAGTGAATACCAATGGTTACGAGTTGGAGGATCTTCAACCTAACACCTCCTACACAGTTTATTTGCGCAGTGTTTGTCCTGATGGAGACTCATTTAGCAGTTGGACAAATATCTCATTTATGACAACCCATGATAACCTTGCTGAAACGCCTTATTTTCATAACTTTGAATCAGCAGAAGAAAATAGTAATTGGGTATTGGTAAATGGTGAAGCTGTAAATAAATGGCATATTAACACTCTTGATAATGGTAACGATTCTGTATTATTTGTTTCCTACGATGGAACAAATGCAAATTATAATGGTTTCAATACCGTAGTTTGGGCTTATCGTGACATTATCTTTAATGAAGCTTCTGAATATGAACTTTCATTTAATTGGAGATGTAATGGAGAGCATATTTATGATAATCTAACGCTTTATTTAGGTAATCCTGTAGAAGTTCATGCATCGAATGTAAGTGATTTAGTTACACCACCTGCGGGTGCAGTACAATTAGGTGAAGCATTGCATAGTAGTAGTGAATGGCAACGATTCTCTATCTTGTTAGATGAATCCTATTCTGATAGGGTACAACGTCTCTACTTCTGTTGGAAAAATGATAATTCTACCAGCAACAATCCTCCTGCCATTATCGACTCTATTCAGATCTCTTCCTTCTCTTGTGCGCGTCCATATAACTTAGTTGCAGAGAGTGTGCATCCTACTGCTGCTCAACTTCATTTCGTTTCAGCACGCAATGAGGATAGCGCTTGGGAATATGTAATTACTTCAACTGGAGAAAATCCTAATACATTAACTCCAGTAGAAATTTCAGATACGATTTTCACAATTTCTAACCTTACTGCAGAAACTACCTATACCGTTTATGTAAGAACATCTTGCGGAAACAACAACTATTCAAATTGGTCAAATTCTGCAACATTTACTACATTAGAGTCTTGTGCTACACCTATTAATGTTTTGGCTGAAAGTATTACAAATAATTCTGTAATAGCTACTTGGCAGGAAATGGGTACTGCAACGCAATGGAATATTGAGTACGGTCCTGCTGGCTTCATACTTGGACAAGGCACGGCTATTGTGGCTACTGATGATTCTTTAGTGATTTCAGGACTTACTTCTGCCACTACTTACGATCTTTATGTACGAGCAAACTGCAGTGTAACAGAACAATCAAATTGGTCTGATGTGGTAACCTTTACAACCGAATGTGATATAGTTTCTGCTTTTCCATACAATGAAGGTTTTGAAAATCCATTACTTCCTGAATGTTGGAGTCAAGAGTATTTGAGTGGTACAGAGAATTGGAGAATTAATAACGGAACAGGAACAGGTTCCTCCTTATCAGATGCGTATGCAGGTTCTTATAATGCACACTTTGCATCTTATAATTATAATGAAAACTCCTCAAGGTTAATTTCTCCTATTTTCGATTTAACTCAATTGTCGGAGCCGACCCTTACCTTCTGGTATGCAAATCCAAATTGGGATGAAACAACAGATGAATTTAGTATCTATTATAGAAATAGTGCAACTGGAAGTTGGCAATTGCTAACATCTCACACTGAAACCGTAAATACTTGGACTCTTGATAGTTTGTCGTTACCTAATCCATCTGCATACTATCAGTTGGCTTTCGAGGCAAAATCAAATTATGGCTATGGGGTTGCAATTGATGAGATTTTGATTGGTGAAAGAGTAGTAGTTGATCCTTGTGATGTTCCTACAAACGTTCAGGTTACTCCAGCGGAAACTTCTGCGGTAGTAACTTGGAACTCTCCAGAAACAAATTGGATTGTAGAATACAAAGCCGCAACAGCTAGTAGTTGGACAGCTTCTGCAACTTTGAACGTACCTACATATACCATTTCGGGCTTGACCGCTTCAACCAACTATGTAGTTCGCGTAAAATCGGTTTGTGGCAATGGCAACGAAAGCGATTGGTCTGCTGAAATTCCGTTCACCACTTTGGCAGCGCAAGTAAACACATACACCATTACGGCTACCGCTACAGGTCCTGGAACCATCACTCCGACCGGCGCAATTACCGTGAACGAAGGCGACAACGCAACCTTTACATTCACTGCTGACGCAGGCGCAGTAATTGACCATTTATGGGTGGATGATGTGGAAACTGCAATTCCTGCAGACAACAGCTACACCTTCTCTAATATCGTAGCAAATCACACTATAGCAGTTGAATTTGTAGAGGAAACTGGAATTGAAGAAAACGACCTCAACGCAGCGGTAGTTCTCTATCCAAATCCAGCAACTTCACAAGTGCAGATTCGCGTGGCTGATAGTCGCTTAGTAGGCGCTGAAATGCAACTCTTCGACGCTTACGGCAAGTTGATCGCAACTACTACCCTCGAAAGCACCACAGCACAAGTTGACGTTTCACACTTGGCAAACGGCATCTACTTAGTGCGCATTAATGCTGCCGAAGGAGTTGTAACGAAACGATTTGTAAAGAGATAATCGTTATAGCACTCTATACTCAAAGCGCGCTCAACGAATGAGTGCGCTTTTTTATTTGTAATAGAATTCGAAAAATTAAGAAATTTTTTTTCGTACAAGAGATTTTTTTATTATTTTTGCGCCGCATATTTTACAAGCGCTATCTGCGTTTTGTAGAATAGCAGACATATTAAAAAGGCGTTTACTACGCTTTTGTTTTGACGTTCTGAAACTTCGCAACTTTCAAATGTCTGTCAAAAAC
>JAEZOU010000007.1 GCA_023413895.1 Bacteroidota bacterium | reverse complement strand
TGTAGCATAAGTGAGAAAGAGGTATATACCATTGTTAGAATGATTCCCCACCCATATTTTTTCCTGAAAATCAAATAGAATCCACCTATAATTACAGGAAGAAATCCTAATGCGTCTGCTTTGGTGTTGTGTCCAGCAGGTATGATAAGCATAAAATAGGAGGATAGAGCTGTAGCAATAGCACCAATAATAGAGAGCCAAACATTGATATTAAATGCGCGAAGAAGTATAAAGTAGCCTAAAAATAGGCATAAAACTTGTGCCAAAGTAGATGAAAAAAAGAGTTGAGCAATATTTTTAAAATTTATATCAACAGCTGGTGTGGGATATTGGCAACTTATTTGGTATGATGGCATTCCACCGAACATAGATCCTGTCCAATACGTATTATTTCCTGTTTCCCTATATTCTTGAACTTCTCGTGCCATTCCTTGCCAACTTTTGGTATCTCCAGCATTGATAATTTTCCCATCTAATACGGGAGATACATAAGCTATAGCTAAAATTATAAAAGTTACTATTGCAACAACATAGGGGAAAATCTTTTTGAAAATCTCTTTATTCATAGTAATTTCTTTTTCAACCAGAAACTTTAATTTTGCATCTGCAAAAATATACAAAAATAGGATATGGAAAAATGATTTGTGATTTCATTTTTATCCGTAGTTTTTTTAGCTTCTATGGTTCCGAAAAGGAGTATTTTACACCCCATCTATTCACTACATGGTATTTCAGGAGTTTTTGTCTCCTCAAAAGGAATTTTTTCGTGAATGTGGTTTTTTTCGTACCAATTTTTAATTTTAGGTACGATGGGTTGCGTGTGTGGATAGAGAAATGAGTTTTCTTTGGTTTGGGCTTTGAAAAATAGTTCGTGCGTGTCTAAAGTTTCTATAAAGAAAATCAACATGCTGCATACGGTTAAGACTTTTCCAACAGCAAAAATTGCGCCAGCAATATTGTTGAGAAGATTGGGAATTACTAATTTGATAATCTTTTCTACAACTCTTCCAATAAAAAAAACAATGATTAGCACAATTAGAAAGCTAAGGGCTGAATAGACTGCATGCGGAATTTTTTCATTTCCAATCCATTCTGCTACAAAGTCTGTAACCTTAAAGGAGAGGAATATACCTAAAAAGAGGGCAATCAGCGAAAAAAGTTCACGAATCAGGCCGTGCGTAAACCCTTTGTAGGCAAACCACACGGCCGGAATCAGTATAAGAAAATCCAAATAATTCATACTATTGTTGGATTATAAGGATTGATAACCAATATCTTTTCTATAAAATAGGTTGTTGCAGTCGATATTGTGAATAGTATTGTATGCGTTTTGGGTGGCTTCAGCTTGCGTTTCGCCTTCGCCAACTACCATCAGCACGCGTCCGCCTTGCGTAATCCATTTGCCCTCTTTTTTAGCAGTTCCTGCATGAAATACAAGCGATTGGCAGTTTTCAAGTCCTTTAATTTCAGCACCTTTTTCATAGCCTTCAGGATACCCTTTAGAGGCTAAAACTACGCCAACATAGAACTTGTCGTGCCACTCAATAGAGGTTTTCTTTCCTGCCATCAGGTCGAGGATAACCTCCACGAGGTCGCTTTTCATTTTAGGAAGCACTACTTCGGTTTCGGGGTCTCCAAAGCGAGCGTTGAATTCAATTACTTTCGGACCTTCAGTGGTGAGCATAAGTCCTCCGTAAAGAATGCCAGTAAAAGGTTTTCCTTCGGCAACGAGCGCTTTTGCTACAGGTTTCATAATGGTTTCGAGCGCGGTATCAATAGCACTTTGTGGAATGATTTTCACAGGGCTGTAAGCACCCATTCCGCCAGTGTTAGGACCTTTGTCGCCATCAAAAGCGCGTTTGTGGTCTTGCGCAATTGCCAACGGAAGTACTATATCGTTGTGAACCAACGCCATAAGAGAAAATTCTGGTCCTTGCAAAAACTCTTCAATAATCACCTTATCGGAACCAAATTTGCTATCCACAAGCATCTCTTTCAGTGCTTGATCTGCTTCTTCAAAGGTCATGGCAACCACAACACCTTTCCCCGCTGCCAAGCCATCATATTTAATAACGATGGGTGCGCCTTTTTCTCGCACGTATGCTATTGCTGCGTTGTAATCGGCAAATGATTGAAATTGCGCAGTGGGCACATTGTATTTCATCATAATCTCTTTGGCAAACTGCTTGCTACCTTCAATCATTGCAGCTTCTTGTGTTGGCGCAAAGATAGGAAGCTTGCGTTGGTGGAAAGTGTTGGCAATGCCTTTCATCAAAGCAGCTTCTGGACCTACCAAAGTAAGGTCAATTCCTTCATTTTGAACAAAATCTGCCAATTTTTCGCATTCTTGTTCATTAATAGGTACACATTTACAAAATTCTGCCATAGCATCGCTGCCTGGAGCAACGTAAACTTGTGAAACTTTTGTGCTTTGTGAAATTTTCCACGCCATTGCGTGTTCCCTTCCTCCTCTTCCTACGACTAATATTTTCATAATTTTACGATTAATGTTTTTACAATGCTTCGCGATATGAACTTTCCATTCTGGGGTCAATTCCCTTAATGGTTGTCAAATGTTTTTCAATTTCTGAATTACAATAGTTGTACAAATCTGTATCACCAATTAATTGTGCAATATCCTTAATTCTTTGAATTTCAGATAGATTTTGATAAATCTCTTGGAATAAAGTAGAGATTTTAGGAATCTGTTTGTTGATAGTTTTGCTAATAGATGTAACTTGAGGTTTGAGAATGCCAGAAAGGTTGATTTGGCTGATGATCGGTCTGAGTTGTTCCACTTTTTCAGCTGGCAAACGAGAGGTAAGTTCAGAAAGAATTATGGTGCAGTAATTGATATTTTCAGATTGAATTTCTAAAGTTCTTTCATCACATTCGTTAAACCAATCGAAAGTTTCTTTCAAGTCTAAAAGAAGAGTTTCTGCCATTTTCATACCCTTTTCGTCGGCCGATTTGGTACCAATTTTGAAGTAGGTATTCATATAGTAAACGGTAGAGAAAGAGTAGTAGATTTGAGACAAAGTAAGGTAAGGGTTAACGGCCGGGTCAAGCACTTTATTTCCGTGATTTAGCACCTCTTCAGCTTTTTGGAATTTACCTTCGGTGATAAGTTTTTCTGCCAAACGTTGGTGTAAGCTGCGGATTAGAGAGTATAACCGGATGTTGTCTTCGCAATTATATACGCGTGGGTCGTTGATACCACCCCATAAGTAAGGATATGCCTCTTTTTGAGGAGCATTAGGATTGTTTACTTTGTCGGTACGAGAATGGTCGTTGAAGGTGTTGATCAATCTGTCGTAAAGAATATCTGTGTTGATATGACCTACGTTTCCGCTGGTAGGTTGGGTTTTGATAGGTACAAGTCGGTATGCCAAACCCTCTTGTTGGAAATATTCTTCCAAACCAAAATAGCCTTCTGCGCCAGTAGTTCCTGCAAAATAGATAGGGCGTTCCCAATTGTTATTGGCCAAAATATCCATCATTACAAGGTAAGCTTTCAAAACATCTGTTGATTTAAGATTCCATTCGATTTTATCGACAATCAAAGCGGTATCTTTTAATGCAACCGTTTTATTTTCAATCACTTTTTGTTTATCAACAGGGATTGAGAAACTTCCTGGAATAATTTTTCCAGAAGGAGCTTGATAGCCACCCGTAGCCAAAGTGATAAAGCGCATATTGTCGAATTGTGGTTCTTTGATATAATCCACAACAGATTTAATATCAATAAATTGATTTTGACCTTTATCGAAAACGATTTGGTCGCGGCTACCATCTTTATATTGTTCCCATTCCATTGAGATAGGAAGTGGGTCTGAGTTGTAGGCTTTTCGTTTCATTTGGTCGATGTACCAACCTGTGTTGAGTAGCGACAAGTTGCACACGCGAACGTCGGTACGATAGCCTTCAACCTCTTGAGCGTACCAAAGCGGGAAGGTGTCGTTATCGCCCAAAGTGAATATGATAGCGTTAGGTTCGCAAGAGTCGAGGTAGTTTTTTGCAATTGCTAAAGCGGTGTAGCGGTTAGATCTGTCGTGGTCGTCCCAGTTTTCTTTTGCCATAATTCCAGGAACTGCACCCAGACAAAGCACAACAATCAATGCGGAAGAGATTACTTGAACTTTAGAGTTTTTAAGTTTTTCAAGCAGTGATATCAATGCAAACACACCGAAGCCAATCCATATTGAGAAGGCGTAGAACGAAGCAGCGAAGGCGTAATCTCGTTCACGCGGTTGGAAAGCGTACATGTTTAGGTAGAAAGCAATAGCTAAGCCTGTCATTACAAATAACATAGCTACGATGAATGAGTTGATGCCATCTTTCTTCGAGTAGTAAATCAAGCCAATAATTCCTAAAAGTAGCGGTAAGAAGTAGTAGGTGTTGTGTCCTGGGCGTTCCATTGACGATGGAAGATTGTCATATCTTCCCACCAACATCTTGTCGATAGGTTTGATACCGCTTACCCAGTTGCCATTGTTTATGTCGCCACGACCTTGGAAATCGTTTTGTCTTCCTACAAAATTCCACATAAAGTATCTGAAATACATGTAGTTAAATTGATAAGTGTGTAAGAAGATTTTGTTTTGTTCTCCTGTCGGAATTTTTCCTCTCTCCAAATTTCTCACTTCACGATATCCATCTTCCGATTGATTACTTAACCAATTGATATATTCTTGACGTTTTTCGCGTGACCACATACGAGGGAATAGCATTTCGTGGTCTGGATTGAAAACATATTCTGTACGTTTTCTGTCGTTGGAGATGATATATTTTTTGGAATTTTTATCTCTTACATAAACAGGATTACCATCTTTTAAATCAATAAGTTGAGAGTTAAAAGTTTCTCCATAAATAAGAGGATTTGAGCCATATTGTTCGCGGTTTAGATAAGCCAAAAGCGCAACGGCATCTTCAGGATTATTTTCATCGATTGTTGGGTTTGCGTTGGATCTGATAACCAAAGTAAGGAAAGTTGAGTAGCCGATAATGAGGAAGATAAAGGAGTAAAGAGCGATTTTTAGAACGGGTTTATCCTTTTTAATGCTGTACAACATTCCCCAAGTTACCAAGCCTGCCAAAAGGAGGAAGAAGATGATAGTTCCTGAATTGAAAGGCAAGCCAATGCTATTGATAAAGAAGATTTCAAACTTTCCTGCAAAGTTTACTACACCAGGAATAATTCCGTATAGGATAACGCCTAAAAGAATGAAAGAACCTATTAATGAGAGAAATACGCCCCATTCTGCCAACGAATTGAACGCACCTTTTTTGATGGCCATATAGAGGCAAGGGATGGAAACGAAAAGCCAAATTAAAACCATTGCCAACGGAGCGAAGAAGAAGGAACCCACAAAAGAGACGAGGGCAAGCGTAAGAACAACGCCCCAAACGGAAGCTTTTTTAGAAAGTTTAAAGTAAACCACCAAAACGATAGCTGGGAGGGTAAGCAAGTTCAGCAAGTGAACTCCGATAGAAAGACCTACTAAATAGAAAATAAGTACAAGCCAGCGATTTGGGTTTACATTATCTTTCGGATTATCAAACTCTTCGTCCCATTTAAGGATACACCAAAAAACTAATGCAGTAAAGAAAGAGGACATTGCGTACACCTCACCTTCAACAGCAGAAAACCAGAAGGTATCGGAGAAAGTATATGCTAATGAGCCCACGAGTGCAGATCCGAAGATAGCGATGGTGCGCATAGGGGTCATTTCACCCAATTTTTTCACCAATTTTCTTCCGAGTTGTGTTATGGTCCAGAAGAGGAACATAATGGTCATACCACTGCAAATTGCTGACATACAGTTGATACAGAATGCGATTTTGGTTACATCATCACCAGCAAAAATGCTAAAAACGTTACCAAGAATTTGGAACGTCGGTGCTCCAGGAGGGTGTCCTACTAAAAGTTTGGATGCGGTTGCGATATACTCGCCGCAATCCCACCAAGAGGTTGTCGGCTCTGCTGTCATAATATAAACCGCAGAAGCCACAATGCCAATAATCCATCCTAAGATGTTGTTTGTGAGTTTGTACGTTTTATTCATAAAAACACTATTTAATTTTACTTTTTATCAGAAGAATTGAATAATAATTTTCCTAAAATAACAAGTTTGCAAAAATACGCAAAATGTTGTATCGCAAAGGTAAGAAACGATATTTTTTTTAGAATATTGGATGTTAGAAAAAAATGGGGCTAACTTTACGTTAGACCCATTTGATTTTCAAATTTATCACTTCTATTTATGTTGTCAGCTATAAAAGTCGGATGGTTTTAGAATCTTTTCCAATCTGACAAAGTTCTGTTAAGCAAAATTGTGAGAATGTAGTTGCATAGTTGTAATTTACTTTTGTCAAAATTTATTGGATTTTTATAATCTTTCAGATATAATAATTTGTTGTTTGTCAGTTGGTTATAAATTTTATTTCGGCTCAATTCATATAGTTTTAGTTTTTCTAATTTTGATATTGTATCCACTTCTCTTTGTTATGTTTTTTTGCCTGCTCAAATATAACGAAAGAAGTAATATAGAAAAAACCCCAGCCTAGAAACGTATTTTTAAGAATCCCGTTTAGGGTAATTGGATCAGAACTGATTAGATCGGGTATTGACGTACAAACTAATGACAAAACAAAACTACTTAATATAAAATAGGCATATTTATATCTGAACATAAAT
>JAEZOU010000051.1 GCA_023413895.1 Bacteroidota bacterium | reverse complement strand
TAATGGCGGGCTTATCTCCTTTGTATTTAAATTCATTACTATCTAAATCAGCAATTTTATTTTTGAAATCTTGTAGTGTTATTTGTATAGTTTTCATCTTTTCTATTTTTTGGTTTTTGTTATCTCTCTTTTTCTGTCGCAAAAATATAGCAAAAAATAATATCTATTTCATAGAATTTATATATCTTTGCATTGATAAAAACGATTAAGATTATGACTTTACAACAGATGGAATATATAGTAGCGGTTGACCGTTACAGGCATTTTAACAAAGCGGCAGAGGCGTGTGGTGTTACTCAATCTACGCTCAGCACACTGATACAGAAACTTGAGCAGGAGTAGGAGTTAGATATGGTATTGATTTCCAATGCTCCACAATCGGAAAATTTGTTGGAAATTCCTATTTACAAGGAGCCATTTGTAGCTTATCTTTCTCCTGATGAGGAGATCTATTCGCAGGAGGAAATCTCGTTGAAAAAACTTCCGATGGATCATATTTGGGTGTTGCGTGAGGATATGTGCTTCGGGAAACAGGTGTTGAATGTATGCGGAATGCGGCCTGGAAATGCAGCCATTTATGAGGCAGGAAGCATTGACACGTTAGTAAGAATTGTAGATGAAAATGGAGGATTTACCATTATTCCTGAGTTTCATTTAAACCTATTGCGGGAAGAACAGAAGCGAAATGTGCGAAAATTTGTAGCTCCAGAACCGATGCGGGAGGTTTCGCTCTTAATTCGGAAAGATTACGTGAAAGAGAGAATGCTTAATATTGTGGCACAAATGGTTCAAGAGATTGTGCCTGAAGAATATATCGACCCCAGAATCAAGAAGTTTGGAATAAGGATATAATGGTCACATCTAATCATTTCTAATTGAAAAATGAGATAAAAACGTACTCAAATGTTCAATCCTAAATCTTTAGCTTGAATGTTTGTTTTTTGATATTTATTTTAATTTACTATAATTCAAATAATTATTTGTAGATCTGCAGAAAATTAATGGTGGAATGAAACAGAAAAAGCCGATATAAAAAACATTAAGATCAACAAAATTAATGATTTATCAAAAATAATTAGTAACTTTGCAGCATCAATTTTTCAGATTTTGTCTAACGGACATTCGCAAGGTCTGGAATGTTGGCCAAAAAGAATAAAAATAGAAGTCCCCATAAATATCTCGCTATGAAGATATTGTTACTCCTTCCTATTTTCTTGTTTTTATTTTTCGGATGCTCTCATCACCAAGATTTTGAACAACAAAAAAGCACAATTTCTGTAGATTGGAATTCATACAATTGGCTGATAGATGCCAGTACATATTGCGTTGTTAAGTATCTTAAAGATTCAAATTTTTCACTTGAATCTAAAACACTAATTGATAATTTTTATTCACAGTTATTCCAAGAACATTGTTTTTCATATCCCATTCAGAAGTCTGTTTCAGATGAGGAAAAAAGTATTTACGAAAAAACTATTGGAGTTTCAAATGGGTTTTGCCTTTTACTAGATGAAGAAAATTCAAAAGAACAGAAGCCACGTGAAGCATATACGAATAATGAAGGAGAATCTCGCTTCGAACGTCAAATGCTCAACTGTTTGTCGTACCAAATTGATGGTCATTTAGAAACAATTGCAGGGACAATTCTCTATATTTCGAGTATGCCACAAAGTTTTTTCGGTGACCTAATTACTTGTGGAAATGAAATTTACAATGGAATGTGGAATCACGTAAATTAATCAGCTATGAATATGTTTTTACTGCGTTTTATGATAGTCTTTTCCATCTTATGGGCGCTTATTTCGCTTGTGGTTTTGGTTTGGTCGGTAGTGGCAATGGTAAAAGAGAAACGAGATATCGGAGAGATTATCTTTTGGGTATTTTTAGTTTTTGTTACTTGTGCGATTGCAATTCCATTTATGCCTGTTAATCAGTTAAAAAAGGAGGAATATGTTTAAATTTATCTTTCTCATTTACATATTTCCTGTATTAGCATTTTATATCTATCTAACTATTTTATTAGCACAAAAAAGGATAGAAATTAGAACTTTCTTCTGCTGGTTAGCAGCAGGAGCCTTTCACATTGGAATCCTTCTCTTTTTCATATTTAAAAAGAGATTTGTAAAATCTATAAATTAGAATATCTGCAACTTTTAGTAAAGTACAAGTCTATAAGAGATAACTCTATAATCTAATTTACACAGATCTAGACCTTTTCTTTACTTACTGCCATCACTTGAGAAGCTGCCTGATAAGGTGTAATTTTCTCCTCTTTTATCATCAACACCATCTCTTCTATTTTCTGTTCTACCGCATTATCCGAGTAGAAAGAATCCTTCAAACTATAATCCATCCAATCGTAAAAAATCTTTATCAGTTGTTCAGTTCTCTGTTTGTGAAAAAATCCATTTTCTTGGGTATGATTTACAAATTCCTCTACCATTTTCCAAACCTGCTCAATATTAGTCTTTTCCGTAGAGGAGCAAACTCCCACAGGCACAGTCCACTGACTTTCGAGCGGTGGAAATAATTTCAGTGCGGAGCGATAAAGAGCGGTAGCGGCAACGGCTTTGGTATAATTATCTCCATCAGCTTTTGTAATTACAATAGCATCGGCCATCTCCATAATACCGCGTTTAATTCCCTGCAACTCATCGCCAGCACCTGCCAACTGCAGCAGCAGGAAGAAATCGACCATCGATTTTACCACCGTTTCTGATTGTCCGACGCCCACAGTTTCCACGAAAATAACATTAAATCCGGCAGCTTCGCACAAAACAATCGTTTCACGGGTTTTCCGGGCCACACCTCCCAATGTAGAACCAGAGGGTGAAGGACGAATATAAGCATTTTTATCTACCGAGAGTTCCTCCATGCGGGTTTTATCTCCCAAAATACTACCTTTTGAGCGCTCGCTGCTGGGGTCGATAGCCAAAACTGCCAATTTCAAACCTAAACCTGTAAGATATTTGCCAATTGCTTCAATAAAGGTACTTTTTCCTACGCCAGGAACGCCCGTAATACCCACGCGCACTGATTTTCCTGCGTAAGGAAGGCATTTTTCTATCACCTCCTGTGCCAACTGAAAATGGGTCGGATTCACACTTTCAATCAAGGTA
Organism: Bacteroidota bacterium; assembly: GCA_023413895.1. Lineage (GTDB taxonomy): Bacteria > Bacteroidota > Bacteroidia > Bacteroidales > WCHB1-69 > JAEZOU01. Next base: position 7,834 of record JAEZOU010000051.1, on the reverse strand, counting down.
ATGGCTTGACTTAAAATCACACGATTTCCCTCCAAAATCCCTTGCACATAATAATCAGCAGGCTGCAGAGTACGTGCTCTTTTTTTTCTTAAATGCAAATAGGGTGAAACTTGTTCGGGCTGTTCAATACCCTCCTGCACACTCAATGCTGATTCAAAATGATCAAATTCAGACATCTCTATAGTTTTTTTAAATTATCTTCTTTTTTTATGTGGATAGCTGGTTTTAATCTCCTTCTGTTCAATACCTAAATTTTTTTGGTGGAACTGTTCGATTTTGCGCCATAAATGTACGCGATCCATTCCTGAAACATTATGTGGATGGTTAGGATAGATAAAATAATCGAACAAAATTCCATCTTTTATACTTTGATTGATTAAAGATTGGGAATGTTTCCAAAGAACTACATCATCTTGTGCGCCGTGAAAAACAAGAAGCGGAGTTTTTAAGTTTTTGATTTTGTTAATGATAGAAGTTTGTTCATAACCTTCAGGATTTTCCTCTGGGGTATCCATATAGCGCTCGCCGTACATAATTTCGTACCAACGCCAATCTACAACAGGGCCTCCGCACGTAGCCGATGCAAACACATCAGGGTAGGTAGTAATGAGCGAAAGGGTCATAAAACCGCCATAGCTCCAACCATCAACGGCAATGCGATTGGAATCCACATAAGGGAGATTTTTCAGATAATCTACACCACACATCTGATCTTCCATCTCCAACTTACCCACATTTCTGTGAATACATTTTTCAAATTCCACACCACGATTTGCAGTTCCGCGATTGTCGAGCGTGAAAACGATGTAACCTTTTTGTGCCAAATATTGCAAATGCACTCCACCGCTCATAAAGGTGTTGTCAACCAACTGAGAGTGTGGCCCTCCATAAACATACACCATACAAGGATATTTCTTGCTGGCATCGAAATTTGGAGGCAAAATCATTCGGCAGTACAAATCAATATTCTCCTTATTTTTAATCGTGAAAATTGAAGTTTTACCCAGATCTGTTTTAGCGTATGGATTTTCGGCACGGAAAATTTCCTCAATTTTCTTTCCTTTATTGTTATACAAATCGATAACAGAAGGGGTTTCAAGGTTGGTAAAGTAATCGATAAAATAGTTTTTATCATCTGAAAAATAGGGAGCATGAGTACCAGAAGTTGTGGTAAGTGCAGTCATCTTTCCACTTTTGATATTTACGGTATAAACTTGTCTGTCAACAGGAGAAGGATTTGTAGAAACGAAATAGATATTTTGTTCCTTTTTATCCCAACCCAAAAATTCGGTTACGCACCATTCTCCTTTTGTCAATTGGGCAATCTGCTTTCCATCAGCGCTATGCAAATAGAGATGAGGCCATCCATCGCGGTCGCTCAAAAGGATAAAATTTCCGTTTGTCAAAAATTGCATACGAGAAGAGGGTTCCACATAGCGAGAATCGCGTTCCTCCATCAAAATTTTTACTTTATCACCTGTTTTCACATCATACTCAATCAATTTACTATGATTTTGTGCACGATTTAAGTGACTAATATAAAGTTTACTTTCATCTGGAGAGAAGGTAACATTTGTCAAAAATTCGCCATCTGCTAAGTCGGTTTTGATATAGTGATAAACGGGCGCATTTTTTTGTGCTGACGCAACCACGTCAAAAATTCCCACTTTCACCTGATGATTTTTTCTACCAGCCATCGGATATTTAATCATACGGGTATCAGCAACATCGGCAGTAATATCCACCAAAGGATAATCATCAACCATACTTTCATCCATACGATAAAAGGCGATATATTTTCCATTGGAAGAGATATATTGTCCCTCTCCTATTCCCCATTCGTTGCGGTGAACCGATTCTCCGAACACAATATTTTTTCCAGTATCTGGGCACATTAAAACGGGTTCGTAATTGTTCAAAACTGACTTCACAAATAGATTTTTTTCAACTTTTACTACGAAAAGTGATGCTTTCAGATTATAATCTAACACAATTTCCTGCTTTTTGATAGGAAACTCTTGGGTTTCGATTCCTTTATCCGTAACCTTAATCACAAGATTGTTTCTTGACAAGAAAATAGAATTTTGGTCCACCCAAGAAAAACCGCGCAAAGTGTTAATATCAGCAATTTTCTTTTGAACATCTGACAAACATAAAAAAGCTATTTCCTTTGTACTTTGCGGATTTTTTAGAAAAATTGTATCATTTTTAAGAATTGAAATCTGATTTGTACTAGGTCTCCAACTCAAGTTTGGTCTGCCTTGTACACGATATTTTCCTTTGAAAACACCCTCCAAATCAATAATATTTTCTTGTGCAAAAGAGCACATTAAGAGAAAAAAAGATAAAGATAATACCAATAATTTTTTCATAGAGTTATTTTTAATTGTTTAATTTTCAATCAATTATAATTATTTTCAAAAGAATATAATCATTGGCAAATATACAATAAAAAGGCAGGAAATTTTCAGGGATAAAAAGAAGGAAAACAGGAATAAAATTGGAATAAAAAATAAAAAAAGGGCAAAGGGTTGGATATATTAAAAAAAATTGTATCTTTGCGGCACAAAAAAAGAGGGTCTCTTGGCCGAGTGGCTAGGCACCGGTCTGCAAAACCGTTTACTCCAGTTCGAATCTGGAAGAGACCTCAAGAAGTTCCATCGTTAGGTGGAACTTTTTTATTATAAACCATAAATATTTTAACAAAAACATCTATCTTTTTAAAATAAAAACAGTTAGAAAACTTTTTTTTCAGATAGTTGTTGTACAAATGTAAAAAAAATGTATTTTTGCACGCCCAAAAAATTGGGGTAGAAAATAATAGTAATAACTTAAAAAGAAGTAATTATCGCAACACAACCATTTCGTCCTAACAATGTAAAAAGGACAGCACCTCAGAAGAAAGAGGCAGCACACAAAATTAATGAGTATATCACCTCTCCCATGGTTCGAGTAGTAGGTGAGGGAATGGAACCTAAAATTCTTTCTTTACGAGACGCATTAGCATTGGCAGAAAGTATGGAATTGGATTTGGTAGAAATTTCACCACAAGTAAATCCGCCCGTATGTAAGGTTATGGATTATCAGAAATTTCTATATGACCAAAAGAAGAAACAGAAAGATATAAAAGCCAAATCTGCAAAAGTTGTTATTAAAGAGATACGTTTAGGACCACAAACCGACAATCACGATTTTGACTTTAAGGTAAACCACGCCATTCGATTTTTAAAAGAGGGTTGTAAAGTAAAAGTGGATGTGTTTTTTAAAGGAAGATCCATTGTTTACAAAGATCAAGGCGAGTTGATTTTATTGAAATTTGCGCAAGCCCTTGAGGAGTATGGAAAGTTGGAGCAAATGCCAAAATTGGAAGGAAAGAGAATGATAATCGTTATCAATCCGAAAAAATAAAAAAGATAGCAGAAAACTCATCATATTAACATTAAAAATTACTTAGCAATGCCAAAAATGAAAACCAAATCCGCTGCAAAGAAGAGATTTACTCTTACAGGCACCGGTAAAGTAAAAAGACATCACGCTTATCATAGCCACATTCTTACGAAAAAAAGTACAAAAAGAAAACGTAACTTGGCTTACAGCGCAATCGCCGACAAATCGATGGAAGGAACCATCAAACAAATGTTAGGCTTACAATAATAAGAAAATTAATTATTAACTTTACTATCAGCAAATTAAGAGTTTATATTGGTAAACCGCTGACGTAAAAAGAAAGGAGAATTTATGTCAAGATCAGTAAATCACGTTGCTTCAAGAGCAAGAAGAAAAAAGATTTTGAATCGTACCAAAGGGTACTTCGGAAAACGTAGAAACGTATGGACCGTTGCCAAAAATACTTGGGAAAAAGGTCAACAATACGCTTATCGTGACCGTAAAGCTAAAAAAAGAGCATTTAGAAGTTTGTGGATTACCCGTATTAATGCGGGCGTTCGCGAATATGGCTTATCCTACTCAGTATTTATGGGTAGCTTAGCAAAGAAGGGTATCGAATTAAATCGTAAAACCCTCGCCGACCTCGCAATGAACAATCCCGAGGCATTCAAAGCTATCGTTGATTTAGTTAAATAACAATTTTAACAAAATCACTGAAATTTCGTATTAATTGAGTTTTTTGCAATATGAAAGAGCAGCTGAAAAGTTGCTCTTTTTTATTTCCCTTATTTTAATGATATATATTAAAATTTGGTGTAAATTTGCAGGTTAATATAAATGAGTTTTTGAAAATGGTTATTATTGGCATTACAGGCACCATCGGCGCAGGAAAAGGTACAATTGTGGAATACCTTTTGGAACATTATAAATTTTCTCATTTCTCTGTAAGACAATATCTTATAGAAGAAGCAACACGCAGAAATCTCCCGCTAAACCGAGATACTTACGTAATTGTTGCCAACGACCTACGCGCAAACAATTCTCCTTCATTCATTACAGATGAACTTTACAAACAAGCAGAAAAAGAAAATGTAAATGCTGTAATTGAAAGTATTAGAACTCCTGGTGAGGTGGAATCGCTGCGCAAAACTAACCATTTTACTCTCTTAGCTGTTGATGCACAACCCGAAATTCGTTATCAAAGAGTGGTGAAACGAAACTCCGAAACGGACTCTATCAGTTACGAAATTTTCCTTGAAAACGAAAAAAGAGAGTTCTCCTCTACCGACCCTAACAAACAAAATCTTGCCGCTTGCATTCAACAAGCAGATTTTGTCCTCAATAATGATGGAAATATTGAACAACTTTACGCTACCATTGATTCTATAATGAATAAAATTATCAAGTAATCAATCTATGAAAATCAAAACCTTGAAAAAGATATTACAATTTATTCTCTTTTTAGGGATAGGAATCCTTTTGGTTTGGATTTCTATTAAAGATTTTCAATCTAATGATATCTTGGTGATTAAAGATTGTCTCAATAACTTACTGAATTCCAAAAGTATATTTTTTCTTTCTCTCTGCTTCCTTTTTGAAATTGCTTCCCACTACGTTCGAGGATTGCGCAATATTCTTATGATTGAACCTTTAGGTTTTAAAGTGAAGAAAAGAACCTCTTTCTTTGCTGTAATGATTTGTTACCTAGGTAATTTAGCTTTTCCTCGATTAGGAGAAGTTTTGCGCTGCTCCTTCTTAAAACGATGCGATAATATTCCTTTTGAGAAAAGTTTAGGAACTATTGTTACAGAAAGAATTATTGATATTTTAATTTGGCTTCTTCTTTTTTTAGTTGCGGCTTTGACAAATTCTACACTGATTTCTCATTTTTCTATTGATGAAAATGGAACCACTGTGAAAGATGCACTGAGCGATAAATTCTTTGCTATCGCCACCAATTACACCTTATATGTCCTATTTTTCGCTATTTTAGCTCTTGTAGGAATCATCTATTTTACCCGAAAATATTGGAAAAAATCCTCACTATTTCTAAAAATCTATGAGTTTATGAAAGGTATTTGGCAAGGCCTTATCTCTGTCAAAAATATGAAAAATAAAACCCTTTTTATCCTCTACTCTTTTGGAATTTGGATTTTTTATTTCTTGAGCGTTTACGCAAGTTTTTTCGCTTTCGACTTTTTACAACATTTAGGTCCAATGCCAGCACTTACAATCTTGGCATTTTCCACCCTATCGTTTGTCATTGCTCAAGGAGGTTTAGGCGCATACCCATTGATGGTAGCTGGCGTTCTAATTCTTTATAATATCGATTATAATCAAGGTTTTACCGTAGGCATGGTAAATTGGTTAGTGCAAACTATTACCTCCATTATTTTAGGAATTGTAGCTCTTATCTATGTTTCACAAGTTGAAAAAAATTCAAAATCTAAAAGTTATGAGGAATAAAGTGATTACATTAGAGCAATTTATCTCATTAAAACCCACTTTGCGAGATAAAAAAATCGTTTTTACTAATGGTTGCTTCGATGTTTTGCATTATGGGCACGTAGATTACCTTCAGAAAGCCAAAGAGTTGGGAGATCTTCTTATTTTAGGATTAAATAGCGATAATTCCGTAAAAAGATTGAAAGGAGAGAGCCGACCCATAAATCCTGAGTGGGCACGCGCAGGCGTTTTAAGCGCATTAGAAGCTGTAGATTTTGTGATTCTTTTCCACGAAGACACTCCTAAAAACCTCATCGAAACTATCGTTCCCAATATTTTGGTAAAAGGAGGCGATTACTCCATCGACCAAATTGTAGGTGCCGACTTTGTACAAAAAAATGGCGGTCAAGTAATTACCATTGCATTTGTAGATGGATTTTCAAGTACTAATATCATTCATAAAATGGAACAAAAATGAAAAGATTTCTTTTTATTATTTTTGTAATTAGTTGTTTTTCAGTATATTCTCAACGAATTTACGTGGATATTAACGAAAATACACAAAACATAACTTTAGTATCTTCTCAAAACTTATCTGCTAATTTTTCCGACCATTTCAATGGAAAAAAAAACTTTGTAAATGAAAATTATCAAATTCCCGCTTTTAATCTTTATCACAATGAGTGGGATACGCTTCATATTCGTTCTCAAAAATTAGAAATTCCATTTTTCGATAATCTTATCAAAATCATTCTTGTTCAAGAGAATAATTCACCTTTTGTATTTCCGTGCGCAGGAGAACTCGCACTTAAATATGGAAATCAACGCGACAGAAAATTCCATACCGGAATCGATTACTTTCTCGAACAAGGTGATCCTATTGTTTGCTGCTTCGATGGTGTAGTACGTATGGTACGAAAATATGGAGACTACGGAAATTGCATTGTAATAAGACATTACAACGGATTAGAAACCATTTATGCACATTTAGAAGAAACATTTGTTAAACCTGGTCAAATTGTAAAAGCAGGTAACCTAATTGGAAATGCAGGTATGAGCGGCAATACAGACCGTTGCATTCTACACCTTGAAATGCGCTTTATGAACGAATTTTTTGACCCCGAGAAGGTTATTGATAACTCTACCCGACGCCTTAAAACCAATATGTTAGAATTAACACCTGAAGATTTCTATATTTTACCTTTGCCAGCAAAAACAAATACTAAACTTGAAAAAATTGAAGAAAAAAAGAAAGAAATAGAAAATACCAATTCTCAAAATTCTGTTTATCATGTGGTAAAACAGGGTGAAACTTTGTATAAAATTTCGAGAATCTATAACGTTTCTATTAATCAGATTATCTCCCTTAATAATCTGAAAAATAATGGAGAAAATATTCAAACAGGACAAAAATTAAAAATCAAATAAGATGGAAGAGAATAAAAATGTTCGTCCTTCGTGGGACGAATACTTTATGGAAATTGCCAATACAGTAAGTAAACGTGCCACTTGTGACCGCGGAAGAAGTGGTTGCGTAATTGTTCGTGACCGCCAAATTTTAGTTACAGGATATGTAGGTTCACCAAAAGGACTTCCGCACTGCGATGATGTAGGACACCAGATGAAGCAAACCATTCATGAAGATGGCTCCATTACCAACCACTGCGTGCGCACCGTTCACGCAGAACAAAACGCCATTTGCCAAGCTGCAAAGCTCGGAATTTCGCTTTTAAACAGTACTTTATACTGCCGTATGACTCCTTGTCGCGTGTGCGCAATGCTCATTATCAACTGTGGAATTACCCGCGTTGTTTGTGAAAAGAAATATCACGCCGGCTCTGAATCGGAAGAGATGTTCCGAAAAGCAGGTGTACAATTGGAATTTTTCTCCGAAGAGATTCAACAATACTAAAATGAAAAAACTCACTTTAAACACTCTTTTCTTACTACTGTTTGTTTGGGCTTTCGCACAAGCACCTGCAAACTACTACAATATTGCTGA
>JAEZOU010000049.1 GCA_023413895.1 Bacteroidota bacterium | reverse complement strand
TAATGGCGGGCTTATCTCCTTTGTATTTAAATTCATTACTATCTAAATCAGCAATTTTATTTTTGAAATCTTGTAGTGTTATTTGTATAGTTTTCATCTTTTCTATTTTTTGGTTTTTGTTATCTCTTTTTTTCTGTCGCAAAAATATAGCAAAAAACAATATCTATTTGATAGAATTTATATATCTTTGCATCGATAAAAACGATTAAGATTATGACTTTACAACAGATGGAATATATAGTAGCGGTTGACCGTTACAGGCATTTTAACAAAGCGGCGGAGGCGTGCAAAGTAACGCAATCTACGCTCAGCACACTGATACAGAAACTTGAGCAGGAGTTAGATATTCAGATTTTCGATAGGAAAGTGCATCCGATTGCGCCGACGCCGATGGGCGAGAAGGTGATAGCGCAGGCTAAAGTATTGCTTTACAATGCATCGCAGTTGCAAGAAATGGTACATTCTGAGCGCGCAACTGAAGAGGGTATATTGAATGTTGGCATAATTTCGACGGTGGCGCCATATATTCTTCCAAAGATGGTGAAGAAAATGCACGAATCGTTTCCCAAAATAAAACTTCATGTTTTGGAAGCCCGAATCAATACATTGGTTCAGAAATTGGAGATGGCAGAGTTAGATATGGTATTGATTTCCAATGCTCCGCAGTCGGAAGCGTTGTTGGAAATTCCTATTTACAAGGAGCCATTTGTAGCTTATCTTTCTCCTGATGAGGAGATCTATTCGCAGGAGGAAATCTCGTTGAAAAAACTTCCGATGGATCATATTTGGGTGTTGCGGGAGGATATGTGTTTTGGGAAACAGGTATTGAATGTATGCGGAATGCGGCCTGGAAATGCAGCTATTTATGAAGCAGGAAGCATTGACACCTTAGTGAGAATTGTAGATGAAAATGGAGGATTTACTATTATTCCTGAGTTTCATCTCAATCTTTTGCGCGAAGAACAGAAGCAAAATGTGCGCAAATTTGTAGCACCAGAACCGATGCGGGAGGTTTCGCTGTTGATTCGAAAAGATTACGTGAAAGAACGAATGCTTAATATTGTGGCACAAATGGTTCAAGAGATTGTGCCTGAAGAATATATCGACCCCAGAATCAAGAAGTTTGGAATAAGGATATAAAATCAATTAATAAAGCTATTTATGAAAAAAGATATTGTAGATATTTCTACTTGGATGAGTAATTTTTTACAGAAATTGAACGAAACATTTGGAGGAAGGGTTTGGTTTGTAGGTTTGCAGGGAAGTTATGGAAGAGAAGAAGCAACTGTAACAAGTGATATTGATGTGGTTGTAATTTTGAATGAATTGACAACGAATGATGTACAAACTTATGATATTATGTTAGATACGTTACCGCATAGAGAGTTGATTTGTGGTTTTCTTTCGGGAAAAGATGAAATTCTAAATTGGGAACCCTCAGATCTTTTCCAATTTTATTATGATACTATTCCGATAAAAGGAGATCTTGATGAATTATTGTTAGTAATTGATGATAGTGCGGTTAACAGAGCAATAAAAATAGGCGTTTGCAATATTTTTCATGGGTGTGTTCACAATATGTTGTATGAAAAAAGTGAGGAGATTTTGCGGGGATTATATAAGTCGGCATCTTTTGTTGTGCAAGCAATTCTTTTCAAGCAGAAGGGAAAATATATCAAATATCAGAGAGATATATTACAAAATGCAGATAATGAGGAGCAAGCAATTTTAGAGAATTTTCTTAAATTCAAAAAAGGTGAAGTGATTAATTTTGATGAGGCTTCGCAGCTTTTACTATCTTGGACAAAGCGGTGGATTTCTGAAGTTTGATAAATCCATCTAATGGAAAATCAGAAAGTTAAGAATATAAAAAAGAAAAAGAGGAAAACTTTTTAGCTTTCCTCTTTTCTGTACCCGGGGCCGGGATCGAACCGGCACGAGTGTTACCTCATCGGTTTTTGAGACCGACGCGTCTACCAATTCCGCCACCTGGGCAAATGCGGGTGCAAAAATACAACTTTTTTTTACACGTTCAGTCAATAAATTTAAAAAAAATTTCAGCCTATTTTTCTTCTAAAAAGAAGATTTTAAAGAATCAATTTTTCAGAAATAAAATAGAGAAAAAATGCGTAAAATTGGAAAATTTGATGTATTTTTGCAAATTAATCCAATCTCAAAAAAATGATTAATAGAAGGTACCTTAGAACCAAAGTAATGCAGGCGATTTTCGCTTTTGAAATCAACAAAAAAAAGGATTATCCCCAAGTAGAAAAAAACTTAAATAACTCTATTCAAGACTTTTACAAATTATTCATTTACCTTTTTTCCCTATTTCCAGAAATGAAACATTATAGGGAATTGAAGTTAGAGAGTTTGAAAGAAAAATTCAACCCAACAGAAGCAGATTTGAATCCGAATACTAAATTTGTGGATAATGCTGTAATAACTCAAATTGAAAATTGCGCAATTTTAAAGCAACTTTTTAGTGAACATAAAATTAATTGGGGTGATAATTTAGATGTAGTTCATTCTATTTACAACGAAATTGCACGGTCGGAGTATTTTGATGTTTATATGAATAATACGAGCAAAAGCTATGAAGAGGATAAGAAATTTGTGCTCAAAATAGTGGAAAATACATTCGCTAATAGTGAGCTGCTTCATTGGTTTTTGGAAGAGCAAAATGTTCATTGGTTTGATGATTACAACGATGCACTTTTGATGTTGTATAGAAATATTGATACGATCAAAGAGAGTCATGGTAATAAAATCAAGATAACACCTTTGTGGAAAGATGAGGTGGAAGATAAGGATTTCTACAAAAATCTTTTCAAAAAAACCATTTTAAATGATACTGAATATCAAACTATTATAGAAAATAATTTGCAAAATTGGGAAGCCGATCGGCTTATAGGGTTAGATATTATTATTCTAAAAATGGCGATGTGCGAAATTTTGGAATTTCCAGATATTCCTATCAAAGTTACCATTAATGAATATATTGAGTTAGCAAAAAATTATAGTTCTAATAAGAGTGGTATTTTTGTTAATGGAATGCTTGATAAAATTATTTCTGAACTTAAAGCAGAAGGTAGAATCAAGAAAATTGGTCGTGGACTTATTCAATAATATTGATATGAAGAAAATTAGAACACTTTTTTTACTCACACTTCTTTTTACTTTGTTTTCTTGTAAACAAGATGGAGGAGAGAAGGTCTTTACTCCTGAAGATGTGAAAAATCCAGCAACTGCCGAAGGTATTGATCCCAAAGTGGCAGAAACAATGCCCATTATCACCTTTGACAAACTGACATACGATTTAGGAAGAGTAGTTCAGGGAGAAAAATTGACTTATAGTTTCAAATTTACGAATACAGGCAAAAGTGACCTTATAATTTCTAATGTAAGAGCTTCTTGCAATTGTACTTCTCCTACTCCACCTAAAGCACCTATCAAACCAGGAGAGTCGGGCGAGATTAAGGTAACTTTCAACTCAAAAGCTAAAAAAGGTCCTGTTAAAAATACAGTAGTTGTTTATTCAAATACTTATCCTAACAATACTGTTTTGACTTTAACCGCAGATGTAGTAACACCACAATAATAATAAGAGAATAGATTATGAGTTCAAACACAATTTTTTTATTTGCAAACGCACAAAGCGAATCAACTAACGAAACACTTCTTCAAGGAGAAAACACAACAACGACCCAAGCAACCACAAATGGCGAGGCTGCAAAACCAGCAGGAGGCGGCAGTCAGGTGTGGATTTTTATGGGATTGATGATTTTAGTTTTTTGGCTTTTAATCATCAGACCATCTAAAAAAAGACAAAAACAGATTGAAGAAGCTCGTAATAACTTGAAAAAAGGCGATAAAATTATAACTGCTGGAGGAATTCACGGAAAAATTACAGACGTAAAAGATAACGAATGTATGATTGAAATTGCTGATGGAGTTGTGATAAGAATTGATAAGGCTTCTATCGTTACAGAACCTGTTGCTCCTGAAGCAAAGAAATAGTTTTGGCATGAATAGAGAGAAACAAAATTCCATTAAGAAAATTTCATCAAGAAAACCTCCTGTAGCCTTTCTTGTTTGTTTGCTTTTGGCAACATTTACGTGGTTGTCTATCCACCTTTCTAAGGAATATACACAAACACTTTCATATAAAATAACTTGTTATGATATTCCAGAAAATGTTGATGAGGTTTCTCTTTCTGATAGTACAATGTACATAACTATCAAAACGAAAGGTTTTAACTTCTTAAAACCCTCTTTTTCTGATAAACGTAGAGAGATCAAAATTTCGATACAAGAACTTACCAAATCTAAAGGGAAACGTCGTGCATATTCTTACGACAAAAGTTCATTAGAAGAGTATATTAGAGAAAAAGAGATTTTTGGAAATGGATTTATTTCTATTGATCATCCAGAAAGATTTACCTTCTATCTCAAGTAATTATGCTAAAAATTGCACTCACGGGAGGTATTGGAACAGGGAAAACTTACATTTCAAAACAATTTATTGAGATGGGAATTCCTGTATATTATGCGGATGATGAAGCCAAGAAATTATATCAAGAGGATTTTGTTCTCGATTTTTTCAGAATAAATTTTGGAGAAGCAATTTTTGATAATGAAAAATTGAATTTTGCCAAGCTTTCGCAAGAGATATTTTCAGATGCTGAAAAACTTTCGCAAGTTAATGCATTTATCCATCCTTTAGTGATGGAACGGTTTAATTTGTGGGCGAAACAACAGAAAACTCCTGCGGTAATTATGGAAAGCGCCATCGTTTTTGAAGGCAGACTGACCTCTTTCTTTGATAAAATTTGGGTAGTAGACGCACCCTTAGAAGTTAGAATTTCTCGTATTCAAAAGAGAAATCCAAACTTAACATTAGAGGAGATAAAGTCAAGAATTGCGAATCAAATTTCGCAGGAAGAAAAATGTAAATCTGCTGATTTAGTGATAGATAATTCCTACTAAAAGATTGGAGAATGAAAGAGAATCCATATAGTGAAGATGAATTAATAATTATAGGAGCTCGGGAGAATAACTTGAAAAATATCTCTTTAACAATTCCACAAAATAAGTTAGTGGTAATAACTGGTTTAAGTGGGAGTGGAAAATCATCGTTGGCTTTTAATACTATTTATGCGGAGGGTCAGCGTCGATATATGGAGACAATCTCTTCGTATGCCCGCCATTTTATCGGCAATATTGAATACCCAAAAGTGGATAAAATCTCAGGACTTTCTCCAGTTATCTCTATAGAACAGAAAACGGTAAATAAAAATCCGCGTTCGACAGTAGGAACCATAACAGAAATTTACGACTTTTTGCGACTTCTTTACGCGCGTGTTTCCACGGCATACTCGCATGTAACGGGAGAAAAAATGGTAAGTTACCAAGAACGAGAATTGATAGAGTTGATTCAAAATCAATATATTAATAGAAATATTCTTATTTTAGCACCTGTTGTAAAAGGAAGAAAAGGTCATTATAAGGAACTATTCGAAAATATTCGTAAGCGTGGTTTTACCAAAGTGCGTTTAGATGGTGCAATTACGCACCTTGCACTCAATTTACAAACTGATCGCTACAAGGTTCATGATATTGAAATTGTAGTGGATAATTTTACAGTGAAGGAATACTCTAAAGAGCGGATTGTTAACTGCTTGCGCATAGCTTTAAAAGAGGGGAAAGGGTCAATAGGTATTTTAGATGTTGAGAAAAACGAACTTAAAAATTTTAGTCGTCAGTTGATGTGTCCTACCACAGGAATTTCCTATCCAGAACCAGAACCCAATACCTTTTCCTTCAATTCCCCGTATGGTGCTTGTCTAAAATGTAGCGGATTGGGATATATCACGGAATTGGATTTAAACAAAATCCTTCCTGATCGGAGTAAATCTATTAACGATGGAGGAATTGCGCCTTTAGGACCAGCCAAAAACAGCACAATTTTCAAGCAGTTAGAAGCATTGGCAGAGAAGTATAATTTCTCGTTAACTAAGCCCATTAGTAATATTCCTGATGAAATTATCGATATTATTCTTTACGGAAGTACTGATCCTGTTTATATCAAATCTAACTATTCTGGCATCTCGCCATCCAAAACATTCTTCGATGGAATCGTTAATTTTATGAGTAATTTTGATTACGATTCAGCGCCTTCTGGTATTCGTAAGTGGATAAATCAATTTGTAAACGAAACGAAATGTCCTGAATGTCAAGGAACAAGGTTGAAAAAAGAATCCTTGTGTTTCAAAATAGGAGGGAAAAATATTGCGGAATTGGCAGCTATGGATATTTCAGAACTTTCCGATTGGGTTGACACTTGCGAGCAATATTTAGACGATATGCAAAAGCAAATAGCTTTTGAAATTATTCGTGAAATAAAAGATAGAATTCGATTTTTGAAAGAGGTTGGAATTGCTTACCTTTCGTTAAATCGTTCCTCCAAAACGTTATCAGGAGGAGAAGCGCAACGAATCCGTTTGGCATCGCAAATAAGTTCCCAATTGGTAAATGTTTTATATATCCTTGATGAACCGAGTATAGGGCTTCATCAGCGTGATAATAATCTTTTAGTCAGTTCATTACAAAAACTTCGCGACAACGGGAACTCTATCATCGTGGTAGAACACGACAAGGAGATGATGGAATCGGCAGATTTTATTGTTGATTTAGGGCCAGGAGCAGGCGAGCACGGAGGAGAGATTGTGGGAATTGGTAAGACAGCTGATTTTTTGAAACAAAATACTATCACTTCCGATTATTTAACAGGCAAGCGTGCTATTGTTATTCCCGAAAAAGTGCGCAAAGGAAATGGTAAAAAACTGAAACTTATTGGTGCAACTGGCAATAATTTGAAAAATGTTACTGTTACCTTTCCGTTAGGTACATTTATTTGTGTATCAGGGGTTTCTGGAAGTGGAAAATCGACATTAATCAACGAAACGCTTTATCCTATTCTCAATCATCACTTTTTTAGAGCTGAAAAAAAACCATTGCCATATCAAAGTATTGAAGGATTAGAAAATATCGATAAAGTTATCGAAATCAATCAGCAGCCTATCGGAAGAACACCGCGCTCAAATCCAGCTACTTATATTGGTGTGTTTGAGGATATTAGAAAGATTTTTGCAGAAGTTTCCGAGGCGAAAATTAGAGGTTACAAACCAGGGCGTTTCTCCTTTAATGTGAAAGGTGGAAGATGTGAAGAGTGCAAGGGTGGTGGCGTACGCTGTATCGAAATGAACTTCCTTCCAGATATTAGTGTAACGTGTGAAAAGTGTAATGGCAAGCGTTACAACGATGAAACTTTGGAAATTCGATATAAAGGCAAAACTATCAGTGATGTTTTGGATATGGATATAGAAACAGCCCTCGAATTTTTCCAAAATATTCCAGAAATTACCCAAAAACTCCAAACGCTTGTTGATGTGGGAATGGGTTATATTCGTTTGGGTCAACCTTCAACTACTCTTTCGGGCGGGGAGGCACAGCGCGTAAAATTAGCCACTGAACTCTCTAAAAAGGAGACAGGAAACACCTTATATATTCTTGATGAACCAACAACAGGACTTCATTTTTACGATATTGAAATCTTACTTAATGTTTTGAATGATATTGTAAATAAAGGAAATACTGTGATTGTGATAGAACACAATCTTGATGTAATCAAGATGGCAGATTATATTATAGACATGGGGCCAGAAGGGGGGAAAAATGGTGGTGAAATATTGATTGCAGGTACACCAAACGAGGTTGTAAAGGCAGAAAAAGGGGCAACATGGCCATTTTTAAAGAAAGCTTTAGAGGAGGATAGAAGAATTAAAAAGAAACGATGAACAAGGAGATTTTACGTTTAGCCGTTCCCAACATTATTAGTAATATTAGTGTGCCTTTACTTAGTATGGTGGATATTGCCATTGTAGGACATTTAGGTGCAGAATCTTACATTGGCGCGTTGGCTATTGCTGGAACCATTTTCAATATTTTGTATTGGGCTTTTGGTTTTCTCAGAATGGGAACAACAGGTTTTACTGCGCAAGCATTTGGTGGACGTAATATGCAGGAATGTACCGATATTTTGCTTCGTGCGATCTCTGTTGGCGCAATGGTTGCGCTGCTGCTGATAGCGCTCCAGAAACCGATTGCGCACGTTGCATTTCTACTCATTGATACCTCTGAAAGTACTCAAGAGTTAGCATTACAATATTTTTTCATTAGAATTTGGGCGGCTCCGTGCAATCTGTTACTTTTTGCTCTAAATGGTTGGTATTTCGGTATGCAAAATTCCCGTATTCCGATGATTGTTACTATTCTTATCAACATTTTAAATATCCCGCTTAGTATTCTTTTTGTATTTCATTATCAAATGGATATTGTGGGCGTGGCGTATGGTACTATTTGTGCACAATATTGTGGTTTGCTTTGCTCTATCATCTTGTGGTTCTGTAAATATTATCGGGCTCACGCGCAATTTTTTTCTTTCAAAAGAGTATTAATTCCTCATAAACTGATACAATTTTTTAGAGTAAATGCTGATATTTTTATCCGTTCTATCTGTTTTATTGTTGTTTTCAGTTGTTTTACGGTTTTTTCAGCCTATTTTGGTGATGAGGTATTGGCAATCAACTCGTTACTATTACAACTTTTCTATCTTTTCTCCTATTTGTTAGATGGTTTTGCATACGCGGCCGAATCTTTAACAGGAAAATATATTGGTGCACAAAACCTATTTTCGCTCCGAAAAAGTGTAAAATATATTTTTCGTTGGAGTTGGGGAATCTGTCTAATTTTCACAATTTTATATCTATTTTTTCAAGATAAGATTCTTCTTTTGCTTACGAACAATCAAGAACTAATTGCGCAAGCAGAGCAATATAAATATTGGGTTATGTTGGTTCCTTTGTGCGGAGTGGGTGCGTTTATCTGGGATGGAATCTATGGCGGTGCAACGGCAGCTAAAGAGATGCGTAATGCAATTATTATTGCTTCAGCAGTCTATTTTATCTTTTTCTTCAGCACACGTATATTCCTCAACAATCACGCATTATGGATTGCAATGTTGCTATTCCTGCTACTGCGTGGCGTTTTCATGAAGATTTTTTCAGAAAAAGCGATTTACCAAAGAGTGAAATCGGAATTTTTAGAAATTAAATAAACTCTAAGATTGTGAATAAAATAGCAATTAAGAAGGTTGCTAACAAAATTCCACGTCCCGTTAAATCATATTTTAATTTCAACAGATAATGGCGTAAGATAAAAAGGTTTGGAATTACACTCAAAAGAAGAATTTTTTGGATTTCAATTACTGCCACTCTTTCAAGATTCTTTCCTATAATAAAGATAATCAATTCGATAAGTCCAAAAATTAGTGCAGGACAAAGAATTCCGATTAAAACTCC
This sequence comes from Bacteroidota bacterium, assembly GCA_023413895.1. Lineage (GTDB taxonomy): Bacteria > Bacteroidota > Bacteroidia > Bacteroidales > WCHB1-69 > JAEZOU01. Next base: position 23,744 of record JAEZOU010000049.1, on the reverse strand, counting down.
CATCCAAAGGGAATCGCGTCTTAAAGTATCTACTATTCTTCCCATTTTTTCAAATCTTTAATGTGTTTATGTGCTGTCATATCAAATTGAACGGGCTGAATAGAAACATAATTATTTTGCAAAGCCCATTCGCAAGTTCCCTCTGGTGATTCATCAGTATTTTTCAAATAACCAGATAACCAATAATATTTCCTGCCAAAAGTATCAATATTTTCGTGCAAATCCTCATACCAATATCCCATCGTTTGTCGTGTAACTTTCATTCCCTTAATCTCTTCAGCAGGAATAGCAGGAATATTTACGTTAAGACAAGTAAAATCAGGTAGACCATCGCGGAGTACTTTTTCTATCATTTTGGCAACAACCATTTTAGCCCCTGAAAAGTCGGCATCAGCGGCATAATCTAACAACGAAAAACCTATTGCTGGTGTATTTTCAAAACTTGCTTCGATAGCGGCTGCCATTGTTCCAGAGTAAATTAGGCTTACTGAGGAGTTTGATCCGTGATTGATACCCGAAAGTACAAGATCTATTTTTCGGTCGCGTAGAATCACTCTTTGGCCCAATTTTACGCAATCTACAGGCGTTCCATTAGTGCGATAAATGGTAACATTGTCGTATTGCTTGTATTGAGTAATACGCAATGGTGTACTCATCGTAATGGCGTGGGCATTACCAGAACGTGGTGTATCGGTAGTTATTACTACAATCTCCCCAAAAGGAGCTGCAGCTTCAATTAGAGATGCCAATCCTTTTGCTTCATAACCATCATCATTGGTAATTAGTATAAGTGGACGTTCTTTTGACATAGTTTTATTTTTTGATAATTTGTTGTACGTTGATAATCTCATTATTTGCATTCAGCACCTTCACAAAATAGATACCAGAAGGGTAGTCTTCAATGTGGATATTTACGGAAGTGTCATTTACTTCATGCAAATTCATTAATCTTCCTTCCAAATCATAAATCTGAATCAATTTCATTATTTGAGAAGATTCAACTCTCAATTGTCCTGCAGTTGGATTTGGAAATAGCATTATTGTATTATCTGAAAAGTCGGTAATAGAAACTGTTTGAGAAATTATTAAATAGAAATCTTTGGAGATGGTATAACCCTCGTAACTATAGGTAATACGCAAATGTTCTGTTGTATTTGCAGGCACATCGTTCTTTACAGAAACTCTGAAATTCAATGATTTTGATTCCTCTTCTAACAAACTTTCCATACTATTCAACGGACGATTGATAGATAAATTACGTGTTATAGATTCTAATAAAACGGAACCTGGAACAGATGCAGCATCACCATTATTGGCTAAAGTAAATTGCAAAATAGCATTTTCTGCAATATCTAAACTTCCATTTTCAATTACATTTGAATTTTCATCAATCACTACCAAATCCATAATTTCTGGAACTGGAGCGTACACTCTTTGCATAAAAGTAGTGTCTTTTGTAGTTCCATTATTTCGAATTGTAAAGGTGATAGGTAGTTGATAACCGTATGGTACATTATTGGCAATTTGCAAATTGGAAATATTGATAATCTGATATTCTTCAAAAGAGTTAAGATTAAAGACTTGAGATTGAGTATTATTAGTTGTAATATAAGGGTCTGAAATCGTAACTTCAACCGAAGTTTCTGTAGCCATTTGTTGACCTATATTTTGCACAGTCAGATTTAAATTGCAATTTTTTGCGTATGTTGGATTAATAATATTTTCTTGATTATCAGTAAAATAAATAGATTTTAGAAGAATAAAGGGTTCAACATATTGTGAAAATGTAATTTGCGCTTGATAAGGGATATAGTTGAACATGGTTCCTGTTACAAAAAGTGTATCTAAAGGCAATAGATTTTGAGGAATTGTCAGCGAAACCATTCCATTTTCAACAGTAGCAACGTCGAAAATAGTGTCTCCATTACTCAAACAGAATTTTGCGCCATCAGTAGGGCAAGCAATGTCAATATTTTGTAATCCAAATGGAACAATAGTATTATGAGAAGCAGTAAGTTGTTGAGGAATATCCGTTCTAATTTGCATTGAGGGATCTCCAAAGATAAGCCAAGTACGGGTTGTTTCATCATCATAATATTGGTCAAGAATTTTGAAAAGGCCTCCAAAAACAATGCCTCCGAAAGTACGTCTTGCCATATTAGGATTCATCTCAGTCAGCAAATTTATCATTTGGTCTTGGCCGCACATAGGGGGGTTCCACGATTGATTGATTGTTGACATTACCGTACCTGCTGCACCCGTTAGTTTGTTATTTTTTTTTGCCCACAACCAACTTTCAGCAAAGCATGTTTGTGAATCATATTCGCCGTTTACACAAGCAGTTGAGATAATAATTGGTAACTTATTATAATTGGTTAACTGATTAACATGATTATTATTGAAGCTAGAAGTTACCCACATATTGTAGTCACCATGACCGCAATAATTTATAATTCCTACACCTGCGTTTATGGCTTGGGAAACCAATGTTGCATTAGGATAACCGCTTGCGTCATTTCCTCCTTGAGAACCTTCATAAATTTCATACATGTCTGTATATGTGAAGTTTAGAAGTTTATTTTGAATATTACGGATATGTTGAAAATCATATTCGCCAGCATCGCCAGGGCCCTCTTGGCTTGCAATACCACAAGTGGTTGTGTAATGGCTAGTTTCGCCAGTAACTTGCTCATACATCAATATTTTTGCCACTTGTGTTTCTACTTGTTCTATTGTAGAAGCAGATAATTTAGAGAAGAAAAAATCGGGATATTTATCACCACCTGCAACCTCAGCATAATAATTATCGGCAGCAGCAGTGTACCAACCCGTATTCATGATATAAGGGGGAAATTGTGCATGGTCGCCAACGGCAATAACATATGCTAAGTTGTGATTATTGTAATAGTTGGTAATGAACGACTTAACAGCAACTTTGGTTGTTCCAGCAACAGACAGTGGGACAATTTCTGTTGGAATTCCGCATTTAATTTTCCACTCTTTTAGTGGTTGCAGGGCATTAACAAAATTATCGGGTGCTAAAATCAACATCTCTCCCTCTTCGTCAAGAGGAGTTGTTCTATTGAGTGTATAATTCAAAAAATGTTTTTGATATACTTGATGATAAGATGAGGTGTTTTTATGAGCAGTAGAAATGTTGTTAATCTGCGAAAAGTGTACTACTAAAACCATTGAGCGATAAAGTTTTAAGGTTTCAGAAACAGGGTTGTAGGCAAATGGACTAACTGCAATAGAAACCCCTTTGAAATCGCGTAATTGGTAGATTTCTCCTAAAACTCCTTGATTATCGCCTAAAAAGCGATTTTCGCTATAAGCAGAACCTTTTCTGTGAGCTATGGTATTGGGATCAACATTACGATAAATTTTACCGCGTGATGGTGCCAATTTAAAATTATCAATCAAAATAAAATCTTCATTAACAACTTCAATATCAGGAAGATTATTCTCTTCAGAAATGATAATGGAGGTTGTAGATTTTAAAAACTGAGGATACCCTTCATTATCAATAGGATAAGCATTTTCCATAGTGATTTCGTGCATCTCTTCACCATCAACTTGTACTGAATTCAAAGAATAATCTGGAAAGGTAACTCTGATTCTTATTTCAGAAGATGAGTTTTCTAGTAGTTCAAACTCAACACCTTGAGAAAATGATAAAGTACTAATTACTAGTAATAAAAGAATGAATACTATTTTTTTCATAGATTAAATTATTTACATTTACAGCTTTTCAAAACAGCATCGATAACAGTTTCTACTTGTTCATCAGTAAGCGTGTAATATACAGGAAGACTGATTTCTCGAGAATAATTTTGGTATGTAATAGGATATTGAGAAATTTTATAACCTATTGATTTATATGCTGATAACATAGGAAGAGGAATAAAGTGTACATTTACAGACACCTCTTGTTCAAATATTTTTTGCATAATTTCATCTCTTTCTGATTCAGTAATATCTTTTATACGAAGAAGATATACGTGAAAAGATGATATTTTATTTTTGTTGATATATTCTGGAACTTCGAAGCATGAATAGCGAGAGAAAGTTTCAGAATAATGGTCAAAAATTTGTTGGCGGCGTTTTAGAACCTCTTCATATCTGTCCAACTCAACGAGTCCCATTGCGGCTAATACATCTGGCATATTACATTTATAACCAGCATATTCCACATCGTAGCGCCAATTTCCGATTTGTGTTTTAGCAAGTGCATCCTTACTTTGACCGTGAAGAGACATTACGCACAACTTCTTATAAAGTTCTTGATTATCAAATGGTTGTGGAAGATTCAAACAGATAGCTCCGCCCTCTGCTGTTGTTAAATTTTTAACGGCGTGGAAAGAGAAGACGCTCAAGTCTGCCATTGCGCCGGCGCGTTTTCCTTTGTACCAAGCACCTATAGAATGCGCTGAATCTGAAAGAATTAAGATTCTCCCCAAGCGATTTTGCTCCTCTGTTTGTGGGGAAAATTGTGCCCTAATCTTCTCTTCATTTACTAATGAAATCAGTTCATCGTAATCGCAAGGAAATCCACCTATGTCAACAGGCATAATCACTTTAGTTTTCGGAGTGATAGCTTTTCTAACATTTTCGACAGAGATGTTAAAATCGGGATTTACATCTACCATAATGGGCGTAGCACCGCAATGTACTACCACGTTAGCTGTTGCGCAATAGGTGTATGCAGGCACAATTACTTCATCGCCTGGTTGAACTCCAAACCAGCGAAGCATTAGTTCAAGTCCCGCCGAGTTGGAACTGACACACAGAACGTTAGAAATACCAACAAACGAAGCCAATCTTCGCTCAAACTCTTTGGTTTTGGGTCCAGTTGTAATCCAACCTGATTGTAAAGCATCGACAACTTCAGTAATAATTTTATTATCTATATGTGGAGGGGAAAAGGGAACTTTTACCATTAATTATCTGTTTTTCGTGATAGTTTACGTGTTTTTTTCTCTTTTGATAGTTTTGATAAATCATTAATATTTAAAGAGAAAGAAAAATAGTTAGGAGTCGCTCCTGCTGCGTAGTGAGCGCGAGAAAAAGCAAATTGGATATTGTTAAAGTTCAACATAAATCCGTATGAAAAACCAGCCAAAGTTTTCTTTTGTAAAATATACATCTCTCTGTTTCTATGATGGTTATAGCTCACAAAAAGAGAAAGTTGCTTAATCGGCATAATTTCAATTCCGAAAACAATATGTCGAAAAAAGTTATTCATTTCTTGAGAAAATCTGGAAGGATATTGCGGCTCGCCAGTAATTACATCATATTCCAACATAGGGTCATTTTCTCCAACATAACCCATTTTCCACTTGTATAAAGAGTGAAACGAGATGTGGTAACGAAGCGGAAGATGTTGTAATCGTTGCGAGAGAGCAAATTGTATATCAAAAGGTAATCTTTCGTAATTTCCTGGTGTAAAAGGTTTTATCTGCGAACCTAAGTTTTTCACTAATAACGACAACGAAAGGCGTTTTTCAGGGTTGTAATAGGAACCTGCGACATCGACAGCTACTCCGAAAGAGTTATAATCTTCGTAATCAGAAAGAATCAACTTTAAGTTTGCTCCAATCGACCAATTGCTGTCCAATTGTCGTCCCCAGCCCACTGTAGCTGCATAATCTCCTGCATAAAAAGCTCCTAATTCTTCACCAAATTCATTGGTATATTGAAATTTACCATAATTTAATGTTTTAAATTCAAATGCAAAACTCCCAACTTTCTCAAAAGTATGTGAATAGAGTGCAGAAGCATAAACTGCGGAGTTGAAATAGTCTATACAATTGACAGACAAGCTTGTATGGAATGTTGGGGAAATTGAAGAGGGATTATACATTATCAGTGTTGGGTCTTCATCTCTAACAGAAACAAGAGCACCGCCTAACGCTGCTAAACGTGCAGAATAGGGGGTGCTCAGGAAAGGATAAACATATTTCCCGCCTACTTGCGCTTTTGTTGTCATCAAACTGCACAATAACACAGCCAAGAAGGAGAAATGTTTAAAGTTCATCGATATAATTTTACTGTTCTACAGGAAGAGGTTGGTCAATACTTTCATTCCAAGGCAAGCCATATTTACCGATTTCAGCCATAAATGGGTCTGGGTCAAACTCTTCTACGTTGAAAACACCAGCACCTTTCCAAGTGCCTGTTAAAATCATTTTTGCGCCTAACATGGCAGGAACTCCCGTAGTATAAGAAACTGCTTGTGCACCAATTTCATTATAAGCGGCAGCGTGGTCGCAGTTGTTCCAGATGTAGTAAGTGCGTTCTTTTCCATCTTTAATACCTCTAATTTGGCAACCGATGGAGGTTTGTCCAGTGTAACCTTCAGCTAAAGAAGCGGGTTCAGGAAGAACAGCTTTCAAAAATTGTAAAGGAACAATTTCGTGTCCTTCATACACAATTGGTTTAATGCTGGTAAGTCCTACTTCTTGTAAAACATTCAAAACTGTCAAATATTTCTGACCGAAAGTCATCCAGAATCTTGCTCTTTTAATTGTTGGATAATTTTTTGTTAGAGATTCAAGTTCCTCGTGGTAAAGCAAATAGGATTCTCTTTCGCCGATATTTGGGTAGTTAATTGATTTATGGATTGACATAGGATCGATTTCTATCCATTGGCCATTTTCCCAATATTTTCCGCGTTGAGTAATCTCACGAATATTGATTTCAGGATTGAAGTTGGTAGCGAAAGCTTTTCCGTGGTCGCCAGCATTACAATCCACAATGTCTAAGTAATGAATTTCATCAAAATGATGTTTTGCTGCGTATGCGGTATAGATACTAGTAACACCTGGGTCAAAACCACAGCCTAAAAGGGCCATAATACCAGCTTCTTTAAATCTTTCTTGGTAAGCCCATTGCCATTTGTATTCAAATTTAGCCTCATCTTTCGGCTCATAATTTGCTGTATCCATATAGTGGGTTTTGGTTGCCAAACAAGCATCCATAATAGAAAGATCTTGATAAGGCAATGCCACGTTGATTACCAATTCTGGTTTATAACTATTGATAAGCGCAATCAACTCCTCTACATTGTCCGCATCTACTTGAGCGGTTTTAATTCTATTTCCGCCAACAGCTGCTGCAATTTTATCACATTTTGATTTGGTTCTACTTGCCAACATAATGTCAGTGAATACTTCTGGAACAGATGCACATTTGTGAGCTACAACAGCACCTACACCGCCAGCGCCAATAATTAAAACTTTTGCCATTTTTCTTAGATTTTATTTGTTGTTTATTGATAATTTTCTCTGCGAATTTATTAGGTGCAAAATTATATTTTTTTTTGTATGTTTGCCATTCTTTTTATTAAACCTATACATAAATATGAATCAATTACTTGCTTTTATTACTTGGAAGGTTGACCCTGTAATGTTTTCTATTGGTAATCTGGAAGTTAGATGGTATGGAGTGCTTTTGGCAACAGGATTTTATTTAGCATACCTTACCATGCAGGGTATTTTTAAAAATGAAAAAATTTCACAACCATTATTAGATAGATTGACTATTTGGACAATTGTTTGGACGATTATAGGTTTGCGATTAGGACATTTTCTTTTCTATCAACCCGAATATTTGATTGCTCATCCGTTGCAAGTTCTGTTACCTTTTGATGAAAATTGGCACTTTATCGGTTATCAAGGTTTAGCAAGTCATGGAGCAGTAATTGCGCTTATTATTTTCCTAACCTATTTTGCTATAAAACACAAAATGAACGTTTTGTGGTTAATAGATCGACTTTGTGTTGCGGTGCCCATTCCTGCGGCATTGGTGCGTTTAGGAAATCTTTGTAATCACGAAATTGTAGGAAGTATCACTGACGTTCCTTGGGCTTTTGACTTTATTTACGGCGGGCCAGGAGTTGCAGGTACTTTCCGACACCCTGCACAAGTTTATGAATCAACGGTTTATCTTCTTCTTTTTATCTTTATGTTGATTTACTACTTCAAAATTACAAAAGGAAAAATCGCTCCTGGTAGAACTACAGGCATATTGTTGACTGTAATTTTTGTGGCTCGTTTTATTATCGAATTTTTTAAAGAGGTTCAGGTTGATAAAGAGATTGGAATGTCGCTTAATATTGGACAAAAGCTTAGTATTCCGTTTATTATCATTGGAATAGGTTTGCTCATTTATTCCTATATCAAAAGAAAAGATATTCCTCAGTATGTAGAACCTGCATCAGAAACCCCGAAAAAAGATTAACTATGGAGAACCTCATCGAATTGGAAGTTTCGGACATAAAAAACTCAAATGTTCCTTCAGAAGCGTATGCGCTAATTCTTACAGAAAGAAACGGAAATCGAATGATACCGATTATTATTGGTATCAATGAGGCAAAATCTATAGTTTTAATAATCAATAATTTTGAATCAAGAAGACCAAGTACACACGCGCTATTTAATCAGTTGGTCGAGGCAACACACAATCGAGTTTCTAAGGTTGTGATTTATCATTATGAGGGGGGAATTTACTATTCATATATCATTTTGAAGAATGAATCAGGAGAAGAGATTAAGTTGGATTCTCGAACTTCTGATGCTGTAGCTATTGCATTGTTGGCGAAAGTGCCTATTTATATTCGGAAGGAAACTTTGGAAAGTTTGATGGTTTTTCGTAAAAATCAAACAAAAAATATGGATAATGTGCAAGAATCTGCACCCATGTCAACCCAATCTCCAGAATCTGATAATTTGGAAGCCTTTGTAGATAGTAATTTGAAGGATATGACCCTCAATGATTTACAAGATTTATTAGAAGGGGCCATAGCTAGCGAAGAGTTTGAATTAGCTAACAAAATTCACGAAGAGATTCAAAAACGAAAAGGAGAATAGTTTTGAGAGCTACAAAAAGAGGATGGAACTTTCCCCTAAATGTGTAGTTTCCTGCCAATGTTTTTATTTTAAAATCAATTTATTTTACGATAAATTGGGTTGAATTTTTGAACTTTTCACCTTTGATTTGTAAAAAATAGAGACCTTCTTCCAAATCTGCAACAGAAATTGACCCGAAGGAGGAGCCAGAAGTTACTTTCTGCCCTAAAACATTGAAAATAGAGTAGTTTACCTTGTTGCAAGGAAGATTTTTAAGGTAGAGAATATCAGAAACGGGATTAGGATAAATCTCTATTTGTAGTTGAGAATAATCCTGAACAACAGATGAGGTTGTTGGAATGATATTTAAAATAATTCCTTCCAACTTTGTTAAACCATAAAAGAAGTTGGGATCTGGGATGTTGTACCAGCCATCAAGAGAGCCACCATAGCCGAAATTCATGTGAAATTTTCCATCTTCTTCACGATAGCCGTCAACCACCACATTGTGTCCGGCAGTTCCTTCTGGATTTTCAACTGCTAAATGGGCTGGATAACCATTTTGCAAGTTTGAAATTAATGTAGCATACATTAATGAATCGGGTTCGCGGAATAGTTGGCAGTTGGTAAATCCGAATCTCTGATAAGCCTCAAAAGCTTGATTTACAGAGAATGTGCCAGATCCTTCTGATGTGTAAACTTGTGTGCAGGCGGTTCCGCAAGCAAAGATCAAAGCGGCAGCTAATGGGTCAGGAAGTTCTTCGTGGCGCAGAAAAGAGGCGTCAACAGAATCCAACATTTCGTTCAATTTTGGAAAAGATGGAAATTGCAATGTTTCCCAATCGTCGTCAATATTAAAATAGCGACCTAGGTAGTTGTGTGTATAGTCGTCGTTATCGGAAAATCGTGTTGTTTGAGTTGTTTGTAAATAGTTGAGAATCTGAGCCATTGCAACTGCAGGACAACCGGCATAACTATAGGAGTAGTCATGAATTGGGTCTTTTGGGCAAAGTGCATTGTAGGGATACTCTTGTGTCCAAAATGTGGTAATCAAACCTTCCGAGCGGAGCCAAGGAGATGGAAAACTTTGAATATCAGAAGTTTTAAGATTTTGTGCCCAACTTGTCAATGTAATGAGACAACAACAAAAAAAACATAATTTTTTCATATTTGGAGATTTTAGGGGGATTGAAAGATGTAAAAAAAAAGCAGCAAACAATCGTTTGCTGCTAATTCTTAAGCTGTTGAGCGGAAGACGGGTCTCGAACCCGCTACCTACAGCTTGGAAGGCTGTCGCTCTACCAAATGAGCTACTTCCGCGGTTGTGGGAGGGGGAGGATTCGAACCTCCGAAGGCTTAGCCAACAGATTTACAGTCTGCCCCATTTGACCGCTCTGGTACCCTCCCTTTCGGGGAGCCGATAGACGGACTCGAACCGCCGACCGGCTGATTACAAATCAGCTGCTCTACCAACTGAGCTACATCGGCTAAAATTTCAATGTGCGTTCCTTAATTAAGGTGACCGCAAAAATAAGATTTTTTTCTATTGATGCAGCCAGTTTTCTGTTTTTTTTCAATTATTTTTTTATTAGTCTGATAATCAGTTTAATAAAACTCAATTTTAGTAGAAAAAACGAGTAAAAATCATATTTTTTGAGTAGGATAAAACTATTTTTCCTTTTTTATTTAGCAGGAAAATAGAGAAAATTTACAATTTCTGATTTTTTATAGTACCATACTTAAGCTAATACGTTTGCGTGGAATGTCAATTTCCTCCACTTTCACCATCACTTTTTGGCGTAATTTTACTACATCATTGGGGTTTGCTACATATTTGTTTGCCAAGCGACTGATATGTACCAATCCGTCTTGATGCACGCCGATATCAACGAAGCAGCCAAAATTGGTGATATTGGTAACAATTCCTGGAACTACCATTCCTATCGTTAAATCATTGATAGTATGTATATTTTCATTAAATTCAAAGTTTTCAAATTGTGTTCTTGGGTCTCTACCAGGTTTTGCCAATTCTTGCATAATATCTTGTAATGTGGGCATTCCCACTTTTGTGGAGATATATTTTTTGAGGTCAATCTGTTTACGAAGTTCCTCTTGTTGCATAAGGTCGGCAATATGGCAATGTTGGTCGGAAGCCATTTTTTCTACAATATGGTACGATTCTGGGTGAACAGCGCTAGAATCCAATGGATTTTGAGCGTTATGAATGCGTAAAAATCCAGCAGCTTGTTCAAAAGCTTTCTCACCAAATCGCGGTACTTTTTTGAGTTCTTCTCTGCTCTTAAAAGCTCCATTTTTGTTTCGATATTCTACAATATTTTTTGCTAATACATTTCCAACACCAGAAATGTAGGATAGCAACTCTTTACTAGCGGTATTAAGTTCTACGCCGACAAAGTTCACGCAGCTTTCTACTACTTCTCCCAATTTTTTCTGCAGTTTTGTTTGGTTTACGTCGTGTTGATATTGGCCAACTCCAATCGATTTGGGGTCTATTTTCACCAATTCGGCAAGTGGGTCCATCAAGCGTCGGCCGATGGAAACAGCTCCGCGCACGGTTAAGTCATAATCGCCAAACTCTTCCCGCGCAACCTCTGAAGCGGAGTAAACAGAGGCTCCGCTTTCATTTACGAGAACAATCTCCACTTTCCGATCGAAAGGGATATACTTGACAAAGTGTTCGGTTTCGCGTCCCGCTGTTCCATTTCCGATAGCAATGGCTTCAATCTGATATTCGGAAACCCAACTTTTAATGGTTTCAGAGGCGTTTTTGTACTCTTGTTGCGGTGGATGTGGGTAAATAGCGGTGTGGTTGAGCAGCTTTCCTTGTTCATTTAATGCAACAACCTTACAACCTGTACGAAAACCAGGGTCGATAGCCAGAATTCTTTTCTGACCCAAAGGCGATGCCATCAATAGTTGTCGTAAATTGGTACTGAAAACTTCTATAGCATTATCGTCGGCTAAGGCTTTGAAGTGTTTACGCATTTCGGTCTCCATTTGTGGCTGTAAAAGTCGCTGGTAAGCATCAGCAGTGGCCACTTTCACCTGATAAGAGCAGGTATTTCTATCTTTGAGCGTGAATTTTTCTAAGGTTCGGAGGGCTTTGTCCATATCGGGTTTTATGCTTAACGAAAGAAATCCCTCCTCTTCGCCTCTGAGCATAGCTAAAAGTCGGTGCGAAGGTACGCGGTTTAATTTTTCTGAAGTATCGAAATAAATCTCATATTTACTGCCCGATTCTTTTTTATCTCTCTTTACCTTTGATGTGATAAATGCTTCTTTGATGAATAGATTTCGCATCGTTTCGCGAATTTGAGAGTTCTCGCTAATCCACTCTGCTACAATATCGCGTGCCCCTTGCAAAACTTCGTCAAGCGTGTTGAGTCCTTTCTCTTTGTCGATGTAGCTCAATGCAATTTTTTTCAAATCCACAGATGATTGGTCATAAATGACAATTGCCAAAGGTTCCAGGCCTTTTTCAATGGCGATGCTGGCTTTGGTTTTTCGTTTAGGTTTGAACGGAAGATAAAGGTCTTCTAATTCAGTCAAGCTATTAGCATTTTCCAACTTTTTCTTCAGTTCGGCATTCATTTTACCCTGCTCTTCAATAGAATCTATGATGGAAGCTCTTCGTTTGTCAATCTCTACCAAACGTTCTTTCATATCGCAAATTTGGGTAATCTGAACCTCGTCGAGGGTACCTGTTGCTTCTTTTCGGTAACGAGCGATGAAGGGAATAGTTGCTCCCGAATCTAATAGTTCAAGGGTGTTGCTTACTTGCTTTTCTGGTAGTTCCAAAGCTTTCGCAATGGAGCGCGCATAGTTTGTAATGGTCATAATTTGATGTTTTTAGGTACAGAGCACGTATAGGTCGTCGCGTGCATTTAAGCAAAGTACGGGAAAGTTCTCTGCCTTTTGCAAAATTTCCTTCTCTTTAGGAGAAAAAAGCCAATCTATCAACGAATAATATTGCGTTAGCATAATTACAGTTAATGTGGCATCAACTTGAGGAGCAAAGCTAAGTGAAGCAAGGTCTGAATAGTGGTTTTTATCCGTTAGAAGATGGTCTTTATAATTGATTTCAAGGTTGTTATATAGCTTATGAATGAAATCTAAGTTATCTTGAATCTCTTTTTGAAGAAATTCATCTTTATGTTGGTTATATAAAATATGGATAGTTGCGCCGTAATAGCGACTGAAATATCCAGCCCACAGCGCTTTTTCTTTCGTGTTTTTTTCGATATCAATAGGAAGAAGAACATTCTGAAATTGGTTCTCTTTAGGCAATTCTTTCCCTACCACCAATATTGGAATTCGGGAATCTTTCATAAATTTGAGTGCTTTTTTTAGCGTAAAGGTAGCTTTTCGATGGTTCTTATCTACGCCAATTACCAACATTGAGGTATCTGCAGATTCCGCTTGATGTAAAAAATACTCCTTATTACCAATCTGTTGGTAAGGTTTGATAAGAAGCGAAGCCTTGAAAATTTCTGCTACTTTGGCACCAAAAGCTTCCGCACAAGTTCCATATTCGGTATTGTCCGTTATAACAATAATTTGCGTTTTCTTTTTGGGCTCTTCCATTAGTCGTAAAGTCCTTTCACGGTAGATTTTTTCGCGATATAATTTTTCAGGTAGAAGGGCTCGAAATAGGCTACATCTTCAAATTGTTTTTCTTCAAATTTTTGCAAAGCGGGAATAATCATATTGCAGGAGGATAGGGGAGCGAAGCTGAAAATTGCATTTGGTGATTTTTGTAGCAGACTTTGGCATTTAGGCATTCCATTGCCGCAAAAGATCACCTTATTTTCTGCTAAAATATTTTGGAAACTATTTTCATCAACAACTTCAGCGCGAATCTCCTCTTTTTGCTCGAAATTAGCGGAATAAAGGGTAGTGAAAACCTCCATTCTTCGAGCATCAATCATGGGGCAGAGCAAAGCGTTGCTATCGGAGATCTCCTTTTGAGCGCCGCGCGCAATGCTTTCCAAAGTAGAGATTGCAATTAGCGGTATCTCTAATGCGTAGCACAAACCTTTAGCAGTAGAAGCACCAATTCGGAGCCCAGTATAAGAGCCAGGGCCTTCGCTTAGCGCAATTGCGTCTAACTCTTGCGCTTGTAAAGTGCAATTTTTCAGAACCTTTTCTGCTAATGGCAAAAGGTTTTCAGCATGCGAAAAACCATTTGCAATTTCCTCTTTTGCAAGTAATTCTGTTCCTGAAGACAAGCTAACGGAGCAGATTTCAGTGGCAGTTTCTAAATGTAAAATCAAGGGCTTTTTTCCCATTTTTCTCTCCTTTTTTAAGTTGGCAAAAATACATTATCTTTTTGAAAATTTCCGCTATAAAGAGGGGGAAACTTTTCATAGCGATACATAAGGAGAAAACAAGAAAACAACAATTAAAGAAGGTGTGTAGAATCTTCAAAACCGCAGATTAAATGAATTTGCATATATCAAAAATTTGTTGTACCTTTGCAGCCTAAAATAGGCAGCCTAAAATAGGCAGCGATAAAGAACATTCAACACAACAAACTGATTATAAAAAGAATATGAAGGTAGAAAACGACAAGCACAACCCTTTTTTAGTTCGTGGTTTTTGCAAAGATGAGTGGTTTTGTGACAGAGAATTAGAAACTGAAAGATTATTACAAAACGCACTAAATGGCGTTGACACCACCCTAATTTCTCCACGTAAATACGGAAAAACGGGGCTGATATTCCATTTGTTTCATCAGATAGAAAAACAGCAACTGCCTATAAAGTGTATTTATGTTGATTTGCTACAAACTCGTTCAATAGATGATTTTATAAACGCATTAGCAGAGGAACTCGTTAAATTCCCCGAGCAAACATCATTTGGCAAACGTGTTTGGGACTTCTTGAAACGTCTTCGCCCAATTCTATCATACGACTCGTTAACGGGTGAGCCACAGGTATCCTTCACCTACCAAATGGCAGGTGAAGAAGAACGAAATTTACGCAACATATTAGAATTTCTCAATGGGCAACCCGAACAGATAATTCTTGCATTGGATGAATTTCAACAAGTGACCGAATATCCTGAACGAATGGAGGCAATATTGCGCTCATATATTCAAAACTTACACAATATTCATCTCATCTTTTCGGGTAGTAAGCAATCGCTTATGGCAGAAATGTTCCTTTCACCTAAACGACCACTATTCTCACAAACACAACAACTCTCATTGGACAAGATTACTGAAGACAAATATGCGTCTTTCATCAAGCGACTTTTCAACGAGGGAGGACAACAGATAGATGAAGACGTTATTCAATTTATCCTGCATTGGACACGACGCCATACCTTTTACACACAATGTGTATGCAATAGAGTTTTCTCAAAGCATTTAGAACATATTGACCTTGACTCTGTAAAAGTGGTATGTAGTGAATTACTAATTGAAAACGAAAGCAATTATATACAATACAAAGAATTGCTCACGCCTATGCAATGGCAAATGTTGGTGGCTATTGCCAAAGAGAGGGAAGTGACTCAAATTACCGCAGGAAGCTTCTTGAACAAATACAAAATTAGCGGTACGACTACAGCCCGAAGGACGGTCAACTCCTTGATTGAAAAAGAACTAATTTTGCCTATTCCACAAAAGAAGCACACCATTTATCAAATATACGATGTATTCTTTATGCATTGGCTCGCACGAGAATATTAATTCCTCACATCGTCCCAGACGAAGAACAAAACAAGAAATAACATTTAAAGAAGGTGTGTAGAATCTTCAAAACCGTAGATAGATTTTCTTTAAATTTGTGACGATAAAATGTACAAAAATGTTTTTAAGGCTGAACATAGTGTTTTTTACTATAGTTTTGCATTATTGTTGAAAATAAAATTTTATAACAAAATTGAAACTAAATGTATCTTGTAAGTATTTTGGTTCCCATCTACAATGTAGAAAAGTATATAGAACGATGTGCTATAAGTTTGTTTGAGCAGACGTATGACAATATCGAGTATATTTTTGTAGATGATTGTTCGCCAGATAATGGTGTTTCTATTCTTAAAGAAGTAATGGAAAGGTATCCACAACGAAAAAATAGGGTACGAATACTTCAGCACGAGAAAAACAGAGGATTGTCAGCTGCGCGCAATACGGCCATCAATGCAGCTTCTGGCCTATTTATTTCACATGTTGATTCGGATGATTATCTTGACCCTGATGCAATTAGACTACTAGTGGAAAAACAGTTGGAAACAGGTGCAGACATTGTAACGGGAAATCACTACATAGTGCAAAATTCTGGAATAAAGAAAATGTACGAAGCGGAGTATAATGACAAACCGGAGATGTTAAAGAAAACTATTTCTGCCAATGCTGGTACTACACACGTTATTTGGGGGCGCTTAATAAATTTACGATTATATAGAGATTATCATATTCAGCCAAAAGAAGGAGTGGATTATGCAGAAGATTGGCAGCAAATTGCAAAATTGGTCTATTATGCAGATAAAGTGGCAAAAATTAGCAATCATATTTACTATTACAACTGCATAAATAATAGTTCATACGTTTTTTCAATGTACAACAAACCTAGTGTAACGTTGTGGAATCAATATATTGAATCTGCAATCCTGATAAAGAATTTTTTTTCAGATAAAGAACAAGAATATAGAGATTTATCACGACGAGCAGTTTTTTTTATAATAAAAACCCGGATGAGTCTTGCGGCAAAATGGCGGGAAAAAGAGTTCTTTGAAAACATGAAGCAAAAAATTAAAACGGAATACGCAGATTGTTACGATGAGGTGGGTTGGGACAATCTTTTAGTGCGTGCGTTAATGTGTAATTACACATTAAATGGTATGTATCGCAGGCTTTTAAGCAAAATAAAAACGCCTTCACATCACTGAGAAAAAAGTTGTACTTTTGCAGCGGAACTAGATGAATTAATTTGTGGGGAAAAGATTAAAAACAAAATGTAAAATTTATGTATAATAATCAACTTGTAGTATATACTAGTGGAACTTTTGACATGTTTCATTCAAATCATCTAAAAATGATAGAATATGCAAGGGGATTAGGTGGAACGCTAATTGTTGGTGTATCAACAGATGAATTAGTGGCAAGTTATAAAAAACCGCCAATTATTCCTTTCGAGGAACGTCTTGCAATCATCAAAGCACTGAAATTTCCTGATATTGTCATTCCACAACACACATTAGATCATACGGAAGCTGTCAAAAAATTAAATATTGATGTTTTTGTTGTAGGAGATGATTGGGTGGGAAAATATGATTATTTACGAGAATTAGGTGTAACGGTATTCTATTTTCCACGAGGAGAAGGCTCTTCTTCTACAAGTATTAAACAAAACATTTTGGAGCGTTATAAGAATGCTTTACAACAAATTGATAATCAACCAAATCCTGATATAGTAAAATGAAAAATGCTATTGTAACAGGTGGTACTAAGGGCATCGGATTAAGTATTGCCAAAATGCTCTTAAAAGAGAACTATTTTGTTTACATCACGTATGCTACGGATGTTGACGCAGCTCAACAAGCAGAACTTGAGCTATGCAAAATTAATTCTGCATTTTGTATTAAACGTGTTAATCAGTTATATGCGGAGCAGATTCATTTTTTTACGAAAGAACTTGAAAATCAATCTATTGATTGTATAGTTTGTAATGCGGGTTCTACAATTAGAAAGGCAACTCCTGATATTACGGATAATGAATGGAATGATATAATGCAAATAAATGTACATAGTCATTTTTTCCTTATCCGCAATTTGTGGAAACAAATCCAATTTGACGCACGCATTATCTTTATTGGATCAATGATGGCAATACATCCGCATGCGACATCTCTTCCATATGGAGTTACAAAAGCAGCTCTTCATGCCTTGGCTAAAAATTTGGTGAAAGATTTCGATGGAACTCAGGTAACTGTCAATACAGTTGCTCCTGGTTTTGTTGAAACAGATTGGCAAAAAAATAAGCCACAAGGAATAAAAGATAACATTAATAAAAAAACAGCATTACATCGCTTTGCTGATTCAGATGAAATTGCGTCAGCAGTGCGATTTTTACTTCGTAGTTCTTTTATAAATGGTAGCGTAATTGAGGTAAGTGGAGGTTATAATTATAGGTAAACGTCAAACAACTATCTTAATGAAGATAATCATAAATAATCTTTAGAAATAATAAAAGAAACTATAAGTCAATTCTGTTTTTCTAGCATATAGCAGAAGTTAAATATTTATACTAAAAATGAGTTTTACAAATTATCATTGAAATGTATGATTACCTCAAAAATTAAAGACCTTTTTGGCGTTTCATTTTGGGATACAATATATAAGAATATTATATACCGTATTGGTCACCTCAATCTACTACGCCAAGCCAAAGCGCAATGCGACTACTTGATTGTTGGCGTTTCCACTGATGAATTGGTTAGCTACAAGCACAAACATGCTGTCATCCCATTTGAAGAGCGCAAGGAAATTGTCGGAGCAATTCAGTACGTAGATGAAGTAGTAACACAAGAGAATATGAACAAGATGGAAGCGTGGGAGAAATACCGCTTCAACGTTATGTTCGTAGGCGATGATTGGAAAGGTACCGACAAATGGAACAACATTGAAACTGATCTCAATGCTGTTGGAGCAAAAGTAGTATATTTCCCATATACCAAAGGTACATCCAGTACCCTTATCAACGAAATACTACACAAACTGCGTGGAGAATGAAACAAGTTGCCAAATTCATAGCATACCTACTTTGCTATGCTTTCTATCCAATCTCTTATCTATTCCCACGAACAGATAAGATTCTCGTTTTCGGCTCATACAGAGGTGCGTTCAATGATAACACAAAATACCTTTTCCTATATGCCAACGAGCATATTACAGATAGAAAAGTAGTTTGGATTTCTACTAAGCAATCAACTGTTAAGCACATTCGTTCGCTTGGCTACGAGGCATATTCTGTAATGTCACTCAAGGGATTATGGTATGCACTTAGAGGTAAATACTGGTTTGTTAATTCCTATTCTTCAGATATTGCTTTTTGTTTAGCAGGACGTACAAAGATTGTCAATCTATGGCATGGATTACCGATGAAGACCATAGAATTTGGCATTACACAAGGTGAACTTGCAAAAAGATATGTAAAAAAGCAATTTTCAGATATCTTTTTCCATCCGGCATCATTTCGACGTCCAGATTTCCTTATTTCAACAACTTCTTTTATAGATGAAATATTTTCCACTTCTTTTCGTATTCAAAAATCTCAGTGCATACAAGCAGGTTATCCCCGAGATGGATTATTACAAATGCCTAAAGAGAAGGTAGAAACATTTATTGCTCGCTATGAATCAGCAGAAACAAAAGCACTTGTTAAGAAAGTTCAGCAATACAAAAAAGTCTTTGTGTATATGCCCACATGGCGCGATTCTCAACGCGAGTGTTTTGCCAATGGATTTGATCTCAATGCCCTCAATGCTTGTGCTGCGAAGCAGAATGCGTGCGTCTTAATGAAACCACATGCCAATACAATCATTGATAAATCGATAGAATATAGTAACCTTATTTTCTTAGACGGCAATGTGGATATGTATTGCATTTTGCCATATACCCATGTGCTTATTACAGATTATTCGTCTATATTGTACGACTATATCCTCATGCCAGATAAGCATGTCATTCTCTTCCATTATGATTATGAGGAGTATGTGAATAGTCGAGAGTTTATTTTTGATATTCAGGATAATATTGTCGGAAGAAAAGTCTATACTTTTAATGAACTCATCCGAGTGATTTCTACCAACGACTATACAATGGATACAACCGCTCGCCAGAAGATACTAGATAAGTTCTGGGGCGAGACAAGTGGTAAGAATAGTTGTGAATTAATATTCAAAAAACTCCATTTTATAGATTAACCCCCTTCAACACTTTCCCATTTTTTAAACGCCAACTACAATAGGCATATTTATCGCACAACTATGACAATCAAACGAATGGATACTCTCACGAAAAGTGTGTAAAATTGGTTTTGCAAATATTCTAATATTTGCCGGAAATTACACACTTTTGGGGACAGTATCGGAGGTACAGTAACCATTGAGCAACTACCTATAGCGATGTCTCAACTATTGTTAAAAAGTACGATACTTTACCAAATCTACTGTTTTTTAATCACATTTGGTGAATTATCACGCATTTTTTCGCAAAAATTGCATTATTCTTTACCAAATCTCACTTTTTTCTTGCACATTTGGTAAGTTATCCGTATCTTTGCACGCAAATTCAAAATAAGGAGAACAAGTATGCTAATTGGACGTGAAAAACAACAAAAACTTTTGCTTTCTTTGTTAGAATCAACAGAGTCAGAGTTTGTGGCAATCTATGGTCGTCGCCGTGTGGGCAAGACCTATTTGATTAGAGAAACATACGCCAATCAAATCACCTTTCAACACACAGGTTTACAAAACGTTAACCGCAAGGGGCAACTCAAAGAGTTTGGTCGTTCATTGCAAATGGCAGGCATGGCAAAAGTGCCACGCTTATCCGATTGGTCGGATGCTTTCTTTGCTTTGGGGCAGTTTTTGCAAAGTCGTCCCGAAGAGAAAAAAGTGGTATTCATAGACGAATTACCATGGATGGACACTCCTAAATCCAATCTCGTGGCTGCGTTGGATCACTTCTGGAATGGTTGGGCAACAACGAGAAAAGATATAATTTTGGTTATCTGCGGTAGTGCCACCTCATGGATTATCAGTAAGATTGTCAAGAACTATGGCGGATTGCATAACCGTTTGACCCGTCTCATTCCGTTAAAACCATTCTCTTTGCGCGAGTGCGAGCAGTTTGCTATAGCCAATAACTTAGGTATGAGTCGTCGCAATGTACTGGACACCTATATGATTCTTGGCGGCGTTCCTTACTATTGGAAGTTTCTGCAACGTGAGTATAGTTGGGCACAAAACATTGATGCGCTATTCTTCCAAGAAAGTAGCCCGCTGCAAAATGAGTTTAACGCACTATACGCCTCACTTTTCCGTAATCCACAACCATATATTGAGATTATCAGGGCATTAGGAACAAGAAAAGTAGGCATGACACGCTCAGAAATCATCCTCGCTACCAAATTGAATATAGGTGGACAGCTAACCACTATTCTGGAGGAATTGGAGCAATGTGATTTCATTCGTTCGTTCCGTGCACTGGGCAAGAACAAGAAGGAGATGACTTATCAGCTAATTGATAATTTCACCTTGTTCTATTTTAAATTTATGGCTAATTACAACAGGACATCTGCATACTGGTCACAAAAGATTAATCAACCCCTATTCAACACTTGGAGTGGCTTTGCCTACGAGCGAGTGTGCATGCAACACATCGAGCAAATCAAGCAGGCAATTGGTATCTCTGGCATTGCAAGTAGCGTCTTTTCATGGCAATATACACCTAAAAATGGCAATGAGAAAGGCACACAGATTGATATGCTGATTGATAGAGAAGATAGAACAATTAATTTGTGCGAGATTAAGTATAACCAAGGCGAGTATGAGATTACAGAAGCATATGATAAAGTTTTGCGCGAAAAACTATCTATCTTTCAACAGGTAACTAAGACAAAAAAAGGCGTATCGCTGTTGATGATTACATCATATGGATTGAAGCGCAACCAATGGGCAAATAACATCCATATCCAACTTACAATGGATGATTTGTTTGCTTTATAGAATTTTATTGGTGTAAATTTACAGGGACTTATATACCACCTGTTGACACTTGTTGCGGTAGTATCCCAAAAAGTGTGTAATTTCCAGCAAATATGATATATTTGCAAAACTAAAAAATTAAACAAATGGAAAGGAAATTACACAAGCGCAAAAGCACGAAATTTTAGAACACGAATTGCTCAACGGAGCAGGATTGGAAGAGATTTTGAAGAAATGTCTCGAAATTTTAATGAAATCGGAACGCGAAATCCACAATGAAAATTACTTGGATTACAGCAATGGCTATCGTTACCGAAAGATTTACGGCAGTGGAAAACTGTTGGAATTACAAGTTCCAAAGATGCGAAACGGCAATTTTTATCCAATGATTTTGGCACTTTTGAAGGGTCAACAGGAAGAGACTCAAAGAGTTGCATATAGTTTATATCGAAAAGGGTTGACCACGCAGGATGTTGGCGAAGTGTTTGAGAAGTTATACGGCAAGAAATACAGCACCAGCCAAGTAAGCCGTATGTTCGATTATGCCCGAAAGGAAAAGCCAATATCCTTGGCTGTCAAGCAAACTCCAAAACGAGCGTTTAGTACTTCATTTCACCTATATGAAATACAACTACAACATCAGATCCATGATTTACACGACCAACTGGATTGAACGCTTAAACAAAACGTTTAAGAGCCTGAAAGTTCGCGGTGCTTTGCCCAATGTGGAAGCGGGACAAATACTTTTATATGGTGTCGCTACGGAAATGAGCAGCTACAACTACCCGATTACTGCTTTTGTTCACGAGCAACAACACTTTCGGTGGGATTAGCTTTGAAGTGTGATGAAACGGAGGCTGGCCGAAGTGAAAACACACTTCAAAGCATAAAAAATTATAAAATTACTCGCAAATGTCAAAAAAAATATATCTTTGCACAAACAATTTTTACACACTTTTGGGGACAGTATCGATATGTTTCCTGAACAGTTATGGAAAGTTATTACTAAAACAATAAGAAACTCATGAAACAAAAATATAAGACATTACTAATTGTTATCATTAGTATCGTGGGTTGTAATGTGCTACTGTTTCTGATTACTGCTATTAGTCCAATGGGAGAACAGTTGAGGTATCGTGCAGAATGCCAACGATTTGATAGTTTATTGAGTAACGCTACCGATGAAGAATTGGTAGTTGTACTTCGATATGCTATTTCGCAGCGCTATGTTCATAATAGGAATGTAGATCCATATTTTAATATATATGTGATGTGTGAACCATGGAAACGCTCGAAGAGGATATTTAATAAAATAGCAGATAGACATGATTTGCTTCAGCAGATATATCCAGATGTCTATATGTTGAAAGATTATTTGCGATGGTTCAGCATGTCAGGGGAAGCATATCCAGATACTGCAGTGTCAAATAGCATATTAAGATATATAGAAAAGGAAGAAATAAAGATAGATGCAGACGTGCATCCTGCCGAATATTTCTCCACTCCATTATTATATTAACCTCGTAGGCCACTTCCATAACCACATTTTGCCAGTTTCTGCAAAATCATAGAAAATTGCATCAATTCGGTAATTTGTAGATTCCAAATTTCAGGGTCAGAGGGTATTTCAGCGAAATAAATTTCGGGGTCAGAGTTTTTTTTGTTAAAATAAATTTGCGGATTTCTGCACTTTTTGATATAATTATTTGTATATATCGCAGAAAATTATTACCTTTGCAGCGAAAAAATTGTAGCAACTTTTTCGCTATATATAATTTTATAATAATCAATTAGTTGTATGAGCAAAAAAACTCCTAAAAACCCATTTTTGATTAGCGGTTATGTATCAAAAAACTATTTTTGTGATAGAGAGACAGAAACTGCACAATTACATTCTGCACTCCAAAATGAGCGAAATGTAGTACTGATTAGTCCTCGACGCATGGGTAAAACAGGACTGATTGGTCATCTTTTCGCGCAAGTTCCTCAACAAGAAGCATATTGTGTTTATGTTGATTTGTACAAAACCAGTTGCCTGCGCGAATTTGTAGAATGTTTAGCTAAATCAGTAATAGGAAATTGCGGTTCACCATCCCTGCGTGAATCAATCATGAAGGCATTACAGTCATTACGCTTTTCATTTAGTAGTAATCCTATCAC